>JBBRCU010000005.1:0-102830 GCA_038204565.1 Candidatus Limnocylindrales bacterium
CGCCATCGTGGACCGGGAGCTATTTGGTGGCTCGTGCCCGTTTTGGGCCTGCATGCCGTCGAAGGCGCTGTTGCACGCGGCGGCCGTGCACGCAGGCGGCGGCGACTACGAGTGGCCAAAGGCATCGGCCCGTCGCGACTACATGATCAATCGCGAGGTGATCGACTGGCCGAGCGACGCCGGCCACGTGAGCAGCCTTGAGGCCGCCGGAGCCGTGACGATACGCGGAACGGCGCGGAGCACCGGGCCGGGGACCATCGTTGTCTCGGCCGACGACCAGCAGCGGACCCTGCGGGCTCATCACATCGTGATCGCCGTGGGTTCGTCGGCGACGATCCCGCCCATCGACGGGATCGAGTCGATCACCCCATGGACGAACCGCCAGGCGACTTCGGCACGGACACTGCCGGAAAGCCTGGTGATCCTTGGCGCCGGACCGACGGGCGTCGAGATGGCCCAGGTTTATGCCCGATACGGCGTGCGTACGGTGCTCGTCGCGACACAGGCGGCCATCAATGCGAAGGACCATCCGCGCAGCTCCGCAGCGATCGACGCCGCTTTACGCCGCGATGGGGTAGGCATCAGGACGGGAGTCCGCGCGATGCGCATCGAGGCGGTTGCGGGTGAGGCCGGCGCACATGTCGTTCGGCTCTCGGATGGCAGCTATGTCGAAGGGCACGAGATCCTGATGGCGGTCGGGCGAACGTACCCGCTGGCCGACCTTGGGCTTGAAACCGTCGGCGTCGACGCATCCGCTGGACAAGCGACCGTCGGTCCAGACCTTCGGATCGCAGATGGGGTCTTCCTCATTGGCGATCCGGCCGGTCCCGAGATGAGTACGCACCTTGCCCACTACCAGGGCGAGCTCGCCATCCGGATCGCTCTCGGTGACCGAGTCCGGCCGGACTACTCGGCACTGCCGCGAGCCGTCTACACGGACCCGGAAGCGGCGGGCGTCGGCATGACGCTGGAGCAGGCCATCGAGGCTGGTCACGACGTCTTCGAGGAGGTCGCGGACCTGGCGATGACCGCGAAGGGGTACGTCGCCGAGGCATCGGGTCACGTGACGATCGTCGTGGATCGCGGGACCCGCACCCTCCGCGGCGCCTTCATCGCCGGGCCGGCTGCCTCGGAAGTCATCCATGAGGCCGTCCTGGCGATCAAGACCCAGACGACGATCGATGTGCTCGCCGATACCATCCACGCGTTCCCGACGACAGCGCGGGTCATGGGTGGCCTCTTCGCACAGGCGCTCCGGCGCATCGAGGATGCGGTGTGATCTTGTCGCTCGCCTGCAACTTCGGACGCATTCGACGTCGCGTCGGGTTCGGGCTTCCTGGGGCGTGCTGGACTTCGAAGGGGCGGCGTGCGACGTCGACGGAGGTGCAAGGGTGGGAGATCCGGGCCGCGAGTCCCTGTTCGGTAACGTCGTGCGAGGCGCGGTGGCCGGCGGTATTGCGACCTGGCTGATGGACCTCGTGACCACGGAGTTGCAGGAGCAGCAGACGCCGGCGGACGCGGCGCGAGAGAGGGCCGCCCAGCCGGACGGCAAGTCGTCGGTCACTCATCTTGTCGCCCTCATCGAGCGCGAGACCGGGTTCCAGGTCGGCGACGATCTCCGGCCGAGCGTCGAGCTGGCCCTGCATTACGGACTCGGCGTGATCCCGGGTGCCGTCTACGGGGCAACCCGGCGCTGGATCCCGGGTCTGGGAGCAGGCCGCGGCCTCGTTTCGGGCTGCTTGTCTTCCTCCTCAACGACGAACTTCTCAACACGTCCCTCGGCCTGTCGGCTCCGCCCGACGCCTATCCGCTCTCCACGCACCTCCGCGGGGTTGTCGGTCATCTCGCCCTTGGAGCGGCGACGGATCTCCTGATCGACGTGACCGGCGGCTGACCCGCGTCGGCGCCCGGCCCTGGGGACCGACCGACCGCGCCGGGTCGGGGTCAGCGGATGCCGATGTCCAGATCGATCGCCGCGAGACTGACCCGTGTCGTACCGCATTGGCCAGAACGGGTCGCGGCGGACGCATGTTCCAGGTCGGAGCGGTGTACGCTGGGCCTGCAGGAGGTGCGGCTCGCGAGCGGCAGACCGAGGCTCCGAATCGACCTCCGGACCTTCAAGCCGAACCCAGTTTCTGGCCCTGTCCCGTCATCGTCGTCAACCTGGGGCGCCGCCGTGCGGACGATCGCTGTTGTCAATCGGAAGGGCGGAAGCGGCAAGACCACAACCGCCGTCTGCCTGGCTGCGGCGTTGGCTGAGCGCGGCCTGTCGATCCTCCTCGTTGACCTGGATCCGCAAGCGAGCGCGTCCCGGTGGCTTGCGGACGTCGCGGATGACCGGGGCCTGTTCGACTCGTTCGTTGGGACGCGCGAGCTCGGCGACCTCGCAGTCAACACCCGGTTCGCCGGCCTCCAGGTCGTCCGCTCCTCGCCCTGGCTCCTGACCGCGGAACGGACGATGATGGGCGACATCGGGGTCGGTGTGCTGCGGGCGGTGGAGCGCCTCCGTGCGCGCTGGGCGTTCGTCATCATCGACTGTCCACCTTCCCTGTCCTATCTGTCGGTCGGTGCGCTGATGGCCGTCCGCGAGGCGATCGTCCCGGTCGAGGCCCATGCCATCGCCCTGACGGGCGTCGCCGCGGTTGTCAGCGAGATGGCCCGCCTCCATTCGAGCCTCAATCCCGCCCTCGGCAAGCCGATGATCCTGGCCTGCCGCGTGAATCGGACCCGTCACGCAAAGGCCGTCCTGACCGAGCTCGAACTGACCTATGGCGGGCTCGTCGCCCGGGCGTCGATCCGGGAGAGCATTCGCCTGGCGGAGGCCGAGGCCGCCCGCCAGCCCATCACCACCTTCGCGCCCGAGTCGGGCGCCTCGAGTGACTACCGCCTGCTCGCCACCGAAGTCCTCGATCGGGCCGGCTACGCCGAGTCCCATCCGCGCCAGCACGGCCCCTCGGGCTGGCGACGACTGTTCAACCGACCCACGAACGTTCCGTCGAACCGACGCGCCGTCTGAGCTCATGTCGCTGAACGAGCTGTTCCTCATCGCCATCGGCGCGACTCTGGCCATGAACGTCGCGGTGGTTGCCGCGGCTGGCCATCGCGATCGACGGCCGTGGAGCCTTCCGGGCCTTGCGGGCCGCTGGGTCCGAAGGCCAGCGGCGGTGCGACCTCCGGCTACCAATCCCGTCCCCTGGCCCGAGCCGGACAGCCACGGCGTGGTCGACCACGGTGCAGGCACCGCCGCCGCGATTGAAGCGTTCGTCTCCGGTGTCGACCGGAACGCCGGCGGTGGCGGGCCCGTCGCGGGTCCGCGACCTGCCGCACAAGCGTCAACGGCCCAAGCGTCGACGGTGCTGGCGGTGGGCCGCCAGCAACCAGACCGGACCGCGATGGACGACGCCGCACCGGCCGTTGCCGCCGCTGCCGAGTCCGATACCTGGAACCGGCAGCTCCGCGAGGAGACGGCCCGCGTCGCGCGCTTCGGACGGCCCGCGACCGTCGTGATCGCGGAATGCCCCGGTCTCGACGGCATGGCCGAGCGGCTCGGTGCTGCTGCCTCCGATCGGGTTGCCGCCGAGCTGGCCCGCCTGCTCGTCGCCGAAGGCCGGGCCACGGATCGGGTCGCGCGACTTGGCGTGGCCTGTTTCGGGGTCCTGCTCGTCGAGACCGACGAGCTGGCGGCACGCCGCTACGTCGACCGGGTCCGGGCCGCGAGCGACTCCTGGCTCGCGTCCGCCGGGCTGGCGGTTCGCCTCATGATCGGCTGGGCCAGCCCAGATCCCGGCACCGATCTCGCCCTCGCCGCCGACACGGCCCGCGAGCGGATGGCAGGCCCTGACTCGCGGCCGGCAGCCGTCGGGCGGAGACGCGGCCGGCAGCCCCACGCGTAGGCCGAAAGCGCTGTGCGCATTGGCCGAGTTGCTGGAGGCACGTAAGAGCCCTCGATTGGATGCAGGGAGAGCGCGACAGCCTCTTGACCGTACGCGCGAGGACAGATCAGCAGGGCCGACTGCGACGGGCTATTGGCGAGATCCTGTGGCTGCCCCAATGTCATCGCCGCCGAGGACGACCGGCTTCGTAGCAAGCCGAAGGTTCGGCGCGCCTGATGCGCGGTGATACCTGCTCCGGCGTTCCGGTTGCGGGCCGCTGCGACGGATCGCGTCGGTTGCCAAGGTCGTCCACGGGGCAGCTCCCTCAGGCCGCTTGCCTCTCCCGATCCCGGTCCGAGATCGTCAACCCGGCGACGATGGCAACGATCACGATCGCGAGGACGAGGCTGACGAGGCCCGTGCCGATGGCGAGCCCGCCCAGGCTCCGCGGCCGGCCCGCCCAATCGGCGAAGGATGCCCCGAGCGGCCGCGTCACGATGTAGGCGAACCAGAAGGCCACGATCGCGTCCAGGCCGGCGAACCGGTACGCGACTGCCGGGGCGGCGATCAGGACCGCGAACAGAACGCCCGATGCGAGGTATCCGAGGCCCAGGGTGATCGCGGTCATGTCCCCGGCCGCGGTACCGAGAGCGAACGTCGTCAGCACCGTCGCCCAGTAGAAGAGCTCGCGCGATCGGGTGTCGACGCTGTGGATCGACAGCGTGCCCTCGCGCGTTCGCCACGACGCGAAGACGACGACGAGGGCGACGGAAAAGAACGTCGTCGACACGAGATACGGGATGCCGATCACGATGTGGAGGACGTCGGCGGCCATCGTCCCGAACACGGCCACCATCGCGACCGCGAACCAATAGCGCCACGCGACGTACCGACCGGCCGAGAGCTGGAGGGCCATGGCGAGGACGAACGCGAACCCGCCAAGAACGACGGCAACGACTGGATTGATCGTCCGGACGAGGAAGTCCGAGGTCGTCTCGCCCATGCCGGTCGTGAGCAGCTTGATCACCCAGAACCAGATCGTCAGTTCTGGAACCCGCCGGATCCCTGGCACGTTCCGACCCATCGGTCCCCGACTCCTGCTCGGCTTTCGGATCGGCGGCGGCTGGGCGGCACCGCCGGAGGGCAACTCCGATCGGCCCCCAGGCCGACGGCACGATGCGCCCGCGGCACCTTATCCCACGCGCGAGACGGCTGCCGGAACCGGTCAAGGGCGGGCGGGTCCAATTCCCCCGCCCTTCGACGCCTGGCCGCTATCCCATTGCGGATCGCCTTGACGACGTGAAGCAAGATCGAGGGCGAGACAGACCTGCGCATCTTCGAGGAGGAGACCCTGATGTCGGTGGCATCGCGGATCAAACGAGCGTTGTTGGGAATTCCGGACCCTGCCGATGCAGAGCCGGTCCCACGCCACGAGCGCCGCGAGGCAGGTCGGGATCGGCATCACGAGACCGGCGAGCCCGCCTGGGAAGAGAGCGATCGGCTCGATGAGCCAGCGGGCGCCGGAAGGCGCAATCCCGACGCGGCGCCTGAAATCCTGGGCGGGAACTAACTGGCTGCCAGTCGTCGCCGATCGGCCGAGATTTCCCGTGACCGCCCCGCGTTCGATGGGTGGGTCTCCGGACCGGACCCGGGGCTCTGCCTTGCTATCCTCGCGTCGACTGTTCCGCGTTCGGGGCCAACGATGCGCTCTCCCATCACGACTGGCCGCCCCGCTCTCGCCGTCGCGCTCCTCGCTGCCACCATCAGCTGGTCGGTTGCGGGCTGCGACCTGATGACCGCGACGGTCACGCCCCGGCCATCGCGCGACGTCGCTACGCCCGAGCCGACGGCCTCCCCGACCCCGACCGAGCTCGACGAGACGCCGACGTTCCGGCCGGAGCCGTCCGGCTCGGAGCCCGGGCTTCTCGATGCGGCGAACGCGTTGGCCGACCTGCGCTCCTACCGGGTCGCCATCGTCAGCCGCGGCATCATCCCGCCGACCTCGGCCGGCGCCGAGGTGACGATGACCGCCACCCTCGTCCAGGGCGCGGAACCGGCCGCCGAGTTCAGCATGACCGGGGTCGACGGCTACAGTGGGGGACGCCTTCGCGCGGTCGTGATCGGCGACCAGGCCTGGCTCCGGGAGGGCACCGCGGGCTGGGTCCGGAGTCCCGGCGGCGCCGCCGACTTCGATGCCGCCTTCACCACCCTCTCGCCGATCGATCTCGTCAACGAGTTCGATTCGCTCTCGGCCGCCCTCCGGCGAGTCGGTCCGGCGACCCGCAACGGCCAGAAGACGATCCACTACCGGACCGACGCCAACGACGTCGTTGCCAGCGATGCCGGGCTGACGAGCGGCTCGCTCGACGCCTGGATTTCGACGGGCTCCGGCGACCTGATCAGCCTCGTCGTCGATGGGACCTGGGATCTCGACCAGAACCCGACCAGCGTCCTGCTGAAGATCGACGTGACCCGAATCGACGATCGCACGAACGTCGTCGTTCGGCCCATCTGACCCGTTCGGACCGGCCCGCGCCGAAGCCGCGCGACGGGTCGCCACCCTGACCCCTGCTATCGTGCGAGCGTGGACTCGACCGCGCCTCAGGCTGGCTTCCGACCGATCGAACGGCCCGAGACCGGGCCGCTCGAGGCGATCTGGCTGGGCCGGGCCGACTACCGCTCGATCTGGACGCTTCAGAAGGAACTGGCCTCCGAGCGGGCCAGAGGCGCGATCGGCGATCGCCTCCTCCTCGTGGAGCATCCGGCCGTCCTGACCTTGGGCCGCCAGGCCGACGCATCGCATGTCCGGGCGACCGCGGCCGAACTCGGAGCACGGGGCATCGAGCTGCTCCGGGTCGAGCGCGGGGGCGAGGTCACCTACCACGGACCGGGGCAGCTGGTTGCCTATCCGATCATCGCCCTGTCGCGGCGCGGCCTGCTCCTCCGGCCCCTCGTCCGCGCGCTGGAGGCGGCGATGGTGGCGACCTGCGCGGCGAGCGAGGTGGATGCCGCCCGGCGTGACGGCCATCCGGGCTGCTGGGTCGAGGCGGACGGGCCGGTACCGCGCAAGATCGGCGCCCTCGGCCTCCGGATCGAGCGCGGTGTGAGCTTTCACGGAATCGCCCTGAACATCGACCCCGATCTCGCCGACTTCGAGCTGATCGATCCGTGCGGGATGCCCGGCGTGGTGTCGACGTCGGTTGCTCGTGAGGCCGGACGGCCCGATGAGCCACCTTCGACCCAGGCCGTCGCCGCCGCCGCGGCCACCTTCGCCCGGGCGTTTGCGGGTGCGATCGGCGTCGCGCTCACGGGCATCGGCTCGGGCACCCGCGACCCGCTCGGCGCGCCGCGCTCGACCGCCGGCTCCTCGATCATCTCGCCGGCCGTCGCCGGCACACCGGTTCGCTGACGTGGCGGCCGGCCTGTTCGAGCTCCGGAAGGATGCGATCACCGGCTGGTGGGTCGCGACCGTCGTCGATCGGGCGTTCCATCGCGACCGGTTCGCCCGGCGGGCTGATCTGATCGACGACGGCGGCGATTGCCAGAACTGCCGTCTGCCGGCGGGTGATGGCGTCCGGGTCCGGACCCTGAAGGACTTCGCGTTCCACGTGGTCGGCACGGACCAACAGGCCCGCCAGCTCGACGGAGCGGTCGCCCAGGTCTCGCTCCAGGATGTCCGGGCGAGTGGCAGCTGGCGGACGATCGTTGCACCGCCGGGGGAGCACCGGCCGCTCCACGCGGTTGGCGCCGAGACGATCGGGGCGATGCTCCGAGCCGCCCGTACGGCGATCGTCGACGCCCGACGGGTGGCCCTGACCGACCATCTCCAGCTCGTCCAGAACTGGGGCGGCCAGGCCGGCGCCAGGACCAACCACCTCTGCCTCGACCTGTACGACCTGCCCCAGATCCCGCATCGCATTGCCGAGGAGCTCGGCGGATCGGCCCGATTCGTGATCCGCGAGGGCCAGTGCCCATGGTGCCGCCTCGTCCGCGACGAGTCGCATCGGCCGGACCGGCTCATCTGGCAGGACGACCAGACCGTCGCCTTCGCGCCGTTCGCCTCCCGCTCGCCGTTCGAGGTCTGGGTCGTGCCGCGTCGCCATGAGTCCGACTTCGGACGGGCCAGCGACGCCGACGTCGCCGCGACCGGCGAGGCGCTCCGCCAGGTGCTGGGCGCGCTGTCGGCGACGCTCGACGGGCCGCCTCACAACCTGGTCCTGCACACGGCGCCGCTGCGCGAGCAGGTCGACGCCACCTATCACTGGCACTGGGAAATCCACCCCCGCCTCCGTGAGATCGCCGGGCTGGAGCTCGGGACGGGCCTGCCGGTGAACCCGGTATCACCGGAAGACGCGGTGGAGGAGCTGCGCGCCCGAACCCGGCGCACCGCCGGCGCGGAGGCTTCCGGCTGATGGGTGCCGCGCCGCTGGGAGGACGGCGTCACATCTCGGCAGCCCGTCTCGTCTCTGGGCCACGGAGCGCTCGGACACGAGTCGCTCCGATCCTGATGCACTGGAACCTGGAGGACGCATGGTCGGCGCGCTCGACACCCGGATCGGCATCAGCCGCGGATTCGGTGGGCGGGCGGCCATGAGCGGCTCGTGGGAGCATGACGCCGCGGCCGGCTTCGTCGAGGAGCTGTTCGCCGCGCATCACGGCGAGATCTATGGGTACCTCGTCCGGATGCTCCGCGATCCGGAGCTGGCCGCGGACCTGACCCAGGACGCGTTCATCAAGGCCTATCGCAACTACAACGTCCTCGAGAAGCCGGAGAACGCCCGCGCCTGGCTGTACCAGATCGCGCATCGCGTCGCCCTCGACCACATTCGCCGCCAGAAGATCATCCGCTTCCTCCCGTGGACGGGCGAGAGCCACGGCTCCGCCCCATCGACCGAGCGTCTCGTGATGGACGCCCACCTGTCCGGCGACCTTCAGCGGGCTCTTGCCCGCATCCCGGAGCGCCAGCGGGCCGCCCTCCTGCTGGCCGAGCTCCATGACCTGACCGGCCTCGAGCTGGCCGCCGCGCTCGGAGTCAGCCACGTCGCGGCTCGCGCCCTCCTGACCCGGGCCCGCGAGAGCCTCCGCCAGGCGCTCGCCGCCGAGCGCAAGGCCGAGGCAGACGCGGAAACCGCCGCTGATGCCGCGTCGACGGCCGGCCGCGACGGGCAGTCGGGGACCGCCCGTTGAACATCGGCCGCCGTCGCGCCCGGCGTCCCGACGACTGGCCGTCGAGCCATGTCCGGGCCCGTTCCGACCTGTCGGATCGGCTCGACTTCTCCCTCGAACCCGATGAAGCCGCCTGGCTCGAGACGCATCTGGGCGCGTGCCCGGATTGCCGCTCGATCGAGGCGGCCTACGCTGCCCAACGGCTCGAGCTGCGCGCGCTCCGCGATCGAACCCCCGCTCCGCCGCGGGACCTGTGGGCCCGCACCTCGGCGGCGATCGACGCCGAATCCCGGTTCCGCGACCGTCGCGGCCGCTCCTCTGGCACCCGTCCGCGCCGGGCCTTCGCTCCGCCCGCCATCCTCGCCACGGCCCTCGTCGTCGCCGTCGCCGTCGGACTGCTGACCTCCTCCCAGTGGTTCCCCGGTGACGGCGGCGCGGGGTCGTCGGCCCAGATCGCGCTCGGCACCGCCCCGGCGTCGATCGCCTCCAACCTGGTGGCACCGGCCGCAACGGAGATCCCCGTCACCCAGAAGATCGCCTACCTCGCCAAGGACCAGAGCGGCGACTTCACGATCAAGACGAAGTACGTCGACAAGGTCTGCCCGAGTTCCTCGAGTCAGCCGTGCAACGATGTCAACCCGACGGTCGATCGGAAGATCACCCTCGACCAGGCGGCAGCAACGGTGTTCGGATCGCCGGACGACGCGCGGCTGATCGTGATCAACGACCCGAAGTCGCCGAACAGCGGGACGATCTCCGTCGTTCCACTTGGCAGCGAACCGCCCCCGCCGAGCCCGACCGAGAGCCCGACCGTCGCGGCGTCGATTGCGCCGTCCGAACTTCCCACGGCACCCCCGACCGCGACCGCGACGGCGACCGCTGGTTCGACGCCGTCGCTCCAGCCGGCCAGTCCACCGCCCACCGCTTCACCGGAGCCGAGCGACACGGCTTCTCCGGCGCCGTCGGTTGCGATCACCCCCACCCCGAACGGCGCCATCGAGATCGCCAACGACGTCGTCCTCGTCGGCCAGTCGGCGGCGTACGCATCGAGCGGCGACTGGTTCGCCTTCACGGCCCGCCCCGTCGATGAGTCGACTGGCCCGGACATCTTCGTCTGGCATGTCGGGGCCGCTCGGGCCAACCGGGTCACGAACGACCACCGCTCGATCTTCGGATCGTGGGTGGGTGAGTTGATCGTCGGCAGCACCCTCGTCGACTCCGTCGCGTCCGACCCGTCGGCCCCCGCGGATCTCGTCCCGACCTCTTTCGTCCTCGACCCGGCTACGGACGTCTTCACGGCCGTCCCGCAGGCAGGGCGGGCGTGGCGGCCCGCGGTCGACCCGACTGGCCGCCGCGCCGTCTACTGGGCCGGGTCGGTTCGACGCCTATCGAGCTCGGGGTTCGTGCCAGGTGCCGGCCGGTTGGTCCTGGGCGACTGGGGTGTCGACCCATCGCCGTCCGGCAGCCCCATCGCGACGTCCGCCGCCGCAAACCAGGGAACCGCGCGCCACGAGACCACGATCGCCGCGGGCCAGATCAATGACTGGGATGCCCGCTGGGACTCGACCGGGACGCACATCGCGATCTGGATCGCGGACCCGCACAACCCGAGCATCGGGCTCCTCAACCTGTATGCGGTCAATTCGTTCGACGGCAAGATCGACCTGAAGGCGCCCCTCCTGAAGGACGCCCCCGCGGTTGCCGGGTACTCGATCTCGAGTGGGCAGCTCGTCTGGGCGGAGCCGCCGACCGACGGTGCAGCGAGCGGCCGGATCCAGCTGCTGGCCTGGACCGACGAAGGCGTCGGAACCGTTGGCACCGTCACCGGCCCGGTGATCGTCATCCGCTGATCCTGTGGCCTGCGCAGCCTCCCGCGTCGTTCAGGCGCGACAGCCGTTCCCGGTGGTACAGTCCATCGAAGTGCGACCCTCCCGAATGGTTGCAGGCGCGGCGCTCACCGCCGCCCTCGCCCTGGGTGCGTTGCCGGGTATCGCAGGATCGGCCGGGCCAAGGCCCCCGTCGCTCATCGACCCGTCGACGTTCCAGTCGGTCCAGGTCCCGGCGTTCGCCACGACCGATCTCGCGGTCGCGCCGCTCGACCCCGCCTTCGACGCGGTCGGCGCCATCGACGCCTCGACGCTGCTGATCGAGCCCGGCAAGGAGCCAAGGCGGGTGATCCCGACCCGGCCGGTCGTCGTCGTCCCGACCCTGAGCGCCGGATCCGCACTCAAGCCGCCGCTCTACAAGCTCACCGGGTACGCGACGTTCTATAGCAACGGCACGACCGCGATGCGCCTTCCGCGGGGCACGACGGTGATCATCTGCGGCGCGGGTGGATGCATCGAGCGGGTCGTCAGCGACTACGGACCGGCGGCCAACGCGGGGGTGGGGCGGATCGTCGACCTGTACACGCCCGACTTCTTCGCGATCTGTGGCTGCCCGTCGTGGTCAGGCACGACGCAGGTGACCGTCTCGGTCTACTGACCACGGCGGGCACCGCCCCGCGCCATCGGAACCGGACCGTCGTCGGGTATCCTTCGGGTCGACCTTCGAACGGCCCCGTGAGGCCGCATGGGAGCCCGAGAGGCCCGGGAAGGAGCGATGAGCGGCCGGCAGATCATGACGGCGGACGAGATCCGCCGGGCGACGATCCGGATCAGCCACGAGATCGTCGAGAAGCAGGCGGGCACCGCCGGTCTCGCTCTCGTCGGGATCCAGCGCCGCGGAGTCCCGCTCGCCCACCGAATCGCCGATGCGATCGGCGAGCACGAGGGCGTGACCGTTCCCGTCGGCGCCCTCGACATCACCTTTTACCGGGACGACCTGTCGCTCGTCGCCCAGCAGCCGGTCGTCAAGGGCACCGACCTGCCGTTTGACCTGAACGGCTCGACGGTCGTCCTCGTCGACGACGTCCTGTACACCGGACGGACGATCCGGGCCGCGATGGACGCCCTTGTCGACTTCGGCCGGCCGCAGGCGATCCGCCTCGCGGTCCTCGTCGATCGCGGCCATCGCGAACTGCCGATCCGGGCCGATCATGTCGGCAAGAACGTCCCGACGTCGCGCGAGGAGATGGTCAAGGTCCAGCTCGACGAGATCGACGGCGAGGACGGCGTCAACATCGAGCGTGCGTCCGAGGCCGTCGCGGCGGCGCCGGTCGGATGACCGT
Organism: Candidatus Limnocylindrales bacterium; assembly: GCA_038204565.1. Lineage (GTDB taxonomy): Bacteria > Chloroflexota > Limnocylindria > Limnocylindrales > CSP1-4 > CF-46. The sequence goes on from JBBRCU010000005.1 coordinate 12,208, forward strand.
GGCCGATCGGGATCCGGCGCCCGCGGGCCTGGACGTCCCGGTCGTCGATTCGCCGCCGGACGCTCAACCGGTCGGCTGGACCCATCGCCATCTGCTCGACGTCGACGTCCTGTCATGGGCCGACATCGAGCTCGTGATGCGGACCACCGACGCGATGCGCGAGGTCCTCGCCCGGCCGATCGCCAAGGTCCCGGCGCTGCGCGGCCGGAACGTGACGATCCTCTTCTACGAGGCGTCGACGCGGACGCGAGTGAGCTTCGAGGTCGCGGCCAAGAACCTCTCGGCTGACGTCGTGAACATCGCCGCGGCGACCTCGTCGGTGACGAAGGGCGAGTCCCTGATCGACACGGTCCGGACGGTCGAGGCGCTCGGGGCGCAGATGCTGGTGATGCGTCATTCCGTGTCCGGCGCGCCATATCTCGCCGCCGAGATCTTCTCCGGCTCGGTCCTGAATGGCGGCGACGGCTGGCATGCCCACCCGACTCAGGCCCTGCTCGACCTGTACACGCTGCGGGGCCGGTTCGACGGCGGATCGTTGGCGGGTCGCAAGGTCGTGATCCTCGGCGACGTGCTCCATTCACGGGTCGCCCGCTCGAACATCTGGACGCTGACGGCCGCTGGCGCCGACGTCTGGCTGTGCGGCCCGGCCACCCTGCTCCGTGGGTTCGCGGCTTGGGCGGCGCGCGGTGCGGCCGATGGGCGGCGGTTCCACGTCACGTCCTCGGTGGGCGAGGCGCTTCGGGACGCGGATGTGGTCATGGCCCTCCGCATCCAGAAGGAGCGGATGGCGGCGGGCCTGCTGCCGTCGCTGCGCGAGTACGCCGCTCGCTACGGGCTGACCCGCGAGCGGCTGGCGCTCGCCCGGCCCGACGCGCTCGTCATGCACCCGGGGCCGATGAACGAAGGGGTCGAGATCGCGGCCGACGTTGCCGCCGGCGGCCGGTCGCTGATCGAGGAGCAGGTGCGCAACGGGGTCGCGGTCCGGATGGCGCTGCTGTACCTGCTCGCCGGGACCCACCCGTCGTGACGGCGGACGCGCCGGGGGCGGGCACGGTCGGGGCGGTCGTGGCCGATCTCGAGATCTCGCGGGCGTGGCTCGTTGATCCGGCAACCGGCCGCGAGGGCCCGGGCGAGATCGTCGTGAACGACGGTGTCCTCGAGGCCGTGACATGGCTCGACGGCGCCGAGGCCGACGGGATCGACGATCGCGGCGTCGTCGTCGCGCCGGGGTTCGTCGATCTGCACGTCCATTTCCGGGAGCCCGGCAACGAGGACGCCGAGACGATCGCGAGCGGGCTGGCGGCGGCGGCCCACGGCGGGTTCACGACGGTCTGCCTGATGCCGAATACGACGCCGGCGCTAGATGATCCGGCGGTGCTCGCGCGCGTCCGGGCGGCGGCGCTCGCCTCCGGATCGCCGGTGCGGGCGCTGGCGTGGGGAGCCGTCACGGCGGGGCGCGCGGGGGAGACCCTGGCCGCGCTCGGCGAGCTGGCGGATGCCGGCGTTGTCGGCTTCTCGGACGATGGGACCGGGGTGCCATCGGCCGTCCTCGTGCGGAGCGCGCTGACCTACGCCGGTGCGCTCGGGCTGCCGATCGTCGAGCACGCGGAGGACGCGACCCAGACGGCCGGCGCCGAGGCGAACGACGGGTTCGTCGCGACGGTGTTGGGACTCCGAGGCTGGCCGGCGGCGGCAGAGGAGACGATGGTCGCGCGCGATCTGTCGATCCTGGCCGAGGTCGCCCGGGATGTGCCGGGGGCGCGGCTCCACCTGACCCATCTCTCGACCGCCGGGGCGCTCGACCTCGTCCGGCGGGCCAAGGCGGCCGGGTTGCCCGTGACCTGCGATGTGACGCCGCACCATTTCGCCCTGACCGACGAGTGGCTCGCGGGCGCTCGGCGCTGGGCCTGGGAGGCGACGGGCGATCCGTGGGGCGATGGCGCGGACGCGATCGTGGCCGCGCCATACGCGTCCTCGCTCCGCGTCAACCCGCCGCTCCGGGCGCCTGCGGATGCGGCCGCGTGCCGGGAGGCGCTGCTCGACGGAACCGCCGACGCGATCGCCACGGACCACGCCCCGCACACGAGTGTCGACAAGGATGTGGAGTTCGGGACGGCGGTGAACGGGATCAGCGGGATCGAGACGGCCCTCGGGGTCGTGCTGGCGGCGGTCGACTTAGGGCTGATCCCCCTAGCCCACGCACTCGCGCTGCTGACGACCGGCCCGGCCCGGGTTCTCGGCGGCGCCTGGGGCGATCGGCCGCTGCCGGGCCTCGTCGAGGGCGCCCCGGCTGACCTCGTGGTCTTCGACCGCTCGGCCTCGTGGGCTGTCCGGCCGGACGCGCTCAGGTCGCGTGGCAAGAACACGCCCCTCCTCGGCCGCGAGCTCGCCGGCGCCGTCCTGCTCACCGTGGCGGCCGGCCGGCTGGCCCACGAGGCGACCGCAGACTGACCGACCTGGCAGCCGCACGGCGCGCCGACCGGGCCAGGATCCGGCGGCGAGCGCCGGCGACAATCCGTGGGCCCGGTCGATCAGTGACCGGTCGATCGCGGATCCGATGCGCGGTTCCCTCCTGTCGCGTTCAGCCATTCGATGCTGGCCGGCCCGGATCGGTTCACCGGGGAGTGGCATTCACCATCCGCCCGGCGCAACGGCGCCGCGTCCTTCTGCCGGCTCGGCTAGGCTCGCGGCCATGACCACCGCGACGGGCCGCGTGGCCGGAACGCTGAACCGCGACTACGAGCGGCGTCCGTACTGGCACGCGACGATGCCGGCGCTGCCGTCGCGGCGTGACCGGCCGCTGCCCGACGTCGCCGATGTCGTCATCGTCGGGGGTGGGTATCTCGGGATCAACGCCGCCCGCGTCCTCGCCAGAGCTGGCGCCAAGGTGACCCTGCTCGAGGCCGAGACGCTCGGGTTCGGCGGCTCGACCCGCAACGGCGGGATCGTCCACCCGGGCTATAAGTGGGGCCCGGAGCAGCTGATCCGGCGCTACGGCGAGGACACCGGGCGGGCGCTGTATCGCGAGACGATGGACGGCTATGACCTTGTCAAGCGGGTGATCGCCGACGAGGGGATCGACTGCGAGTTCCGCGAACACGGCTTCCTCGACCTCGCCTGGGGCCCGGCCGATGCCGGCCACCTGCGCGAATCGGTGGCGACGCTGGCGCGCTTCGGGGTCGAGGCCGAGTTCGTTCCGAGAGAGCGGCTCGGCGAGGAGATCGGTTCGTCCTTCTATCACGGCGGGATGGTCTACCCGACGAGCGGGCTGCTCCATCCGGGCAAGTACTTCGCCGGGCTGGCCGCCGCCGCCGACCGGGCGGGCGCCGACCTCCACGAGGGAGTGCGGGCAACGACGATCCGCCACCAGGCCGACGGCCGGCTCGTCGTCGAGACCGACCGTGGCGCGATCCTCACGAAGGAAGTGGTCGTCGGCACGAACGGCTACACCGACGGTCTGGTCCCGTCGCTGCGCCGCCGGGTGATCCCGATCGGGAGTTACATCCTCGCCACGGAGTCGCTCCCCGAGGAGCTGGCCCGGAGCCTGTCGCCGAAGGGGCGGGCGTTCTTCGACACGAAGAACTTCCTCTACTACTGGCACGTGTCCGAGGACCGCCGGATGATCTTCGGCGGCCGGGCGAGCTTCCTGCCGATGTCCTTCGACCGGATCGCGGCGATCCTCCACAGGGGAATGCTCGAGGTCCATCCCCAGCTCGCCGGCTACCGCGTCGACTACGCCTGGGGCGGCAATGTCGGATTCACGTTCGATCGGATGCCCCACGTCGGGCGCGAGGATGGGATCACGTACGCCCTGGGCTGCTGCGGGACCGGCGTCGCGCTGATGACGGCGATGGGTACGTGGATCGGCGAGTGGCTCGGCGGCGGGCCGGCTCCGGCCCTCTCGAAGCTGGCGTTCCCGCTCGTGCCGGCGCCGTACGAAGGCCGGCCCTGGTTCCTGCCGTTCGTCGGCGAGTGGTTCCGGCTCCGCGACCGCCTGGCCCGGCGGGGCAGCGGTGGGCCGGTCCCGGCCTCCGATCGCGAGCCTCGCACCTGAGACTCGATCCGCGGGCCTGACCGGCCGCCCTGTCCCGGCGCGAACCGGGCGATTGGTGCCCTACGCCGTGGTCGAGCTCGTCGGCGCCGCTTCGTCGGTGCCCGGTTCGACCCGTCCGAGGTTCACCAGGAACCGCGTGAACAGGCCTCCGCCGGTCAGGGCGACCAGGCCGAGGCTGATCCACAGGATCGGCCGGGCCAGCGCCAGGTTCGTGCTGCTCGTCAGGGCCGCCGGCAGGTCGCCGAGGTAGGCCTGATCTGCAGATTCGAGCCCGTAGATCTGGGGGACGATGTACAGGACCGACGCGATCACGAGGAGGGCACTCACGATCCGGAATGCCGCCGGATCGTCGTCGGCGTCGCGGACCAGCTTGACGACCAGTGCCCAGAACAGGACCACGGTCGCGATGGGCGCCGTGATCGGGAGGCCGCCCTTCAGGTACAGGTTCGGCATCAGGAAGATCATGCTCAGCCCGAGCGTGACCACAAGGATGGCGTCCCGGAACAGAACGTACGAGAGCCACCACACGTCGCCGCCGAAGCGGAGCGTCAGGCTGCCGAGGAACCGGACCACGTACGGCCGGGCGAAATGGAGGACGAGGGTGAACGCCCAGAGGATGGGCAGGATGGCCGCAACCGACAGGACGAGCCAGCCCGAGGCGCCCGTCGTCAGGGCGGTGGCGAGATCGTCGGCGTTCATCGGGCTTCCTCCGGAGTGGTCGCGGGGGCCGGCCGCCGGCCGGTGCCACGCAGGTTGTAGGCGACGGCGACGAGGCCGAGGATCCCTGCCAGCGCTCCGGACAGGTAGCACAGCGGCAGCGCCAGGGCAGTGTTCTTCGAGCTGACGAGGAACGGCATGATCGAGTCGACGTGCGAGCCGGTCAGCTCGGTCATCTGGCTGCCGAAGAAGTAGGGGATGAGGTAGAGCCCGGCGCCAAGCCCGATCAGGATCACCTGCCAGCGGTAGCCATTGACGTCGCGATCGCCGTCCGTCGTCAGCTTGATCAGGAGGGCCCCGAAGGCGCACACCGCGGCGAGGCCGCCGGTGATCGGCAGGTCCTTGCTGGCGACCACGTCGGGGTAGAAGAAGATGAAGCTGCCGAGGAGGACCTGGACCAGGAAGATGTCCCGGATCCCGACATAGATGATCCACCACAGGTCCGCCCCGAGCCGGAGGCTGAACTTGCCGGTGTTCCGGACCATGTACGGCCGTCCGAGATGGAGGGCGATCGTGAGGATCCAGAGGACGACGAGGGCGGCGCCGATCGTGCCCTCGATGAAGCTCTCCCCGGCGTCGAAGAAGCCGGATACCTGGTCGGGCGTCACGCCATACCTCCTGTCGCTGTCGGTTGTCGATTGGGGTTGGGGTCGGCTCCTGGCCGGTCAGGGGTCGGCGGGCTCCCACGAAGCCCGGGTCGATCGGCCGGCCCGCGGCCCGCGACCACGTGGACGGTCGCGCAATCCGGGACGGCGTCACAGCGGAAGCAACGGCCGGCCTCGGCCTGAGCCGTGGCCGTGTCGAAGCCCGGCTGGGCTGGAGCGAACGACGCGAGGTCGATCACGGGGAGGGCCGGGTGAAGTCGCGGTCGCGTCGCGAGATCGAGCACGAGCTCCTTCTCGGGCGGCGTCGGGTAGCGGACCGTGCGAAGGATGGCCGCCTCGCCGTCCGGGACGCCGGCGAGGTACTCGTGGATGCTGCCCGCGACGCGGCGGCCGGCCGCGACTGCGTCGATGATCGTCTTTGGGCCGGACACGACGTCGCCGCCGGCAAAGATCCCGGCCCGGCCGGTGGCGAGCGTCTGGTCGTTCGCGACGACGCCGGCCCAGGCGCTGACCTCGATGCCGCTGCCTTCCGGGAGGATGGACGGATCTGGTTCCTCGCCGATGGCGACGAGGATCGTCCGGCACGGCAGGTCGACCGTCTCGCCGGTCGTGGGCCGGTCGGTTGCCGACTCGTCCGCCGTCGCCGATCCCTCGGCCCCGGTCGGTCCCGGCTTGCAGCGCAGGGCGACGACGAGCCCGTCGCGACCGACGACCTCGTCGACCGCGAGCCCGGTCCGGAGGACGACTCCCTCGCGCTCGGCTGCCTCGATCTCCTCGACCTGGGCCGGCATCTCGGCGCGCGAACGGCGGTACGCGATCGTCACCGTTGTCGCACCGGCCCGGAGCGCCGAGCGCGCAGCGTCCATTGCCGTGCTTCCGCCGCCGACGACGACGACGGCGCCGGTCATGGTCGCTCCCTCACCGAGGTTGACCTGCTTGAGGAACAGCGTGGCAGGCACGACACCCACGAGGTCGTGGCCGGGGACGCCGAGCTTGCGGCTCTTCGACGCGCCGGTGGCGAGGAAGACTGCACGATAGCCCTGGCTCTCGAGGTCGCTCAGCGTGAAATCGCGGCCCATCACGGCGTTCAGCCGGAGCTCGACGCCGACGCTCACGATTCGGGCGATCTCGGCCCGGAGGACATCCCGCGGAAGGCGATATGCCGGAATGCCGATCGCCATCATGCCGCCGGGAACGGGCATCGCCTCGAAGACGGTCACGCCGTAGCCCAGCCGGGCGAGGTACCACGCGGCCGACATCCCGGCGGGCCCGCCGCCGACGACCGCAACCTTCTCCGACCGGCGCATCGTCGGCGCCGCAACCGGCGGCAGCGTGCCGTGCTCGGCCGCGAACCGCTTGATCGTCCGGATCGAGATCGGCTCGTCGAGCACTCCACGGCGACAGGCGGCCTCGCACGGTGCGGTGCAGATCCAGCCGCAGGCCGATGGGAACGGGTTCACCTCGGCGGCGACGGCATAGGCCTCGTCGAAGCGCCCTTCGGCAACGAGGCCGACGTAGCGGCCGGCGTCGGTGCCCGCGGGGCATGCAGTCTGGCACGGCGCCTGATGACGGTCTGGCTCGGAGGCCCGGCCCGTCACCGGGGCGGCACCCATCGCGCTGGGCGAGCTCGACGCCCGATCCGTGCCGGTCGCGGCTGCCGCGGCGGCTGCGCCCCGGGTCGTTCCCCATGGCGCCGGCCCGCTGCCTCGGGCGACGCGGTCGCTCCACGCCGATGGGTGCGACGGCTTCAGGGATTCGAGCGTGATCGAGGACAGCGGGGCCCAGCCGCCAGCGGCCCGAACCGGACGGTGGACCGGGCCTTGGCGCGGCGCCAGCTCCGTTGGCGTGGACTGCGTCGAAAGGGTCATCACGCTGACGGGGCACTGGCGGATGCACACCTCGCAGCCGATGCACTCGCCGACCTGGACCGGGCGCTCCATCGCTGACAGGAGCGGAGCCGAGAAGCCCTGGCCGGACTCGATGCCGGGTCGATCGGGGCGGCTCATGTCGAGGGCCTCGACCGGACACACGTCCATGCAGATCCCGCAATTGATGCAACCGCTGTGGTCGATGTCGATCCGATAGCCCATGGACCCGTCCTTCCCTTGTGCCGTTGGCGACGCCAGCATCGAGGACAGGTCCGCGTGAGCGCGACCCCCATCGGCCCGGGGTCGAGCCCATCCTTTCGACGGGGGCCACCCGGGCCGAGGGGCCCGCTGACCGCCGGATCAGTCGTCCGGGACGAGGCGATCGCGGAGAGCGCGGGTGGCGAGCTCGGTCCGACTCTCGGCGTGCAGCTTCCCAAGGATGTTGCGGAGGTGGAACTTGGCCGTGTTCTCGGTGATCCCGAGCCGAGCAGCGATTTCCTTGTTGCGGAGGCCGGCGGTGACCAGCCCGAGGACGTCCAGCTCGCGGGCCGTCAGCGCGCTCGGCACGTCACCATTCGCCTCGGGCGTGGGCGGGTGAGCGAACTCGCGGATGATCCGGAACGCGGTCGCGGGCGAGATCGCCGTCTCGCCGCGGGCGATTGCGTCGAGCATCGAGCGGAGGTCGCGAGCCTCGAGGTTCTTCAGGAGGTAACCGCGGGCGCCCGCCTTGATCGCCGCGAACAGGTCGTCCTCGTCCTCGGACACCGTCAGCATCACGATCGCCATGGTCGGGTGGCGCTCGGCGATCCGGCGTGTGGCGGCCAGCCCGGACAGGCCCGGCATCCGGACGTCCATGAGGATGAGGTCCGGCAGGAGACGGTCCGCAAGCACGATCGCCTCCGCGCCGTCGGACGCCTGCCCGACGACCTCGTGGCCCCACGCCGATACCAGCGACGCGACGCCGTCCCGGACCAGGGCGTGGTCGTCAGCGAGGAGAATCCGCATCAGCCGGCCCGGCTCGGGCGGCGGAGCGGGACCTCGAGTCGGATGAAGCCGCCACCGGTCGGCCCCGTTCCCCACGAGATCCGCGCCCCGATGTCGGCCGCCCGTTCGCGCATGGCCGTCTGCCCATGGCGCGGCCAGTCGGTCGGCTGCCACGGGTTCGGCTCGCTGAATCCGCGGCCGTCGTCATCGAGCTCCACGAGGAGGTCGTCCGCAACGCGTCCGACGTGAACCGTCACCCGGCCCGCGGCGGCATGCTTGCGGACATTCGTCAGGCTCTCCTGGACGATCCGGAAGACCTGGGCCTCGGCCTCCGGCCCCATTGCGGCCGTCCGTGCCTCGGGCGACGCCTCGACCGTCACGGCGAGCTTCGACGCCTCCGCGAACCGCCGGGCATAGTCCTCGATCGCGCCGATCAGCCCCAGCCCGGGCGCGATCGGGCTGCGCAGGCCGAGGATCGCTTCACGGACGTCGACGTAGATGGATCGAGCCGCCGCCGTCAACTCGGCGAGTTGGCCGCGCGCTTCGGGGACCCGGCCGCCGGCGAGCAGCTCGTCGGCCGCCTGCGACTTGGTGCTGACGTAGCCGAGGACCTGGGCGAGACCGTCATGCATGTCGCGGGCGATCCGGCCCCGCTCGGTCTCGACCGCCAGCTCGCGCAGCTGGCCCTGCAACCGGGCGTTCTCGATGGCGATCGACGCCTGGTTGGCGAGCGAGGCGAGGGTGTCGACTGCGTCGGCATCGAACGAGCGCGTCGCCCGCGAACCGACCGCAAGCAGGCCGATCGTCTCGGTGCCGCGGTTCAGGGCGGTGGCCAGGCGGCTGACGGCGAGGTGGCCGGGGAGGAACCGGAGGACCTGGTCGGCGCTGCTGCCGCCATCCGCCGCGGTCGTCACCGGTGCCGGATCCGTCGCGTTGATCGGCCCGCTCGATGCCGCGGGCCTCAAGCGGCCGTCCGGATCGGCGAGGAGGATGACGGCGACGTCCGCGACGAGCAGGGTCCGGGCGGTACCCGCGATTGCATCGAGGACCCGGGGCAGGTCGACGAGGGCCGTGATCGCGACGCTGACCCGATGCAGAGCCGCGGCCGACGCCGCCTGCTTCTCGAGCGCGCGGTTGCGGGCGGCGAGGGTCGCTCCGAGCGCATCGATCCGGCGATTGGCCGCGCCGGACAGGATGACGGCCAGGCCGAGGGTGACCAGCGACACAAGCAACGCGTCGGTGGGGAATGGGAGGACCGGATCGAGGAGCGTGTCGCTCAGGACCTCGATGAGGCCCACGATGAGCGCCGGCAGGACAACGATGAGCAAGCGTCGTCGGGACACGTTGGCCCCTTCTCGCTCGATCGGGATGCGGCAGGTGACGGCGCCGGATCGAGGACGGTCAGGATACGCCCTGGAGCCCGGCCCCAGATCGGGGCCGGGTTCGAGGATCGGGGGCGGTCAGGGCGCGGTGCCCCAGACGAGCTGCTCCGGGAATGTGTCGGTGAACGCCGTGGGGTGCCAGATCTCGACAGGGTCGGATCCGTCCGGCTTTGCCACCACGACGGCCACGTACCCGGTCCCGTGATGGAACCGGGCGAAGGCGATCAGGGACCGTCGGGCGACCACGTCGGGTCGTAGGCGAAGCTGCCGCCGGTCTCGTGGGTCACGGCGACGGCCCCAGTCCCGGTCGGGTCGGCAGACCAGACCTGGCGACCGCCCCGGATGGCAGTCCCGTCCGGGTTGCCGAACAGGATCTGCGTGCCGGCGGGCGACCAGCCAGGATGGACTGCGTCCGCTGCGTCCGGGGTGAGACGACGCCGACCGGAGCCGTCCGTCAGGATCGAGAACAGCCCGCCGTTCAGCACGTAGGCCAGGTGCCGGCCGTCCGGTGAGATCGCCAGCCCCTCGAGGTCGTCCTTCGCCGACGGCGCCTTCACGACGAGGCGCGGTGACCCGTCGGCCGCGAGCGGCATGATCATGATCGAGCCCGGGCCGGTCGCCGGATGTCGGACGAATGCCACGGTGGCGCCGTCGGGACTGACGATCGGCTGGTCGTCAAAGAAGGGGCCACTCGTCAGCTCCCGAGGATTGGACCCGTCGGGTTCGGCGATGAAAAGGTGCCCGGCCGTGGTCCCGATGTCCTGTCCATAGACGAGGTTCTTGCCGTCCGGCGTCCAGGCGGGAGCACCGGCGCCGGGATCGCTGTCGGCGGTCAGGTTGTGGAAGCGGGACCCGTCAGGCTCGATGGTGACGACGTCGTGGGTCTCGACGCCGTTGGTTTTCGTTGAGAGGCTGAACGCGAGCCGGCCATGGGACGGCAGGAATGAGAGCGCGGCCGACGGGGACGCTGCCGTCGATCGACCCGCTGCGCTCGGCGACGTACCTGCCGTCGCCGTTGCGGACGCGGATGCCTGAGCGAGCTGCCCCGCGGAGGGCGCCAGCGAGTTCGAGGACGAGGGACCCGTCGATCCACCGCAGCCGACGAGGGCCAGGGTCACAGCGAGACCGGCTGCGAGCGGGCCCGAGGGCTGGGTGAACCGGCGAAGCACGCGGCGATGGCGCGGCGACGGGAGAAACCAGGCGCGTCGAAACATGGACATGGCAAATCGGACCTCCATCGATTCGGGTGTTGGTGCGTAGGCGGTTCGCCGATCGACCTGGCCAGGGGCGATCGGCTGGGCAGATCAGCGGGTCGCGGCCCCCCATGAGAAGGCGGTGTAGAAGCCGGGAATGCTCGTGACCTGGGCAATGGCGCTGCCATCGACCGGCACGATCAGGAGCTGGCTCTGGAGGTTGTCGGCGAGCGTGCCCGCGACCAGCAGCGTCGTGGATTCCGGCGACCAGCGGGCGCAGCACACGCCCGCATTGAAGCCATCGGTCAGGCTCGTCAGGCCGGTCCCGTCCGGTCGGATCACGAACTCCCCATGCAGTCCGCGGACGATGGGCTGGTCGAAGGCGATCCAGCGCCCATCCGGCGACCAGTTGGCAGCCGTGACGAACGTGGCGGGGCTGATCAACGCCTTGGCATTCGTCCCGTCGGCGTTCGCGACGAAGACCTCCATCGCCGTGGTCGAGCCGGTCGCGTCCGTGGCCGCATACGCGATCTGCGTCCCATCCGGCGACCAGGTCGCCGATGGCCCGAAGTAGTCGTCGGCAAAGAGCATCCGGCCGGGCGGCGTGATGGTCGTGATCGTGCCGCTGCCGACCCTGAGCTTCATCAGGGAGCCACGCCCATCGTCCGTGGTGACGCGAATGAACAGGAGGTCCTTGCTGTCGGGCGAGAAGTCCAGAGGCACGTCCAGGTGAGCGCCGGTCACCTGGATGCTCCAGTCGGGATTGGTCCTTGCATTCGTGCCCATCGGCGCGAGGTTGATCCCGTCCCGGCTTGGACTGGCATCACTCCAGAGCTCATTGGCAATCCAGCTGCCGTCCGGCGACCAGGCGCGAGGGCTGTAGCTGATCCTGTCGGTGGAGGAGCAGCCGCCGCAGAAGCCCGGGATCGACTCCGCGACCGTCCCGTCCAGGTTCAGCACGACGCCAGCGTCCAGCGATCCGGGCCCGCGAACTCCGTCGAGCTCGGTGTACCCAACCGCGATCCGCCGGCCGTCCGCCGAGAAGACGCCACAACAGCCGGCCCCGCTGAGGTTCGGGGATCCACCCTGGGCGGCTGGCCCCGAGTTCAGCCCGATCGGTGTTTCGCGCGTCCCGGAAGGGTCGACCAGCCAGGTGGTCTTGACGCCGGCAGCATCGCCCCGGCTGAACGAGATGGTTCCGCTGCCCGGGTACCCGCTCGGCGCGAATCGCCCGGCGGTCGGTCCGCCGCTGGGCCCGCCCGTGGGCGGCGGGGGCGTCGGGCGTCCCGGGGTGCCACTCGGTGTGGCATCCGGACGCTCGCTGGCGCCGACCGACGGCCGGTTCGCGGCCGCCCAGGAGATCGAACCGAGGATCGCGATCGCAACGAAGACAGCCGCGAACCGCCACGTGCCGCGGATCGCGAGAGGCCGCCGCAGTGCGGCAAGGGTCTGCTCCTGGGGGGTCGTTCGCACCGCGAACCGGACGGCCTGGATCAACTCCGGCGGCGTCCGGTCGGAGCCGCTCGAGATCCACTCGTCGACGAGGGTCTCGAAGTCGCGATCATCGATCATGCCGGCCGGCCCTCCCGTTGCGGCGCCTCTTCCCGGCCGGACAGGACCGCGGCGCGCAGGGCGCGCGTGGCGTAATGGAGTCGAGATCGCGCGGTTCCCTCCGGGATGCCGAGCGTGTCGGCGATCGCGACGAGCGAAAGCCCGACGTGGTGGTGGAGCACGAACACGGAGCGCTGGTCGAGGGGCAGCCGGCGGAATGCGTGCTCCAGTTCGTCCCGGTCGCTCACCGAGCTGATCGCGTCGCTGTCGCCGGCACGGTCGATCGGCAGGATCCGGACGGTGGCCGCCCAGCGCCGATTCCGCGGCGCGTCGGCATAGCAGGCATGGACGACGATCCGGAAGGCCCAGGCCTCGAAGCGGTCCGCTTCCCGCAGATGGGGGAGCTTCCGCCAGATCGTTACCAGCGCGTTCTGGAGGACGTCCTCGGCCAGGCCCGGATCGCGGAGGATCCGGCGGGCAACACCGAACAGCGTGTCGCTGACGAGGTCGACGATCGTCGAGAACGCCTCCTGATCACCGGCCCGGGCCCGAGCCACCAGATCCTGATCCATCATGCTCCGCAGCTGGCCGAGCGGGCGAGGACTGCCCGTCTCCAAGCATGAGGGCCGGTCGTGCCGGATTCGTTCAGGCGGACGGCGGACCCGCAGGCGGACGGCGGACCCGGATCGCATGCCATACCCTTGCCGCTCGTGACGATCAACGCCAAGCCCGTCCAGTACAAGGGCGAGGATCTCGACCCGGAGCGCGGTCCCGGGCTCGGCTGCTTCCGGTTCCAGATGATCATCCTCGCGATCTTCGTCGTCCTGACCCCGCTGACCGTGGCCTGGCAGTGGCCCGAGTGGATCAGCACGGTGCTCCTGTTCTCGGTCGTGATCCTGCTCCTGGTCACCGGTCAGACGATCATCTTCCTGCTCCGTCTCGTGGCGGCGGATCGACGCGGCCGACGTCGCCCGCTCGGCAGTGCCACGCGAACCGTCGGTGAGCTCGAGGACGCGGCGAGTGGGGTGGACACGGCGGGTACCGCGGACACGGCGGGCGAGCTGCCAGCCGATGAGCAGACGAGTGAGCCCGCCTCCGACCCGACGAACGTGCCGATCGACCACCCGATCGACCAACCGATCGACCACCTCACCGATCCGACCGAACCGCCACCGTCCGACGAGGGGCCCGTGCGACAATAGGCGGCCCCGGTGCCGATCCGGGGTGGGCGCGCCCACGCCTGGACCGCAGCGGAGAGGAGGATCGACCGGACGTGCCCGTTCTTGCGACCTACTTCACCGTCCGGCGCGGCCGCGACTCCTTCTTCAAGTTCTACATGCGGACGCTGTTCGCCCGGCAGGTCCGTGAATACGAGGCGAAGTACGGGATCCGGTTTCTCGGCTGGTACAACGTCGCCCACGGCTGGGATTTCGACAACGTGATCCTGCTCGATCTGCCCGACTACGCAACACTGGACAAGCTCGAGGCCGACGAGAGCCTGCGTGCCCTTGGCCACCGGGCGGGCGAATGGATCTTCCAGCGTCACCACTCGATGTTCCTGCGAGAGCGGATGGGGCCCGATCTCGAATACCACGGTTAGCCCGGGAGCCCGATGTCGATCCGACGAACTGCAACACCACAGCCGAATGATGGGAGGCGATCAGCGATGGACACGAGCCGCAACGACTTGCTCGGCGAGATCGCGGGCGACGCCGCCCTGGAGCGGTCGGACTTCCTCGTCCAGGCGACCGAGCAGCTCATGAAGTTCCTGAACGCGAACAAGGACCGGATCAACGAGCTCGGCGGCCTGGTCCTCATCGACGACGACCCGGACTACCTCTCGATCGCCCCCGATCTGACGTTCCGCAGCCGGACCCGCTACCTCGACGACCTCACCGGCGAGTGGGCCTCGGAGACGGAGGTCATCGAGAGCGCCTCGGAACTCGTCGAGCTCTACAACCCCGCCGACATCTACCAGGCGTTCGGCGAGGCGGCCCGCGAGGCCGCCGGTCTCGGGGCCGAGCCGACGGCTGAGGGCGAGCTGCTCGATGCCGCCGGGATCGGCGCGGAGGAGACCGTCACGATCGGCGCCCACGACCCCTACGCGGCTGCCGCGGACGAGTGGGCGGCGACCCAGCCGGAAGCCGTCGAGGTCGACGACGACGAGCTCGCAGCCCAGCGCCTGTACGACCTCGCCCTCGAGTTCCAGGAGCGCAGCCAGCGCAGTGAGGCCCGTCTCCTCGAGCAGTTCGAGGATGCGTCGTCGGTCCTGATCGGCAAGATCGGCGACCTGATCATCAATGACGACGAGGACGAGCGGCTGACCCTCACCGCGTCCGGCGAGTTCCGGGCCGAGGTCCTCACCGAGGAAGATAACGAGTGGCGGCCGCTCGCCACGGCCGAGGAGCTCGTCGAGTATTACGACCCGACCGACGTCTTCGGCGACCTTGCCGACGCCCTGGCCGAGGCGTACCCGTCGATCGCGCCGGAGATCGCCGCCGCGGCCGCCGAGGCGGAGTCGGACGACGACGACGATGACGATGACGACGACGATGACGACGACGATGATGACGACGACGATGATGACGACGACGAGGCCGGGGGCGGCGACGACGAGGCCGAGGGCGGCGACGACGATGCGGCCGAGTCGGCGACCGTGAAGGACGACGCGAAGCCGGCGGAGGGCGACGCCGCCCGGTGACCATGCGCCTGGTCCGGACCGAGCTGGTCGACAGCCGGGAGTTCCTCCCGGGCCAATGGCTCCAGTCGTACCTCGCTCCCGAGCTTGCCGTCGGCGCACGTGCCGGCCAGTTCGTGCACGCCCGGACCGGCGATCTGTCCGGGCTCGTCCTGCGCCGGCCGTTCTCGATCAACACGGCGGACTCGGCCAGTGGCGTGATCACGATCCATTTCCGGACGATCGGCCGCGGGACCGAGTGGTTCACTCGCCTCCGGCCCGGCGACACCGTCGACATGCTCGGGCCCCTCGGCCGGCCGTTCGAGGTCGATCCGCGCTCGCGTCACCTCCTCCTCGTCGCGGGCGGGCTCGGGATGGCCGGCGTCCGCTCCCTGGTCGACGAGGCGCTCCGGGACGGACGCCAGGTCGCGTTGCTGTTCGGCGCCGCGTCGGCGCGGGACGTGTATCCGTCGTCGCTGTTGCCTGACGAGGTCGAGTACGTGATCGCGACCGACGACGGTTCGGTCGGACATCACGGGTTCGTGACCGAGCTCGTGCCGCAGTACGAGGCCTGGGCCGACCAGGCGTTCGCGTGCGGTCCGGCGCCGATGCTCGCGGCCCTGGCACGCCAGGCGACGGGGCGGCGGGAGCGCCTGGGAGTCGCGAAGCTCGGGCGGAAGCGCGGCGGCGGCAAGCCGGACGTCGTCGGATCGCCCGCCGCCCGGCGCAAGGCGTTCCTTCAGGTGTCGATGGAGCAGAACATGGGCTGCGCGGTCGGGGCGTGCCTCGGGTGCGTGATCATGGGCACGAACGGTCAGCCGCAGCGGGTCTGTCGCGAGGGCCCGGTGTTCGCGGCGGAGGAGGTTGCGTGGGACGCGGGTTGGTGAGCGCGGGCACGGTCCGTCGTCCGGTTGCTCCACCGGCGCACAGGGCCCGAGCGTGAAGGCGAAGCGCCGCGTCACCACCTCGTCCGACGTGGTTCGGCGCGGCGGGATCCAGCGCGGCCCGACCCCGCGCCGCAAGCGGAGCCCCGGCGGCCCGCCCGCGGCGATGGCCCCCATCACCACTCCCCGCCAGGCCGCGCCGGCTCCTCGGATCGAGGCGGTGGCGGTGCGGCCGGTCCCCCCGCTGGAGGTCGACCTGTCCGTCGATCTCGGCCGCGGCCTCGTCCTTCCGAACCCGATCCTCGTCGCATCGGGGACGTTCGGATACGGAACGGAATACGCCGACGTGGTCGAGGTCAACCGGCTCGGCGGCATCTGCTGCAAGGGCACGACCCTCAGGCCGCGGATCGGCAATGTGACGCCGCGGGTGACCGAGACGCCGGGTGGGATGCTCAACTCGATCGGCCTCCAGAACCCCGGCGTCGACGCCGTGATCGAGAAATACGCCAGCACCTGGGTCGGCTGGAAGTCCCCGGTCATCGTCAACGTCGCCGGTGAGTCGGTCGCTGATTACGTCGAGGTCGTCCGCCGCCTCGAGGGGGTGCCGGGCGTCGCGGGGATCGAGCTGAACATCTCGTGCCCGAATGTCGGCCGAGGCGGACTCCAGTTCGCGATCGACGCCGGCGCCGCGGGCGAGGTGACCGCGGCCGTCCGTCGGGCGACGGACCTGCCGCTTCTCGTGAAGCTGTCGCCGAACGTGTCAGACATCCGCCCGATCGCGCGCGCGATCGCGGACGCCGGCGCCGACGCCCTGACCGCAATCAACACCCTGTCGGGGATTGCGATCGCGCCGTCCCGGGCCCAGCCGCTCCTCGGCAACATCTACGGTGGGTTATCCGGCCCGGCATTGAAGCCAGTCGCGTTGCGGATCGTCTACGAGGTCAGTCAGATCGTCGACATCCCGGTCGTCGCCATCGGCGGGGTCACCGAGCTCGCCGACGTCCTCGACTTCCTCGCCGTCGGTGCCGTTGCGGTCCAGGTCGGCACGGCGATCTTCGCCGACCCGACGCTGCCGGTCCGTCTCGTCGACGAGCTCACGGCTACGTGTCGGGCCCGCGGCCTGAGCACCTACGCCGACCTGATCGGGACCGCCCTGCCGCGCAAACCGGGCGCGCCGTCGTCGAAGGGCGTGGAGTATCGTCCGTGAGGGCGCGACCGATCGGCCTGAACGGACGCTGAGTCCGTCGGTTCCGTGGCGTGTCGATCCCGACTGTCATCGTCCGCAAAGGGGGATTCCTTCCAATGGCCGTCATTCGATCGTGCGTCGCGACCGTCGTTCTGGCCGTCACCCTGACGGCCTGCAGCGGTGGCGGGACACCGGCCCCTGCGAATCCCTCGGCCGGCGGCGGCGGCGGCGCGGCGTCGGGCAGCGCCAGCCAGCCTTCCCAGGTCGCCCTCGGGTCGGGGCCCGTGACGCCGTCGCAGGCTGCGGGCGGCGGGGGTTTCACCGGGAACCTGTGCTCGCTCGTCTCCGCCGCCGACGTCAGCGGGATCTTCGGTGGCTCACCGGCCGGTTTCGCCATCGACGAGAACGGCGCCTGCGCGTTCGAGATCAACGGCAAGCTCAACGCCGGATCGGGCGTCGTCGGTGGTCAGTGCGCCGTGAAGATCGACGATAAGCACCCGCCGTTCGACACGGCCAAGCTGCTCTTTGGTGACGCCGTCCACAAGATCGACGGCCTTGGCGCCGACGCCTGGTCCTTCGGTGGCTTCGTCCACGTCCAGATCGGCACCCAGGACCTCATCGTGGGCGGCGTCTTTGTCGGCAACTACGACCGGACGCTCCTCGAGTCCGAGACGACGGCACTCACGAAGCTGATCCTGACCCGGATCTGATGGCGCCAACGGATCCGGGAGCGCCCCGCCAGTAGACATGCACATGGTATGGTATGTGCATGTTCTCCGAACGGACCCAGGTTCTCCTCTCGCCAGAGCAGGTCGGGCGCCTCAAGCGGATCGCCGCCCGTGAGGGGCGGTCGGTCGGCGCGGTCATCCGCGATGCCGTCGACTCCTATGTCGATCCAGGCAGGGACTCTCGCCACGAGGCAATCGAGGCACTGCTGAAAATGAACGCCCCGGTCGACGACTGGAAGGTCATGAAGGCGCAGATCCTCCGCAGCCAGCTGGGGGATTGGTGACGATCTTCGTCGACACGGCGGTGATCATGTACGCCGGCAGCGGCGATCACCCGATGCGAGGCCCCTGCGCTCGAATCATGGATGCCATCGACTCCGGGCAGCTCGAAGCGGTCATCTCGACCGAGGTCGTCCAGGAGATCCTGCACCGGTACCTCTCGATCCGGCAGCTGGACGTCGGCGTGGCGATGGCGAACGTCGCACTCAACCTGTTCGCTCCGGTTCTGCCGATCACCCATGCCTTGATGCGCCGGGTCCCGGACCTCGCGCAGCGATATCCGGGACTCGCCGCCCGGGATCTCGTCCACATCGCGACGTGCATCCATGAGGGGATCACGGAGATCATCAGCCCGGATCGGGGGTTCGATCAGGTCACCGAGCTCCGCCGCATCGCGCCGGAGGACTTCGCGCCGCCGGCCTGAGCCACAGTCGCGAATTCGATCGAACCGTCGGGCACCGGCCGGACTCTGGACTGCTGACAGGTCGCTCGGGAGGGAAGATTGGACCCGGCAGTCATCCGGCGGGCCCAGACCGGCGACGTCGACGCGTTCACGGCGCTGGTCGCCGGGAGGGTCGAGACGATGCAGCGGACGGCGATGGCGATTCTCGGCCACGAGGCCGACACGCGCGACGCCGTGGCCGAATCACTCGCCGCGATCTGGCGTGAGCTGCCGCGGCTCCGCGACCCGCTTGCCTTCGACGCCTGGTCGACCAGGATCGTCGTCCACGCCTGCCGCCGCCGGCTACGTGGCCGCGGCCGGGCCCGGGTCCGGGAGCTGACGCTCGACGCGGCCGAGGCCGGGCGCTCGATCCCGTCGTCGGCCGGACCCGCGGACGACGTCGCTGACCGGATGGCCCTCGAGCGGGCCTTCGAGCGACTCGACGCCGACGCCCGGACGATCCTCGTCCTCCACCACCTGGACGGACGGGGGCTGGTCGACGTCGCCGCCGTGTTCGGGATCCCGGTCGGAACAGCGAAGTCGCGGTTGTTCGCGGCGCGAAAGGCACTCGAGCGGGCCCTGGAGCGCGAGCGATGAGCTGGCAGATGCCGCTCGACGACGACGCGATCCGGACGATGCTGGAGGCGCGCGCCGATCGAGCCGAGACCGGGCGGATCGATCTTCACGACGTCGTGGCCGGCGCCGGGTCCCGCGCCAAGCGTCCGCTTCTCGGGCCGCGGATCAGTTGGCCACTGGGCCTCGCCGGGGGCGGTGCAGTCGTGGCCCTCCTCGCTGTCGCTCTGGTGGCCGGCCCGCTCGTCGGCCGGCCAGGCAGCAGCGCAGCGCCGACGCCGATTGCCACGGCTGCCGACTCAGGGGTCGCCGTCGGCATCTCAGGGAGTCCGACTGCCGGGTCGCCTCGTCCGACACCAGCACCGCTGGAACTCCTGACCGCGGCCGAGGCAGGCGACCTGATCCGGACCGAATCGGCAACCCACGGCGGCGCCCTGATTGTCGTCCGCGGGCGCCTGGAGACCGCCGCCACGGTCATCTGCGACGCGACGAAGAAGGCGTGCGGCGCGACCGTCCTTGCGGATGCCGGCAGCACGATCATGATTCGCCCGGTCGGCGATATCGGCCGCGGGCCATGGGACGGCAGCGGCCCGCTCGCGGGATCGCTGATTCTGCGTTTGAACGCGCGACCGGAGAACGGGTTTCCGGTCGCCGAATTCGTCGGGCTGCTGACGACGCCGCCGACCGGCGGCCCGGCCTGGTTCGTCCAGGACGTCCTCGGGGGGTCGGTTGGGCCGGAGGGCACGTACGCGGCGGTCCAGGGCTGGGTCGTCCGCGACCCAGTTCACCCCTGCCCGTCGGATCCCCGCAATCCCATCGTGACCTACGGCTGCCCGACCGACGACTGGCTGTCAGAAGATGAATACCAGCCGCTCCAGCCGGACGGATCGACGCTCGGGCCGGCCGCGGCGATCTCACTGTCGAGCGGCTCATACGATCGCTGGGCGCTGGACCCGGCGGCCGGCGGCCCCGGCGGACGCGGCGTCGAGCCGCGCGGGGCGATCTACTTGTTGTGGTTCGTCTCGGACGGCTGCGGCCCGAACGCCGACTGCGCGGCGCCGCCGCCGCGTTGGCGGATCGTCGGGCGCTTCGACCCGATCGAGCGCGTCGCCGGGACCGCGCCAAGTCCCGACCCGATCGTCGCGACTGACGGCCGCGTGCCGCCACCGGACGGCGATGCGTGGACCGTCGCCCAGCTGCTGGACCGTCCGGTCGGCCCCGGCACGTTCCTCGTCCGCGGCTGGCTGGTCGCGACGCCGTTCCTGCGCTGCCGCGACACTCCAGCCCCCTCCGGGGTGCCGGACTACGGCTGCGACGAGGTCGACTGGCTGACTGACAGGGCCTTCCAGCCATGGGTCTCGAGCGGGTCGGGCGGGGGCACCCGCGAGCCTGCTGTCGGCCTGCGGGTCCAGAACGGGGCGTATATGGGGTTCGCGCCTTCGCCCGGCTCTGCCTCCGGCGGTGGGCTGGCGCCGCGGTTCGGGGAGTGGATCGTGCGCGAGACGAACCAGGGCTACCCCTGCAGCCCCGACAGGCTCTGCAGGCTTCCGGAGATCCGTTGGGAGGTCCTCGC
The DNA here is from genome assembly GCA_038204565.1 of Candidatus Limnocylindrales bacterium. Classification (GTDB taxonomy): domain Bacteria; phylum Chloroflexota; class Limnocylindria; order Limnocylindrales; family CSP1-4; genus CF-46. Next base: position 32,904 of record JBBRCU010000005.1, read on the forward strand.
TCGGCTGCCCTAGACTTCCGCGTCATGACCACCCTCAAACCCACGATCGAGCTCGGTGCGCGCGCCGCGATCGCCAGCCGAACCGAGGAGCTGTTCCGCTCGTCCGGGGCCCTGCGCGAGGGCCACTTCCAGCTGAAGAGCGGCCGCCACGGCGACGCCTACGTCGAGAAGTTCGCCGTTCTCTCGGATCCGGCCGCGACCAGCGAGCTGTGCGGCTTCTGGGCGGCGGTGGTCGGGGCCGACGAGGACGGCGAGGACACCCGGGTCGATCTCGTCGCCGGCCCGACCACCGGCGGCGTCATCCTCGCCTTCGAGACCGGCCGCCAGCTCGGCATTCGGGCGATCTTCGCGGAGGAGGTGAAGGCCGCCGACGGGGCGACGCACCGCGAGTTCCGGCGCGGCTTCCGGATCGAGCCCGGCGAGCGGGTCCTCCTCGTCGACGACATCCTCACCACCGGTGGGTCGCTGCTGGCGATGCTCCCCGCGGTCGAGGCAATGGGCGGCGAGATCGTGACCTGCGTGGTCCTCGTCGATCGGAGCGGCGGCGGGACGAACACCCTGACGTCGCCGGCGACCGGCCGAACCTATCCGCTCCAGTCCCTGTGGCGCCTCAACCTCCCGACCTACGAGCCCGGCGCCGCGACGTGCCCGCTGTGCGCCGACGGCACGCCGCTCCACACGCCCGGGAGCAGCAGGACCGGCGCGTGAGCTCCGATCCGGCGCCGCCCCCCGATCCGGCGCCGCCTCCCGGTTCGGCGTCACCCCCACCCCGTCGCCGAATCGTCATCCTCGCGATCGTTGCCGCGGTCGCCGTGGTGCTCGTCGTCGGCGCCGCGACGGTCATCGGCGGGCCCGGCCGCCAGGTCGAGACGGGCATCGTCGTCGTCGTCCAGGCCACGAGTCTCAGCTCGGTCCAGGGCTTCTCGATCCGGACGACCGACGGCCGGACGGTCGACTTCCGCGTCGGCACGCTGGAGAACGCGGCGAGCTTCGCGATCGGCCATCTCTCGGAGCACAAGGCCAGCCTCGCGCCGGTCCGGGTGACGTACGTCGCCAACGACGGCTCCAACCTGGCCGTGCGGATCGAGGATGCGCCGTGAGTCGGGCAGCCCCGTGAACGGCGGATCCGCCCGGCGGCGCGTGCGCCGAACCGCCGCGATCGCCGCCGCTTCCCTCGCCCGCAGCGCCGTCCGGCTGGTCCGCCATGGTGGGACGTCCCTGCCGGGCATGCTCGCCGAGCGGATCGATCCGACGGTCGTGGGAGCGCTGGCCGCCGACCTCGGCTGCACGGTGTTCGTCATCGGCACGAACGGCAAGACGACCACCTCCCGTCTGATCGCCCGGCTGCTGACGTCGATCGCGGGCCAACCGCCACTGGCGAACCGGTCGGGTGCGAACCTGAAGCAGGGGATCGCCTCGTCGCTCATCCTCGAGGCGAGCTGGGCGGGCAGGCTGCACGATCCGGGACGGAGCGCAGTGTTCGAGGTCGACGAGCTCGCGCTCGGTGGCATCGTCCGGACGGTGACGCCGGACATCATCGTCATCCTGAACCTGTTCCGGGACCAGCTCGATCGGTTCGGCGAGGTCGAGACCGTGATCGATCGCTGGCGCGCCGTCCTCTCGGAGCTCCCGGCCGACACGGTGATCGTCAGTTGCGCCGACGATCCGCGCATCGAGACGCTTGTCGCCGGCTCCGGGCTCAGGGTCGTCCGGTTCGGACTGGCCGGACCATCGCCCGCCCCAGCAGGGGCGCTGGCGGCGGGGACCGATAGCGATGTCACGACCGCCGATCCCGTCGCCTGTCCCGTGTGCAACGCGCCACTGTCCTTCGCCTGGCGCTCGCTCGCGCACCTCGGCTCGTGGGCCTGTCCCGCCGGCCATGTCCGCCGCGTCGCGCCGGACGTGGTCGTCAGGACGATCGAAGCCGACGCTGGCGGCTCGAGCGTTGTCGAGTTCGAGGGCACGTTCGGGCGTCTTCGCTCGAGCATCCACCTCTCCGGCACGGGCGTGGCCTATGACGCCGCCGCCGCCGTCGCCGCTGCCGAAGTGGCCGGACTCAAGCCCGCCCAGGCGGTCGCCGCTCTCGACGGTGCCACTCCGGCCTTCGGACGGTTCGAGGAGGCCCGCCATGGCGGCCGCAGGATCGTCCTCGCCCTGGCCAAGAACCCGGCCAGTCTCACGGAGTCTGCGCACGTCGCGGCCGCCCTCCACCCCGAAGGCGTTCTCCTCGGCTTGAGCGACGAGCCGGCCGACGGCACGGACGTGTCGTGGATCTGGGACGTCGATTTCGAGGTGCTCCGGGCGGTTCCGGCGATGGGCTTGATGGGGACGCGGCGAGACGATCTCGCGGTCCGCCTGAAGTACGCTCTCGACGGGCACGGCGGGCGCTGGCCGATCGTCGTTCGCGCTGCCGCCCCGGAACTGGCCCTGCAACAGATGCTCGACTCGATCCGGCCGGGCGGAACGCTCGTCATCATCGCGACGTACACCTCCATGCTGGCCGCCCGATCAGCGCTCGAGCGACTCGGGGCCGTCGCCCCCATGCCGCGATGACCGAGCCACACCGACCCGGCGTTCCCGGGCGTCGCCGCCTTCGGATCGTCCACCTGTTTCCGGACCTGCTGAACGTCTATGGAGACGCCGGCAACGTGCGGACCATCGTCGTCCGGGCGGAGGCCCGGGGCATTCTTGTCGATGTCGCCGAGGTCCGGGCCGGGAGCAGGTCGGTGCCAGCGGCGGACATCCTCCTGATCGGCGGTGGCCAGGATCGCGAGCAGCTCGCCGTCGCCCGTGCGCTCGCCGAGCACGGAGCGGCGATCCGCGACGAGATCGCGGCCGGGGCCGCGCTGCTGGCGGTCTGCGGGGGCCTCCAGAATCTCGGCTGGTCGTATCGGCACTCCGGCGGCGACATCATCGCGGGCCCCGGCATCCTCGACCTACGGACCGAGGCCGGGCCCACGCGGATGGTCGGGCCGGTGTTGGCGGCGATGCGCGGCGGCCCCGGCGCATGGTCGGGCCGGGACGAGGTCGTCGGGTTCGAGAATCACGCCGGACGGACCTGGCTCGGACCGTCAGCGCGACCGTTCGCGATGGTCGAGATCGGGCACGGCAACAACGGCCAGGACGGGACCGAGGGGATCCTCGCCATGCCCGGCGAGGACGGCCTTGCCGGGCTGCGGATCGGAACCTACCTCCATGGGCCGGTGTTGCCGCGGAATCCGCAGATCGCGGACGCGCTGATCGCGGCGGCCATGGCGCGCGGGGCGCAGTCGGCGGACCTCGCCCCGCTGGACGATGCAGACGAGTGGGGCGCGCACGATGCCTACGCCTCGCGATCCCGTGAACGGCGCACTCGCGAGCGGCGATTGCCGCGGCCGCTCCAGCGGCTCGTTGCGCCCCTCCGCTCTCTGATCGGGTTCTAGCCGCCGATCGGCCGCGTTCCTCAGCCGGCTGCTTCGACCGCCTTGATTGCCGCGTCGATCTCGTCGGACGAGAAGACGAGCTCGAACGATGCGCTGACCTTGCCGTCGGCCCCGACGACGAAGACGTACGGCTCGGTCGAGAGCTTGAACGCGACGGTCGCCTCGACCGGGGTCAGGCCGCCATCGGTCAGGACCGGTTGGAGCGATCCGTCGGCGAAGGCCAGCTGGTACGGCTCGACATTGATGAACGTCATCTCCGGGTGGGCCGCCGCGACCGGCTTGAGCTTGTCCAGCGTCGGCCCGCAGGTCAACGACGTGCAGAACTTCGGCGTGGCGAAGACGAGGACGAACGGTTTCTTCGCGGCGAGGGCGTCGGCCTCGGAGGTTTCGTAGAACCGCTTCTCCGGCTTCGCGTCGGACGAGATCTTCGCGACGTCGCCGCCGACGTCGGCGAGGGTTGGGGTCCTGACCGACGGCGCGGCCTGGCCGGGCGAGACCACGTTTGGTGTCTGGCGGACGTCGAAGCTGAATGAGGTCGTCTCGGCCGGCGATCCCGGCGCTTGAGTGGCGATGTCGGCGGTCCAGGCCCCGGCCGAGACGAACGTCGTGCGGCCGACGTAGACGCCATAGGCGCCCTCGATCGCCCAGATGAACGTCTGTGGCGCAGATGCGACGACTTCGCCGCCGGGGCCGCGGTAGCCGATCGTGAGCGCGCGTCCGGGGGCGGCGACCGGCTTCCCGCTCGGGTCGGTCAGGGTGAAGACCGTCCGGTTGTCGCCGACCCGGACCTCGCTCGAGACCAGGAGCGGGAGGACGCTGGCCGTGGCGCTGGCGGGTGGTCGCGATGGGCTGACCGTGGTGGTGGCGGTCGCGGTGCCTGCCGGCTTCGAGCCGCAGGCGGCGAGGAGGATCGCGAGCGCGGCAACAGCCGTCGCGACGGGAAGTCGGGTGGTCATAGCCGTAGCCTAGAGGTCGACGCTCACCTGCGCTTTTTGCCGCTGTTGCGCGAGCGCGCAAGCGCCCGCGCCCGCGCCCGCGCCCGCGAGGAGACCTGGCGCCTGCGTGGAGGACGCGGCGCCGACGAGGAAGACCCCAAGCTGTTGCGAGTAGCCGCATATGACCTGGCGAGTTCAGTCGGTCAACGCAACGACCTTGGCGAGCGCCTCTGATGGTTTCATCCAGCCGAGGGTCTGTCGAGGCCGATCGTTGAGCTCTGCCGCAACCGCGTCGAGGTGGGCCTGGTCGTGGACCGACAGGTCGGTGCCCTTCGGAAAGTACTGGCGGAGGAGGCCGTTGGTGTTCTCGTTGGTGCCGCGCTGCCAGGGGCTGTGGGGATCGCAGAAGTAGACCCTGACGCCGGTGTCGACGGTGAACCGGACGTGCTCGGCCATCTCGTGGCCGCGGTCCCAGGTCAGCGTTCGGCGGAGCTCCTCGGGCAGGCTCAAGATCCGGGCCGCCAGCGCGTCACGGACGGCCGGGGCGGACCGCCCGGCCGGCAGGGCGAGGAGCACGACGTAGCGGGTCTGGCGCTCGACGAGGGTGGCGATGGCGGAGTGGCTCCGGCCGCCGATGATCAGGTCGCCCTCCCAGTGGCCCGGCACCGCCCGGTCCTCGATCTCGGCCGGGCGCTCACTGATCAGGACCATGTTGGTCAGGATCCCTTGGCGCGCCGTCCGGTGCTGGGGCCGACGGCGAACTCGGCCGCTGCGCAGACAGGCGTGGAGCTCGCGGCGCAGAGCGCCCCGCGTCTGGACGAACAGCGACTGGTAGATCGTCTCGTGCGACACCCGCATCTCCCGGTCATCCGGATGCTCCTGGCGCAGGCGCGCCGCGATCTGCTCGGGCGACCAGCGGAGGCCCAGGAGCCGCTCGACCTCCGTCCGCAGCCGGACGCTCCGGGCAAGCTTGACGACTCGCGGCCGGCGTGACCGCCGGTCGGCGCCAACCTCCGCCCGCCACGCACGATACCGCCGCCGGCCGCCATTCCGGGCCACCTCGCGGGTGACGGTCGAGGGCGCCCGGCCGAGCCCAGCTGCGATCGCCCGAAGTGAGCTCCCGACTAAGAGGGCCCGGCTGATCTCCTCGCGCTCGGCGACCGACAACCGGAGCGCCGATCGCTCCCGCTGCCGTGGCGGCAGGCCACCGGTCGTTCGGAGCAGCCGCCTGATCGTCCGCTCCGTCGTCCCGACCGCGCTCGCGGCCACCCGGTACGGCTGGCCCGAGCCGACGAGGCGGCGGACCTCCAGTCGCTCGGCGTCCGTCAGCCGCCGGCCGTTGTCTCCTCGTCGACGACCCATCCCGTCACCTCCAGGCGATCAGTCATTCAGTGACTGCTCGCTGGAGATGTTGCGTTGTTCACTTGAGACCGCCCCTTCGATCCATGCGGCTACACACAATGGCCGGGCGGAATCGCTCAGACCCAGCCGCCGCGCCACGCGCGCCAGCCGCCGCCCGCGGCACAGGGACGCGGTAATGCGGCTACACACAATGGCCGGGCGGGGTCGCTCGGGACGGCGCGGGCCGGCAGCCCAGGCGTTCGGCGAATTCGGCCGGTGGCAGCGGCGGCAGCGGCAGCTTCGAGATCAGCGGCGGCTTCGGCGACGACCCCGCGCTAGAATGGCGAGCGCGCGGCCGTCGGACTTGGCGCGCCCCCGAATCGCGCCCCCGAGGAGGCTCGTGACCCGCTTCCAGAAGCTCGCCGCGGCGACCGTCGTGACGGCCATCCTGCTCGTCACGATCGGGGTCATCGTCCGGGCGACCGGCTCAGGTCTCGGTTGTCCCGACTGGCCACTGTGTCATGGCCAGCTGATCCCGGCCCTCGATGACTACAAAGCGTGGCTGGAGTGGATTCACCGCGGCGTTGCGGTCGTGATCGGGTTCGAGGTCCTCGGCCTCGCCATCTTCGCCCTCCGCGACCAGCGCGACCGGCGCGTCCTCGTCGGCGCGACCGTCGTCGCCGTCCTTCTTGTCGGCTTCCAGGCCTGGCTCGGCAGGGAGACCGTTCGACTCGGCAACTCCGGCGAGTCGGTCACGGCCCATCTCGCCTCGGCGATGGCGCTCGTCGGGCTGCTCGTCTGGATCTTGGCCCGCTCGGTGTATCCCGCCCGGATGTCGGGCAGCGGGAACCAGCGGTTCACGCTCATCGCTGCGTTCGGGGCCGCTAGCGTGTTCGCGCTGCTCCTCTTCGGTTCGCACGTGACGGCGACGTCGCAATGGTATGTCTTCCCGGACTGGCCGCTGATGAACGGCACCGCCTTCCCGCAGCTGACCGACGCCAACTCCGCACAGGTCCTCCACCGCTGGATCGCGGTGATCGTCAGTTTCATCGTCGGCGGCGTCTTCCTCAGCGCCTGGCGGATCCGCCCGCGGCCACGCTCGATCATCCGGCTCGCGGCGATCGCCGCGGCGCTCTTCCCGATCCAGGCCGTCATCGGCGGGCTCCAGATCCTGACCGGGCTGTCGGGCTGGACGCAGATGCTCCATCTCGCGCTCGGAGCGGTGATCTGGGCTCTCCTCGTCGCGCTCGTCAGCGTGTCGTATCTCGAGGCCCGCTCGCGGGTCAGCGAGACGGCCGGCGGCAGCGGCGAGCCCGTTGCGGGGTCTCCCGACGGAGAACCGCCAACGATCCGGAGCCGGAAGGACACGGTCCGCGCCTACATCGCGCTGACGAAGCCGCGAATCATCGAGCTCCTCCTCGTGACGACGGTGCCGGCGATGGTCCTCGCGACCCGTCAGGTGCCCGGGATCCAGCTTGGCCACTGGCTATGGTTGACCGTCTGGACGCTGATCGGCGGGACGCTCGCGGCCGGCAGCGCCAACGCGATCAACTGCTATCTCGACCGCGACATCGATCTCCTGATGGCCCGGACCCGACGCCGGCCCCTGCCGGCCCACGAGGTCGACCCGGAGCGGGCCGTCGTGTTCGGCATCGTCCTCGGCGCAATCGCGTTCGCGGTGCTCGCGTTCTTCGTGAACCTCCTCGCGGCGTTCCTCGGGCTCCTCGCGATCGCGTTCTACGTCGTTGTCTACACGATCTTCCTGAAGCGCTCGACGCCCCAGAACATCGTCATCGGCGGAGCGGCCGGGGCATTGCCGCCGGTCATCGGCTGGGCCGCGGTCACGGGCAACGTCGGGGTGCCGGCGCTGATCCTGTTCGCCCTCGTCTTCTACTGGACGCCGCCGCACTTCTGGGCGCTGTCGCTGCGGATCCGCAAGGACTACGCGGCCGCCGGCGTGCCGATGCTGCCGGTCGTCCGCGGGATCCCGGAAACGACCCGTCAGATCGGGCTTTACACGATCCTCATGGTTGCGATCTCGCTCGTCCTGTTCGCGGTTGCCCGGATGGGGCCGGTCTACCTCGTCGCGGCGGTCGTGCTTGGCGCGCTGTTCCTGCGCCAGGCCTGGGGGCTGTGGCGGCGCGGCGATTCCGAGGAGGAGTCGACCGCCGGCGCCATCCGCCTTTACAAGTACTCGATCTCGTACCTGACGCTGCTGTTCGCGGCGATCGCGCTCGACACGCTGGTGCTCGCTGCCTTCGGCTGAGCGGGCGGGCCGGGCTCGTTCTGCCCGCGGGCGCCGGCGAAGAGAAGTCGCCCGGCGATTGCAAGTAGCCGCATAACGCGAGATTCAAATCATGCGGCTATACGCAACGGCCGGCGGCGCCAGGCCCGACGCCAACGCGCAGCCCGAGCCCGAGCCACCACTTGACTCAAATCCGGGCTTAGCACGCTCGGTCGCGAGTGAATTGCGACGACGCCACGCTCGCTGGCGTGGCTTCTGAGTCACGCGTTGACTCGGCCGCGCCGCGCCCGCGCCGGCCGCGCCGCGCCCGCGCCCGCCGGTCCGGGGGAAACTTTCCCCACAGGTCGATGCCTCAAGGGTGTGTGAGGGTGATCCGACCTGGAGCCACGCGGAGGACTCGTTGATCTCGAACCAACCGGAGCGGCTGCTGGCCGGGCCGCCGCTCGACGGCCGGGCAGAGCGTTTCGACGCGCATCTGGCCAGGCTCGGCGACCACCGCCAGTCGAACCGCCGCGCCGACCTCATCGAGGAAATCGACGCGAGCGGGCTCCTCGGCCGCGGCGGCGCCGGCTTTCCCGTCGGGCGAAAATGGCAGGCCCTGGCCGAACGCGAGCGCGGCCAGGCTGTCGTCGTCGTGAACGGTGCCGAAGGGGAGCCGGCCAGCTTCAAGGACCGGACGCTGATGGCGCACCGGCCGCATCTCGTGATCGACGGGGCCCTCCTGGCGGCCGAGGCGATCGGGGCCGATCAGATCGTCTTCTACATCGGGCAGGAGCACGAACTCGCGGCCCGGGCCATCGGTGAGGCCCTCGCCGAGCGGACGACGGAGTGGGCCGGCCGGACCCGGATCGTGCTCGCGCCCATCAGCTACGTCGCGGGCGAATCGTCGGCGGCCGTGAACTGCATCAACACCCGCGACGCCCGGCCCACGACCTCCCCGCCGCGGGTCTCGCGGTCCGGCGTCGACGGCCTGCCGACGCTCGTCCAGAACGTCGAAAGCCTCGCGTATGCGGCCCTGATCGGGCGGTTCGGCGAGCGCTGGTACCGATCTGCTGGCCGGCTCGACACGCCCGGCACCGCCCTCGTCACCGTCAGCGGCGAGATCGAGGCGCCGGCCGTTCGCGAGATCGAGCTCGGCACGACGATCGGCGAGATCGCGAGCGACGCCAAGGTTCGCCAGGAGCGCACGCAGGCGGTCATCCTCGGCGGCTACTTCGGCACATGGGCGGCGGCCCGGGACGTGTGGGACCTCCCGCTCGATCCTGCGGCGATGACCCGCGCCGACCTGGCCTTTGGCTGCGGCATCGTCGGGCTCCTGCCGCTGAACGTCTGCGGCGTCGCGGCGACGGCCGGGATCATGGCGTTCATGGCCGACGAAAGCGCGGCCCAGTGCGGTCCCTGCCTGCACGGGCTCCGCGCGATCGGCGATGCGACCGCTCGTCTCGCGAACGGCATCGCACGAGACGAGGACCTCGCCAACGTCGAACGCCTCGCCCGCCAGACCGCCGGCCGCGGCGCCTGTCACCACCCCGACGGAGCGGTCCAGCTGATGACGAGTGCCCTCAACGTGTTCGGCGACGAGTTCGTCGAGCACGCCCGGACCGGACGCTGCTCGATCACCGGGGCGCGGATCGAGGCCGCGTGAAGGAGGCCAAGTTCCGCGTCGACTGGATCCGCTGCGACGGCTACGGCCTGTGCGGCGATTTCGTCCCGGATCTGATCGACCTCGACGAGTGGCGGTATCCGATCCTCCGGCCCGGCCCGGTCGATCCGTCGCGGCTCCACGATGCCCAACGGGCGGTCGATTGCTGCCCGATGAAGGCGCTGTTCCTCGAGCCCGCGGCGTCCGATCGGGACCGCCCCGCGCCGGCGGTGCGGCGGTCCGTGGCGCGGCCAATCACCCGGGCCGTCCGCGGCGACTGACCAGGGGATCGGCCGCCCAACCCGGGGTCGCCCGCCCAACCCCGCCCAACCCGGGGTCGCCCGCCCAACCCCGCCCTACCCGCCAAACCTCCAACCTGCAACGCGCCCGCCACGCCCAGCCCCCGCCGCCGCCCGATGCCCGACCGCCAGCGGTGCGACACTCCGCACATGGACCTCCACTTCCTCGGCGGTGCGACCACCGTCACCGGCTCGCAGTACCTGCTTGAGACCGGTCGAGCCCGCGTCCTCATCGACTGCGGGATGTTCCAGGGCAGCCCGAACGAGGCGATCCGCAACCGGATCCCTCTGGCCTACGACCCAGCCACCCTCGACGTCATGCTCCTGACCCATGCCCACCTCGACCACTGCGGGCTGATCCCTCACGTGATCAAGGAGGGCTATCGCGGCCGGATCATCGCCACGGCCGGGACCTGCGAGCTTGCGGCCCTCGTCCTGCTCGATTCCGGAAAGCTCCAGGAGGAATTCGCCAAGCGCGAGATCCGATGGGAGAAGAAGCATCCTGATCGGGCCGTCGAGGATGACCGCAAGGAGGCCGAGCTCTACCAGGAGGCCCTCGACGTCGCGGCTGGCAAGGCCCCGGCGCCGGTCCTCCACGAGCACCTCGACGACGCGCCGCCGCCCCTCGCGCCGCAGGGCACGTCGGAGGCCGAGACGATCGCGACCGCGTCAGCCCCGCCTGCCCTCGTGGCGCCCGAGCCCGCGCCGGGGCGCGAGCCTGCGCCGGGGCGCGAGCCTGCGCCGGGGCCCGAGCCCGCGCCGGGGCCCGAGCCCGCGCCCGCCCCCGCGCCGACGGGCAATCCCGAGCGTGACCTCCGCGCCCAGCCCGCGACGATGGACATCGACCTCGACCAGCCGCTCTACACCGCCGACGACGCCCAGGCCGCGATCGAGCACTTCGACGCGATCCGCTACGGCGAGGAGCTCGAGGTCGCACCCGGCGTCCACGCCACGTATCTCGACGCCGGCCACATCCTCGGCTCGGCGATCATCCGCGTCCGGATCGAGGCGGCGGGACCTGCCGGCCCCGGCCCGGAGCGCGAGACCACGATCGTCTTCTCGGGCGATCTCGGCCGGCCCGACACCCCGATCATCCGCGACCCGACGATCCTCACCGCCACCGACTATCTCCTCGTTGAGACGACCTACGGCGGTCGCGAGCACGAACCTGAGGACGAGGCGATCCGGATCCTCGCCGAGACCGTCCATCTCGTCGCCGACGCCGGCGGCGTGCTTCTCGTCCCGTCGTTCGCGATCGGGCGGACCCAGGAGATCGTCTTCGCCCTCGACCGGCTCCTCGAGGAAGGCAAGATCCCGAAGCTGCCGCTGTACCTCGATTCGCCGATGGCCTCGAAGGCCTCGGATATCTACCGCCGCCACGCCGAGTATTTCGACGACGAGACGCGGGCGCTTCTCCGGTCGGGCGACACGCCGCTCGACTACCCGGACCAGACCGTGACCCGGGACGTCAAGGACTCGATGAAGATCGCCCAGGCCCAGCGGCCGTACATGATCATCGCCAGCAATGGGATGCTCACCGGCGGCCGCGTCCTCGGCCATCTGCGGAACCTGATCGGCGATCCTGCGGCGACCCTCCTCTTCGTCGGCTACCAGGGCGAGGGCACGCTCGGCGCCCATCTCCAGGCCGGCGCGACGACCGTCAAGCTCGACGGCCAGGTTCGCCAGGTGAAGTGCAAGATCCGCTCGATCAGCGGATTCTCTGCTCACGCCGACGAGCCCGAGCTGCTCGCCTGGCTGGGCCACTTCGCGGAGGGCAAGGCCGCCGGCGGCGCGGGCTTTCCGAAGATGGTGTTCCTCGTCCACGGCGATCCGGAAGCGCAGATCGCGATCGAGCCGAAGGTCCAGGCGCTCGGCTTCACGACGAAGATCCCGCACTGGCGGGAGACGGTCACCCTCGGCTGAGGTCCAGGCGGCCGTGCTCAGGCGGCCGTGCTCAGGCGGTGGGCCGCCACTCCCCGGCGTCGCCGCGGCGCACGTTGCCGAGCCACAGGATCGCCCACGAGATCCCGACAAACCCAACGAGGACCGCGACGATCGTGACCGCCACCTGGCCGTAGCCGCCGTTGGCCGGGTTCAGAAACGGGTACGGGTACCAGTTCGTCGAATCGACCGCGCCGCGGATCAACGTGAGGTTCGTCCAGGCCGCCGGAAACGCCAGAAGGTTCAGGATGTCCCGGGTCACGAGGCGCATCGCCGGCGCATCGAGGAGCCAGTCGAGGACCACGATGATCGGGAAGATCTTGTGGAGGACGACGTCGACCCAGACGAGCTGGAGCCCGACATCGACGTTCGAGAGCAGGGCGATCACGACGAAGAACGTCACCGTCAGGTAGATCGCGGCGCCGGCCCGGAGCAGCTCCTCGCCCCGTGTCCGCGTTGCCTCGGGACGTGTGACCAGCTACCCGAACGCGACGACCCCGATCAGATTGCTCAGGATCGTGAAGTAGGCAAAGAAGCGGGTCGCGTCGAAGGCGTTCGCGTCCGCCAGGGCCTTGGCCTGGGCGACGATCGCGGCGAGGACGACAACGATCGACAGGGCGCGGACGATCCGCAGGACGCTCTACTTCTTCATGTTCGAAATGGTGCTGGGACGGAGGCGGCGGCGTCAAGGGACCGGATCAGTCCGGCGACTCCACACTCCTCGCACAGGTCGCTGTCGCCGGGGACGATGACCTCGGCGCCGCCGGCACGGGCCTCCAGCAGGTCCGCCAGCGATCCGCCGTGGATCCGATATCGGGCGCGACGCGGTCGGGCCAGCCTGACATGGATCTCGTCGCTGGGGTGAGCGGCCGATCCGAGGTGAGCGGCCGATCCGATAGGACCCTCCATGCCATTGCGTGTAGCCGCATATCACGACCCTCCAAGGTATTCGGCTACACGCAACAGGGTGGGCCAGACCCGTGTCAGGCTAGGCGTCACCAGGTCATCGCAGATTTGCCTCGGATCGACGGTCGTCCGGGACCGCCGACAACCCTGGCGAGGGAAGCCGCGTTCCTCCTGAGGCGCCTGCTGCGCAACGACGCGACCGGCAACGGAGGGTCGCCGGTGGAAGCGATTGCCCGCCGACGCCGCCCATGACGCCGCCCATGACGCCGCCCTCGACGTCAGCGACGAGCTCATCCGCGCGTCCTGCGGCCGCTTCCTCGCAGGTGACCACACGAGGGCCCAACGGGCGACGACGGCCTCCCGATCTGCGGCGAATGCGAGCGCCCCGCAAGATGGATGCAGAGGAGATGGCAGCCTGGCACCGCGGTTGAGTCGGGTGGGAGCCGATCGCGCACTCGACGAACCACGGCCCGCTGACCGACGGCGAGACCGATCTCGTGATCGCCGACCCCGAGCGTGGATTCCTCGTCGTCGAGACCAAGGCCGGCGAGATCAACCGTGATGCAACGGGCCGCTGGTCGGCCGGTCGTCACCACCTCAAGGGGGACCCGTTCACCCAGGCTCAGCGCCGCCTTTCCGCCCGGCAGCCAGTCAAGCATCGCGATCTCGACAACGATCGGGCTCCAGCGGTCGAGGTCGCCCTCGCCGTGGCCATTCCGGAAGTCGACGAGCCAATCGACAAGGAGCTCTGCATCGACGCCCCCGGCAAGGATTCGCAGACGCCTGCGATGACCCGACGAATGCGCTGATGAACGCCCGGCGGGCCCCGGCATCAAGCTTGGGCTTGTCGGCCGGCCTGGGTGCCGCGGGGAGCGCGGCTGCTCGTGCCTCCAGAAGGGGGATGATCTGGATCACGGCTTCGTCCACGGGCGCACCGGCGTATAGCCGGTACACCCCGGTTCCAGCGGCCCAGCGAGCGGCCAGCTCCGCGGCCGCAATCGGCTGGAGAGGCTGCGTCGAAATCTTCGCCCAGGCCTTGCGAACCGCCTCGGGATCGACGCCCACGATGGCCTGTCGGAACAGCCCGCCGTAGTTGTGGTCGGCGGTGAGGCTGATCGAGTGGGGCGGACGCCCCTTGTGCTGGAAGGTCGCGACGATCAGGTCCTGGTCGCCGAAGTCGTAGCGGACGGCTTCGGCGGAAATCCATCGTGCTGTGCCGGCGGTCGCCGCCCAGGTCAACGGCCCTACTCCGCGGAATCGGAGGCGCGTGGCCGCATCGCGGGCGAAACCTGATTCGGGACTCGGCAGGAGCACGGCGAGGCTGTGGAGGATCGCCGTCGCGGCGGGCCCGTTCGTGACCCAAGGCGGTCGATCAACGCTCGAACTCGGGCCAGACGCCGGTCCGGCGGGTCATTGGGCTCATCGTCGAGCAGGGCGAGGACCGCGCTGGCGAACAGCTCCACCTCGAGCGGGTCATCGGCGCTTGCGAGGTCGCCCACCGACTCAATCGTGTGATCGACGAAGCCATCAAGCGCGTTCACTTGAGGTCGAGAGGACGACCGGCCCGAACCGACCGGACGCGGGCGTTTGGAAGACCGAGTCGTTCGTTTTCGTGGCGTCGGCATAGAGGTCAGGATGAAGGAGATCGCAGGGAGACGGTCGTCGATTGCGACGTCCAGGACCTGCAGGGATTGCCTCACGGGTGCGGCACGAGGAGGAGGCACGGCCGACGCGGCCGCCGCCGTCAACAAGGGGATGGAGGGCCCGAACGTCCGGCACCCCCCATGCGGCCGGGCCTCGCCGCGCCATACGAAGCGTGATCGCCGGCTTCTCCGCCACGGCGAGTTGACGATCTCCGCGTCTTGAGCAATATGGCTCAGTGTGTTGTGTAAAGTGGCGAACGCGCTGCCGGCCTACCGGCGTCAGGCCGCGAGCACGCTCGCGGCAGCTGTTCCGGCTCGGCTGCGACTACAGCGGCCAGATCGAGTCCTACCAGAAGCTGGTCGGGCAGCTGCAGGACGCGGGCAACACGACGACGCTTGCGCACTCCCTTGCGCTCCTCGGCGACGTGGGGCATGGGCGCGGGATTGCAGAAGTTCGCGGGGTCGCGCGTGCGCCAGCGCGGATCAAGCCCGAAGCTCGTCGCCCTCTACCGAACCTCGCGTACTACCGCACCCCCAGCATCGCCCAGCGGACGTTCCGGGCAGCGACGGTCGCCCGGCGGTCATCGTGCGCCTTCGGCCCGGCAACGGCGCCGGCAGGGGTGGCGGCGCGTGTCGCCGCGGCCCCCGCCGTCGTCGCGAGGAACTGTGGCGGCGTCCGGATGTGGGTCGCCTGCTCGAACGCGTAGGCGAGGCCGATCAGCTCAGGCTCCGACCAACGGCCACCGATGAACGAAACGCCGACCGGCAGGGGCCCGACGAAGCCCGCCGGCACGGTGATGGTGGCGTAGCCGGCGATCGCGGACGGGCTCGACGAACCGACAGAGGCGGAGAAGTCGCCGCCGAGGTCGCCGTTCACGGGATCGGTCACCCAGGCCGGGCCGTTCGTCGGGGCGATGATCGCGTCGAGATGGTTGGCCGCCATCGTGTTGTCGATCGCGGCCTGGGCAGTCGAGGTCGCCAGGGCGCGCGCCGCGGTGCAGTCTGCGGTGCCGCGCCCGTCGGTCGCCTGGGCCGCCTCGAAGATCGCCGAGTTCCACGGGCCTTCAAGCGCCGGGTTGGCGTTGTTGAAGTCGATGAGGTCCTGGAGCGTCTTCGGGTAGCCGGCGGCGGTGTGCGCCGCGAGGTAACCGGCGATGTCGGTCTTGAACTCGCACAGGAGGGCCGCGAACTCGGGCTCGTAGGCGGGCTCGATCGGGATGCGGGCAGGATCGACGATCGTCGCGCCGGCCGCCTCGAGGCTTGCCACCGTGGCGTTCATGATCGCGTCGACCTCGGGGCTGACCGTCGGGTCGTAGGTGCCTTCGCGCCAGACGCCGATCCGGGCGCCGCGCAGGGCGTGCTTGTCGAGGTCCTTCGCATAGTCCTTCGTCGCATGGCCGACCTGGGCGGCGGTCGCGGGGTCGCTGGCGTCGACGCCGGTCATCGCCCCGAGGAGGACGGCGGCGTCGGTGACGTTCCGGGCCATCGGCCCCGAGGTGTCCTGGTCGGCTGAGATCGGGACGATCCCGGAGCGGCTGATCAACCCGAGGGTCGGCTTGATCCCGACGATCCCATTCTGGCCGGACGGGCAGACGATCGAGCCATCCGTCTCGGTCCCGACGCCGACGGTCGCGAGGTCGGCAGAGATCCCGGCGCCGGTCCCCGCGCTCGAGCCGCACGGGTTGCGATCGAGGACATAGGCCATGTTTGTCTGGCCACCGATCCCGCTCCAGCCGCTCGACGATGGCCCGGACCGGAAGTTGGCCCACTCCGACAGATTTGCCTTGGCGATGATGATTGCGCCGGCCCGCTTCATCCGCTTCACGACGAAGGCGTCGTGGGGCTTGCTGCCGGCGAGGGCCCACGAACCTGCGGTGGTCGCCATGCCGCTCGAATCGATGTTGTCCTTGATCAGGACCGGGATACCGAGCAGCGGACCGTGGTCGCCGTGGCGCCTGGCGCGGTCCGCCTCACGGGCCTCCTCGAGGGCCTGTGGATTGACCTTGATGACCGCGTGCAGCCTCGGGTTCAGCTCCTTGATCCGGTGGAGGTAGAACTGGACGAGTTGGACGGACGTGAGGCGATGGTGGTTCATCGCCGATTCGAGCTGGGGGATCGTTGCCTTGTCGATGTTGATGCCGGCGACGCGGGTGCTGGTCGGGTTGCCACCGCCGTCGGCCAGAGCCGCTGGGGCCGACGCGCCAACCACCCCGAGCAGCAGGGCCAGCAAGGTTGCGAGCACGACGGAACGTCGAACCGGGCTGCTCATCGCGGGTCCTCCACGGGATCGGGTGGGGCTGTCGCCTGGGCTGGGGCGCTCGGCCGGGGGCGCGGGCCTTCCCCTATGAAACGCCGGCTGTCAAGGTGGGGTACGGCCCCTGTGCGTCGAGAACGGTAACCGGCGGCCGATGCATTGACGGACTCCATCACGATGCATACGATCCGCCGATGCGAAAGCATACGACGATGGACCTCGACCTCGAACTGGTCAGTCAGGCCGCGGAGGCCCTCGGCACGACCCGGATGGTCGACACGGTCCACGCTGCCCTGAGCGATGTCGTGCGGCGGCGCCGACGGCGGGGGATCGTCGAGTTCCGGCCCGCGCTCGATCTCGAGGACCTCGACGCGATGCGCTCGCACCGGTTCGCCGAGGCACGCGAACCGTACGGGTCGGAGCCGGGGTGATCGAGCTCTTCGATACGAGCGCCCTGATCCTGGCGGCTCGCGTCGCATCGGTCGGGGCCATCCTGGCGGACGCCGTCGATGCCGATGAGGTCGCGCTGAGCGAGCCGATCCTGCTCGAATACCTGAACGGCGCGCGGTCCCTTGCCGAGTACGACCGCTTCGCTCTGGGGCTTCGTGCCGCACACGTCGTCCGAACGACCCCTGCCGACTGGGATCGTGCCCTCGCCGTCCATCGCGCGCTCGCGGCGAAAGGTCCTGGCCACCAGCGAAGCGTTCGCCTGCCAGACTTGATCATCGCGGCCGCCGCCGAGCGCCACGCCCTCCCCGTCGTCCACTACGACGAGGATTACGACCGGATCGCTGCCATCACCGGCCAGCCGACGCGCTGGATCGCGCCGCGCGGCTCGATCTGAGGCTTCCGACCGCGACCTTGGCCGGGCACGATGATCCGCGGCGGTCGCGTCGGCCCTCGGTCAGCCCGCGAGCGCCCGCCGCAAGGAGGCAAGGAAGGCCGACTGCGCGATGCCCAGGATGCGTGGTCGGCCGACTGGCGGCCATGACGGCGAAGTTGACACTCGCCCGCGGCACCGTTGGGTTCGTTCCGGGAATTCCATCCGCAGGGAGGTGACCCATCGCGGCCTGGCACATGCGTCGCCCGTCGAGGCGCACCTGCAAGCGTTTGGTCATCAGCGGAGTGTGATCGACCCATCATGATGATTCAATCGCGGTGCCTGCCGAGCGCGCGGGAGGTCACTCCGAGGACCGACTGCGAGCCAGATTCGATGGTCGCGCCCGACGACGGTGGGTTCGTGCACCACTTCTGGCCGTACGGTTGGCCGATGAAGACGCAGATCCCCGTCGCGCCACGCACCGCGACCCTCGACCACGACCTGTCCATGTCCGCCCGTCGGGCCCCACGCACGCGCCGCATCGCCCTGATCGCGAGCGCCGGGTTCGCCCTCGCGATCGCGTTCGGCGCCTGCAACACGCCCGCCGGCTCGACGATTCCGGGCACGTCGATCGTGGCCCCGAGCATCGACGCCTCGGCCGCCGCCAGCCTCGGCAGCCAGGCGGCCCTCGCCGCGCTCGACCAGGTCGACGCCGCGATCACGGCCAACACCTCCGCCAGCGGCCTGACCGCCGCCGACACAAGCGCCCTGACCCAGCTCACGGCCGCGCTTCGGACGAGCCTCCAGAGCGGCGACATGACCGCGGCCAGGACCGCAGTCACCGATCTCGCGACGAAGGTGGACGGCCTCGCATCGAAGCTCAGCGGTCCGGCCGGGATCCAGCTGACCTCGACCATCGCCGCCCTCAAGGCGGCCGTCGGGGCCTGACATTCGCCTCGCGACGATCAAATAGTGACGAAGGACCGGCCCAGCGGGGCTGGCCTTCGTCGTTGGTCAGGGTTCGCTGATCGCCGCCGCGGTGACCTGACGGAGCGCGTCTTTGACGACTGCCGGATCCAGGACGCCGGCCCCGGGCACCTGGGCGTTGGCGAAGCCGGCGGCCATTCCCTCCGTCGCCGCGTCTACGAGATCGCGGCCGCCCACGATCCCCGCCGCGAGACCGGCGAGGAAGGCGTCGCCGCTGCCAACGGGGTAGGTCCCGCTGGTCGTCGGGCCCGACAGCCGCCATGAACCACTCGCGTCGACGACGATGGCGCCGTCAACTCCGAGCGTGACGACGACCGCGCCGGCGCCCCGGGCGATGATAGATCGAGCCGCTGGCAGCACCTCGCCCGTGACCGTGGACGATGCGCCCGCCTCGGCCGCGTTGACCTTCACGATCGCCGGCGAGGCTGCGAGTGCATGCTCGAGGGCCGCTCCGTGGGCGTCGACGATCGCGGTGATCCCCGCGCTCGTGGCCAGGCGGACGATCCGCGCGTAACCATCGACCGGCGCCCCGAGCGGCAGGCTCCCGGACATGGTCACCACGCCGAGACCTTCCGCCTCGAGCTCGCGGGCGACCGCGTCCCCGAAGCGCTCCCAGGCGTCTGGGTCGATCGCCTCGCCCGGTTCGTAGGACTCCGTCAGCTGACCGCGCGAGCGATCCAGGATCGACACGCAGGTCCGCGTCTCGGCGGCGGTCTGCACCAGGGTCGCCCGGATGCCGAGAGCCGCGAGCCGGTCCGCGATCCACTCACCGGCCCGGCCGCCGACGATCCCTGCGACGACGACATCGACCCCGAGCGCGGCGGCCGCCCGCGCGGCATTGAGGCCCTTGCCGCCGGGCACGGCGACGACCAGGTCGGGGCGGTGGATGGCGCCCGGGACGAGGTGGTCGACCCGGTGGAGGCGGTCGATCGAGGTGTTGGCAGCAACGAACAGGACCCGCCGTCGCGGCGCGTTGCCGACGGTCACGGGCCCCACGCGGTGAGCGCGGCATCCAGCTCCTCCGCAGTCGGCTGCCCGTCGACGCCGCCCAGTCGGCTGGCCGAGAAGGCTCCGCACGCCGCCCCGGAACGGAGGGCCGCCGCGACCGACGCCCCACCGAGCCAGGCCCCGAGAAAGCCGGCATCGAACGAGTCTCCGGCCCCGGTCGTGTCGACCGCCGTCACCGGCAGTGCCTGCGTCCGCTCGACCGGCCCGGTGGCCCGGCAGGCCAGGGCACCATCGGCGCCGAGCTTCACCACGATCAGCGGTCCGCCGTCGGACCGGTCGGCCGCACCGATCCGAGCCAGCCCGCGGGCGGCCTCCTCGACGTCGTCGCGGCGGCTGATCCGGCGGGCCTCGGCGGCGTTCGGGAAGAACAGATCGGCCACGCGGAGCATCGGCTCGACGCCCTCCCAGCTGCCAGCCGGGTCCCAGTTCGTGTCGAACGAGGTCGTTGCGCCGCCGGCTCGGGCGGCAGCGAGGAATTCCGGAAGAGCGTCCCGGGCGTGCGACTGGAGAAAGAATGCGCCGACATGAACGTGACGGGCCCGCGCCACGAGCGCCGCCGGAATCGCCTCGACATCGAGGCTGCCGATCGTCCCGACCGCCGTCAGAATCGCCCGGTCGTGGCCGCTCGTGAGGACGATCGTGGCCCCGGTGGGCATTGCCGGATCGGTCGTGCAGGCCGAGACGTCGACGCCACGCGCCGCCAGCTCGCCGAGCATGAACCGCCCGAACGCGTCGTCGCCGACGACACCGGCGAACGCGACCCGCAGGCCGAGCCGCGCGGCGCCGCAGGCCGCGATCGCCGACGAGCTGCCGACGGTCAGCTGGATCGCCGCGACGATCCGCTCCCGCTCGCCGAAGACCGGCACCGGATCCGGGTCGGCCACGATCACGTCGGGGTTCAGCTCGCCGATCACCAGGAGGTCGAGGTCGGGGGCGCGGTCAGGCGTTCCGGCAATCACGCGGGGTACTCGCGGTACCAGCCGTCGCCGGGCTCGGGCGGGTTCGCCAAGGGACCCGGGCGAGCGGACCATGGCCGGCCGTGCTCGTCGGCGAGGTCCACCAGCCGCTGCAGGCGGCGCCGACCCTCGGTCGCGAGCCAGTGGTCCCGCTCGGCTGCCGCCAGCCCCGCCGCCGGCGCCCAGACCGAGCGGCCCACGAGGACCCCGCTGGCCCCGGCGTCGCAGGCGGCCGCGGCCTGGCGCTCGAACATCTCGTCCGCGACGCCGCCCGAGAGGAGGACCCACGGGACCGCCGACGCCGCGTCCAGCTCTGCGCACGCCTCGCGCCAGCGGCCTTCGTCGTCGACGGACGCGTCGTACGGGAATTCGGCCTTCAGGATGTCGCCGCCGATCGCGGTCAGCCGGCAGGCGGTCTCGACGACGACCCGGCGACGGGCCTCGCCGCTGAGCTTCTCGCCCTCGACGAGGGAGAACGACAGCGGCTCGACGAACAGGGCGATATCGGCAGCCCGGGCGGCCGCCGAGACGGCAGCGACGAACCGCTCCTGGTCGGCCGCATTCGGCGCGTCCGGGTGGTAGTAGACGAGGAGCTTGACGGCCGACGCGCCCATTCGTTTGGCCTGCGCGACGCTCCAGCCGTCGAGGATCCGGCTGACGCGGGCGGTCGACGGGCCGACGAACCCGGTTGCCTCGACCGCGACGATCAGCCCGGCCGCCGACGGCAGCGATCCGTCGGCGATGGCCTGCGCAGCGCCGATCTCAGGATCGAGCAGGGTGCCGGTCGCGACCGCACTGAGCGCCCGGACGACGGCTCGCTTGAAATCGACCATCTCCGCGTAGGTGACGGCCTCGGGATCGGTCGGGCGGAGCTCCCTGCGGAGGTTCTGGCGATGGTCGAGGGCGAGAACGGCGAAGGTTCCGCGTTCCGAGGCGCACGCCGCCAGGCCGCGGAGCGTCCCCAGGCGGAGGGTCGCCTGGTTCGCCTCGCTCGCCGTCACGCCGTCCCTCCGAGGCCCAGGATCCGCCGGGCGTTGTCGCGATAGACCTTGCGCAGGACGTCGTCCGGCAGGCCGAGCCCGTGGATCTGCCAGCGGCCCTGTTCGGGTACGGGCCCGGTCCCGTAGTCGAATGACTCGTCACGCGTCTCGAGGAACCGGTAGTGAATCCGGTAGATCGCCGGATCGGGCGCCATGTCCACCCCGAACAGGATCCGGTCCGCAAACCGGAGGAAGAAGTCGCGGGCAGTGTACGGCTGGCGGCCGAGCTCGCCGAGGCGGGCCGCGATGTCGGCGTGGAAGTTCGGGTGGGCGTCGAGCATCCGGCCGACGAGCCCGAGGTCCTCTGCGGCGCAGCCGACATGGGCGCCGACAAAGGTCGTCGCGGGATGGCGGCCAAGGAGGCGATCGAGGGCGGCGAGGATCTCGTCGAACGGCGGGAACCCGGGAGCGCCCGGGTCGCCGTCGCGCCTGGTTGGCCAGAAATGCCAGTCGGGCTGCTCGCGGAGCTCCTCCCAGCGCTCGTTCGTGGCGTCGAGCGGGTCGAAGAACGCGATCGGATCGGCGACGTGGATGACGACGGGCAAGCCGAGCTCGGCAGCGGCGGACCAGATCGGATCGAGCCGGGCGTCGTCGACGGCGACGAGCCGTCCAGCGGGGTCCCGGGCGCGGAGGCCGAGCGTCTTCCAGACCTTCAGGCCGCGCGCCCCGCGGGCCGCCGCGTCGCGCAGCCGAGCAGCTTCCGTCTCGCCGAAGGCCGCATCGACCGCCCACAGGTCGTAGTCGAGGCCGGCGAAGACGGCCACGCGATCGGAGAGCGACCTGTGCCAGCGCCCGATCTCGCGCGACAGGCCGTCGCCCTGGCCGCCGTCGAGGTTGACGAGGAGCTCGACACCCGCCGCGTCGAGGGTGTCGGCGAGTTCGCCGGGGTGGCGCGTGGCCCAGTCGCCGCCGAACGGCGAGCCGAGGTGGTTGTGGGCGTCGATCACCGGGAACCGCGGCCGCTCGGGAAGGTGACTCGCGACCCGCAGCGACGATTGCGGCCGGAAGTCGGCCAGGCGCAGGTCCATCGGGCCCTCGTCGGCGCGGGTCATCGGGCGTCGCTGCCGCTCATCGCGGGTCGAGGATGACGACCTGCTCCAGGTGGCGCGGCCGGTCGGCGTCGAGGCCGCGCGTCGCGGCGAGGCTGAACGCCAGGGCGTGGGCCGGGTGGACGAGGAGCGGCAGGCGGGCGATCGGGCGGAGGCCGGCGCCGATCAGGCTCAGCTCCCCGACCGGCGCGGCGGGTTCGGCCTGGCCGATGACCCACGTCGTGGCCCCGAGGGCCGTCGATTCGGCGACGACTCGCAGCTCGTCCTCGGCTCCCGGCCCGCCGATCAGGGCAACGACCAACATCCCCGGCTCGCAGACCGAGATCGGGCCGTGGCGGAACTCCAGCGGCTCGCAGGCCAGGATCGGGACCTGGGTCGTCTCGGTCAGCTTCAGCCCCCACTCGATCGCGATCGATGTCGCCGCACCGCCGCCGAGGATCACGACCCGGCTCCAGTTTGTCGCCCCGAGGCGCCGCCCGACGTCGGCCGCAGTGACCGCCTCCGGCCAGTGGCCCGGCAGGGCGTCGAGGTCTGCCGCCAGCTCGGCGTCCTCCGCGACGTCGGCGATCACCCGGAGGAGGAGCGCGAGCATGCTGGCAAAGGACCGGGTCATGACGATGGCGGCTTCGTCACCGGCCGGCGAGACAAGGGCGACGTCGGCCCGCGTGGACATCGGGCTCGTGCCGCGGCATGTCACCGCGATCGTCGGATGGCCGCGTCCACGCATCTCGTCGACGACCCGAACGGCTTCCGAGGTGGAGCCCGATCGCGAGATCACGATGACCGGCTGGGCCGCCGGCGGAAGGCCGAGCAGCACCCCGTCGGGGCGGAGAAGGAGCTCCGAGAGGGGCGCAGCCACGTAGGGCCGGTGGGTCGTCTCGCGGGCCGCGGCCGCGACGGCCTGGGCCAGGTAGTACGAGGAGCCGGCCCCGGTGACGACGACCCGCTCGGCGCGGCCGAGGATCGCCCGGGCGGTGCGCGTCGCATCCGTGCCCTGGGCGGCCGCCAGCGCCGCCTCGATCGCGTCCCCGGTCGTCGACGATTCCCGCCAGCCGACGAGGTGCCCGAGATCGGGCGGGGAGGAGGTCGTCAGCGGTCGCGTCGTCATCGGTCGCGCAGCTCCACGGCGTACTGGTAGCGGTCACCGCGGACCGTGCTTCGGCAGAACTCGATCGGGCTGTCGTCCTGGTCGTAGGCGATCCGCTCGACACGCAGCGCGGGGCCGCCGGCGGCCTGCCCGAGGAGCCCGGCCTCGTCGTCGCTGAGGAGGATCGGCTCGAACGTTTCCCGAGCCCGGACGGGTCGGCAACCGTAGTCCGCGGTGAGGGTGTCGTACAGCCGGACCGTCGAGAAGTCGACATGTTCGAGACCCGCGAACCGCTCGGCCGGCAGGTAGCTCGTCTCGACGACGAGCGGTTCCTCGCCGGCCAGGCGGAGCCGCCGCAGGGCGACGATGCGGGTACCCGTCTCGACCTCGAGCGCTCCGGCCACGAGCTCGTCCGCGGCCTCGATCCGGAGCCCCAGGACCGTCGTTCCGGGCCGCAGGCCATGCCGCTCGATCTCGCGGCTGAACGAATAGAAGCCGCCGATCGTGTGCTGGAAGCGGGGCGTCGTGACGTACGTCCCGAGGCCCCGCCGGATCTCGAGCAGGCCTTCGCCGACGAGCTCGCCGAGGGCCTGGCGGACCGTCGCCCGGCTGACCTCGTAGCGGCTCATGAGATCGAGCTCGGTCTCGATCCGGGCGCCGGACGCCAGATCACCCGACCGGATCCGGTCGCGGAGATCGGCCTCGATCCGGCGGTACAGCGGCAGCCGATCCACCGTCGCACCGCTCATCCCTTGATCCCGGTCATGGCGATCCCCCGGACGAACTGGCGCTGGGCGACGACGAACAGGATGATCATCGGGATGACACTGATGAGGGCGCCGGCCATCAGGAGCGGCCACTTCCCGACGTATTGACCCTGGAACAGCGACAGGCCGGCCGTCAGCGTGAACGAACTGACGTCGCGAAGATAGATGATCGGGTTGATGAAGTCGTTCCAGGTCCACATGAAGGTGAAGATCGCCAGGGTGGCCAGGGCGGGCTTGGCGAGCGGCAGATAGATCCTTCGATAGATCTGCCACGGATTCGCGCCGTCGACCCGGGCCGCGTCGGCCAGCTCGCGCGGGATCGACAGGAAGAACTGGCGCAGGAGGAACGTCCCGAACGCACCGCCGAGGAACGCCCCGACCCACAAGGGTTCCTGGGTGCCGATCCAGTTGCCGCTCGTGCTGAACGGGTGGGGCAGCATCCGATACAGGATGAAGTTCGGGACGAGGACGACCTGGAACGGGATGATCAGGGTCGCCAGCAGCAGCCCGAAGAGCGGTCCCCGGAAGCGGAACCGGAGGACGGCAAAGGCGTACGCGGCCATCGAGCAGCTGATCACCTGTCCGGCGGTATTGAGGACGGCCAGCTTGATCGAGTTCAGGAAGAACTCGCCGAACGGCAGCGCGTTCCACATCTCGCTGTAGTTCTCCCAGCGGGGCTGGGCCGGCAGGAACGTCGGTGACACGGCGAACGTCTCGGCCCGGGTCTTGAGCGACGTCGTGATCATCCACAGGAACGGGACCATCATCAGGAGCCCGCCGACGATGAGGAGGGCGATGAAGGCGGCCCGGCGGGTGGACCGCAGGCGCCGCGGCCAGGGCGAAGTCTGGATCGGCGGCGCCGTCATTGGTAGTGGACCCAGCGGTTCTGCGACCGGAAGTAGACGACGCTGAAGATCGCGACGATCACGAACAGGACCCACGACGCGGCGCTGGCGTAGCCCATCTTGAAGAACTTGAAGCCGTTCTCGTAGATGAAGTAGACGACCGTGATCGTCGCGTCCGTCGGGCGCGGCCGCGACAGCACGAAGACCTGGTCGAACACCTGGAAGCTGTCGATCAGGCTCAGGATCCCGGTGAAGAAGATGCTCGGCGTCAGGAGCGGCAGGACGACGTTCCGGAAGCGTGCCCAGGATCCGGCGCCGTCGACGCTTGCCGCGTCGAGCAGCTCGGCCGGGATGGCCTGGAGCCCGGCCAGAAAGATGATGATGTTCGTGCCCAGGCCCTGCCAGACCGACATCACGATGATCGCCGGCATCACCAGGGTCGCGTTGCTGAGCCAGCGCTGTGGCGCGATCCCGAACCACCCGAGGAACTGGTTGAGAAGGCCGGAATCGGGGCTGTAGATCCATTGCCAGACGAGGGCGATGGCAATCGTCGAGGTGACGACGGGCAGGAAGTAGGCGGTCCGGATCCAGGCGATTCCGCGGATCGTCTGGTTGAGGGCCAGGGCGAGGGGCAGCGACACGAGCAGCCCGAGCGGCACGGCCACGACGGTGTAGAAGGCGGTGTTGCGGAGGGCCAGCAGGAAGCGATCGTCGGAGGCGAGGTTCGCGAAGTTGTCCAGGCCGACGAACTGGGGCGCCCGCAGGAGGTCCCATTGGGTCAGGCTGATCGCGATCGTCGCGAGGATCGGCCCGGCGGAGAGGACGACCAGCCCGAGGATCGTCGGCGCGAGGAAGAGGACCGCCCAGCGACCCTCGCCGCCGAGCGGGCCTCCCGTGCGCCGCCGGATGCTGCGCTGAGTGCTGCGCCCGGCGGCGCCCTCCGTGATGTGGCCGGCAGGTGCAGTCAACGGGCCGACCGCCGGGGTGCCGGACGGGCCGCCCGCTGGGCTGCCGAGCCTGTCACCCGCCCGCGAGGATCTTGTTGAGGTCCGGCAGGACCTTGTCGATCGCCTGGCGGACCGTCTCCTTCGGCTCCATGAAGACATTGGCGTCGAGCTCCGTCTGGAGCGTCGTCGCGAAGTTGTCGTAGCCCTTGAAGGAGGGCTTGATGTGGGCGTAGGCGATCGCGTCGGCGAGGACCTTGGCCCCGTCGAACGACGCGCCGAAGGGACCCGCGAGGACGTCCTTGTTCGCCGGAAGCGAGGCACGCAGTTCCATCAGCTTGGTTTGGGCCGCCGGACTCGCCAGGTACTTCGCGAACTCCCAGGCGGCGGCGGGGCTCTTGGACCCGGCGTAGACCACGGCCCCGGTCGGGTTGATCGATGTCGCCCGGCCGGCGGGACCCGTCGGCAGCGGCGCGATCCCGAAATCGAGGCCGGCCGCCTGATCGGTGGCGACCAGCCACGAGCCGTTGATCTCCATCGCAGCCTTGCCCTGCTCGAAGGCGTCGCCGGTCTCGGCAAAGAGGGCCGGATCCGGCACGATCTTGTTCTTCCAGATCAGGTCCTGGAGAAACTGGATTCCGCCGACGGCCTGGTCGGTCCCGAGGACGGTCGACTTGCGGTCCGGAGCGAGGACGTCCCCGCCGTTCTGCCACACCAGCGACGACCAGTAGTTCTCCATGTCGGAGGTCTCGGTGTAGAGGCCCCACTGGTCGGTCTTGCCGTCGCCATTGCTGTCGACCGTCAGTTTCTTGCCGACCTCGACCAGCTTCGCCCAGTCCCAGGTGTCATCGGGGTAGGGGAGACTCGCCGCGTCGAACATCTTCTTGTTGTAGAACAGGGCGATCACGTTGAGGTCGCGCGGCAGGCCGAACTGGCCGCCCGCGGTCTTGAAGTCGGCGACGGCCTGGTCGGCGAGCTGGCCGAGGTCATAACCGGACTTGTCGATGTAGGGCTTGAGGTCGAGCAGGACGTCGCGCGACTGGTAGTCCGGGAACAGCGGGCCGTCCATCGCGAAGACATCGGGTGCGTCGCCGCCGGCGATCCCCGTCTGGAGCTTGTCCCAATACGTATCCCAGTCTGAGACGGTCACCTTGACGGTGATCTTCGGATTGACGACGTGGAATGCGTCGACGACGGCCTGCTGGTTCTTGATCTCCGACGGATCGCCCCAGATCGAGTAGGTGATCGTCGCATCCGGACCGGTGTAGCCGGCGTCCGATGGTGCCGCCGACGGCACGGTCGCCGATGCGGGTGCACCGACGGGCGGCGAGGAGGGAGCCCCACTCGAGGCGGCCGGCGCCGGCGTGCTCGAGCTTCCGCAGCCCGCCGCGAGGAGCACCACGGCTGCGAGGCCGGCGACCGACCGCCGGATCGTCCCGGCCGGGTGCGGCAGTTCGTACGACATGATCCTTCGCTCCTCCACGTTGCCCGGCTGGTCGATCAGTCCGCTGCGGCTCCGCCGAGCCATCCCGGCAGCCACTCGGCTTCGGCTTCGATCATCGCGTCGGTCAGGCTCCAGGCCTGGTCGAGGGTGAGATGGGTCTGGACGATCGGATCGGTCATGACGGCATGGCCGATCGCGTCCCGGTCGCGGCGAAGGGACGCCTGCACCGTCAGGCCCTGCATGTCGACCGCACTCCGGACATACGCAGCGAGGTGCAGCGGGAGCGGGCCGACCGCGACGGGCCGGACGCCCAGCCCGTCGGCCAGGCAGGGGACCTCGACGCAGGCGTCCTCGTCCAGGTTTGGGATGAGCGCGCCGCGGTTCATCACGTTGCCGACGATCCGGGCGGGTACGCCGGTCGCCATCGCATCCGCGATCGTCGCAGCATATTCGCCGCTCCGCTCGATCTCGAACGGCTCGCCGGCATCGAGCATCCGGACGGTGTCCGCGTACTCGTCGAGATTGTGGCTGACCCGATCGAGGTACTCGCCGATCGGGACATGCAGGCGCTCGACGACGTCGCCGCGCTCGTCGCGCTTGCCGATGAACCACGGGTTGTACTCGGCGTGGTGCTCGGACGACTCGGTCGGATAGAAGCCGAGCCGGAGGAAGAGCTCGGACCGGACGAGGTTGTCGTCGGGCGTCTTCCCCGCCTCGACGAAGCGGTGCAGGTCCGGGTAGAGGTCGCGGCCGTGGTGGCGGAGCTTGAGCAGGAAGGCGAGGTGATTGATGCCGACCGACTCGTAGTCGATCTCGTCGCGCGGGATCCCGAGGTAACCGGCGATCGTGTCGATCGTCCAGAAGACCGAGTGGCACAACCCGACAACCTTGATGGATGTCGCCTCGGACACGGCCCGGACGAGGATCGCCAACGGGTTCGTGTAGTTGAGCAGCCAAGCGTCCGGGCAGACAGCCTCCATGTCCCGGGCGATCCCGACGACGACCGGGATCGTCCGCAGGCCGCGGAAGACGCCGCCGACACCGATCGTGTCGGCGATCGTGTATTGCAGACCGAAGCGGCCGGCGACCTCGAAGTCGACCCGCGTCGCGCGCGCCCCGCCGACCTGGATCGTGTTGATCACGAAGTCCGCGCCGCAGAGCGCCTCCAGCCGATCGAGGTGGCTGCTGATCGTCGGCGCCGCACCGAGCGTCTCCGCGGTCCAGCGGGCCATCCGCTCCGCGGTCGCGAGGCGGCCGGGGTCGATGTCGTGGAGGACCAGCTCCGACTCGCGCAGGGCCGGCGAGTTCAGGATGTCGCCAAGCAGGTTCCGGGTGAACTCGACGCTGCCGGCGCCGACGAGAACGATCCGCGCCATGAAGCCCCTTCGGTGTGGTCTGGCCGATCGACATCCAGACGTACGGACGTCCGGATGTCCAAGGTACACGATGGCTCGTGGCGGCGTCCAGCCGGTTGTTTTCGGACGCTCTGCCCGGGCGCCGCTGCGGATCCCGCGACCGCCAGTTCGATGCCGCGTTGCCAACGGCAATGAACGGTTCGACCGCTCGGACCACTCATCCGAAGCAGGGATCGGTCGCTACTCGGCGCTTGATCAGGCACGGCACGAATGGTGGAGGTGAAGCATGTCCAGGCATCGGGCCTTCGGGATCGTCGGCGCCACGATCCTCCTTGTCATGGCGATCGGCCCGGCTGGTACCTCGGCGGCGGGCGGCACGACGATCACGCTGACCAGCCTTGGCGTCGAGACGTTCACCGCGACCGGCGGAGTCATCTGCCCGAGCGGTACCGCGACCACCGACTTTCACAAGCTCGCCGGTGGTCCTGTTGCGGGGTCGTTCCACCTGACCAAGACGCTGGTCTGCGAGAACCGCTCAGGCAGCTTCACGATCGCCGTCAACGCGGCGACGGTATTTGGCAGCCCAACGGATAAGGGCGGGTGGGCCGTTCTCGGCGGGACGGGTGCCTACGCCACGCTCCACGGTGGCGGCAAGGTTGTCGGGACGTATGTCCCGGGCGGGATCATCGACCTCTACACGGGCGCCGTCGGGCTCTGAGCAAGTGAGTTCGGCCGGTCCATGCGAAGCGCTGGACCGGCCGAAACCTGGATCGGCGGCGAGGCCGATCTGGTTCCCTAGCGATCGTGCTGGTCGTGGTCCCGGCGGAGCCAGCTCATCGGCCGCGAGACCGGCGTCGACTGGAGCAGTGTCTCCGATGGACCCGTTGACGAGGCTGGCCCGCCGGACGTCACCCCGACCGGGATCGACATGGCCGGCACGCCCGACGGCTCCGACGAGTCGGCTTCGCTGGGGCTCGCCGGGCCGGTGTCGCCCTTGGCCTCGGCTTCGCCAGGAGCGATCCACGATCCGGCCGGGCGCTCGGCAGGCTCCGGATCCATCACGCCGACCGGCTCGATGAGGGCCGGGTCGGGTGTCGCCGTCGCCACGGCGGTGGCGTCGGCCGTCGCCGCGGAGGCCGCGTCGAGATCCGGGAAGGTCGGCCGATTGCTTGCGTCCTGGGCGATCCGGACCGGGTCGGTCTCGTCATCGAGCCCCTCGAAGAACCCGTCGAGCTGACCGCGGTGCGACGTGATCGCGGCCTCGACGGCCTCGACCTCGCGCTCGAAGGTTGCGGTGTGCTCGGCGAGGCTGGTCTTCAGGTCCTCCTCGAGGACCGTGATCCGACGCTCGCGCTCGGTCTTGATCCGCTCCTGCTCGGACGTCACCCAGCTCTCGATCGACGCCCGGTCCTCGTCGGCCAGCTCACGCATCCGGGTCGCCTCGCTTTCGCGGCGAGTCTGGACGGTGGCGAGATGGGCCTCGCGGCGGCGATCGATGTCCTGGCTGATCCGCGCCCGCTCGGCCGCGGCGGCGGCATGCATGGCACGGGCGAACTCCGCGACGAGACCCGGCGCCTCGGCCTCGACGGGCGCCTCGGACGCCGCGACAGGCGCTTCGGGCACCTCGGATTCGTCGACCGACGCAAGCGTCGCGATGGCTGCGGGCTCCGACTCCAAGGCCGACTCGGCCGTTTCGCCCTCCGCCTCCGGCGCCTCGGATTCGAGCGCCTCGACGTCTGGCGAGGCGGCGACTGCGGTCGTCGCCGCGCTGTACGACCCGCTGCCGTTGGAGGAACCGTTGACCGATGCCTCGATCGGGCTGAACTCGGTGCCTGACGAGCGCTCGTCGGTCATGGTCGGGACCTCGCTGACCCGTCAGCCGCGACATGCCCGGTCGCCGCGCGTTGAGACGGGCAGCGATGGTAACGCCAAAGGTCCGGATTGGGCAATGCGTTCCAGCGGATTGCGCCGGCTGCGGCGCGCGTCTCGCCTGTCGACCAATCGGTGGCGCTCGTCGCGCGATGCGCAACGCGGGTTCGCCTGATGGAACGCGAGAGGCATTGGAATTACCCCGTGTGACGATCCGGCCATGGCTGAGCGCATTCCCGAGGCCGTCCCCGACACGTCGATCCTGACCGCCGCCGAACTCCGTTCGATCCGCCGCCCATACCGCGGCGCCCGGCTCCTGCCGCGCAAGACGTACCACGAGCCCACGATCTTCGACTGGGAGCGGGACCACGTCCTCCGCCGCGACTGGGTGATCGTCGGCCGGGTCGACGAGGCGCCCGATCCGGGCACCTACTTCACGACGGAGCTCGACGGCGAGCCGCTGATGGTCGTCCGCGCTCGCGATGGCGTCCTCCGCGCCTTCTACAATGTCTGCCGCCACCGCGGGACCGCGGTCGTCGACGAGCCCTGCGGCAAGGCCGTCCGCTTCCAGTGCCCGTACCACGCCTGGATCTACGACCTCGAGGGCAAGCTCGTCCGGGCCAAGCACACCGAGGACCTCGACGACTTCAGCTTCGAAACGTATGGCCTCCAGCCGGTCGGCTGCGCGACGTGGCAGGGTTTCGTGTTCCTGAACCTGGATCCCGACGCCGGACCCCTGGCAGACCAGCTCGGTGACCTCGACGAGCACCTCGGCCGGTTCGACTTCACGTCGCTCCAGGCGGCGCGGACGATCACCTACGACGTCGCGGCGAACTGGAAGTTCATCGCCGAGAACTACTCGGAGTGCTACCACTGTCCGCCGCTCCATCCCCAGCTCAACAAGCTGACCCCCTACGACGTCGGCGGCGACTATGCCCCGGCCGGCGCGTGGCAAGGCGGCTGGATGGAGCTGGTCGCCGGGGCCGAGACGATGGCCCTAGACGACGGCCACGGCTCGAAGCACGGCCGGCCGCCGATGTGCGGAATGACGACCGAGGACGAGCGCCGGATCTTCTACTACGTCCTGTGGCCGACGGTCTTCCTGTCCATCCACCCGGATTACCTCCTCGTCCATCGCCTGGTCCCGGTCGCGCCGGACCGGACGACTGTCATCTGCCAGCTCCTGTTCGAGCCGGCGACGATGGCCCGACCGGACTTCGACCCGTCCAACGCAATTGCTTTCTGGGACCTGACGAACAGCCAGGACTGGCACGTCTGCGAGATGCAGCAGCGCGGCACGAAGTCCCGCTCGTGGGTCAGCGGGCGGTATTCGAACCAGGAGGCGTCGGTCCACGCCTTCGACCTGATGGTCGCCGAACGCTACGCTGGTCTGCCGTTCAGTGCCTCGCGCACGGTCCGCGAGCGCTACGACGTGCCGCCCCCCAAGGTGGCGCCGATGGGCCAGATGGACGCGGGAGCCTCCTTCGGGGCGACTACTGACGCGCCGGCGGCCAGCCACGATGACGCCGCGCACGACCCGCACGAGCACGATCACCCGACGACCGGCCGCGGCTCACACGAGCACGCCGAAGCCCGGACCACGGCCCGTTCGAAGGCGACGACCGGGCGCTGAGCCGGCGTCGGCGTCGCAACCTGGCGAAGCCCCGACTGGCGCGGTGGCCGCTGATCGCCCACGCGATCGATCTCTGATGAACGAGCACCGCCGACCGTCGAGCACCGACCTGCGTTGGTCGAATCAGGGGTCCGAGCACGGTCGTTCGTCGGTGAATGATCACCCCCGCGATCACGCCCGCTCCGCCGTTCGCCGGTCAGGCCGCCGGGGCGTCCTCGACCACGAGCGATCGCAGCTCCGTCCGGAACGCGCCGAGGCGCCACGCGATGAAGAGCGCGATCGAGACCACCGCGACGATGATCGTCGAGATCGCGTTGATCTCCGGCGTCACCCCGAACTTGATCGCGCTGGTCAGGCGGATCTCGGGCGTGCCGTGGGATGCGTCGGCGCGGTGGATCATCAGCGCGAGCCTAAGCGTCGATTCGGGAACGCGGTCGGCGACGTCCCGGATCGTGCAACCCGCGGGACGGATGCCGGGCAGGATTCCCGCCCGGAGGGCGTCTCTGACGCGTTGCGCGCCGGAGCGATCCCAGCCGGTTCGATCCCCGTAGCTTCCGCCCGCCCCCCGCGGGAATTGCGCGCAGATTCGAGGTCGACGCCCCGCCGGTCGTCCGATCGGCCCGTGGGGCGGGATCGAGCGATGGACGGGGGGGGCGGGGGTCGCGCGCCGTTGTTGACCGGTTCCGGCAGGTTCCCGCGGTACGCTCGGGCCATGACGACGCCCACCGAGGTCGACCACGACCCTGGCGCCGACGCGGCGAACGAGCGGTCTCGCCCGCTCGAAACCGCCGCCGCCGAGCCGATCGCCGCGGCGCCCGGATCCCGGGTGCTGATCGGGACCGCCTCGTGGACGGATCCGACGATGACCGCGTCGGGCGTCTTCTACCCGCACGGCGCCGACAACGCCGAGGAGCGCCTCGCCTACTACGCCTCGTCGTTTCCGGTCGTCGAGGTCGATGCGACGTACTACGCCCTGCCGGCCGAGCGGACCGCCCAGCTCTGGGCCGAGCGGACGCCGCCGGACTTCACGTTCGACATCAAGGCCCACGCCCTGATGACCGGCCAGGGCACGGCGACGAAACGCCTGCCGAAGGCCATCCGCGAAGCGCTCCCCGCCGAGCTCCAGGCCAAGACCCGGATCTACTCCAAGGACTTCCCGGCCGAGCTCAGCGACGAGGTCTGGCGGATGTTCCGCTCGGCCCTCGCGCCGCTTGAGGAGCGCGGCCAGCTCGGCTCGATCCTGCTCCAGTACCCGAAATGGGTGTTCCCCTCGAGCGAGAACCGGGCCCTGATCGAGGATGCGGCGCGCCGCCTCGACGGCCGGCGGGTGGCGGTCGAGTTCCGTAACGGCTCGTGGCTGAACGACAAGAACCGCGACCGGACGCTGGCGTTTCTCGCGGAGCGGTCGATCCCGTTCGTCATGGTCGACGAGCCGCAGGGCTTCAAGAGCAGCGTCCCCCCGGAGGTCGTGGTCACCTCGGCGGACCTCGCGATCGTCCGGTTCCACGGCCGCAATGCGGCGACCTGGGAGGCGAAGAACATCAGCCCGGCGGAGCGGTTCCGCTACCTCTACTCACGCGCCGAGTTGGCCGAGTGGGTCCCGCGTGTTCGCGCGGTTGCTGAGCAGGCGAAGGAGGTCCACCTGATGTTCAACAATTGCTACGCGAACTACGGGACGACGAACGCCCGGGAGATCGCCGACCTGCTCGCCGAGGAGATGGCCGCTGGCTGACGGGTGCCGCGGCCCGCCCGATCCGCCCGGCCCGCGCACCTCCGCGAAGCAGCCGGCTATGGCGCCAGTGTCGGCGCGCCCGCCGGCGGCGCGATCGTGATCGGTCCGCCGACCTTGGTGTAGCGGATGTCGACGCCGCCGCTGGTCGAGTTGATGCCCTGGACCTGCACGAACGTCGACTTGACCAGGACCGGGACGCCCGCCTCCGTCGCCCAGACGTCGAACGTGGCGTAGTCGCCCTGGACCCCGTTGGGCAGCTGGAAGGGGACGCCGCTCTCCGCGGTCAGATGGTGGACGGACTGGCCGTCGAGATCCTCGACGCCGAGGTCCGCGAGCAGCTTCGGGTCATCGATCACCTGGATCGTGGCGAGCAGCTGGTCGATCGACCCGGCCACGCTCGAGCGTGCGGCGGCCGTCCAGACGGTGTCGGACCCGGATCGGAACCAGGCGACATCGCCGACCGAGACGAACCGCTGATCCGTCGCCGGGCCGCCACCGGTCGTCGTGCTCTCGATGCTCACGTCGCGGCCCGAGACGTCGCCGACCGCCTTCGCCGTCAGCGTCAGCCGTCGCCCGCCGGTGAGCGAGCTCGACAGCACCGACTCGTCGAAGTGGGCGACGAACGGGTTTGCGTGGAGGGCCGCGACGAGTGCCTCGGCGAGCTTGCCACCGGTCGGGACCGAGGGACCCGCCGATGCTCCCGTGTCCGATCGCAGCGGTCCGCCGGCCGAGCCGAGCGGCGCGCTCGAGCCGGCCGCAACGGCCGACGCGGACGGCCTGGCACTCGACTTCGAGCCGCCGCCGATCGCGACCGCCGCGATGCCGCCGGCGACGAGCAGGATGATGACGGCCGCCGCGCCGAGCACCCCCGGCGAGCGCCACCCTGCCGATCCGCCGGAGCGCGCGTTGCCGCCATGATCGGCCGGCTTCCGCGGGACCGCGTCGGATCTGCCCCTCGACGACCTCCTGCTCATCGAACGGCGGTGACCGTCACGCTCTCGCCTTGACGACGCGCGGCCGGGTCCGGGCGGCGATCCGCGACAGCGCCCCCTCCCAGCCGGCATCGAACGCGAGGCCCTGCTCGTCGAGGTCGACGACGACCGGGGCGTGGTCGGACGGGATGGGCGGGCCCTTCCGCGCCTGGCGGTCGATCTCGGCCCAGACGATCCGCTCCGCCACGGGCTTCGTGACGTACAGCAGATCGATCCGCATCCCCTCGTTGCGATGGAACATCCCGGCCCGGTAATCCCACCACGAGAAGCGGCCGTGAGCGTCGGGCACGCCCTGGCGGTAGGCGTCGATGAGGCCCCAGTCGCGGAGGCTGGCGAGGGCGGCTCGTTCCGGCTCGGACACGTGCGTTCCGCCGTGGGCACGGACGGCATCCCAGACGTCGTCGTCGGTCGGGGTGGCATTCAGGTCGCCGCCGAGGACGAGCGGCTCGTCGGGTGAGGCGGTCTCGTCGAGCCAGCGGCGGAGTCGGGCGAACCACTTCAGCTTGCCGGTGTAGAACGGGCTGCCGACGACCCGGCCGTTCGGTGCGTAGAGGCTCACCACCCGGACGCCGCCGCAAACCGCCGAGACCATCCGGGCCTCGTCGAACGGGTCGAAGTCGTCCTCGCCAACCGCGATCTCGGCGCCGGCGCTGCTGTCGCGGACCGGACCGTCGCCGAAGTTCGTGATGACGTTGGTCGCCCCGACTTTGCTCGCGATCGCGACCCCGTTCCAACGCCCCTCGCCGTGATGGACGAGCTCATAACCAGCCATCCGGAACGGCAGCTCGGGAGCCTCGGCGTCGGCGAGCTTCGTCTCCTGCAGCAGCAGGACGTCCGGCTGGGCACGCTCGAGCCAGCGCTCGACGGCCTCGGTCCGGGCCTTCAGCGAATTGACGTTCCAGGTGGCGATCCGCATCCCGTCAGGGTAGGCCGAAACCGGCCTGAGTCATGTCGCGTCTCAAGACGGCGCAGATCGGGCTGAGTCATATCGCGACTCAAAACGGCGCACGGCACGCGTGATGCTGCAGGATTCGCAACGCCTCCGCGCATGCTGCGCGGCCAGTTGAGTCGCCAGGTGACTCACTCCGACGGCCAGGAGGTTGCGGCGCGGGCGGCTTCGCCCCGGACTACCATGCGGCCATGGCCGAGCCGACGACCGATCCCGCCGCCCTGATCGAGCGGATCCGCGCGTCCGTCATCGGCGATGACGAGGCGGTCGCCGGCCCGTTCGGGATCCGCCGCGTGACCTACGCCGACTACACCGCGTCCGGCCGGGCTCTGACCTTCGTCGAGGACTACCTGCGCGAGGCCGTCCTCCCGCTCTACGCCAACACCCATACGGAATCGTCGGGAACGGGTCTCCAGACGAGCCGCTTCCGCGAGGATGCTCGGGCGATCATCCGGTCCGCCGTCGGCGGCAATCCCGACGACCATGCGGTGATCTTCACGGGCTCCGGGATGACCGGCGCGATCAACCTCCTCGTCAGCGTCCTGGAGCTGCGGATCCCGGCCGGCCTCGACGAGCGTTATGGCCTCCGGGCCCACATCCCGGCGGCGGAGCGGCCGGTCGTGTTCATCGGGCCGTACGAGCACCACTCGAACGAGCTGCCGTGGCGCGAGTCGATCGCGGACGTGATCACGATCGGCGAGGACGCGGACGGGCGGATCGACCTGGCCCGGCTCGAGACGGCCCTCGGCGAGACCGAGGGCCGGCCCCTGAGGATCGGGTCGTTCTCCGCGGCTTCGAACGTGACCGGGATCTTGTCGGACACCCGCGCGATCTCGGTCCTCCTCCATCGCCACGGCGCGCTGTCGTTCTGGGACTTCGCCGCCGCCGGGCCGTACGTCGACATCGAGATGAACCCGCGCCGGCCGGCTCCGAACGGGGCGGGCGAGCCCGATGGCGACGCCGACCTCGACTACAAGGACGCGATCGTCCTCAGCCCCCACAAGTTCATCGGCGGACCCGGCACACCCGGCGTCCTCGTCGCGCGGCGCGAGCTGTTCCGCAACCGCGTGCCCACGTCGCCGGGCGGCGGCACCGTGGCCTACGTCAACCCGCTCGAGCATGTCTATCTCGACGATCCCGAGCATCGCGAGGAAGGCGGCACCCCGGCGATCATCGAGTCGATCCGGGCCGGGCTCGTCTTCGCCCTCAAGGAATCGGTCGGCGTCGAGGCGATCCGGGCGCGCGAGGAGGCGTTGATCGAGCGGGCGATCGCGGCCTGGTCGATCGAACCCGGGATCGGTATCCTCGGCAATCCGGAGCTGCCGCGGCTGTCGATCGTGTCGTTCACCGTCCGCCATGACGGGAGATACCTCCACCACAACTTCGTCGTCGCCGTCCTCAACGACCTGTTCGGGATCCAGTCGCGCGGCGGCTGCTCCTGCGCCGGGCCATACGGTCACCGGCTGCTCGGCATCGACATCGAGACGTCCCATGCGTTCGAGCGCGAGATCACCCGCGGCTGCGAGGGGATCAAGCCCGGTTGGGTCCGGGTGAACTTCAACTACTTCATCAGCGAGGCCGTGTTCGCCTACATCACCGCGGCGGTTGCGATGGTCGCCCGGGACGGCTGGCGTCTCCTGCCGTGGTATCGCTTCGAGGCGGCGACCGGGATGTGGCGGCACGCCGCGGGCTCACCGGAACCGCCGCTGTCGCTCCACGACGTGTCGTTCTCGTCGTCGGGGGTTGCCTATCCGGCGCATCGCCACCGGGCGGGGGAGGAGGCGCTCGACGGGCATCTCGCGGACGCCGCCCGGATCCTGGCCGACCCTGTCGCCGAGCTGGGTGGGCCGCCCGAAGCCGCCGGCCCGCCGCTGGTCGGCGACGACTTCGAGTCGCTCCGCTGGTTCTGGCTCCCGGACGAGGTCCGGGCCGCCATCGAGGCTCGATAGCCGGTCGCACCGCAGGCGAGGTCAGCGATCCGTCATGCTGGCAAGGACACCGATCGACCGGGCGTGAGATCTTTCGCGCGCCGTCCGGGCCAACAGCACACGAAGGACCCGCCCCATGCTCTCGGATCACCTCGTCTTCCCGATCCTGCTCTCGAAGGACCTCGACGTGAGCCGCGCCTTCTACCACGACACGCTTGGCCTGGAGATCGCGCGCGAGGACGAGAGCGACCGGATCGTCTTCCGCTGCGGCGCAGGCAGCCAGCTGGTCGTCACGCTGAGCACCGTGGGCACTGCTGATGCGCAGACGCAGCTGGCCT
Organism: Candidatus Limnocylindrales bacterium; assembly: GCA_038204565.1. GTDB lineage: Bacteria > Chloroflexota > Limnocylindria > Limnocylindrales > CSP1-4 > CF-46. Next base: position 71,275 of record JBBRCU010000005.1, read on the forward strand.
GGCGCGTGCCCGACATCCATGCCGCCCTCGCCGACCTCCGCGCCCGCGGCGTCCGGATCGAGGCCTACGTGGCTCCCGATCCGGTGACGGACGAGGACGGCATCGCCGACATGGGCCACTCTTGGGCGGCCTGGTTCATCGATCCGAGCGGAAACGCCCTCGCGGTCGTCGAGCCGAAGGCCGCGGCCGCGGCCGCGCCGCCGCTTGTTGCGCCGGCGATCTGACGGCAGGCAGCCGCGTCAGAACTCGACGGGCAGCGACTCGATCGCGCGATCCGTCGGCGTCTTGATCCGAACGACCGGCCCGGAGATCGCGTAATCGGGGATCCGCCGGAAGAGCTCCTCGAACACGATCCGCGTTTCGAGCCGGGCCAATGGCGCCCCCAGACAGTGATGGATCCCCTCGCCGAACGAGACGTGGCGCTGGGCGGGTCGGGTGATGTCGAGCCGGTCCGGATCGGGCCACCGTCGCTCGTCGCGGTTGGCGGCCGCCCACACGAGCCCGACCCGGGCACCGGCCGGGATCGCCGCGTCATGGAGCGGCACGTCGCGGGTGGCCGTCCGGGCGAGGGTCTGGATCGGCGCGTCGAACCGGACGAGCTCCTCGATGGCGGCCGGCAGGACGGCAGGATTGGTCCGGATCAATTCCCGCTGGTCGGGGAACGCGGCGAGGTGGAAGAGCGAATTCGAGACCAACCCGGACGTGGTCGTGATCCCGGCGACGAAGAGGAGCATCGAGCCGCCGAGAAGCTCGTCCTCGGAGATCTGGCCGGCAGCCTCGGCGTCGACGAGAAAGCTCGTCAGGTCCTCGCGGCGGGTGGTCCGGCGATCGGCCGCGACGGCCTGGATGTACTCGCGAAGGCTGTCCCGTCCGGCGAGGGCCCGGGCGGGCAGCTCCCGGACCCCTGGGTCGCGCTCGAGTACCTCCTCGAACCAGCCGAGGAGCTGCGGATGGTCTGCCTCGGGGAAGCCGAACCAGGAGAACATCGTCGAACCGGGCACCGGTCGGGCGAGGTCCCGGGCGAAGTCGGCGTGGCCATGATCGATGAATGAGTCGATCAGGTCGTTGACCTTGCTCCGGACGATCGGCTCGAACCGGGTCCGGAGGGCGGACGGGCTGAAGGCCAGCCGGAGGGCACCGCGGAGGCGGGTGTGGATCGGCGGGTCGACCCCGGCCAGGTCGCCGGCCGGCAGGAAGAGCTGAAAGGTGTCGTCGACGTCGTTGCCGCGGCCTCCGACGCTGGTCGAGAACGTCTGCCAGTCCTGCGCCGCAGCCTGGACGTCGTCGAACCGGGTCAGCGCCCAGAGGTCCGCCTCCGGCGAGTAGTAGAGGGGCGCCTCGTCGCGCAGGCGACGGTACGTCGGGTATGGGTCGTCGAGCGGAATGAGCGGGTTCCAGAGCGGGGCCACGGGCGGCATCATTCCCTCATTGAACCAAACCTGAACCCAAGTGCGTCAAGGCCCGCGTTCGGCGTGCAGGCCCGCGTTCGGCGAGCATGCTCCGGACCAAGAGTATGGGTCGCGCGACGCGACGAACGCGGGGCGTGGCGCCAGCCGGTGCAGAATGCCGGGACACCATCCCGAAGGAGTCCTCGCATGACCGACACGATCGAGCGACCGGCCGCGCCGACGCTCCGGACCCGGGCCTTCATCGGGGGTGACTTCGTCGATGCGATCAGCGGCCGAACCTACGCGGTCGAGAACCCGGCGACGGGAGCCACGATCGCCGAGGTCGCGGAGGGCGCGGCCGCCGACGTCGATCGGGCAGTCGAAGCAGCGCGCCGGGCGGCACCCGCCTGGGCGGCGACCAGCCCGGCGGACCGCAAGAAGCTCCTCATCCGGTTCGCCGACCTGATCGATGCTCACGCCGAGGAGCTCGCCCGGATCGAGACGCTCGACGTCGGCAAGCCGATCAGCGACACCCGCTCGCTCGACATCCCGGACTCGGCCGCCACGATCCGCTGGCATGCCGAGGCAACCGACAAGCTCTACGACCAGGTCGCCCCGACCGGGCCAGGTGCTGTGGCCATGATCGTCCGCGAGCCGCTCGGGGTGGTCGGTGCGATCGTTCCCTGGAACTACCCGCTCCAGATGGCTGCGTGGAAGCTCGGGCCGATCCTCGCGACCGGCAACGCGGTCGTCATGAAGCCGGCGTCGGTGACGTCGCTGTCGCTGCTCCGGACTGCCGAGCTGGCCGCGGAGGCCGGGCTGCCGGACGGCGTGCTGAACGTCGTGACCGGGCCCGGCAGCATCGTCGGGACGGCCATCGCCCGTCACCCCGGGATCGACGGCGTTGCCTTCACCGGCTCGACCGAGGTCGGCCGGACGGTCCTCGAGCACGCTGCCCAGACGAACCTCAAGCGGGTCGCCCTCGAGCTCGGCGGGAAGAGCCCCCAGGTGGTCATGGCCGACGCCGCGAACCTCGATCGGGTCGCGGACCGGGTCGCCAACGCGATCTTCTGGAACATGGGCGAGAACTGCTCGGCCGGTTCGCGGCTGATCGTCGATCGCCGGGTGAAGAGCGCCCTCCTCGAACGTCTCGTCGCCCTCGTCGAGCACGACTGGATCGTCGGCGACCCAATGGAGGAGGAGACCAGGGTCGGGCCGCTCATCTCGAAGAGCCACATGGACAAGGTCCTCGGCTACATCGCGGCGGGTCGCGCAGAAGGGGCCCGGGCGGTCGTCGGCGGCGCGCGTGTCCGCGAGGATTCGGGAGGCTGGTTCGTCCCTCCGACGATCTTCGACGGCGCGACGAACCAGATGCGGATCGCCCGCGAGGAGATCTTCGGGCCGGTCCTGGCGGTCATCGAGTTCGACGGCGAGGACGAGGCGATCGCGATCGCCAACGACACGGAGTACGGCCTCGGCGCCTCCGTCTACACCGAGAACGTCCGGACGGCCCATCGAATGGCCCGCGCCCTCAAGGCCGGCACGGTCGGGGTGAACTGCTATTCCGAGGGCGATCTCTCGACCCCGTTCGGCGGGTTCCGCCAGTCCGGCTTCGGAGGCCACGACAAGAGCGTCCATGCCCACGACCAGTACACGGAGCTCAAGACGATCTGGATCGACATGTTGGAGGAGTAGCCGGCGCGGTCCGCTCGATCCAGGGAGCCGTCGAACGGAGCTGCGGCCGGCCGGCCTGAGTCAGGCGGCGACTCAGGATGCGTGCCAGGGCGCATGGCCCGGCACGGAGAGCCGCGTGGAGCCGCGTCGAAGTGGGGCCGACATCGGCGTGAGTCAACCGCTGACGCAGAATCGAGGCGAGCGAGCGTGGCCGGGTCCGATTCTCGACACGGCCACGCACGCTACCGCTCGATCTGAGTCACCCAGCGGCTCAGGGACACGTCGCTCGGGACGTGCCCGCCCGCGCGAGCCCATTGCCCGCGGACCGCCCCGGCGCCCGCGACAGGCCCGCCAGCCCGGTCGAGACCCACCCGCCTCGGCGAGCGTCCCGGTCCGGCTAGTAGCGTCGGCCCTTCTGACGGACCAGATCGAAGGACGCGGTGTCGGCGATCGCCATCACGGCCATCGTCCCCGCCTGGACCGGGTCGCTGACCACGAGATCGACGTGGTCGGTGATCGAGCCGACCATGTTCAGGGCGATGATCGGGACACCGACCGCCCGCAGCTCCTCCGCCGCGATCGAGATGTCGCCGCCCATGATGGATCCCGCCAGCACGAGCAGCCGGGCCCGGGGCAGGTCGGCGACGGCCCGCACGGCGGCCGCGATATTCGCCTCGCCGACGAGGGGGATCGTATCGACGCTGATCCGCTCCCCGCGGAGGTTGTGGCGGTCCGCTTCGCTCACCGCGCCGAGCGCGACCTGGGCAACCTGGGCCCCGCCGCCGACGACGATGACCCGCTTGCCGAAGATCGAGGCGAGGGCCCGCGTCCGGCGGATCGCCCGGACCTCCGGGAGGCCGTCGAGCGCGTCGAGGAGCTCGTCGGGCGTCAGCCCTTCGACCTCGATCTCGATCTCGGACTGCGGCGGCTCGGTCTCGAGGCCGCGGATCGTCGCGATGGTCAGCACCCGGCCGCCCCGCTCGGTGACCGCGGCGACGATCGCGCCGACGCCCTCCGGGCTCTCGAGGACGTCGAGGCGCGCCGCCGCGGCGTTCGAGTCGGACGAGGGGGTCGGGGCCACGGGTGGATCGGCTGGACGGGACGGGCAGACGATCGGCCGGCCTAGCGGCCGACGATGTCCGCGATCGTCATCCGCCCCGGATCGTTCTCGCCGTCGACGTCGTGCGCCTCGTAGGTGATCCCGGCGGCCTCGAAGGCGGCCCGCGTCTCGGCCGCATCGCTCGTCTCGAGCATCAGCTCACCGTTGGTGTCCTCGGCGATGCCGACGATGCCGGCGATGTTGACGCCGCGGTCGGCGAGGGCGGTCGCCATCCGGGCGAGCGCACCCGGCCGATCGTCGAGCTTGACCGTGAACCAGACCGTCACCGGGGCACCTCCTGTGAGCGCCGATGGTACCCGGCCGGCGGCCTGCGGACGCGGCTCGCTCGGGGCTACGATCGCGCGATGCCCGCCCCGCCCGAGCTCAGCGTCCAGATCTTCGGCCACGACCGCGATCAGGGCACCCGCGCGGCGGTCCGCTTCTTCAAGGAGCGGCGGGTCGCGATCCACCAGGTCGACCTGACCCGCAAGCCGATCGCCCGCGGCGAGCTGCGCCGGTTCATCGACAAGCTCGGCGCCCGGGCCCTCATCGACGAGAGCTCCCGCGCCTTCCGCGATGGCGGCCTCGGTTACTTGCGGCTCGATGACGCGGAGATCGTCGAGCGGTTGCTCGCGACACCGGCTCTCCTCCGGTTGCCACTGATCCGGTTCGGCAACGATGTGGCAGTCGGTCGGGACGAAGCCGCGTGGAAAAGCTGGTTCGCGCCGGATCGCCGGGCCGGCGCCGGCGCCGGCCCGCGAGGCTGAGCGAACCCCGCCCAGCAGCGCCTTCCTTCGGCAAACCGGGCCATGGTCCGGCCCGTGGCGTTTTGCCGACCGATCCGCTTGGCCCGGGCGTCTCGTGACCAATGGCCTTGGGCAGATACATGCATGAGACATATATTCGCGGTGACCGAATAGTGGTCGTGGACATCTGATCGATCGATCGATGACCGCCATCGCCTGAACCGCGAGTGCCGCGTCGGATGAACGACATCGACGAACTCCAGGCATCCCTCCTCCGAACGCTGGCGAGCGCCCATCGGCTGAGGATCCTCCATCTCCTGGAGGAGCGGCCGTGCGAAGTCAACGAGATTGCGCGCGAGCTCGGGATGAGCCAGGCCGCGGCCTCCCAGCACCTCGGAGCGATGCGCAGCGCCGGCCTGGTCGACGCGATTCGCGATGGCCGCAACGTCAGCTACCAGGTCAGCGATCGCCAGATCCTTTCCGCTTGTGGCCTGATGCGCGCCGTCCTCGTCCGCCGCCTGTCGCGGCTCGGGGATCTGGCCGCGGCCGTCAGCGCGGAAACCGCCGGATTCGCCGGCCGCAGTCAGGAAGGTCATCCATGAGCGACACCATGTCCATCGTCCTCTTCTCCGGCACGGACGACAAGCTGCACGCCGCCGCGACGATCACCGCCGGCGCCGCGGCGATGGGCACGCCCGTCAGCGTCCTCCTCATGTACTGGGCGCTCGACGCGTTCCGGGCGGACCGGATCGCGAACGACCACGGCCTCGCCTACGACGCGTCCCGGCCGCGCTCGAACGAGCCGGTCGAGCACGTCGGCGACATCCCCTGGCAGGACACATTCCGCCAGGCCAAGGAGCTCGGCGACGTGACGATCCGGGCGTGTTCCGGCTCGCTCGCGACCCTCGGACTCGAGGCCGCCAGCCTCGATCCCCTGGTCGATGACGCCGGGGGGATCGCGTCCTTCCTCATGGCCGCCGAAGGCGGCCAGATCCTCTTCATCTGACCATCCCAACGTCCCACCGTCGGAGGAGCCAGCCAATGGCGACCCAGGAAAAGCTCGTGATCATGGCCACCCACGGTCCACAGGACGCGGAACTGGCGACGATCCCGTTCGTCATGGGCTGCGCCGCCCTCGCCACCGACGTCGCGGTCGTCATCGGGCTCCAGGCGGACGGCGTCTGCCTCGTCCACGAGGGCGAGGCCGCGACGGTCCAGGCAGCGGGGTTCCCGCCCCTCGCCAAACTGCTCGACGACTTCCGGGAGTTCGGCGGGACCTTGCTCGTGTGCGCGCCGTGCGCGACGAGCCGCGGCTTCATCGAGACCCTCGTGCCCGGTGCCGAGGTCGTGGCGGCGGCTCGCTTCGTCGCGGAAGTGACCTCGGCCACGAACGCACTCGTCTACTGAGGCCGGCCGCCGGCCCGCCGGCCCGGTCCGATTCCACCCCACCAAGGAGACCCGAGATGATCACGATGACCGCCCCGATGAGCGATGCCGATCTGCTGACGCTCGAGAGCGCCAAGGTCGTCGACGCCCGCGGCAGTGCCTGCCCCGGACCGCTTCTCGAGGCAAAGAAGGCGATGAACACCGTGCAGATCGGCCAGACGATCGAGATCTGGTCGAGCGACGCAGCGACGAAGACCGATATCGGCGCCTGGTCGGCGAAGGTCGGCCACACGTACCTCGGAACCGTCCCGGGCGAAGGCTACGAGCGGACGTTCGTGGTCCGCCAGAAGTAGGCCGACGAGCCGATCCACGTCTCGCGAAGGAGACAGGCTGCAATGACCACGCTCGCCCCGGAGAGGCCGCAGGAAGCGGAACGGACGTTCGTCCCGCGCATCCTCGTCTTCTCGACAAACAACATCTCGGATCCGGGCATCGACCTGGCCGGAAGCGCCCACATGAGCTATTCCCCGGGCGTCGTGGTCATCAGCCTGCCGTGCACCAGCGGGATCCGGCCCACCTGGATCCTCCATGCGATCGAACACGGCTTCGACGGCGTGTTCATCGCCTCCGACGGTGACGAGTGCGCGTATCTCGATGACTGCTCCACGCGGTCGTCGGCGAACGTCGCCCGAGCCCAGGAGCTCCTCGTCGCCGCAGGGCATCAATCGGCCCGTCTGAAGATGGCGGCGATCTGCTCGGTCTGCGCCGAGCCGTTCACCAGGCACGTGCAGCAGTTCGGCCTTGCGCTCGCGGCGCTCGGGCCATCGGGAGACCCATCATGACGGACTACGACGTCCTCGTCGTCGGCGCCGGAATCGGCGGCATGGAGTCTGCCCTCAAGCTCGGCGACATGGGCTACAACGTCCTCCTCGTCGAGAAAGAGGCCAGCGTCGGCGGGAAGATGATCCTGCTGAGCAAGGTCTTCCCGACGCTCGACTGCGCGAGCTGCATCTCGACGCCGAAGATGGCGGCCTCGATCCATCATCCGAACGTCACCACGATGACCTACAGCGAGGTTGACGGCATCGAGCCGGCCGGCGACGGGCGGTTCCGGGCGACGATCCAGCAGAAGGCTCGCTTCGTCGACATCGACGCCTGCACCGGCTGTCAGAAGTGCGAGACCGCGTGCACGGTGTCCGTGCCTGATCAGTTCAATGCGGACCTGGTCGCCCGCCATGCCGCGTACATCGCCTTCCCCCAGGCCGTGCCGAAGAAGGCCGTGATCGAGCGGGCCGGCTCGTCCCCCTGCTCGTTCACCTGCCCGGCCGGGATCCAGGCCCACGGCTACGTCTCGCTCGTCCGGAGTGGCGAGTACGAGAAGGCGTTCCAGCTCGTCCTCGATGCGACGCCGCTCGTCGGCACCCTCGGGCGCGCCTGCTACGCGCCGTGCGAAGTGGACTGCACCCGCGGCTCCCTCGATGGCCCCCTTCCGATCCGTCGCCTGAAGCGGTTCATCGCCGACGAGCACTACGCCCACTTCGACGGTCCCGGCATCGACGCCCCCGAGAGCAACGGCCACAAGGTCGCGATCGTCGGCACCGGTCCGGCCGGCCTGACGGCCGCCTGGCAGCTGGCCCGCAAGGGCTACACCGTCCGGATGTTCGAGGCCGCGCCGAAGGCCGGCGGATTCCTGCGACTCGCGATCCCTGCCTACCGTCTCCCGTCGGAGGTCGTCGAGCGCGACATCGCCAACGTCACCGCGCTGGGGGTCGAGATTGCGCTCAATGCGCCGGTCGAGGACCTCGATCGGCTCCGCGAGGGCGGCTACGACGCAGTCCTCGTCGCGACCGGGACCCCGCTTTCGACCCGGCTCGGAGTGCCCGGCGATGGACTCGACGGCGTGATGGGCGGCGTTCCGTTCCTGCGCGCCGTGAAGCTCGGCGAAGGGGTCGACCTCACGAACCGGCGAGTCGTGGTGATCGGCGGCGGCAACGTCGCGATGGACACGGCGCGCACAGCGCGTCGGCTTGGCGCCCGCGACGTGACCGTCGTCTACCGCCGGACACGCGCCGAAATGCCGGCCCATCACGTCGAGGCCGACGACACCGAGCAGGAGGGCGTGAAGTTCGTCTTCCAGGCCGCCCCGGTCGCCGTCGTCGACGACGGCAGCGGCGCGGCGCGCGCCCTGCTCTGCGCCCGGATGACCGCCGGAGGCGCCGACGCAACCGGCCGACGTCGGCCCGAGCCGGTCGCGGGCAGCGAGTTCGAGCTCGAATGCGATGTGATCATCACCGCCATCGGGATGGCCCCCGACACCGCCCGCTTCGGTGGCCGGGTCGCCACGACGCCGAACGGTGCCATTGCCGTCGACGAGCGGACCCTCCAGACCGACGTGCCGTGGCTGTTCGCCGCCGGCGACGTCGTATCGGGCGCGTCCGACATCACCCGGGCGACCGGCCAGGGCCAGCGGGCGGCCTTCATGATCGACCGCTGGATCCAGGACCGGACCCTCGACGGTTTCGACCTCCGCCTGCCGGTCGTCGACAAGGGGGCGGTCCTGGCTCGCCAGAAGGCGTACCGGTTGGCCGTCCCGACCGACCCGAGCGAGGTCATCAGCCCGGCCCCGACCGACTTCCGCGAGGTCGAGCTGCCGCTGACCGAGGCTCAGGCACTGGCCGGCGCCGGGCTCTGCCTCGACTGCGGCGTCTGCTCCGAGTGCGGAGAGTGCGTCGATGCCTGTCCGGTCGACGGCTGCATCGACCTGCGGGCACGCGACAAGGTCCAGACGGTCGAGGTCGGGGCGGTCGTCGTGGCCACGGGCTTCAAGCTCTTCGCTGCCGACCTCAAGCCGGAGTACGGCTTCGGGACATTCAAGAACGTCATCACCGGGATGCAGATGGACCGCCTGCTCGCCCCGACGCGGCCGTTCAACACGATCCTCCGGCCCGGCGACGGCAAGGTCCCCGAGCGGATCGCCTACGTCATGTGCACCGGCTCGCGCGACGAGACCGTCGGCAACCCGCTCTGTTCGCGGTTCTGCTGCATGTACTCGATCAAGCAGAATCAGCTGATCATGGGCGCCCTGCCGATCGCCGACGTGACGGTCCACTACATGGACATCCGGGCCTACGGCAAACGCTATGACGAGTTCTACGAGCAGGCGAAGGCGATGGGCGCCAACTACGTCAAGGGCCGGGTGGCGAAGATCACCGAGAAGGACAACGGCGACCTCGTCGTCCGTTACGAGGACATCGAGCACGGCGGACGGCTGGTCGAGGCGGAGTATGACCTCGTCGTCCTCGCCGTCGGGGTCCAGCCGAACAGTGACGCCCAGGCACTGTTCCCGGACGGCGGCCTCGCGATCGACGAGTTCCGCTACGTCGCCGAGACCGACGAGGACTCCAATCCCGGCCAGACGAGCATCCCCGGCGTGTACGTCGCCGGCGCCGCGTCCGGAGCCAAGGACATCGCCGACTCGATCCTGCACGCCGGCTCGACCGTCGCTCAGGTCGCGGCCTGGCTGGAAAGGACCAAGGTAACGGCATGACCGACGGGGCGCGCCGGATCGGCGTCTATGTCTGCCACTGTGGCGGCAACATCTCCGACTACGTCGACGTCGATCAGGTCGTCGCCGCCGCCGAGGGCGAGCCGGGGGTGGTCGTCGCTCGCCAGATGATGTTCGCCTGCTCCGACTCGGGCCAGGGCGAGATGGAGCGCGACATCGCGGATCAGCAGCTCGACGGCCTCGTCGTCGCGTCCTGCTCCCCGAAGCTCCATGTCGTGACGTTCCGCGGCGTCGCCAAGCGCTCGGGGCTGAACCCGTACGAATACACCCAGGTGAACGTCCGCGAGCAGGCATCCTGGGTCCACTCGGACGACGCCCAGAGCACGACCGACAAGGCGATCCACCTCGTCAAGGCCGGAATCGCCCGGACCCTCCTCACCGAGCCGCTCGAGCCGATCGTCGTCGAGACGACCCAGCGGACGCTCGTCATCGGTGGCGGCGTGGCCGGCCTGCGGGCCGCGATCGGGCTCGCCGACATCGGGCTCGGAGTCTTCCTGGTCGAGCGCGTGCCCGTGCTGGGCGGCTGGGTCGGGACGTTCGGCGCGATGTACCCGACCGGCAAGGACGGTCGGCGGCTCATCGACGAGCTCCTCGAGGCGATCCGCCAGCGGCCTTCGATCCGAGTCTTCACCGAGGCCGACATGGTCAGCAAGACCGGCAGCTTCGGCAACTACACGGTCGGCATCCGGGTCGGCGGCGCGCGGCCCGAGAACCTCACTGTAGAAGTCGGCTCGATCGTCGTCACGACGGGCGTCGACACCTATGCCCCGGACGCGGGCGAGTATGGCTACGGCATCGACGGTGTCGTCACGCTGCCCGAGTTCAAGCGAATGATTGACGATTCCAGCGGACCCCTCGTCCACGCCGGACGACCGGTCCGAACCGTCGCCTACGTCTATTGCGTCGGCAGCCGCGAGCCTGCCGGTGAGCCGGGGGCGAACGAGTACTGCTCGCGCTACTGCTGCGCGGCGACGGTTGCCGCGTCGGTCCAGCTTGCCCATCGTGACGAGGATGTCCGCCAGTACCACCTCTACCGGGACATGCGGACGTACGGCCGGTTCGAGACGATGTACACCGAATCGCGCACGCTCGGTTCGGTCTACGTGAAGTTCGCGGACGACGCCCCGCCGACCGTGGCCAGCGCGGATGGGGGCGGCCTCCTGGTGACCGTCCGGGACGTCCTGACCAATGGCGAGGAGCTGGCGATCCCGGCCGATCTCGTCGTCCTGGTCACCGGCATGATCCCGCGCAAGAACGAGGAGCTCATCAGCGTCCTCAAGCTGCCGGTCGACAAGGACGGCTTCTTCAACGAGATCCATCCGAAGCTGCGGCCGGTCGAGACCGTCGTCGATGGGGTATTCATCGCCGGAGCCTGCCAGGGTCCGAAGAACTCGAGCGAGAGCGTGGCGTCCGGCCTGGCGGCGGTGACCCAGAGTGCGGTCATCCTGAAGAAGGGCTTCGCCGAGCTCGACCCGCTCGTCGCGATCGTCCACGCCGACGCCTGCACGGCCTGCGGCCAGTGCCTGACCGCCTGTCCGTATGGCGCGATCGAGATGGGGCTGGCCGGCGAACGGCCGCTGGCGGTGATCAGCCCGACCGGCTGCAAGGGCTGCGGCGGATGCGTCCCGATCTGTCCGGAGAACGCCATCGACCTGCTCGGCTATACCGATGCCCAGATCACCGCGATGATCGACAAGCTCGTGGAGGTACCGGCATGAACGCCCCGATTCGCGAGCTCCGCGAGGTCATCCGAGAAGAGCCGATCATGCGGGCCCGGATCCTCGATCTCCTCGAATCGGAGCCGCGAACCGTCCCCGAGCTCGCTGCCGCGATGGGTTACCCGACCCACGAGGTTCTCTTCTGGATCATGGGCATGCGCCGCTACGGCCGCGTCCGCGAGGTCAAGGGCGTGAGCGACGAGGGCTACTTCCGCTACGAGTCGATCGAGAAGGACCCGTCATGACCGCCCTCGTGGACCCAAACCTCCTGGCCGACGTGAAGCGCTATGGCGCCGCGGACGTTTCGGCGTGCTTCAGCTGCGGCACCTGCACCGCGACCTGCCCGTTGGTGGGGGAGGACTCGACCTTCCCGCGCCGGATCATCCGCCTCGCCCAGGTCGGCCTGCGAGACCAGCTGCTCTCGAGCAAGGAGCTGTGGACCTGCTACGCCTGTGGGGAATGCTCGGCATCGTGCCCGACCCAGGCCGAGCCGAGCGAGTTCATGGCAGCCGCCCGCCGCTACGCGATCGCCAACTACGACCGGACCGGCCTGGCCCGGACGATGTTCACGAGACCGCTGCTCGGGACGGGAATTGCCGTGCTTCTCGCTGCGTTCTTCGCGCTCTTCATGTATGCCGGCCACGGCGGCCAGAGCAGCGCGACGCTCGACATCTTCGGGTTCATCCCCGAGGCCCTGATCCACAACCTCGGAATCGGCGTGATGATCCTCGTCTTCGCCGCCGGCCTCCTCGGCGTCGTGACGATGGCCCGGGCGGTGAGCCGGCCGGCTGGCGTGACGCTTCGCTCGGTCGGGGGCAGCCGCTCCGCGCTGCGCCGCTCGGCGGGCGCGCTCTGGACGGCGCTCGCGGTCGAGTCCCTCGGCCAGCGCCGCTACCGCGCCGACTGCGATTCCGACGCCGCCAGCCAGCCGTTCCTCCTCCGACGGTGGTTCCTGCACGCGGCCACGATGTGGGGCTTCCTCGGCCTGCTCGCGGCGACGATCCTCGACTACGGGCTCGCCCTGGTCGGGATCAAGGAGACCGGGACCGTGGTGCCGATCTGGTACCCGGTCCGGCTGCTCGGGACCGTCGCCGGGCTGCTCCTCCTCTACGGCGCGACGATGCTCATCGTTCGGCGCTGGCGCGGCCGCGAGCGCTCGGTCCGCCATTCGACGACAGCCGACTGGACGCTCCTTGCCCTGGTCTGGATCAGCGGAGCCACCGGCTTCGCCCTCGAGCTGGCGCTCTACCTGCCGACCGCACCGACGTGGGGCTACTGGGTCTTCCTGTTCCATGTCGCGATCGCGATGGAGCTGGTGATCCTCGCCCCGTTCATGAAACTGGCCCACGCGGTCTACCGACCCGTCGCCCTGTTCTTCCTCGCCCTCGCCGCCGGCCGGCCCGACACGGCGATCGACGGAGGGGCGTGATGACCGACCCGTTGACCGCGACCCGAAATCCCGACAGCGCAGGAGATCTGACATGACCGCGAGCCTTCCCCGCGTCTCCCTCGAACACCATGACCGGCTGATGGGTCACCTCGACGCGATGCCCGCGGTCGGGGACCTGGTCGGCGTCGCACCTGCTGGCGATCTCCGGCCACGCGTGACCGAGTTGGCCGAATTCCTCAACGGCCTGCTCATCCCGCATATGGAGGCAGCCGAGCAGGCCCTCTATCCGGAGCTCGAACGGCTGCTCCAGAACCGCCACTCGATGACGCCGATGCGGCGTGAGCACGATGAGATCCGGGAGCTCGTGGCGGAGCTCGGTCGCCTCGAGCGGCGGCTCGACGCGGGAGCGCTCCGCACGAGCGAGATCGTCGGCCTTCGGCGGGTGATCTTCCGGATGTACGCGATGCTCAAGGTCCATCTCGCCGAGGAGCGGCTGTATCTCGGGATCATCAACCACGACGCGTCGCCCGAGGGAGCGGAGCGCCTCGCGGCTGCGATGGACCACAGCGGCATCACGGCCTTCTGACCGGCGGTTCGGTGGCGTTCCGCCGGTTCGTGGCCGGCGCTCTGCTGTGGCGGGCCAGCGAGGGCCGACCCGCCGCCGATCTCTCGCCCGTTCCGCCGCGTCCGGCGTTGGCCTATTCTCCTCAGGCAGATGGATGCATGAGGCAGACACCCACGAGGGCAACGGCGTGGATCTGGACGGACCAGCTTCGACCCGCGACGCGGCCGGCGCGCCGGTCCATCGCGGCTGGGCGCCGATCGGCGGTCGCCATCGATGGATGGAGCCCTTCGTCCTCGTCCTGCTCGCCGCCGGATCGGCTCACGGCTACGCGATGACGGCCCAGCTCGAGGAGATGGGGATCAGTGGCGGATCCGTCGACATCGGCCAGGTGTACCGGACGCTCCGCGACCTCGAGGAAGGCGGCCAGGTCACGTCGTCGTGGTCGGCCGAGCCGGTTGGCCCGCAGCGCCGCGATTACGCCCTCACGGCCGCCGGATATGCGGCGATCGATGCGTGGGCGGCGGTCATGAAGGAGCGCGCCCGCCTGATCGGCGAGTTCAATGCTCGCTACCTGGAGTCCGTCACCGCGCCGCGCCGCGCCGCCGGGCCGGGCTGAGGCGAGTAACAGCGGCTAGAGGGGCTCGGCGGCGGCATGGTCCAGTCGCTGGGCGAGGAGATCCTTCTCGCCGGCCGAGAGGCTCCGGTCGAGGACGCCGAGATACAGCTCCTCCTCGGCGAGGTGGACCTTCAACATTGCGTGGAGCCGGTACAGGACCCGTCTCAGGCCGATCGCGTCGAGGTCCGTCAGACGTCCCGCCCTGACCGTTTCCCCGTAGTGGCAGAGGGCATCGAACAGACCCCGCAGGTCGTCGTGCTCGCGGCGCATGGGCGCCATGGAATGGCGGCCGCGCATCGCCGCTTCGAGCCGACCGTACAACTCGGTTTCGATCGTCGCCATGTGGGGCACGAGGCGGCCGACGATGAAGGCGCACTCCGTCTGAAATGCCGCGGCGAACTCCGTCGGGGGCACCTGCCCGAGCGATTCGGCCAGCTCCGGAAGTCGATCGACGTGAGGCTCGATCTCGGCGTGATGCTCGTGAGAGGCGTCGGGGAGGGATGGCATCGTGGGCACCCGCTCGGATGAGGGCAGCGGACACTGCCCAGCTCGCCCAGTCTCGGCGGCGACCGGCGGGGCGGACAGGGCCGAGCGGCCTTGCGGACCGGGACGATCCGGCCTCGGATGCGGGCCGTTCGGCCGAGGGATCCGCGGCCCAACCGCTCCAGCAATCGCCGCTGAGCGGACCCGCCGGTGGCTGCCCCGCGACGGCTCCGATCGCTCAGGCCGGGATCACCCGGATCGGCGGCGCCTGACCTCCAGCACGCCGAGGACAACCCCCGCGACGAGGCTGACCGACCCGATCAGTGCCCAGCGGGCGTCGCCGACCATGAAGCTCCCGCCGGTCAGCGTCCCGGTCCCCTGGCCGATCCAGACCAGCCCGATGGCGATGAGCACGACGATGATCGTGAGTCGCATGCCTGTCAGCGAACCGCCCATGGTGACATCCTACGGGGATGAACGACAAAACCGCCCGGTCCGGTTCGCCCGGCCCCTATCCGACGGCCCACGCGCCCGGTCCTGAACGCCGGTCCGGTCGCGTCGTGATGCGCGGCGACGCGGCCGAGCGGATGGGCCAGGCGGTCGCCACCGAGGACGAGAAGTTTCTCGAGCGTCGCTCGACACCCCGGGGACGCCCCGACTTCATCGACACCGATCCCTGGCGCGCCCTCCGGATCCTGAGCGAGTTCGTCGAGGGGTTCGACGCGCTGGCCGCGGTCGGGCCGGCGGTGACCATCTTCGGGTCGGCCCGAGCGAAGGCGACGTCACCCGAGTATGAGCTCGCCCGCGGGATCGCCCGTCGCCTCGCCGGGCATGGGTTCGCGATCATCACCGGCGGCGGGCCGGGGATCATGGAGGCGGCGAACCGCGGCTGCCGCGAGGGCGGCGGATTGTCGATCGGCTGCAACATCGAGCTGCCCCACGAGCAGGGCCTGAACCCGTATGTCGATCTCGGCGTCGAGTTCAAGTACTTCTTCGCCCGCAAGACGATGTTCGTGAAGTACGCCGACGCGTTCGTGATCATGCCCGGCGGGTTCGGGACGCTCGACGAGCTGTTCGAGAGCCTCACCCTGATCCAGACCGGCAAGATCCGCGACTTCCCCGTCGTCCTCGTTGGGTCAAGCTACTGGCGCGGCCTGCTCGACTGGATGCGCGCCGTCCAGGTTCCGGCGGGGGCCGTCTCGGAGGCGGACCTCGACCTGCTCAAGCTGACGGACGATCCGGACGAGGTCTGCAAGATCATCGAGGCGTACGTCGCCCGGTCGCACCCCGAGGATCTCCCCATCGAGGACGAGATCCGCTAGGACGGGATCGCGGGGACCGTGACCTCGAGCCGGCCCGCGATGATCCGCACCGGGTAATAGCGGAGGCGACGGACCCGGGTCAGCCGGCGCGCCTCGGCCTTCTTGCCGGGCGGATCGGTCTTGGGGTCCTTGCCGGCTGGTGACCAGGCCGGGACGTAGTTGCCGGCCGGATCGAGCCCGCCGGTCGTCGGCATCTGGACGACGTCGCCCGAGCACAGGTCGAAGCGGCCCTCGTGGAGCGGGCACGAAACGATGCAGCCCGCGAGCCCACCGATCGACAGCGGCGCCGCCATGTGCGGGCAGCGATCATCCACGGCAGTGATTCCGGCGGGCGTGTGGGCGATCAGGATGTCGAGATCGCCATGGCTCACCCGGCGCATCGATCCCTCGGGCAGGTCGGTCAGTGATCCGCCGTCGACCGGGTCGCCGCCGACCACGCCCGGCGCCGTCAGCTCCACCGGAAATGCGGCCGGGATCGGAAAGGTCGGGCGCTCGATCGTCATCGGGCCGATCGTACCCCGGAAACGACGAGACCCCGCCGGGCCGAAGCCCGACGGGGTCTGCGAGGTGGTGCGTGGAGGTCAGTCCGCGGCGGGAACACCAGGGCGCCGCCCGGTCGTGGCCTCGGCGGCCTGGGGAGCCAGCGAGCGACGGAGCTGGAGCTCATGCATCGCGGCAGCCGCGATGGCCGCCAGGATTGCCGCGCCGACGCCGATCCAGAAGGTCTGGGCGACGCCGAGGCTGAATGCCCGATGGATACCGTCGACGACCTGGGTGATGTACGGCTCGATCGCCGCCCGCGCCGGACCGGCATTGGCGAGGATCGACTGGCCGAGGTCGCCCGTCCCCGTGAGGTTCTGGAAGTCGACCGCTCCGGAGTTGATCTGCTGGGAGAAAGCGTCGGCGAGGGGCTTCGGGGCGCCTGCCGCGATGAGCTGGGGGTTGATCTGCTCCAGCAGGGTGCTGCTGAAGATCGTGCCGACGATGGCGAGCGCGACCGTCCCGCCGATCTGTCGGAAGAAGGTCAGGTTCGAGGTCGCGACGCCGAGCATGTTGAACGGCACCGCGTTCTGGACGATCAGGGTGAAGACCGCGAACGTCGGACCGACGCCGAGGCCGGCGACGAACATCCAGAGCCAGACGACGGGCAGCGACGTATCTGCCCGGAGCTGGGTCATCAGCAGCGTCGCCACGCCCATCAGGACGATGGATCCGACTGTCAGCCACTTGTAGCGGCCCGTCCTGGCGACGATCAGGCCTGACGAGATCGAGCTGAAGATGAGGCCGATCATGAGCGGCAGCGCCGCGAGGCCGGAGTTGGTCGGCGAGAATCCCTGGACGATCTGGAACCAGCGGGGCAGGAATATGATCGCCCCGAAGAAGGCGAACGCCGCGAAGAACGTCGCGACCATCGATGCCGCGTAGGTCCGGTTCCGGAACAGGTCAAGCGGGACGATCGGCTCCTTGGCCCGCGACTCGGCCCAGATGAACAGGGCGATGCCGACCAGCGCGATCAGGATGAATCCGCCGACCGACGGCGCGGTCCAGTCGTAGAGATGATGTGTCGCCGGGTCAGTCTGGCCCTTCTGGGTCAGCCCGACCAGCAGGAAGCTGATCGCGACGGTGAAGATCGCACCGCCGAGAACATCGAAGTTGCGGCTCGCCCGGGCCGTTTTCACGGTCGGGAGCAGATGCCAGATGACGTACAGAGCGATGAGCCCGATCGGAATGTTGACGTAGAAGATCCAGTTCCAGGCGATGTGCTCGGTCAGGAACCCGCCGACGAGGGGGCCGACGATGAACGCGATCCCGAACACCGCCCCGAACAGGCCCTGGTACTTGCCGCGCTCCGCCGGGGTGAAGAGGTCGCCGATCGTGGCAAGGGCGATGGGGAAGAGCGAACCCGCGCCAATGCCCTGGAGGCCGCGGAAAGCGATGAGCTCGGTCATGTTCTGGCTGAGGCCGGACAGCGCCGAGCCGATCAGGAAGATGACGATGCCGATCATGAACATCGGCTTGCGGCCGTAGAGATCGGACAGCTTGCCCCAGAACGGGACGCTGATCGTGCTGGTCAGCAGGTAGATCGTGACGGCCCAGACGTAGATGTCGTTGCCGGCGAGCTTCGTCACGATCGTCGGCAGGGCCGGTCCGACGATGGTCTGGTCGAGGGCGCCCAGGAACAGGCCGAGCAGGACGGCGAAGAGGATCTCCATCTTCGCCCGTTGCGGCAGTCCGAGGGCCGGATCGTCCTCGAGCGACGGCGTGCGGCCTTGAAAATCAGTGGGCATGGCTTCCATGCGGTCTCCTTCCTCCTGGTGGACGGGATGCGGGACGGGAGGACCCGTCGGGGTCAGGTACTCCGGGGGTGGGTGTGGACGTGCTCCGCGCCGATCTCGTCGACGAGCGCGGTCCGCAGGTCGCCGATCGCGCCGAGAATCCGGGTCAGCTGATCCGGTGACAGGCGGTCCAGGATCAATCGCATCCGATCCTGCTTGAGGGCCTCGATCTCGTCGCGTTGACGGGCGCCCTCGGCGGAGGCGCGGACGATGACGACCCGTCGATCATCAGGGACGCGGATCCGTTCGACGAGCCCGCGCTCTTCCATCCGGTCGACGAGGCCTGTGGCGTTGCTGAGCGAGACATCGAGCAGTTCGGCAAGCCGGCTCATCGGCAGGTCGCCGTGATGCTCGAGGACCCACAGAATATGGAGGTGCGTCATGCTGATCCCGGCCTTGACCATCCGCCCGGTGCCCGCGCAGCGGAGGCTGCCGATCATCGCGTGGAGCTCGCCGACCACCGAATCCACGAGGTTCGACGGGACGCCGTCCGTGATCCCCGGCTCCGCACTGATGATTGGCGCGTCAATAGTTCGCATGAGGTGAATAATCTAGCGATGGTGGATGATCGCGTCAAGGACGATGATTCGCGAAACGGCGATCATTCCGTCTGAAGCCCCAGGACGAGGAGAAGCACGTGCGATTCGCGCTGATGATCGAGCCCCAGCAGGGTCTCAGCTATGCCGACCAGCTGGCGATCGTCCAGCGAGCCGAGTCGGTCGGCTTCGAATCGTTCTTTCGATCCGACCACTACCAGAGCTTTCCCGGACCGTCCGGGGAGCCGACGACCGACGCCTGGGCCGTGCTGGCGGGCCTCGCCCGGGAGACGTCCGCGATCACCCTCGGCACCCTGGTGTCGCCGGTCACCTTCCGGCCGGTCGGCAACCTCGCCAAGGTCGTGACCACCGTCGACGAGATGAGCGGCGGCCGGGTCGAGTTCGGGCTCGGCGCCGGCTGGAACGCGGTGGAGCACGAGCAGCTCGGGTTGCCGTTTCCGGACATCAAGGAGCGGGCCGACCTGTTGGAAGAGCAGTTCGCCGTTCTTCACGGCCTTTGGGGCGAGCCCGACGGCTGGTCGTACGCGGGGGCGCAGGTCCGGATCGAGGCTGCCCAGTTTCATCCCAAGCCGATCGGGCGGCCGGGCCGACCGACGTTCGCATCGGGCTTGGCGCGGCCGCGGCTGCTGACCGGCGGTGAGGGATCGCCGCGGTCCCTGCGGATTGCCGCGCGGTACGCGGACGAGTTCAACCTGTCGTCGTCCTCGCCCGAGAAGGCAGCGAGCAAGTACGCCGAACTGGCGGCCGCATGCGAGGCCATCGGGCGCGACCCGGCGACGATGGGCCGATCGGTCATGGCCGGGGTCCTGATCGGACGCGACGAGGCGGAACTGGCGGCGCGCAAGGCGACGCTCCTCGCGGCCTTCGGCGACGAATCCGGCGGCGACGACTGGTTCGATGCGCGGGAGCCGCGGTGGGTGCTCGGGACGCCCGATCAGGCGCGGGCGATGGTCGCCCGGTTCGAGGCTGCCGGGGCCGAGCGGATCATGCTCCAGGACTTCCTGCCGCGCGACCTCGCGATGGTCGAACTGATGGCGGAGGCACTGTTCGGCTGAGGTCGCCGGCGCTGCATCTGGCAGCGAGTCTGCACAGACTCAATTCGGGAGTCGGCAAGCGTGGCAACACCACCGAAACGGCGGAATCGGTGATCGTCCACGCGCGCGGACCCCGTGAATCGAGTCGCACCAGACTCATCGCTCGTGACGCGACCGTTCGCCGTACCGGGGCGGTCGGCCTGCCCTCCGGCCGGGGCCGGGCGAGATAGACCCGTTCGTCGCGCCGGGTCAGGTCCGGGTGGGGCCGTGGGCCAGGGCAATCCGCTGGTCGAGGCCAGGCGAGCGTGTGCCAGGCGGGTCCCTGGCAACGGATGTGGCAGCCGCCTCCGGATCAGGCAGGCCCGGCTTGCTCCGCACCGGCCGACGCGAGTGACGCCGACCGTGCCCGCATCGCCAGGATCGCCAGCGCCACGTACAACGTCAGACCCATCACTGGTGCCCCGATCCGCTTGATCGCGGCGGTATCAGCGATCAGGCCGATCACGAAGACGAGCAGCCCGAGATTGACGCCCCAGAAGATCACGTGGCCGATCCACGACCGCCGCGCCGCCTCGTCCACGACCAGCAGGCCGATCAGGCCGAGCATGACGTTCGTGATCACCCCGATGTAAACGGAGTGATCGCTCGCGATGAGGACGTTGAGCGGGAAGGCACTCGGATCGGCCGGGTCCGCCGCCGTGATGAACTTGAAGACCAGGTACATGAACAGAATCAGAGCGCCGACGACCCAGATCGACGCGGCGCCGACGTGCCGGATCGGGTCGGCGTCGAGCCAGCCAACCCGCAAGGACCGTGGCCAGATCCGGGCTGCGAACAGGACGACCGCGACGAGCTGGGTCAGGAGATAGATCCCGCCGGCCGCCTGGGTTGCCCCGGCGAGGAGGCCGACGGAGATGACGAGGCCGCCGATGAAGAGGGCGAGAACCTGGACAACCCCGGCCTTGGGTAGGCCGCGTGTGCCGAGCAGACGCCACTCGATGAAGCCGAACGACACGAGGACGAGGTAGCCGAACGTCATCGCCGAGGCGTGGGCGCCAATGAAGTCGCCAGGCAGGATCGTCACGCCGAGCGCGAAGCTGACCTGGATCAGCACCCCAATGACCGCGCCGTATCCGAACGACGTCAGCCCGAGGACGACCGCCAGCCGCGGCAGCGATCGCTCGCCGGCGAGGAACTGTCGCCAGATCCAGACGAGGAGCCAGGCGATCGCGATGATCAGCAGCGTGCCGCCGACGGCGCGCAGGACGAACGAGCCCGTGTAGAAGGCGGCGACGTAGATCGGGACGAGGATCTCGAGAGCGACCACGAGTCGCCGGTCAGCCGCTCGGAACATGATGAACGACGACGCGACGATCGTGAGGGTCAGCCAGCCGATCGTTCCCGCGTGGACGTGGGTCAGCAGCTGGTTTCGATCGAAGGTGACGATGTCGGCCCCGTTCAGGATGCCGATCGCGATGTTGAACACGAACACGGCCATCGCCACGAGAAACAGGTCGCGGGCCGCGATGGCCCACAACGGCGCACCACGAGGCACAGACATCCAATCCCTCCTTCATTCGGTCGTGGCTGACGCGTCACGATCCAAGTCTTGGTCGAACCTCATGACCAGCCGAGCAGCAGCGCGAGGCCGACGAGGAGGGTCGGCAGATAGAGCACCGCAGGGATCGTGTCCCCGGATGCGAGGAAGCCCGCGATCGCGACTGCGGCGATCAGCGTCGCGAGCCAGGCCACGGGGGCCGCGACGCCGCCGCTCAGCGCGAGCGTGAGCCCAATGGTGAGGAGCGCGACGCCGGTCGCGAGGGTGAACGCGGCGAACAGTCCGCCGATCGCGGCCCCGAGCAACGTTTCCCCAGGCTGGGTCGGTATGCCGGCCGCCACCATCTCGGCGAGGACCGGTGTGGTCCGGGACCGGATCGCCAGGACAGCACACCAGAGCGCCCCCGCGATCGCGTAGACGACCGCGGCGCCGGCCAGAACGGCCCTCGGAGCGGCATCCGCGTCGATGGCTCCGGCCAGGACGGCGAGCCCTGCCGCGGTCACGACGGTCGCGCTGAAGAGCCCGGCGTTGATCGCCACCCAGACCCCGTGATGCGCGCGGACCAGCGCCAGGTGCTCGTCGCGGGGTGCCGTCCAGACGCGGAAGAGCACAGGGTTGGACAGGGCGACGGCGCCAGCGACCGGGCCGACGATCAGGAGCACGGCAGCGGCCGTCATGCCATCAGTCATTGCTCATCGCCGACGGCGGCGGGGAGTGAGCGCGGGCTGGCCCGAAGGAGCGTCCTGGTCAGTCGATCATCGGTCATCATCAGCCCTCGCGAGCGGCCACATATCGCTCCGCGCCGCCGCCCGGGCCGGAAGCCGGCTCCCTCGCCAGTGGGATCAGCTGCCGACCCAACCAGAAGGCCCAGAGTGGGTAGCCGACGTAGGTCGCGGCGAGGAGGCCCATACGGACGCCCTGAGGCAGGGCTCCGCTCGAACTCCCCAGGTAGCCGGTGAGCACGAACCACACGACCAGGCCGAGGAAGGCAATCGAGACGGGCCCGATTTGCGCCTCGAACGCCAGTGCTCCGACGACAAGCAGCGCCTGCAGCACGACGATTGCTGCGATCGCGCTGATCCCGATCACCACGGCAAGCCCGCTCAGTGTCGGTGCGCCTGGCCGAAGAAGCACACCGAGCGCGATCGCGCTCGGTGCGGCAAGCAGGTACGAGACCATGACCAACACATCGTTCATCCAGCCGAACACCTGCCCGGCAGGCGTTGCGCCGACCGCGAACGAAGCGAACATCGCGATCAGGAACACGACACCGATGGTCGCGACCACTCCGCTCGCATACACGGTCCAACCGCCCAGTCGCAGGACGGTCGAGGTCTCGGTTTGTGGGCTCACCACTTGCAGCCTCCAAAAGAGCGACAGAGTGGGACGAGCGGCCCCAACTCATCGGTCTCACGTTGCCCGCTTCTCGTCCACGGGCGTCGTCAGCGCTTGGCCGTGATGACCTGATGAACCTGCGCGATCGACTGGGCCATCGGCGCGTCCGGGGGAAGGTACGGCTTGACCGCCGACTCGAAATAGCGCTGCAGGTCCGACTCGGTTTCCCAGACGGACAGGATCTGCCAGCCGCCGTCCGGTGCCGGCGCGTCCACCTGGAGGATGAAGCCGGGCGCCGCGACAAGCACGGCAGAGACGCGATCGTTCCAGTCGGCTGCCTGATCCGGGCTGCCATCGGGGATGTGGGTTGTCGCAAGGACTGCCATCGAGGTCCTCCATGCCGTCCGGCCCGTCATCTGCGGACCGCATCGCGGCGAGACGACAGTCGCATCCCGATCCTCGCCAGCACATCCGGGCGAATACTCAATCCGGTACCCAAAGCTCGCGTCGTTCGCGCGATGCCACCCACGCGGCCACCTGTCCCCGCGAATCAAACCCGAGCTTGTCCAGGATCGACCTCACATGATTCTCCGCGGTCCGATGTGACAAGACCAGACGCTCGGCGATCGCCCGATTGGAGAGCCCTTCGCCGACCAGGGTCGCCACCTCGCGCTCGCGCGGAGTGAGGAGCCGTCGCCCGTCCAGCGCGGGAGCGAGGGTCTTCACCTCGTCCGCGACCCGCCGCAGTCCATAACGCTCCGCAGCGTCCGCGGCCAGGTCCAGCAAGCCCTCGGCACTCCGCAAATCGCGCGCCGTGCCACGGGCGATCAGCAGGCGCGCCCACGTGACCCGGGTCATTGCCGCATACGGCATGGCCCCGAGGTGCAGCTCGTGTTCAAGCGCGGCGCGGAAATGGGCCTCTGCGGCGGCGTGATCGCTCATCAGGAAGGCAAGCGTGCCGAGGTAATGCGCGACCGGTGCGCCGCATCCCGCCTGGCCGGAGCCGGACACCACCATCTGGGCCGAAAACGGCTCGAGCCGGTGCCGAATGGTGTCCACCCCCGCCGTCGTCTTGAGCACCCAGGCTGCCTCCGCGAGCGCAGCGAGTGCGACGACGAACAGGTCGTCCTCCGGTATCTCCGAAGCGGTGCGGATCGACGCGTCATAGGCGGCGCGGGCCACGTCGATCCGGCCTGCGACGGCGAACATCTGCGCCTGGTAGACCCGGGTTGACGGCGGCGCGTACGCCCAGGCAGGCTCGAACAACTTGATCAACGGGTCCATGTCCCCGCGGAGCAGCTGGCCTTGAAACAGCAGCACCGACCGCATGAAAGGTGCAGCAGGCAGGCTACCGCGATCGCCGATGGCCGCGGCTTCGTCCGCAAGGCGCTCGGATTCGGCGAACCGTCCCTCGATCTGGGCGAGGGTCGCCCGCGCCATGCCGACACGCCACGCAGACAGGGGTTCCCGCGTCTCTCGCGCGATCTCGTCCAACGCGGTGATCGCGACGTCGATCTGAGGTCGGCGGCCCAGCTCGAACCACGCATCCATGTCCCAGGCCCGCGCCCAGGTGAGCATTGACAGGTCGCCGACGCCGCGAGCCACCGCCGTGGTCCGTGCGGCGAGCTCCATCCGTGCCTTGGGATGGCGTGGTCCGGATATCTCCATCTGGCGTGCATGCAGGGCGATGAGCAAGGCATCGGAATCATCCGCGATTTCGGCGAGCTCGATCGCGGCGGCTGCCGAGATGCCGCCCGGTGGCGGCCTGTGCAGGTGCCCAGAAGCGATCACCCACTGACCGATCAGCGACGCGCGGATCGCGAGCATCTCGGACGTCTCGGGCGCGGGCGCGAGCGTGGCCAGGGCTTCCTCGCACAGGTGGGCGATCTCACGGTCGTGGCCCTCAACGCCTCGCACGACCAGGGCCGCACGGGCGAGCAGCTTCGCGTCCTTCGTGGCGCGGGCATGGGCGGCCGCTGCCATCGATCCCTCCCATGCCTCCTCGACCATGCCTCCGCGCTGGAGCGCCTGCGCGATCCTGAGCAGCACACTGCCACGATCGTCGAGTGACGGGTCAAGGTCCAGCAGTCGAAGGACGCGCCGCCAGAGCAACGCTTCCTGGTCGTACGCGCGTTCCCGAGCCGCCAAGCTGGCAGCTGCCACGGTGTATCGGTGCGCTCTTGCGGTTTCGCCGAGCGGCGAGGCCGCGTCGAAGTGATATGAGAGTTCGTCCAGGCGTTGGACACCACTTGCCTCGAGGTAGCCGCCGGCGCGCCGATGCAGGTCCCACCGCTCCTCGAGCGGCATTGCCAGCTCGAGCGCTTCGCGCACGAGCCCGTGCGCGAAGGCCACTCGGTCAGCACCGGTTCCTGCATCGCGATCTGTGCGGAGCAGCCCCGCTCGCGACGCCTCGTCGAGCGCGCCGATGACCTCCCGATGGCTCCGGCCGGTTACGTCGACGAGCATCGGGATGTCGACGTTCAGGCCGAGAACGGAGGCCGCGCCGATGATCTGCTGTCCGTCACTCGAGAGGCCAGCCACTCGGCGTCCCATCACGTCGCGGACACTAGCGGGGAGCGGTGTCGAAGCCCGATCGGACGCGTGATCGCGTCGCATCAGGCGCGCGATCTCGATCACGAAGAAGGGGTTCCCAGAGGTTCGTTCGGCCACGGCTCGAGTGAGTTCGGCGCCACTTGAGCGACCGGTCACCGAAGTCATCAGCCGACCGATGTCCGCCGCGCTCAGCCCTTGTAATTCGAGGCGCCTGACGACGCGCTCTCGCTCGACGTCAAGAAGAGGCCCCGCTGCCGGATCTTCGGGTCCTGAGATCCGCCTCGTGATGGTCACCAGACAAGGCAGCTCTGCCAACTGTCCGGCGACGAGCCGGAGGAGCCGCAACGAGGCCTGGTCCGCCCACTGGACGTCATCGAGGACGAGGACTGTCGCCGGGGCCGATGCGTCGCCCGAGGCTGTTCTGATCGACGCACAGATCGCATCGGTGAGCGCGAACTGATCCGACAGACCGTCGGCCACCCCGAGACGCGTAAGGATCGATCGCCACGGCCAGTAGGCGGGGGCCGCCTCGTCTTGACATGTGCCCCACGCAGTCCGCGCGCCGCGTTCTGTCGCGATGCGTTCGAGCGCGTCAGCCAGCCGCGTCTTGCCGATGCCGGCCTCGCCCTCCAGGACGTACAGACTTCCGCGGCCGGCGAACGCCTCGTCAAGCGCCGCCCGGAGCTGACGCAGCTCGGCCTCGCGCCCGATCAGCTCGACCCAGGGCGCCTTCGGCGCAGGTGGGTTCATCTCGGTCGTCAAGGCACGGTCATCTGTCGCGACCTACGATGCGCCCCTAGTCTCGCCGCAGCAAGGTTTCGTTCGCGAGCCTTACCCCCTGGACCCGCAGCCAGCGTGGCCGAGTGGAACCGGATTCCTCAGGCCGCAGGCCATTCACTTGAGTAGTAGGGCTATCCCGAGCACGACTTGCATCACCATCGGCAGTAGGGGAAATCCGTTGGAAGTCTTCAGAAACACTGCTGACCAGACTGCCCCCCATCCGAGGGTCACCCATCCAACCCAACTCGGCAGCAGGCCTGTCTGGAGCAGAGCCCAGCCAAATCCTGCCGTAGCCAGCAATCCGACCAGTTGGTAGACCCCCAATGAGGATTCCGCCGAGTCCTGGAGGACCTCGTAGTACGCCGGCATCCTCGAGGTGCGGGCCATCTCTTCCGCGGCCGATAGCGTCGGCGCCACATGAAACACCCAGAACACGACCGCCGAGGCGATCGCGATCAGAAAGAGCACGGCGGACACGGTGGAGATGATCGGATCACCTTCGTCACGAAGAAGGGCGGCAAACATGACGTATCCGACGGCCGCCACGATCCATCCAGCAAGGATGATCCGACATCCCCATCGATATTCAGCCGGATGCTTAGCAATGATCAGGAGCTTCTCGCCGCGGGGAAGCTTCAGCACTTCCCCGAATTGTGCTCGGGCAAAGAGATAGTCGAGGCCACCGTGATAGATGAGCGTGCTCAGGATCAAAGCAATGCCTGTCACTGTGGTTAAGCTCATTGAGCAGTTCCTCGATTGGGCCAACACCATCAACAACGTCAGAGGAGGCCGCTGCATTGGACCGCCTGGGTTTCGTGGGGACTCGGCTGATCGGGTTTCAGGCGGCATCGGTGGCTGGTTGTAGGCGGGAATGGTAGGCGGCCTCGAACTCGGCCGGCGGGATGTCAGCGCAGGCCGAATGGAGCCGGCCGGTGTTCCAGAAGTGGACCACCACGGCGGTTGCGAGCTCGATCTCGTCGACCGTCCGCCAGTGCGGGTCCGGGTCACGTCTCGGCGAGGGCAGGTGGGTGCGCCCGTCCGCGTCGATGCGTCCCTTCGACCCCGACCGAAGCCTGACGGACGCCGATGAGCCGCACGACCGATGGGCTGATCGTCCTCGGACCCTGGGAGGGTGAGGCGTTCGGGTCGATCGACGCCGTCCGCAAGTCGACCGCCGGCGACGGCGACGGTCGCTGGGGTGTCGTCGTCGTGCGCGGCGTGCCGGGTGACGGCGGCCGGACCCACGTCCATCGCGGCGAGGCCGAGGGCTTCTACATCCTCGAAGGCGAGATCGAATTCCTCGGCGCCCGCAGCGTCACGCCGATGACGCCGGGCTCATTCGCTCTGGGCCCGCCGGACACGGAGCACGGCATCCGGATCGTCGGCACCGGACCGGCCGCGTGGCTGGCGGTCTGGCCGGCCGCGCTCGATCGCTTCCCGGAGGAACTCGAACGCCTCCACGCGAGCGGCGCCTCCGCCGCCGAGCTCGACGCGCTCCGCCGGCACCACGGCATCGAGTCCGGCCGCCAGCGCTGACGGCGCAGGGCAAAACCGGCCCGGTCGCGCCAACCAAACTGAGTCAGGCGTGCGTAACGTCAGGGACGCCTTCCGCCCGTGGGAAGGTGCGATCGACGACGGCGGGTGGCTCGGAGTCAGGTTGCCGCGATGGCCTCTTGTGCAGGTGCCCCCGCCGTCTGAGATCGCGGGCCGGCCGTGGCCTCATGGGAGCGTGTCCTTGAACCGAACGCAGTGCTTGCCCGACCGGATGAGCGCGATCGGGATCGAGACCCACAAGGCGACGCTGGTCGCTTGTGCGATCGACGAACTCGGCACGGCCGTCGATGAGGCGCAGTTCCGGAACGATCGGGCCGGTCATCATGAGCTGGCCGCCTGTGTCGGTCGGGTCGCCCCCCGTGCCACGATCGGGATCGAGGGCAGCTCGACGTTCGGGGCGGCATCGGATTTGCCTCTTTTGGTTCCCGCCGTTGCTGTCGGACGAACAGGGTCACCAGGGACGTTGCGAGCATCGGGTCGCGCGGCTCGGCGGGACCGCTACGCGGGCTGGCCCCGGGCGATCGCCTGGCGGCGTTGCTCCATCAGCCGCCAGATCATCGGCGTGAAGATGAGCTGCATCGCGAGGTCCATCTTGCCGCCTGGGCAGACGAGGGTGTTGGCCCGGGTCATGAACGAGCCATGGAGCATCGAAAGCAGGTACGGGAAGTCGATGCCTCGGGGATCCCGGAAGCGGACGACGAGGAAGCTCTCGTCGAGCGTCGGGATGAACCGCGCGATGAACGGGTTCGATGTGTCCACGACAGGCACGCGCTGGAAGTTGATGTGGGTCCTCGTGAACTGGGGGCAGATGTAATTGAGGTAGTCGGGCATGCGCCGCAAGATCGTGTCGGTGACGGCCTCGGTCGAGTAGCCGCGCGTCGACTTGTCGCGATGGATCTTCTGGATCCATTCGAGGTTGATGACCGGCACGACCCCGATGAGCAGGTCCGGGTGTGCCGCCACGTTCACGCCGTCCGCGGCCACGGCGCCGTGCAGCCCCTCGTAGAACAGCAAGTCGCTGTCCGGCGGCAGATCGGCCCACGACGTGAACGTCCCGGGCGGCTGGCCGCACGGCGCGGCCTCGACCTCGTCGTGGAGGTAGGTGCGCGTCCGTCCGCTGCCGGTCTCGGCGTAGTCGCGGAAGAGCGCCTCGAGATCCTCGAACAGGTTCGCGGCCGGGCCGAAGTGGCTGAACGCGTGGTTGCCCGCCGCCACCTCCGCCGCCATCCGCGCCACCATCTCGTCCCGATCGTAGCGATGGAACGCGTCGCCCTCGACGAAGGCGGCGTCGATCTTTTCGCGCCGGAAGATCTGCTGGAAGATCCGCGAGACCGAGGTCGTGCCGGCGCCGGACGAACCGGTCACCGCGATGATCGGATGCTTCGCGGACATCGGCAGACTCTACGCTTGGTCCCGGAACAGGCCGCGGGCCTGGAACAGCGGCGCGTCGAACGCGCGGACGTTGTGATCGCGATGGTACGCCTCGATGCGCTCGACCTCTGGGCGCGACCCGAACACGAATCCCGTCCGCTGGTGCAGGCGCTCTGGCTGGACTTCGAGGATCGGCTTGTCGCCGTTGCTGGCGCGGCCACCGGCCTGCTCGATGAGGAACCCGATCGGGTTCGCCTCGTAGAGGAGGCGCAGCTTACCGCTTCGGGCGCTCGCCCGGTCGTCGCGCGGGTAGAGGAACACCCCGCCGCGCATCAGGATCCGGTGGGCCTCAGCCACAAGCGAGGCCACCCAACGCATGTTGAAGTCGCGCCCGCGCGGCCCGCTGCTGCCGGCCAGACATTCATCGACGTAGCGGGTGACTGCCGGCTCCCAGAACCGCGAATTGGACGAATTGATGGCGAACTCGCTCGCATCCTCGGGAACACGCATATCGCGGTGGGTCAGGATGAACTCGCCGATCTCGCGGTCGAGGGTGAAGCCATGGACACCGTCGCCGAACGTCATCACGAGCATCGTGGTGGGGCCATAGATCGCGTATCCGGCGCACACCTGGTTCGCGCCGGGCTGGAGAAAGGCCGCCGGTCCGACCTCGGCCGATGGGTCCAGATCGGGCAGGACCGAGAAGATCGATCCGACCGAAACGTTGACGTCGATGTTCGACGAGCCGTCCAGCGGATCGAACGCCAGGAGGTAGCGACCGCGAGGCTGATCGCTTGGGACTCGCCAGACGTCCTCGAGCTCCTCGGAGACCATCGCCGCCAGCGTCCCGCCGCGCTCATGGGTCCGGACAAACATCTCGTTCGCGATGATGTCGAGCTTGGCCTGTTGCTCGCCATGCACGTTGACTGTCCCGGCCTTGCCGGCCAGATCCGCGAGCGAGCCCTTGCCGACGACGTTGGCGATCCGCTTGCAGGCCAGCCGGAGGTCGTTGACGAGCGCGGTGAACTCGCCGGTCGCACCCGGGACCTTGCGCTGCTCGGCGATCAGGAACTCGGTCAGCGTGGGCCTGAGGCCGTGGATCTCCGGGTCCTTCGGGTCGCCAACCGTTGCCACCTTGTCGACCATCACGGCGTCACCCGGCGGGGCCGACGGCGTCGTCGAGCGCGCCGTCCGTGACGCTGTCGGTGAAGACTCGGCTGGCCCGGATGTCCTCCGCCTCGATCGTCATCAGGTCCTCGCGCGTGAGCGCCGCGCCGCGTCGCTGGAACAGGCGGTTGGCCTGGCGCAGCCGGGCTCGGTCGAGCGCGTTTCGGATCGAGCGGGCGTTGGCGAAGTTGGGTCTGGCCCGGCGGCGCTCGATGTACTCGGCGAGCGCCACAGCGCCGTCCGCGGACAGGCGGTACTGCATCGACCCCAGCATCAAGGTCGCGATCGCTTCGAGCTCCTGCGGCGAGTAATCCGGGAAATCGACGTGATGGGCGATCCGTGAGCTCATCCCGGGGTTGCTCGCGAAGAAGCTCGTCATCCGATCCTTGTAGCCGGCCAGGATCACGACCAGGTCGTCGCGCTGGTTCTCCATGACCTGGAGCATGATCTCGATGGCTTCCTGGCCGTAATCCCGTTCGTTCTCCGGGCGGTAGAGAAAGTAGGCCTCGTCGATGAACAGGACGCCGCCCATCGCGCGCTTTAGGACCTCCTTGGTCTTTGGCGCCGTGTGGCCGATGAACTGGCCAACGAGATCGTCCCGGGTGACCGCCACGAGGTGGCCCTTCCGGGCGTAGCCGAGCCGATGGAGGATCTGGGCCATGCGCAGGGCGACCGTCGTCTTGCCGGTGCCCGGATTGCCGGTGAAGCTCATGTGGAGCGACGGCGGGCCCGCCGACAATCCCGCCTGGGCGCGCAACTTCTCGATCAGCAGTAGCGCCGCGATCTCGCGGATCCGCGTCCTCACGGGAACGAGGCCGACCAGCTCCGCATCGAGCGTCGCGAGGAGCTCTTCGACGTTGGACGCCGCGAGCGCGGCCGCGAGGTCCAGCGGCAGGTCGTCCGACGTTGCCCTGATCGTCACCGGTAGCGCTCGCCCTCGGGACGCTCGGTGGCGTACGCCCGGACGGTGTAGCGGATATTGCGCCCGGCAGCCTCCTGGCGAACGAGCTCGAAACCGGGCTCATGGCCCGGGCGGTTGACGATGAATGACAGGCGCAGGGACTCGATACCCCGGGTCGAGTCGAACGCATTGAGCTTGATGTACCGCTGCGGAAACGTCGCGCGCGCAGCGTCGAGCTCCTGCATCACGCCGGCGGCATCGTGCAGGTCGAACATCGGGTTGCCGTACATCTCCCAGTACGTATTCCTCGGGTGCGGGTCGTCGGTGTACTCGACGGACATCGCCCAGCCCTGCCCGAGGCAGTATTCGATCTGGGCGCGGATCTGATCGTCGGTCAGGTCGGGCAGGTACGAGAACGTTCCCTGGGTGAGCCTCATGCGTCGCTCCTCAGGCCGGCG
>JBBRCU010000006.1:0-96086 GCA_038204565.1 Candidatus Limnocylindrales bacterium
GACCCAGAACGCGCCGACGCTCAAAATGACGAGGACGACCCAGCCCATTTCATCCACGGTCAGACCCTCTCTGGGGGCAGCCTCTCGTGCTGGCCGCTCAATCCTAGTCCTCGACCTTCGAGGGACTCTGCGGAGACGTCGGAATGCCGCGACGACTACGGCGACGACGGTCGCGTCGCCTGGTCGACGATCCAGCGGTATCCGTCGTCCCAGTAGTCCCCACTTGGCGTGGCGTCCCAGGGCTTCTCTAGCGGGACGACCTCGGCAAAAGGGGCGCGGTACGCGGGCGGGTCCCAGGGTTCGGCGATGTAGATCGCCTCGCGGATGACGCGGCCATCGCGTAGCTCGAGCACGGCGACGAACGGTTGCGGATCCGCGCCGTCGAAGCGGAGCGTGATCTCGGCGGTCCAGGCGTCACGCGATCCGTGGAGCCGCTCGATCGTGAACGTCGAGCTGCGGCCAGGATAGGCCCGGCGCGAGGCAATGATGTTCGTCCGCCCACGGATGCGCTCCCGGCTCTGGACGTACTCGAGGACCGCGTCATCAGCGTAGATCTCGGCTGCCTCGACGTCGTCCCGCCCGATCGCGGCGAAGTGGGCCTGTATCGCGCGCCGGATCCGCGCGTCGTTCATGTCAAGGCCGCCATCCACGAGTCGATTGTGCACCCTCTGTGCCGATTCCCGACACCGCGTTCAACCAGCTTGTGAACGGGACCCATCGCCCCGTTGGCCATCGCGTCAGCGGGGCGCTCCCATGTCTGGCACACTCCCATCCGCGCCCCGGCTCCGCGTCGCCGCCTTCGATCCCGGTGATGTCCCCACCTCACCCGTCAGAGGATGCGACGAGGGTTCGGGGCGTCTCTGTGTTCACGGAGCCGCCACCGGCAAACACCGCCGGGGGGACGATGCATCCCTACCGGCGACGGCCCCACCTACCGCAACGCTTACGCGGGGCTGGCGTTAGGGGCGCCGGACCTTGTCGCTGCGTCAGGAGCGCTCGGATCCTGGTAGCACAAGAAGTAGCATACGCGGCGGATTCGGCCCCGCTCGCGGGTCCAGCCGGACCGCTTTTCATGCGGGGACAACGTGGCCGATCAGGGCTCCCAGAACGACCAGGGTGGCGACCACGCCGACCCGACCGACCAGGCCGATCAGCAGGGCGCGGGTGGCGACTCGGGCTCGAGCGATCCCTGGGGCGGAGGCGCCGCCGGCGGCGGATCGGGTGGCGGCGGCGACTCCGGCGGCAACGGCTGACCATCCCCGCCGCGGACGCGGAATCGAACCTCCAGGTGCATCGAACATCCAGGTTCATCGAACCGGGAGGTTTGTTTGTCGGGCCGTGGTGGCTCGAGACCTCACGGTCCGGCGACGTCGTAGCGCGACGTCAGCCGGAGCCAAGGCGGGTCAGCGCCGGCGGAACCCGAACCGGCCGCCTGGCTTGCGCTCGTCGCCGCTCGTCGATGCGACGATCCCATCCGCGCCGAACGCGGCACTGGAGAGCTTCACGAACTGCTCCGCCGGGATCGAGCGCGGCGCACCCAGGACGATCGGCACGCCCTCGTTCACGGCCTTGAGGTAGAGGAATGGGTCGTAGGGGAGCTCCGCGCCGACCTTCGTGCCGAGCGCCTGCTCGACGTCCCGGACCCTGAGAATCTCCCGCCCGAACATGTTGTTCAGCACGAACGTCGACTTCGCGGCGACGGTCCCGGCCTCGCTGAGGTATTCAATGAGCGCCGTCATCGCCTTGAGGGCGGAGATCTCGGGGTTGACCACGAACAGGACCGTCTCGGCGTGCTCGAAAGCCTGGAGCGTCCGCTCGTCGATCCAGGTTCCGGTGTCGATCACGACCTGGTCATACGTCTCGAGCAAGGTCGAGAGGAGTGTGTCGATGTGGTCGGCGGTGATCGTATTCGCGAGCTCAGGTCCCGTCGGTGAGGACAGGATGTGAAGCCCCGAGTCATGGCGCGTCGCATAGGTCCGGAGGAGCTCGGCCTCCCGCAGGGCGGACTCGTCTCGGACGATGTCGGCGAGGGTGTGGCGCGGGATGATGTTCAGCTGGGTCGCGACCTGGCCGAACTGGAGATCGAGGTCGACGATGACGACACGGTCCGGCTTGCGCTGGGCGGCGGCCATCGCCACATTCGTCGCGACGGTCGAGGTCCCGACGCCGCCTTTCGGGCTGTGGACGGCGACAACGCGCCTGCTTCGTGACACGGTGATCCCGTCGGTGGAGACGACCGCGGTCCGGTCCTTCGACCTCTGGAACCGCAGGAGCAGGGCCTCGACTCGGGCCTCGAGCTCGCGGGCGTCGAACGGCTTGGCCATCACGTCGTCGGCGCCGGCCTCGAGGAAGCGGATGCGCTCCTCGACCTCGTCGGTCTGGCTCACGCACAGGACGGGGATCGCGGCGAGGGCCGGCGTGGCCCGGATCTCGCGACAGACATCGGCCGCGGTCCTGGCGCCGGTGATGACGTCGATGATCACGAGCTGGTTGTCAGCGACCTTGCCGAAGGCGTCGGCCGCATCGGGCGAGGTCGTGACGGAGTAGCCGACCTTTGTCAGGACCGGGGCGATCGTCTCGCCCGACGCAGGGTCAGCGGTGATGAGCAGGACGGTGCTGGCCGGCACGGATCCTCCGGGGCGGGATGCCGATGGTCGAGGGCTGGCGGCCGGTCGGCGGACCGGTGGCCGAGAGGATACAACGGTCGGGCCCGTTGACCGGGGGAGGGGTGGCCGGCCCGCGTCGAATGGGCCGGCGATGGCCCTCGTGCTAGACTTTCGGTCCGTTTCCTTTCGGTTCCGCGTCGGCCTTGCCGCCAGCGGGGCGATTCCCATTGGAAGGAGTGCACTGGCGCATGCGCCGATACGAACTCATGTTGATCCTGCGACCTGACGTCGCGGACGACAAGGCCCAGTCGATCATCGACCGGACCACCCGCCAGCTCGTGGCCGATGGCGGCCAGATCGTCAAGGTCGCCCCGTGGGGCCGCCGCCGTCTGGCCTACCAGATCGACCGGTACCGCGAAGGCTCGTACCACATCGTCCTCTTCGAGGCGCCGCCCGCGGCGATCGCCGAGATGGAGCGAACGCTCCAGATCACCGAAGAGGTTCTCCGCCACCTCGTCACCCGCGACGAGCGTCCGGCCCGCCCGGGGCGCCACGACGGTCTCGACGAGGGCGAGGAGTCGGACGACACCGACCTGCCGTCGGCTGAGGACGAGAACGACGAGGACGACGTCCCCGAGCGAATCGACGAATCCGAGAGCGAGGCGGCTCCGGCCGCCATCGACTGAGGGAGCTGCACGATGGCCCTGTGCAAGGTGATGATCATCGGCAACCTGGGTGCGGATCCGGAGATGCGCTACACGCCCAGCGGCCGGCCGGTCACCCAGTTCAACGTGGCGGTCAACCAGAGCACGAAGAACCAGCAGACCAATGAATGGGTCGAGGCGACCGACTGGTTCCGGGTCAGCGTCTGGGGCGATCGCGCCGAGCGTGCCGCCGAGAGCCTCCGGAAGGGCAACAAGGTCTTTGTCGAGGGTCGCT
Source organism: Candidatus Limnocylindrales bacterium (assembly GCA_038204565.1). Taxonomy (GTDB): domain Bacteria; phylum Chloroflexota; class Limnocylindria; order Limnocylindrales; family CSP1-4; genus CF-46. The sequence continues at coordinate 3,546 of JBBRCU010000006.1, forward strand.
TCAAGACCCGTGAGTTCGAGGGCCGCGATGGCCAGAAGCGGACATCTCTGGAGCTGACCGCCGACAGTCTCGTCAACCTCGAGAAGCGCAACCGCGAGGACGGTGACGGCGAGTTCAGCTCGACGCCCCCGGCCCGCCCGGCGGGTGCAGCGGCCGGTGGCGGCAACGCCCCGCGCGGCGGCGGCGGAGCGGGCGGCGGCGGCTTCGACGATACGAGCGACATCGACGACCTGCCCTTCTGACCCACCGACCGACTGACCCGACCGACCGATTCGGCGCCGCCCGCGGGCCGCGCCCAGAGGAGAACCACGAATGCCGCCTCCCGCCCGAGCCAAGAAGCGCGACGACTATTACCGCGACCGTCGTCGCCGGAAGGTCTGCGCGTTCTGCGCCGACAAGACCGTCTCGATCGACTACAAGGAGGTCAACCGCCTCCGCCGCTATCTGTCGGAGCGGGCCAAGATCGAGCCGCGTCGCAAGACGGGGACCTGCGCCGCGCACCAGCGTGAGCTGGCGGTCGCCCTCAAGCGGGCCCGGATCGTCGCCCTGCTGCCGTACGCGCCGCAGCACCTCCGCCCGTAGCCGGCGAGGCGCTGCGCTGTTGCGACCGCGCCGGTGACGACGGTTCGGTGAAGAGGGTGCCGATCGCGGCCATGTCCGGATGATCGGCGGGTTGCCGCTCGACGTCCATGGACCGGCCGCCGTGGCTCTTCTGCTCGTGCTCGGCGGCATGGCCGCGGGCCTCTTCGGCTCGCTGCTGGGCCTCGGCGGCGGCATCCTGATTGTCCCGCTGCTGACGCTCGGCTTCGGGCTTCCGCTGCGCGAAGCGGTCGGGGTGAGCCTGATCTGCGTGATCGTGACGAGCGGTGCTGCGGCCGGCGTCTACCTCGATCGACACGTCGCCAACCTGCGCCTCGGGATGAGCCTGGAGCTGTTCACCGCGACCGGGGCGATGGTCGGCGGACTCGTCGCCTTTCTCCTGCCGGAGCGGGCCCTCCAAGTGATCTTCACTGGCCTCCTCGTCTACGTCGCGCTGACGATGGCACGTCGCCGCGACCCGCGGCCTGGCGCCTCGGCCGCCGCCTCGGATGCGGACACCCCCCGGGAGGAGGGCACCGTGAGCCCCGAAGTCGTCCCCGAGGAACCGTCGCCGCCGAGCCCGGCGGAGCGCCGCCGCCGGCCGTTCAGCCAGACCCTGTCCGGTCCCGGCTACGAGGTCCACAATTACCGGTACGGCGTCGTCGGCAGCTTCTTCGCGGGCATTATCTCGGCGCTGCTTGGCATCGGCGGCGGGCTGATCAAGGTGCCCGTCATGAACGTGCTGATGGGCGTGCCCCTGCGCGTTGCGACCGCGACCTCGAACCTCATGATCGGGATCACGGCGTCGGCCAGCGCGATCATCTACCTCCTGCGCGGCGGGATTGATCCGTACCTTGCCGCCCCGACCGCGATCGGCGTGTTCGTCGGCGCGACCGTCGGATCGCGGATCTCGCACCGGATCGACCTCCGGATCCTGCGCGGGCTGTTTGTCGCGATCCTGCTCTACACTGCACTCCAGATGCTCCTGCGAGCGATCGCATGACCGCCTTGAACCCGGGCGGTCAGTCGGAACCGGCGACGGGCGCCAACTCCACTCCGGCGGGACCCGCGGCGGAGCCCTCCAGGGAAGACGGCTCGATCCCGGGCCGGGCTCCTGGTGGCGACCTCGATCGGACGATCGCCCGCCTCCTGACGCGCGGCACCTACCTGTCGATCGGTCTGCTCGCGATCGGGTTTGCGCTGCTGGTCAGGGCCGGGATCGGGCCGCTCGACGGCGGTCCGCCATTCGATCTCGCCCGCCTCGGCGGCGATCTGGTTGCACTCCGGCCCGACGGCTTCCTGTGGCTCGGCCTGGTTGCCGTCGTCGCCACTCCGACGGCGCGCGTGGTGGCCTCACTCGTCGGGTACATCCGGCGGGGCGAACCGCGGATGGCGCTGATCTCGACAATGATTCTCGGCATCATCACCCTGAGCGTCGTGCTCGCCAAGGGCCTCGAGGGCTGACATGGACGGCGTCGTCCTCGTCGGGGGGTTCCTCCTCATCCTGCTCGGGGCCGAGCTCTTCACGAACGGCATCGAGTGGTTCGGGCGGAAGTTGGAGCTTGCCGAGGGGGCCGTCGGATCCGTCCTGGCCGCCGTCGGGACGGCTCTGCCGGAGACGATGATCCCGATCATCGCGATCCTGTCCGGCGGCGGATCGGCGGCGTCGCACGGGATCGGCGTCGGGGCGATCCTCGGCGCGCCGTTCATGCTCTCGACCCTCGCGATGTTCGTCACCGGGGCGGCGGTCCTGTGGGCGGCCCGGTCGCGTCCGAGTCGCGACGAAATGCCGGTCGACACGACCGTGCTCGCTCACGACATGCGCTTCTTCGCGATCGCCTACGCCATCGCGATTGCCGCCGCGTTCCTGCCGCTCGATCCGGTCTGGCCGAAGTGGATCGTGGCAGCCGTTCTCCTCGGGATCTACAGCTGGTACGTCAAGGGCCACTTCGAGGACGACCCGAGCGTTGACCTCCACGACCTCGCCCCACTTCGCTTCAACCGCCTCGATCCCGCGACCCCGAACGATGAGGACACAGTCCCGCGCCTGCGGATCGTCAATCTCCAGGTCCTGGCCGCACTCGGCCTGATCGTCGTCGGGGCGTTCTTCTTCGTGGATTCGGTCGGGCACCTCTCCGAATCGCTCGGCATTGCCCCGATCATCGTCGCCCTGGTGATCGCGCCGATCGCGACCGAGCTGCCGGAGAAGTTCAACTCGATCATCTGGGTCCGCCAGGGCAAGGACACGCTGGCGATGGGCAACATCACCGGGGCGATGGTGTTCCAGTCGACGATCCCGACCGTCGTTGCCCTCCTCTTCGCGGCCGACGCCTGGCATTTCAGCGCGGACAGCCGGGTCGCGTTCGCCTCGGCCGGGGTCGCATTCCTCGCGTCGGCGCTGATCTTCATCCCGATGGCCCGCTCTGGCCGGCTGCTCGGGCGGCGGCTGCTCGTGGGCGGGGCGTTCTACGTGCTGTATCTCGGGATCGTCGGGGCGTCGTTGGCGGGTTGGTTCTAGCGGTCCGCCGCGGCCCGAGCGTCCGGGCCGGGAGAACCGGGGCAGGTGTTATTCTCGAATCCACGTCCGATGACCCCGCGGCGCCCGCGCCGCCGATCTCGCAGGAGCGCCAAATGCTGACCCAGAACTCGAGCCCGGCCGCGCCGGCGACCGACCCCCATGCTGCGCCCGCAGCGCACAGCCTTGATGATGCGATCGCCTATTTCGAGGGCAATTTCGTCTCGATGCGCGACGCCAAGGTCAGCATCATGACCCACGCGTTCATGTACGGGACGGCGACCTTCGAGGGCATCCGGGCCTACTGGAACGCCGAGCAGGCCAAGCTCTACGGCGTCAAGATCCGCGACCACGTCGAGCGGATCCGGCAGTCCTGCCGAATCCTCCTGATGGAGAACGTGCCGTCGGTAGACGAGCTCAGCCGGCTGATTGTGGAGACCATCCGGCGCAACCACTTCGAGGAGGACGCGTACATCCGGCCGTCCTTCTACAAGTCGACAAAGGCGATCGGGGTCCGGCTCCACCACCTCGAGAACGAGCTGTACATCATCGCGATCCCGTTCGGGAACTACGTCGATACCGAGGGTGGCATCCGGGTGATGACCTCGTCCTGGCGGCGCAACGCCGACGAGGCCCTGCCGGCCCGCGGCAAGATCGTCGGCGGCTACGTCAACATGGCCTTCCAGAAGTCCGAGGCCGAGATGAACGGCTACGACGAGGCGGTCGTGCTGACGGCCGACGGCCACGTCAACGAGGCCTCCGCCGCGAACCTGTTCATCGTCCGGGACGGGGTGGCCCTGACTCCCCCGGTCAACGACGACATCCTCGAGGGCGTCACCCGGCTGGCGATGATGGAGCTCCTCCGGGACGAGAAGATCCCGGTTGAGATTCGTTCCATCGACCGCTCCGAGCTGTACGTCGCGGACGAGATGTTCCTGTGCGGCACCGGCGTCCAGATCTCGCCGGTCACCGAGATCGACCATCGCCCGATCGGTTCGGGCGAGATCGGGCCAATCACCTCGTTGGTCAGGGAGCGCTACTTCGACGCGGTCCGCGGGCGGCTGCCGCAGTACGCGCACTGGCTGACGGAGATCCCCGCCGACTGAAGGCCGGTCGCGGGTCGCGCTCGGTCGGTCGGTCGGTCCCGCCCGCCGAGAAGCGCGACGGAGTGGACTCAGCCGGTTGACCGCGAGTGAGCGGCGTCAGCCGGTCGACGGCGGCGACAGGGCGGGCGTCGAGGCTCCGGTCGTGATGATGATGTCGACCGCGACGCGCGGGTCGTTCTTCAGCTGGACCTTCACCTTCAGCTTGGACTCGAGGAACGCGATCGTCGCGGGCAGCCGCGATTCAGCGCCGTTATAGACGACGATCCGGGTGGTCGAGAGGCCGGTCGCGTCGGGCTTCGCGGTCGGTGCGGACGCCGTCAGGTCGTAGTACTCGAGGTACGACGCGAGCGTGCCCGCCAGCCCGGTCGGACTGCCGCCGTTCAGGACCCAGATCTGGGCGTTCTCGTCGCCGAGCGCGGCCCGGGCGTCCTCGAGCGCCGGATCGACCTTGAACGCGTTGGCCACGGCGACCCGGATCTTGCTGACGTTGGGCAGGTACTTGTAGATCGGCGCCCCGGGTCCGGTCTGGGTGCCGTAGCGGGGGAATGAGAAGACATAGGAGCGAATGTCCTTCGTGTTGACGCCGCCGGCGAGACCGGCGAGCTTCGCCAGTTCGGCCCGCGGGATGTCGGTCCGGACGGTCTGCTTGAACGCCGCGTACAGCTCGGGGATTCGCGGGATCAGGTTCGGGATGTTCGCCTGCTCGCGGAGCGACGTCAGGACGCGCTGCTGGCGATAGCCTCGGTCGAAGTCGTCGGAGCCGTGGCGCGACCGGGCGTAGACGAGGGCCTGGGCGCCCGTCATGTGCTGGATCCCGGCCGGGATGTAGACCCGCGAATGCCGCCCGGAATCGGACGGGTAGCTGTCATCGATGACTGGAACCTGGACGTTGATCGTCACCCCGCCCATCGCGTCGACGACCTGCCGGAAGCCGTCGAAGTTGACCTCGATGAAGTACTTGATGTCGAGCTGGTAGAGGTTGCCAAGAACGGACTTGAGGGCGTTGTAGCCGCGAGTCGCATTCGTCCCAGAGACCAGGTCGGCGCGATTGCGGACCGCCGTGAAGAGCGAGTTGATCTTGTTCGGATAGATCCCGCCATAGGCATTCGCCAGCGGCGTCCCCGGCGGCAGCGGCAGGTCCGTCGAATCGCGTGGCAGGCTGAACATCGCGACCTGCTTGGTCGTCGGATCGATCGAGACGACAATCAGGGTGTCCGTGTTGTAGGTGCCCTGGTTCGGCCGCTGGTCGGAGCCGATCAGGAGGATGTTGAGGCGCTCGGTCCCGTCCCACGGCGGAACCGAGACGGTCGGCAGGATCGAACCCTGGTTCGGCGGCTCGGACGGCGGCGGTGTCGGAGAGTCGAGCGGCGAGTCCGTCGGAGCGACCGAGCCGGAGGCATCCGCCGATGGTGTCGCATCGCAGGCGGGCGGGGTGTCCGTGTCGTTCGAGATGAAGACGCACGGGTCATTGAGGACGTCGTTGGCGAGAACGTCATAGCGGGCGACGACGACGTGGCCCCCGGACATCACGAGGAGCACCGCGATCAACCCAGCGACCGAGAGGGGGTTGAACACGAGGCGCGGGCGACCGAGGCGCCCGCCTCCGCTCGTCGCCACCGCGTTCAGGAACGCGGTCACCCGGTAGGCATCGATGATCGCGACCAGGCGGTAGATCAGGATCACGATGTTGATCACGAAGACGCCCGGGATCACCCACGGGGTGAGCGCGAACTCGAGCAGCTTGGGCGCGTCCATTCGAAGCATGATCCCGGCGAGCAGCGCCCCGATCAGGATCGGCGGCGCTGCGAAGCCGAGCGCCCGCGTCCAGGCGCCCGTGTAGGCGTGGCCGAGGCCGGGGAAGACGAGGGAGAGGACCGCGGCAACGAACGGCGACCTTGCCCTGGGTCGTGGTTCCTGCGGGGGCTGCATCGCAGGGTAGGATACCCGGACACCCGTCGGTCGTCGTGGAGGCTGTCCGTCGCCATCGCGCGCGCCGCCGCGGACCGTCCCGGATCGACCCCAGCCGAGGCCCGATGTTCCGACCCGTCAGCGCGAAACCCGACCTCGTCGCCCAGGAGCACGAGATCCTGGCCGAGTGGCGCGAGCGTCGGACGTTCGAGCGTCTCCGCGCCCAGAACGCGGGCGGCCCACACTGGAGCTTCCTCGACGGGCCGATCACGGCGAACAACCCGATGGGCGTCCACCACGCCTGGGGCCGGGCCTACAAGGACCTCTACCAGCGCTTCCACGCGATGCTCGGCGAGGACCAGCGCTACCAGAACGGGTTCGACTGCCAGGGCCTGTGGGTCGAGGTCAACGTCGAGCGTGACCTCGGGTTCACGAACAAGCGCGACATCGAGGACTACGGGATCGCCGAGTTCGTCGCCCTCTGTAAGCAGCGAGTCCTGACCTTCGCCGCTCGCCAGACCGAGCAGAGCATCCGGCTCGGGATGTGGATGGACTGGAACGACCCCGATGAGCTGCGCCGGCTGCGCGACCTGCTCGCCGCGGACCCGACCGCGACGACCACGATCGAGGGCCCCGAAGGCCCGGTGACGGACTCGGTCGAGATGCTTGTCGGCCGGCTCGGGATGCCCGAGACCGGCGGCAGCTATTTCACCTTCAGCAACGAGAACAACGACCTGATCTGGGGCTTTCTCAAGGAGGTCCACCGGCGCGGCTGGCTGTACAAGGGCCACGACACGATGCCGTGGTGCGCCCGCTGCGGGACTGGCATCTCCCAGATGGAGATGAACGAGGGCTACGCCGACCGCGACGATCCGGGTCTGACCGTCCGCTTCCCGCTCGTCGACCGGCCGGGCGAGGATCTCCTCGTCTGGACGACGACGCCGTGGACCCTGACCTCGAATGTCGCGGCGGCGGTCGGCGAGGACCTCCGCTACGTCAAGGTTCGCCAGGACGAGGCGATCCACTGGCTCGCCAGGGGGACTCTCAAGGCGGCGCTCCAAGGGCCGTTCGAGATCCTCGAGGAACGGCCTGGCAAGGATCTCGTCGGCTGGCGCTACACCGGCCCGTTCGACGAGCTCGCCGCCGTCCGCAAGGCGTTCGCCGTGGGCGCCTCGCCGATCGCGGCGGCCGGCCCGTACGAGCATCGGGTCATCGGCTGGGAGGACGTCGGCGAAGAGGAGGGGACCGGGATCGTCCACATCGCTCCGGGCTGCGGCGCCGAGGACCACCAGCTCGGCAAGAAGCTCGGGCTGCCGATGATCGCGCCGCTCGACGATAACGGGATCGTCATTGACGGATTCGGGTCGCTGACCGGACGCGACGTCCGTGACGTGACCGATCCGATCATCGAGCACCTCAAGCGCGAGGATCGCTTCTACCGGCTCGAGACGATCAACCACCGTTACCCGCACTGCTGGCGCTGCGGGACGCCGCTCGTCTTCCGCCTCGTCGACGAGTGGTACATCTCGATGGGCCCGGTCTACGACAGGCCGCGAGCCGAGCTGACGAAGGACGAGGTCGACGCCAGCCTTCGCTACCAGATCATGGAGGTCGTCGACCAGATCCGCTGGATCCCCGGCTTTGGCTACGACCGCGAGCTCGACTGGCTGATCAACATGCACGATTGGATGATCAGCAAGAAGCGCTACTGGGGCCTGGCGCTGCCCATCTACGACTGCAAGGCCTGCGGGACGTTCGAGGTCGTGGGTGGCCGGGCAGAGCTCGAGGAGCGGGCGGTCGCCGGCTGGGACACGTTCGCCGGCCACACCCCACATCGGCCGTTCATCGACGCGGTCACGATTGCCTGCCCGTCGTGCGGGGCGCCCGTCGAGCGAATCAAGGACGTCGGCAACCCCTGGCTGGACGCCGGGATCGTGCCGTTCTCGACGCTCCACTTCCGTGAGGAGCCCGAGTACTGGAAGGAGTGGTTCCCGGCCGACTTCATCACCGAGAGCTTCCCCGGCCAGTTCCGCAACTGGTTCTACTCGATGCTCGCGATGTCGACGGTCCTCCGCCGCGAGCCGCCCTTCAAGTCGATCTTCGGCTACGCCCTCGTGTTCGGTGAGGACGGCCGGCCGATGCACAAGAGCTGGGGCAACGCGATCGACTTCGACGAGGCCGCCGAGCGGATGGGCGTCGACGTCATGCGCTGGCTGTTCGCGAAGGCCCGGCCGGAGGACAACATCAACTTCGGCTGGCACGCCGCCGACGAGGCCCGCCGCGAGCTGCTGGTCCTGTGGAACGTCTATGCCTTTTTCATCACCTACGCCCGGCTGGCGGACTGGACGCCCGGAGACGGAACCGCGCGGCCGGCCGGCGGGACCGTCCTCGACCGCTGGATCCGGTCGCGCGCCGCATTCACGGCCGGGATCGTCGGTGACCGTCTGGCCGAGACCGACGCCGTCGGCGCCGCGCGAGCGATCTCGACGTACATCGACGACCTCTCGACCTGGTACCTCCGCCTGTCCCGCAAGAGGTTCTCGCGCAACGACGATGTCGCCGACCGGTCCGCAGCCTTCGCGACGCTTCACGCGGCGCTCCTGGCGCTGACCCGGTTCGGCGCACCGCTCCTGCCGTTCCTGACCGACGCGATGTACGCCAACCTGGCGGGCGCGGCGCCAGGGTCCCCGGATTCCGTCCACCTGACTCGGTGGCCGGCAGCTGAGCTGGTACCGGCGCGCGACGAAACGCTGGAGCGGGCGATGGCGATCGCTCGCTCGGCCGTCGAACTGGCCCGGACCCTCCGCGGCTCGGCCGGGATCCGGACCCGCCAGCCGCTCGCCCGGCTGTGGCTCGCCCTGCCGGGGGGCGACCTGCCCGAACGGGCCGATCTCGTCGCGCTGATCCGTGATGAGGTCAACGTCCGCGAGGTCACGCTCATCGGCGATGACTCCGATCTCGTCGAGCGGCGGGTCAGGCCGCTCCTGCCAAGGATCGGGAAGAAGCACGGCGCCGCGATCCCCGCGATCATGGCGGCAGCCCGCGACAACGCCGTCGAGTACCACCCCGACGGTTCGGTCACGCTCGGGGGCGTCACGCTCGGCGCCGACGAGGTTGAGATCCTCGCCTCGCCCAAGCCGGGCACGGCGGTCGCCCACGACCAGGGGCTGGTTGTCGTCATCGATACCGAGCTGACCGCCGAGCTCCGGGTCGAGGGCGACGCCCGGGAGCTCCAGCGCGCGATCCAGGACCTCCGCAAGGATGCCGGCCTCGCCCTCGACGATCGAATCGAGCTGTGGCTGGACGGGCTTCCGGAACCCGTGGCGGCGCATCTCGATGACGTCGCCACGGAAGTCCTCGCCGATGGGATCCGGCGGGCCACGCCGCCAACCGACCCGACGATCACCGCCGGCTCCATCGATCTGTCCGGAACCAAGGTCGGGCTCGCCCTGCGGCGGATCGACGGAGGAGCGTCGTGACCAACGAGAGCAGTCCGTCGCCGGCCGGCGCCGCCCATCCCTCCGGGACCGCCCCTGCCGTCGAGGCTGCGGCTCTGGCGACCGGCGCAACGCGGCTCGGCGCCGGTCGCCGCTGGCCGCTGTTCGTCGGGCTCGCGGTGGCGGTGGTGGTCGTCGACCAGGTCGCCAAGGCGCTCGTCACCGCGTCCCTCGCCCCGGGCCAGTCGGTCGACGTCGTCGGCGACCTCGTTCGAATCGTGTTCGGCCAGAACTCCGGCGCGCTGTTCGGGCTCTTCAAGGACAACGCGGCAATGTTCGGCGGGGTGTCGCTGCTCGTGGTCGGGCTGATCGTCGCCTACCACGCCCGCTCAACGGCGAGCCCGTACCTGACGACCACCCTTGGCTTGCTCCTCGGCGGGGCGATCGGGAACATGATCGACCGCCTTCGGCTCGGCTATGTCGTTGACTTCGTCGACGTCGGGATCGGCCCGACCCGGTTCTACACGTTCAACATCGCCGACAGCGCGATCAGCCTGGCGATCCTCCTGCTGTTCCTGGCCGCCATCCGGCCGTCGCTCGTGGACAGCGTGTCGACCACCGCCCCCGCGACGACGACCGTGCCGAGCGCAGCAGCGGGTCGGACCCCGGGCGCGGCCGACGATGACTGGGGCGACGGCCTCGAGCCCGACGAGGGCCTCCCCGAGGGCGGTTCGTCGCGATGATGACGCCCGGCATGCACGCCCTTCGGGTCCCGCCGGACGCTGCGAACCAGCGGGTCGACCGCTACGTGGCCGACGTGACCGGCCTGTCCCGGAGCCACGTCCAGAAGCTGATCAGCGCCGGCAACCTGACCGCCGACGGCGTCGCGCTCAAGGCCAACGCAATGATCGGACCCGGGACGGCGCTCGAGCTGATCGTCCCGGAGCCCGTGCCCCTCGACCTCACGCCGGAGCCCGACATCCCGGTCCGGATCGTGTACGAGGACGCCGATCTGCTGATCATCGACAAGCCGGCCGGCCTCGTCGTCCATCCGTCCCCGGGCCACAGCGGCGGGACGCTGGTCAATGCGCTCCTCGGTCTCGAGGGCGGGGGCGGCTTCGGCGGGATCGCCGGGGTCCAGCGGCCGGGTATCGTCCATCGCCTCGACCGTGACACGAGCGGACTCCTGATGGTCGCCCGGACGGACGCCGCGCAGCACTCGCTGATGGCCCAGCTCAAGGCGCGCCGCGTCAAGAAGACCTACCTCGCCCTCGTCCTGGGCTCCGTCTCCGCCGAGGTCGGCCGGATCGAGGCGCCGATCGGCCGTGACGCCAAGCACCGGACCAAGATGGCCGTGGTCCCCGATGGCCGGCCGTCGACGACCGGCTACCGGGTCCGGGAGCGGTTCTCGGGGTGGACCCTCCTCGAGCTCGACCTCGTCACCGGCCGGACGCACCAGATCCGGGTCCATCTCGAGGCGATCGGCCACCCGGTCGCGGGCGACCCGGTCTACGGGACGGGGACCGCCCGGAAAGGCCCGCGCGTCACCGGTGACGCACTGCCTCTCGGCCGCCTGTTCCTCCACGCCTGGCGGCTCCAGCTGACCTCACCGACGACGGGCGAGCTGATCCGGGCCGACGCGCCGCTCCCGCCTGAGCTCGAGAGCGTCCTCGAGGCGATGCGCGGCGACGGTGCCGCGGCCCTGTCGAGCCCCGAGGGCCGGCGATGACCGAGGACCGGGCGGCGCCCGCTGCGGACGACCAGCCCGACCCGCCTGCCGCGGCGCCCGACGGCGACGGCCACGTCTCCGACGATCCCGGCCGGCCGGACTACACGGTCGACGGTGCGCCCGGGGCGATGCTGATCATCATCTCCGGCCCATCGGGGGTGGGGAAGGACACGATCATCGACGAGCTCCGCCGACATGAGCTGGAGCGCGGTCTCGAGGAGCGCCGCCACTATCTGGTCACGGTCACGACCCGGGCGCCACGGGCCGCCGAGGTCGATGGCGTCGACTACCACTTCGTGGGCCGCGACGAGTTCCTCAGGATGCGCGACGACCGCGGGTTTCTCGAGGCGAACGAGGTCCACGGCAACTGGTACGGCTCGCCACGTGACCCGGTCCGCGCCGCCCTCGCGACCGGTCGCGACGTCATCCTCAAGATCGACGTCCAGGGCGCCCAGGTCGTCAAGGAGCAGGTCAGCCAGGCGCTCCTGATCTTCGTGATCCCACCGACCATGGAGGCGCTGTTCCAGCGGCTCCGGGCGCGGGCGACCGAGAGCGCCGACGAGCTCGACCTGCGCCAGCGGAATGCGGCCCTCGAGATCGCCCGTCAGAACGACTACGACAAGATCGTCACCAATGAGACCGGCCAGGTCGAGCAGACGGCGCGGAAGATCAACAAGATCATCGCCGTGGAGCACCGTCGCCACCCGACCCGCCGCGTCCGGGTCTGACGGGAGCCCACTCGGTGTTCGCCCACGGGTCCCGACGAGGTCCGGACCGCGTGCCCCGTCGAGGTCCGGGCGGGGCAGCCCGATGACCGACCAGCTGTTCTTCGACGCGCTCGGCCAGCCCGCGCCGGCCGGTCGGAGCTCAGGTGACGGGGAGTCGCGGCACGTCGAGGTCGCCATCGACGCGGCCGGGGCCGGCGGCGGTCGCCGTTACACCTACCTGGTTCCGTCGACTCTGGCCGACCTCGTGGCGGGCGAGGCCGTCCTCGTCGAGTTCGGCCGGCGGCAGGCACTCGGGATCATTCTCGGCGAGGCTCCGCCGCCGGCCGGGATCAGCGCCAAGCCGATCGCCAGCCGGGTTCGCGCCGATGGCCCGCTCTTGCCGCCACTGGCTCTCGCGCTCGCCGGTCGGATCGCCGAGCACTATCTCGCCCCCCCGGCGCTCGTCCTGCGGGCGATGCTCCCGCCCGGTCTCCTCGAACGGCTCGAGCTCCTCGCCGAGCGCACGGCGGCAGCCGTCCCGCCCGACCTCGCGCCGGCGGAGCGCGACCTGCTCGACCAGCTCGAGCGCGGCCCGCGACCGATCCGCGACCTCGTCACCGCCGACGGCCGGCCCGCTCTCGTCCGGCGCCTCCGTGGCCTCGCCGACAGCGGCCTCGTCACCCTCGACTGGACCCTCCTCGCCAGCGGGGCGGGACCGCGCTACGAGCGCTGGATCCGGCTGACCTCCGAAGGTCGGAACGGAGCCGCGGCCTCAGCCACAGGCGATCGACCGGCCGGCCGCCCCCTCGGCCCGCGTCAGCTCGACGTCCTCGCGGAACTCGCCGGGGCTTCGCCTGCCGGCCTCCCCGGTGCGCCCCTCGGCGACACGCATGGAACCGCGGCGCTCGCCTCGCTTGCCCGTCGCGGGCTGATCGAGATCGAGGTTCGCGAGCGCCCGCGCCGGCCGCTGGCGGAGCGTCCCGTTGGGCTCCGCGGGGGCCGCCCGGTCGGGGCCGAGCTGACTGCGCCCCAGCAAGCGGCGGTCCGGCTCGCGCAGGACGCCGTCGCCACGGGTGACCCGACGCCCCTCCTTCTCGACGGCGTCACGGGCGGCGGCAAGACCGCGATCTACGTCGAGGCGATCATCGCCTCGCTCGAACGCGGCCGACCGGCCCTGGTGCTCGTCCCCGAGATCGCCCTCGCGATGCCGCTCGTGGACCGCCTTCGGGCAGATCTTGCGGTCCGGGTCGCGCTCGTCCACTCGGGTCTCGGCGACGGCGAACGGGCCGACGAATGGCGTCGCATCCGCTCCGGTGACGTGGACATCGTCGTCGGGACGCGGCTCGCGATCCTGGCGCCGCTTGCGGATGTTGGCCTGATCGTCGTCGATGAGGAGCATGACGCCGCCTACAAGAGCGATCGGACGCCCCGCATCCAGGCCCGCGATCTCGCGATCCGCCTCGCCGAGCTGGCCGGCGCAGCGGTCGTCCTCGGCAGCGCGACGCCATCGGTCGAGAGCATCGGCCACGCTCGTGAGGGTCGCTACCGGCGGGCCGTCCTGCCGTCGCGCCCGACGGGTGCCCGCCCCGTCGTCGAGGTCGTCGACCTGCGCGACGAGCTGAGGGCCGGCAATCGGGGCCTCCTGTCGGGCCGCCTCGTTGAAGCGATCGAGGGCCTCGATCGGACCGCCGGCGACCAGGCGATCCTGACCCTCAATCGGCGCGGCACCGCGTCCGTCGTCCTTTGCCGCGACTGCGGCCACGTCCAGGCCTGTCCCGACTGCGAGCGGCCGCTCGTGTACCACCAGGCCGGGACCACCCTTCGCTGCCACCATTGCGGCCGGGCGACGCCGATCGCGACCCGCTGTCCGAACTGCCGGTCACCGCGGATCCGGTACCTCGGCGGCGGCACCCAGCGCGTCGAGGAGGAGGTCCGCCGCCGATTTCCCGAGTTGCGAGCAGGCCGCCTCGACCGCGACGTCGTCGAGCGCCGCGGCGCCGCCGAGCGGGTGATCGATGCGTTCGCGAGCGGCCGGCTCGACATTCTCGTCGGGACGACTCTGGTCACGAAGGGTCTCGACATCCCGGCGGTCACCCTCGTCGGGATCGTGTCGGCCGACGTGGCCCTCAATCTGCCCGAGGAACGTGCCGCCGAGCGGACGTACCAGCTCCTCGCCCAGGCGGCCGGGCGAGCTGGCCGCGGCGATCGGCCGGGCCTCGCGATCATCCAGTCCTACCAGCCCGACCATCCGGCGATCCGGGCGGTTGCCGCTGACGATGGAGCGGCGTTCTACGACAGCGAGCTGGCCCTTCGCCGGCGGTTCGGCTCGCCGCCATTCGGGCGGCTCATCAAGCTGACCGTCGGGATCGTCGATCGCGACGTCGCCGAGCGCGAGGCTGCCGCCATGGCCGAGCGGCTCCGGGATCTCGCCCGCGTCCGCGCCAACGACGCCCTCGTCCTCGGCCCGGCGCCGGCCTACATCGCCCGGCGCGCCGACCGCTGGCGCTGGAACGTCGTCCTCCGCGGTTCGGACCCGGCCGCCCTGCTCGACGGAGGTCTCGAGCCGCCGTGGACGGTCGATGTCGACCCCGAGACGTTGCTCTGAGTCGGCTCGGGTCAAGCGCGGCGTGCGGCGTCGCGCCGGTCTGATCCGCAAGGCCCCTGTCACCGTTCGGGCCGCTCGGCACGGGAGGGATCTCACAATCCGGGCGACAATGACCCTCGTCACCCGACAACAGACGGAGGAACCGATGGACGAGATGCAGAACGGGTCGGCCGGGACCGACGACCAGCAGACCGCGAATGACAGCCCGGCTTCCGGCGGAACCGATGAGACCTTCGGCTGGACCGCGCCGGACGCCAGCCACGAGCCGGCCGGCAGCGACCCGCGCCCGACCGCCGAGCGGATGCTCGGCCAGCTCCAGTCGATGATCGATGCGGTCGCGACCCAGGCAGCGCCGGTCGTCCGCCAGATCGGGGTGAAGGCAGCCGAGCTGGCTGCCGTGGCCGCCGACCGGGCGGGTCCGCTGGCCCACAAGGCCGCCGATGCGACCGAGCACGCCGGCGAGCGGATCGCCGAGCGATCGCGGACCTGGGCCGCCGATCTCCGCAACCGGGCGGCCGAGCCGAACGCGGCGGCGGCCGATGCCGAATCCGACAGCAGCAGCTCGGTCGCGATCGACGGCGCTGACGGCGCGGTCGAGGAGACGGCCCGCGACCAGCCCGCCGAAGGCGAGCGGGACTGATCAAAGCCCGCCGCTGACCGTCCGGCGACGCCGCCGGGCCGGTCAGCGGCGCGTCGCGGCGTCCGGAATGGGCGCCGCGGCGTCGCCTTGGCCACCGCTTCACCGACCCGGACCCGGGCCGGTCCCCGGCTATACTGCCGCCCATGAGCGTCCGACCGATCGTCCTCCTTGGTGACCCACGGCTGCGGCTGAAGGGTCTGCCCGTCGACAGCTTCGGCAAGTTCCTCCACGAGTTGCTCGACGACATGACCGACACGATGCGTCATGCACCCGGCGTCGGGCTCGCCGCGCCGCAGGTCGGGGAAGCCCTTCAGGCCTGCGTCGTCGAGGTCCGCGACCAGCTCTACGAGCTCGTCAACCCGCGGATCGTGCGGGCGTCGGGCGAGGACCGCGACCTCGAGGGCTGCCTGTCGCTGCCCGGCTACTACGCCTACGTGACCCGCAACGACAAGGTCTGGGTGGTCGCCCAGAACCGGCACGGCAAGAAGATCAAGGTCGCCGGCTCCGGCTTTCTCGGCCGGGCCCTCCAGCACGAGCTCGACCATCTCGAGGGCAAGCTCTTCATCGACTACCTCGCCTCGATGGACGAGCTGATCCCCGTCGGCTCCGACGATGACGAGGCCGACGGCGGCGACCCGGAGCACCCGACCCACACCCGGGAGGCCGCAAAGGCCCTGGCGTGACCGACCCGTCGGCCGGCGACGGTTCGGTTGTGGCGCGCGTCGATGCGTCCGAGGCGCCGGCTGGTCCGAACCGCATCCGGACCGTGTTCGTCGGCAGCGGGCGGTTCGCCCAGCCCATCCTCGGCCGTCTCGCGGCCCATCCGGTGATCGATCTCGTCGCGGTCGTCACCGCCCCGCCGCGGCCCGTCGGGCGGCGCCAGATCGAGACACCGACCCCGGTCGAGGCAACCGCCCGGGAGCTTGGCCTCGACCTCCGGACCCCGATCCGGCTGCGCGATGCCGCAGCCCTCGCCGACATCCTCGGCCTCGAGCCGGAGCTGGTGGTGCTGGCGGATTATGGGCAGATCGTCCCGGCCGAGCTGCTCGACCTGGCTCACGGCGCCCTCAACCTCCATCCTTCGCTCCTGCCACGGCACCGCGGGGCGACTCCGATCCCGGCCGCGATCCTGGCCGGTGACGCCGAGACGGGCGTGAGCCTGATGCGGATGGACTCGGGACTCGACACCGGACCGCTGGTGGCTGTCGAGCGAGTGTCGATGGCCGGCGACGAGACCGCGCCGGCACTCGAGGCTCGCCTCGCGATCATCGCCGCGGGGCTTCTGGCGCGCTCCCTCGACGCCTGGCTCGCGGGCGAGCTCGAGCCCGAGCCGCAGGCCGATGACGGAGCAACCCTTTCCCGTCCCCTTCGCCGCCGCGACGGTCGGATCGATCCCGACATCCCCGCGCTCCTGCTCGAGCGCCAGGTCCGGGCCCACCTGCCGTGGCCAGGCAGCTTCATCGAGATCGACGGGGACCGGCTCGTGATCCTCCGCGCCTCGGTCACGGACGCGGAGGTCGACGACGAGCGGGGCCGGATCGTGCCCGACGTCCAGGGGCTCGCCCTCGCGACCCGGGTGGGTCGGCTGCTTCTCGACGAGGTCCAACCGGCCGGCGGGCGGCCGATGAGCGGCGAGGCATTCGTCCGGGGGCGGCCGTCGATCCTCGGCCGGGTCGTGAACGGCGCCGGCGCCGGAACGTCGGATGGGTCCGTCTCGGCGACGGCGTTCCCGAAGCCGGGCGACCCGTCGATCGAGCCCGCGTAGACTCGCTTCGTGCCCGACGCCCCGATCGCGCCCGACCTTCCGACCCTCCCGCTGGCTCCCGGCCCGGCCGCCCGGTCGCGTGACGCCCGGCCCGGTCTGTCCGGCCTGGCCGGCGCTGAGCTCGCGGCGTGGTTCGCCGAGCGTGGCGAGCCCGGCTACCGCGCCCGCCAGGTGAGCGACGCGATCTGGGGCCGGTCGGCGACGACGTCGGCGGACATCCGGACCCTGCCAGCCGCCCTGCGGGAGGCTCTCGATGCCGCGTTCCGGTTCGACACCGTCGGCGAGACCGAGGTTCGCCTGTCCGACGGCGGACTGACGGAGAAAGGTCTCCACCGGCTGTCCGACGGGACCCTGATCGAGTCCGTCCTCATGCATTACCCGGCCCGGGCTGGTCAGCGCGGGCGCCACACGCTGTGCATCTCGAGCCAGGGCGGCTGCGCTGTCGGCTGTCCGTTCTGCGCGACGGGCGAGCTCGGTTTCGGGCGAGACCTCGAGGCCGCCGAGATCGTCGACCAGGTCCGCCACGCCGCCCGGCGCCTGGCCGCCGACGGCAAGCGCCTGACGAACGTCGTGTTCATGGGCATGGGCGAGCCGCTCCTCAACCTCGACCGGGTCCTCGCCGCGGTGGATGCCCTCAACGACCCGCGCCGGTTCGGGCTCGGGGCGCGCCACATCACCGTCTCCACCTCCGGGGTCGTGCCCGGGATCCGGCGGCTCACGGCCCTCGGGCCACAGTTCACGTTGGCCGTCTCGCTCCACGCGGCCCGCGACCCGCTCCGCGACGTCCTCGTCCCGCTGAACCGTCGCTGGCCGGTCGCGGAGGTGGTCGAGGCCGCCCGCGAGCACGCCGCCGCCACCGGCCGCCGGGTGACCTACGAGGCGACCATGATCGACG
Source organism: Candidatus Limnocylindrales bacterium (assembly GCA_038204565.1). Classification (GTDB taxonomy): domain Bacteria; phylum Chloroflexota; class Limnocylindria; order Limnocylindrales; family CSP1-4; genus CF-46. Next base: position 21,432 of record JBBRCU010000006.1, read on the forward strand.
GGATCAACGACACCGATACCGATGCCCGGGCGATGGCCGAGCTGCTCCGTGGTGACCATGCCCATGTCAATCTGATCCCGATGAACCCCGTCGCCCACACGCCATGGTCGGCATCGCCCGACGCGGTGATCGAGCGCTTCGCCGCGATCCTCGCCGCGTCCGGCGTGACGACCACGATCCGGCGGAATCGCGGCCAGGAGATCGGCGCGGCCTGTGGCCAGCTGGCAGCCGAGCGAGCCGGCGAGCCGGCGCCCGCGGTCGTGGCCCGGCGCCGGGCCCGGCTCGTCGACGAGAGCGCTCACGCCCTGCGTGGCGAGCGGAGCGACGAGCCCGCTCCCGCCGGGGTGGGGGAGTAGCCGTGGCCGCCGGGCGAGCCCGGGTCGCGGTCAGCATCCTCGATGCCGACCACTCGAACATGGCCTACGCGATCCGGCGGGCCGAGCGCGAGGGCGCCGACCGGTTCCACATCGACGTGATGGACGGCCACTTCGTCCCGAACCTGACGTTCGGCGCCCGGATGATCAAGGGGATCCGGCCGCGGACGGAGCTGCCGCTCGACGCCCACCTGATGATCAGCGACCCGCTCCAGTATGTTGACGAATTCCTCGACGCCGGCTGCGACTCGGTCACGCTCCACGTCGAGATCGACCCGGCCCAGGTCGAGCCGACCCTCCGCCGGATCCGGGCTGCCGGTCGGGCGCCGGGTCTGGCGGTCAAGCCGAAGACGCCGCTGTCGGCTCTCGAGCCGTACCGGGGCCTGTTCGACATCGTCCTGGTGATGACCGTCGAGCCCGGCTTCGGCGGCCAGTCCTTCATGAAGGAGGTCGCGGCCGAGAAGATCCTCGCCGCTCGCGAACTGCTCGACCACGCTCCGGTCAGCGGCGAAGTCCACGTCGATGGCGGCGTCAACCGCGAGACGGCCGAGTTCGTCGGAGGCCTCGCCGTGGACATCGTGGTCGTCGGGTCGGTCCTCTGGATGAAGGGCCGCAACATGGGCCGCGAGATCCGCCTCGTCCGGGCCCTCGCCGACGAGGGCTACCAGTACGGGCTGAACCACGGTCAGCCGCCGATCCCGCGCGATGCGATGGTGACGTTCACCCAGCTCCCCAAGCACCTTGCCTGGGCGCTCATGGACCACATCGAACGCGGTGGAATCCCGGTGATCCCGCTGCGTGGCACCGGCCAGTTCAATCCGGACGGCATCCGCGACTACGACCTGCTGGTGACGGCCTCGGCCGAGGCCCTGACGATCGAGCGCCACGCCGCCGACCGCGATCGCTATCAGGCCGAGGCGGACGCTTGGCGCGAGGCCTACATCGCCGAGTTCGGGGTCAAGCCGCCGGATCTGCCGCGACCGATGCCCGGCACGACGGATGCCGATCCGCCGCAGGACGCCGCGCGCTCAGGGCCCCGCCGATGAGGGCGCTTCTCCAGCGGACGAGCGGCGCCCGGATCCGGGTCGGCGGCGAGACCGTGGGCGAGGTGGACTCGGGGCTCGTCGTCCTCCTCGGGGTCGGTCCGGACGATGATGAGGCCACGACCGACGGCCTCGCCCGGCGGGTAACCGAGCTCCGGATCTTCGACGATTCGGCGGGCCGGACGAACCTGTCGCTGATCGATGTCGGGGGTGGCGTCCTCGTCGTCAGCCAGTTCACGCTCTATGCGGACACGCGCCGCGGCCGCCGACCGGGGTTCACCGGCGCCGCGGCGCCGGACCTGGCAGAGCGCCTCTACCTCAGGTTCGCCGACGCGCTCCGTGGCCTCGGGGTCCAGGTGGCGACCGGCCGGTTCGGGGCGGTGATGGCGGTCGAGCTGGTGAACGACGGGCCGTTCACGATCTGGCTCGACACGGCCGACCGCTGATGGGGCCGCTCCTCCTTGCCGGGCTGGCCCGACGCTGACCCCCGGCTCGCCGCGACGGTCATCCTGGGCAACAAAACGCCCGGCGCAGGGCCGGGCGTCGGTGCGAAGAGCCGCGGCGCTTCCGGCCGCGGATCCGTCGGGCGGCTACTTGGCCGACTTCAGAGAGGTCCGCCGGCAGCGGGTGCACACGAGCGATTTGGTCGCGGTTCCCTTGGCGTCGCGGGTCGTGAACGGCTGGAGGTTCGGCTGGTAGCGACGGTGGGCTCGGACGCGGTTCATCCCCGACGACTGCGGGTTGAAGCCGCCCATCGAGACCTTGCCGCAGATCGCACAGGAGCGGGCCATGTTGTCCTCGGGGCTGGAAGGGGTGGTGGAAGTCAGATTGCAGGCCAGCGCGCAGGCGCACAGGCGACTCCGGCCGGAAGGCGCGGGAGGGGCGGTATGATAGCACCCGCGTCGCGCGCCTCGCCACAGGCCCGGCGGATCCAGCCTTCGAAGGAGGATGCCCGCGGCGTGCCCACCGACCCGTCAACCCCGACCAACGGCCGTTCGCTCGTCAGCCGTCGAGCGATCGTCGACCTGATCCGGAGCGCCACGCTCGGATCGTACGGGGTGATCGGATTCGCACGTCGGGGGAGGGCCCGCCGCCTCGCGGAGCGGATCGGGCTCGCGCCGCGCGGGATCGAGTTGGACCTGTCGGGCGGCCGCCTCGCAATCGACCTCGACCTGATCGTCGCCAACGGCCTGCCGATCGCCGAGGTCGCCCGCCAGGTCGACTCGGCGCTCCGCTACGCGCTCCGCCGCGCGCTCGAGCGCGAGGTCGACCGTCTGACGATCCACGTTGACGGCCTCCGCATCGCGCCGTACGACCTCCACGTCACCGCCGATCGGCCGCGTGATCCGCGGGCGACCGCACCCGATGACCTCGCTGCAAGCGGGACCGACGTCGCCTGATGGCCCGCCACCGCTCCACCGGGTCCGGCCTCCTCGACGCGATCCGGAGTGCAGTCGCGAACCTCGAGCGGCACGTCGACGAGATCAACGCGTTGAACGTGTTCCCGGTCCCCGACGGCGACACCGGCACGAACATGCTCGCGACGGTCCGGGCGGCCCTCGACGAGGCGGAGGCCGTCGGCGCCGACGCGACGGTGGAGCGGCTGGCGGCCGCGGTCAGCTACGGCGCATTGATGGGCGCCCGCGGCAACTCCGGGGTGATCACGAGCCAGATCATGCGGGGCGTGGCGGAGGGCCTCGCCGGCAAGCGCCGCTTCAACGGCCTCGACCTCGCGAACACCCTCGCCCTCGGCGCGAAGACGGCCTACGGGGCGGTGGGCAAACCGGTCGAGGGCACGATCCTGACGGTCATCCGCGAGTCCGCCGCCGCGGCCGTCGCGGCTGCCGAGCTCGACGACGCGATGGAGTCCGTCGTCGCCGCGACTGTGGCCGCAGCCGAGAAGTCCGTCGCCCGGACGCCGTCCCTGCTCCCGATCCTGCGCGAGGCCGGGGTCGTCGATTCGGGCGGCCAGGGCCTCTTTCGCCTGTTCGAGGGTGCTCTGCTGAGCGTCCGCGGCCGGCCGGTCCACGTTGCCACGGCTGCCGGCGGCCAGGCCCACGGCGAGGATCGGACCGCGGTCGCGCCGGCCTTCCGGGCCGGGGTCGCCGCGCTCGAGGAAGACGCGTTCGGCTACGAGACGGTCTTCATCCTGACCGCGGCCGACGGCGGGACCCTCGACGTCCGGGCCATCCAGGACCGGCTCGCGGACCTCGGCAACTCGGTCCTCGTCGGAGGCGACCAGCGGATGGTCAAGGTCCATGTCCACAACGAGCGACCCGATGCGATCCTCGCCTACGGGCTATCGCTCGGGACGCTGACCCGGATCACGGTCGAGAACCTCGACAGAATGGCCGACGACGTCCGCGAGGCCCGCGCCGAGGAGTTCATCGGGGCCGCTGCGGAGGCCGGCTCGGGTGCGCCGGCACCGGCCGCGGCGGTCGCGGCCGATGGTTCGGGCGAGGGGCTGTCCGCGAACGCCGCTGGCGCGGGCACCGGGACCAGCCCGAGGGATGCGGCGGTCGTCGCCGGGACCGCCGTCGCCACCGCGGTCCTGCCGGGTCCCGCAGACGGTACGAATGGCTCGCGCGGTCCTGAAGGCGTCCAAAAAGCGGTGTCTGCGCCCTCCGTCGCGGCTGACGCCGACGGCGAGACGACCGTCGCGGTGGACCAGGCGCTCGGCCCGGCGATCGTGGCAGTCGTCGCCGGCGACGGCCTCGAGAAGCTGTTCCGCGACCTCGGGGTCGCCCACATCCTCCGCGGCGGCCAGACCGCGAACCCGAGCACCGGCGAGCTGCTCCGGATCGCCCGGCTCGCCCGCTCGCGCGAGGTCATCCTCCTGCCCAATAATCCCAACGTCCGGCTTGCGGCCGAGCAGGCTGCCCGGATCTGCGAGGACCGCCGACTCGTCGTCGTCCCGACCCGCAATGCCGCCGAGGGTGTCGCGGCGCTCCTGGCGTTCGACCCGGAGGCCGACGCGGCCGCGAACGTCGAACCGATGGCGGCCGCCGGCCGCGGCCTGGCGACGATCCAGGTAACGGAGGCCGTCCGCGACGCGAAGATCGGCGGCAAGAAGGTGAAGAAGGGTCAGACGATCGCCCTCGATCCGGACGACGGCCTCGTCGCGGTCGACAGCGATCGCGACACGGCGGTCCTCAAGGCCGTCGCCACGTTCCCGCCGGGGTTCGAGCTCGTCACCCTCTACTACGGCGAGGATGCCACACTCGCCGAGGCGGAGGCGATCTCGAAACAGATCACCGCCCAGACCGGCGCCGACGCCGAGGTCGTCCACGGCGGCCAGCCACACTATCGCTACCTGATCTCGGCCGAGTAGGGAGTGGCAGGAACTCGCGACGAAACGCGCCCGGTTCAGAGGCGCCTGCCGGCTGCCGCGCGCAAGGCGAAGACAGCCACGGCGGCAACGTCCGCGCCGACCGACCCGGTCGAGCTCCTGGACACGATGGTGAACCGGTCCGGTCTGGGCGCGGCGAACGTCCTCCAACGGGCTGGTCGGCGGCTCGGGTTCCTGACGGTCCGGGAACTGCTCTTCCACCTTCCCCGCCGCTACGACGACCTGCGGGAGATGCGCAAGCTCGGCGATCTCCGCTCCATTGAGGAAGGGACCGTCGTGAGCGCCCGCGTTCGCGTCGTCGACGTCAGGGTGGAGGGCTCCTTCCGGCGCCGCATCCAGCGGACGATCGCCGAATTCGAAGACGAGACCGGTTCGGTCGAGGCGACCTGGTTCGGCCGGCGGTTCATCGAGCGCCGCCTGTTCCCCGGCGCCGACATCATCGTCTCCGGCAAGCTCAAGCACTTCGGCCGGAAGCTGACCCTCGACAACCCGGACTTCCAGCCGATCGGCGTCGAGGGCGAGATGCTCCACGTCGGGCGGATCGTGCCGATCTACCGGCTCACCGCCGGCCTGACCGCGGCCCGCCTCCGGATCGCGATGCGCGAGGGCCTCGACCGGGCCGGGATCCACTATCCGGAATACCTGCCCGCGGCGCTCCTGGCAGAGGAGACCCTCGAGCCGATTGCCCGCGCCCTCGAGGACGCCCACTACCCCTCGACGTTCGAGGGCCGCGACGCTGCCCTCCGCCGGCTCGCCTTCGACGAGCTGCTCGCGCTCCAGCTCGGCATGGTCGGCCGGCGCCGCCAGCGCGGGCGCGATGCGGCCCGCCCGATCGTGGTCGCCGATAGCGCGGACGCGGGGATCCGTCGTTCGTTGACCGCCTCGATCGGCCGGAAGCTCGCCCGCGAGGTGGCGCTTACCGCCGACCAGGACACCGCCATCGGGGCGATCCGCGAGGATCTCGCCCGGGAGACGCCGATGCTCCGCCTCCTCCAGGGTGACGTCGGCAGCGGCAAGACCGCGGTCGCGGCGTGGGCCCTCGCCGCGGCGGCACGCAACGGCCTCCAGGGCGCCCTCCTCGCTCCGACCGACCTCCTCGCCAGGCAGCACCACGCGACGCTGGCGGGGCTCCTGGAAGACGCGGCCGTCCCGGTGGAGCTCCTCACCGGCTCCCAGACAGCCGCCCAGGCCAGGCGAACGCTCGAGCTCATCAAGTCCGGCCAGGCACCGGTCGTCGTCGGGACCCACGCCCTGATCCAGGACCGGGTCGAGTTCGCCGCTCTCGGCCTCGTCGTGATCGACGAGCAGCATCGGTTCGGCGTCGAGCAGCGCGGCCAACTCGAGGCGAAGGCCGGTGGCCATGCCCCGCACGTTCTCCTGATGACCGCGACACCGATCCCGCGGACGCTCGGCCAGGTCCTCTACGCCGATCTCGACGTGTCCGACCTGCGGACGCCGCCGGAAGGCAGGATCGCGATCCGAACGGGGATCCGACACCCCGACAACCTCCGCTCGACCTGGGAGAAGGTTCGCTCGGAGGCCGCGCTCGGGAACCGGACGTTCGTCGTCGTCCCGTTGATCGACGAGGCGGAGCCCGCCGACGACGCCGCGGCGACCGCCAATCCGACGATCTTCGACTCGTCCGCGCCGGCGGCCGAGGCCGAGTCGGTCCGGCTGCGGGAGCTTCTCGCTCCGCTCCGGGTCGGCATGGTCCACGGCCGAATGAAGCCTGCCGAGCGCGACGCGGAGATGAGCCGCTTCCGCGACGGCGATCTCGACGTCCTCGTCGGAACGACGGTGATCGAGGTCGGCGTCGACGTCGCGGAGGCGACGATCATGGTCATCGAAGGAGCCGACCGGTTCGGGCTCGCCCAGCTCCACCAGCTCCGCGGACGGGTCGGCAGAGGGACGGCCGAGAGCTTCTGCGTCCTTGTCTCGGACACCGCTGACGAGACGGCCCAGGCGCGTCTGCGGGCCGTCGCCGAGATCCGCGACGGGTTCGAGCTCGCCGAGAAGGACTTTGAGCTGCGCCGCGAGGGCGACGTCCTGGGGCTCGTCCAGAGCGGGCTCCCGCGGCTCCGGGTCGCGTCGCTCCAGAACCGCGAGCACGTCGCCCTGGCCAAGCACGCCCGCGATCACGCCGAGGCCCTGCTCGACGCGGCTGGCCGGTTCGGGCCGGAGGCAGATTCGCTCCGCCACGAGCTCGAACGCGGATGGCTGGGCCGGGTCTGGGCCGGCGAGCCGGCGAGCGGCGCATGAGGATCACCCATGCCTGAGGCGGGTCGAGTCATCGCCGGGACGGCAAAGGGGATCCGACTGCGCGCGCCCGGGCCTGGCACCCGGCCGATCGCCGACCGGGTCAAGCAGACCCTGTTCGCGATCCTCGAGCCCGAGCTCGACGGGGCGAGGGTTCTCGACCTGTTCGCCGGGAGCGGCGCCGGCGGGATCGAGGCGTTGTCGCGTGGCGCTGCGGCGGCCATCTTCGTCGAGAAGGACCAGGGTGCGGCCGCGGTCATCGACGCGAACCTGAAGGTAACCGGCCTGGCCGGCCCAGCGACGGCGGTGATCCGCTGGGACGTGGTCCGCTGGCTCGGCGAAGCACCGACCGACGACCGATTCGATCTCGTTCTGGTCGATCCGCCGTACGCCGAGACGGCGTTGCTCGGGCGCGTCCTGGAGCTCCTCGGCGGGCCCGGCGCACCGCTCGCGGCGGACGCCCGAGTCGTGGCGAAGCACTTTTGGCGGGATCGACCGCCCGAGCGGGTCGGTAGACTGGTCGTCGAGCGCGAGCGACGGTTCGGGGAGACGGCCCTGACGTTCTACCGCCTGATGTCGAGCGAGGAGCCTGCATGACGGTCGCGGTGTATCCCGGCTCGTTCGACCCGATCACGAACGGCCACCTCGACGTGATCGCCCGGGCGTCCGCGGTCTTCGAACAGGTCGTCGTTGCGGTCCTCGCCAACCCCCGCAAGCAGCCCCTCCTCCCTGCCGCCGCGCGAGCCGAGACCATTCGCGAGGCCCTCGCCAGCGCCGCGCCCGCATTCGCGATCGAACCGGCCCGGATCGTCGTCGAGACCTTCGACGGCCTGACGGTCGACCTTTGCCACCGGCTCGGCGCCGGGTTCATCGTTCGCGGCCTCCGGGCGATCAGCGATTTCGAGACCGAGATGCTCCTTGCCCACAACAACCGCCGTCTCGCCGCGGACGTCGATACGGTCTTCTTCATGACAGCGATCGAGCACAGCTACGTGGCGTCGTCGTTGGTCAAGGAGATCGCGATGTTCGGCGGCGATGTTTCTGCCATGATCCCCGCGGCTGCGCTGGCGGCCCTCCGGCGAGCGAACGCCGCCGGCTGATCGGGCTCGTGGGGATCGGAATGGACGGTAGCCCGGCGGTCATCGAGACGCGCGGCCTCGTCAAGCGCTTCGCCGATGGGAACGCCGTCGACGGCATCGACCTCGACGTACCCGCGGGCGGCGTCTACGGCTTCCTCGGCCCGAACGGCGCCGGCAAGACGACGACGATCCGGATCCTCGTCGGCCTCCTCTGGCCGACGCGCGGCGCGGCCCGGATCTTTGGCGAGCCGGCAGCGCCGGGGGCGCCGGTGCTCGAACGCGTCGGCGCCCTGATCGAGCGGCCCGCGCTCTATCCCTACCTGTCCGCAGCGGAGAATGTGCGCGTCTTCGGGACCGCCCACGGCCTCGGGCCGGGCATCCTGACCAAGCGGATCGCCGAATCGCTCGACCGAGTCGGGCTGGCTTCGGTCGCCGGTCGCAAGGCGGGCGGGTTCTCGACGGGGATGCGCCAGCGGCTGGCCCTCGCGACGGCCCTGATCGGACGGCCGGACCTCGTCATTCTCGACGAGCCGACGAACGGGCTCGATCCGAACGGGGTCGTCGACGTCCGGGAGCTGATCGGCCGGCTTGCCGCGGATGGGACGACGGTCTTCCTGTCGACCCACGTCCTGCCCGAGGTCGAGCAGCTCTGCAACCGGGTCGCGATCCTGCGGGCGGGACGGATCGTCGCCGAGGGCCCGACCGACGACCTCCTCGGCCACGGCGAGCGGTTGTACGTCCGGTTCGACAGCGCCGGGGAGGCCGGCGCCGCCCTGGAACTGCTCGGGCCCGATGCGTCGGCGGCAAGCGGCGGCCCGTCCCAGTCCGGGACGGCTCTCCTGATCAACGCGCCGGGTGCCTCGGGTTCGACGATCAATCGTCGACTCGGGGCCGGCGGTCTCTATCCCGCGGAAATCAGCCCGCGTCGCGAATCGCTCGAGGCGGTGTTCCGCGAGCTCACCCTCGAACGCGATCTTCCGGTCGCCGGGGTGCCGCCGAGCGAGCCGCCAGGCCAGCCGTCGAGCCAGCCGCCGAGCCCGCCCCTGACGGAGCCCGCCGCGAGCGGTCCGTCAAGCGCGAACCGATGAGGGCGCTGCTCGTCGCCGACTGGCTTCGATTTCGGCGCCGGCGCGACCTGTGGATCATCGCGATCGGAGTCTGCCTGATCGGCGGCGTCTCATTCCTGAATGCCTATCGGACCGCCGCCACGGACCCGTTCGTCGACGACCCTGTCCAGCTCCACGCGATGTTCGTGGCGGGCATGTCGTCGGGTGGCCTCAGCCAGGCCGAGATCGACGCTCAGCTGGACCAGATGGTGAGCGATCAGATCGCGCAGGAGCGGGCACAGCTCGACCAGGTCAACGAGGAGCAGAAGACGAGTCTGCAGGCGTATGCCTTCCCTCAGGCGATGTTCACCGTCATCGGCCAGGGACTCTTTCCGCTCCTCGCGCTCATCCTGATCGGGAGCTTTGCAGTGGGCGATGAATTCCGGTTCGGGACGATCCGCACGTCGCTCCTCGCCGCCGGGAACCGCCGCCGATTCCTGGCCGCCCGCCTCATCTCGCTGGCCGGCATGACCGTCGGCCTGCTCGCTGCCCTGCTGGTGCTCGGCGCCCTCCTCGGAGCCATCCTCGCGGCGGTCGGGGCGGATGTCCCCCCGACGACCGTGCCGATTGACGCGCTCTCGTGCGCGGCCTGGTTCGTCGGCCAGGTCCTCCTGACCGTCGTCATCGTCTGCCTCGGGACGGCGATCACCCTGCTCCTGCGATCGGGCGCGCTCACCGTGCTCCTCATCCTGATCTGGGCGTTGTTCGAGTCGTTCCTCGTCAACCTTCCGATCTTCGCGCCAGGGCAGTTGCTGGCCGCGGTCCCGGAGGCACTGCTCACCACCAACATCCGGATCCTCCTGTCGGACCTTGGCCGCGCAACCCACGCGGTCGGGGTCGCGGGGCTCGATCCGCCCGGGCGGGCGATCGTCCTCCCGACAATCATCGTGGCGGCCATCGTGGCCGCATGGGGCCTCCTCTTCCTTGCCGTGTGCGATCGCCGCCTGCGCCGAATGGACGTCGTGGAGTGACGGCTGGCGCAACTCCGGTCGGTGTCGCCAGTCCAGCGGGCCGCGCTTTGGCAGCGGGCCGCGATCCGGACCGTGGGATGTCGCGGCGCAGTGCTGGAGGCGCATGGATCGGAGCGTCGCCGCCGCGCCACCGTGCGATAATCCCGGCGAAACCGCGCGCGCCACGAACACCGGCGCGCCGTCACGAACCGTCCCGATCGACGCCACGGAGGACACTCCGATCGACATCATCTTCCTCGTCGAGCGTCTCGAGTCGATCATCGCCAACGGCCGGCGCCTGCCTCTGACGAACAACGTCGTCGTCGATCAGGCGGCGGCCCTGGGGCTGATCGATGAGCTTCGGGTCGCCGTGCCCGAGGAGGTCCGCGCGGCCAAGCGGATCAATTCCGAGGGCGAACGAATCATCGAGAAGGCCCAGGAAGAGGCCGAGCGGATCGTCGCCAAGGCCCAGGAGCAGGCAGCGTTCCTGATCGACGAGCGCGGCCTGACCCAGCAGGCCGAGGCCGACAGTCGGCGGATCATCGGCGAGGCCGAGGCCGACGCGGAAGACGTCCGGCGCGGCGCCGACGAATACGCGGTCAACGTCCTCGTGGGTCTCGAAGGCAACGTCGTCCGTACCCTCCAGAGCATCAAGAAGGGGATCGAGCTGCTCGACTCGCGGCGGACGGATCTCCACGCCGACAGCCTGGACGGGACGGGTCCGGACGACCTTGCCGGCGAGGATTTCGACGACGTCGCCTCCGATGAGGATCAGTCCCTGCCCGTCCGGCGATGACCGCCGGCGATCCTGGCGAACAACGCCCGACGGCGGACCGACCGCTCGTCTGGAACGTGTCCGGCCTCCTTGGCGAAGGGTCCGGCGCCGTTCGCGACTATGCCGTCGGACCAGTCACGCTCGACGGCGGCGAGGACTTCACCCTCGCTGGACCGATCGACGGCCGCGTTCATGTCGGCCGGACGAACCGGGGCCTGCTCGTCGATGCCGACTTCACGACGACGCTGGCGACCGAGTGCGCCCGCTGCCTCCGCGACCTGACCGTTCCCCTCGCTTTCGAGATCCACGATGAGGCGCTGCCGTCGATCGATTTCCGGTCCGGTCGGGCGGTGCCGCTGGCGGCCGAGGACGCGGAGGCCGGCGTGATCGTCGTCAACGACCACCACGAGCTCGACCTCGAAGAGCCGATCCGCGAGGCCATCCTGCTGGCCATGCCGATCGCCCCGCTCGACCGCGACGACTGCCCGGGCCTGTGCATCGTCTGCGGACTGCCGTTTGACGAGGGAACACACGACCATCCCGAGGACGACGTCGATCCGCGTCTGGCGGCGCTCCGCGGGTTCGTCGCCGACTGAGAGCCTGTAAAGGACCGGCCGCCAGCCCGGCTGTCCCCGATCTCCATCCAGATCAACCTTGAACGAACGAGAACGGCCATCGCCTCGAACCGCCCGATTCAGGGCAAATCAGGTGATGGAGGACGCTCGTTCGTGGGAAACTGATCGCTCTGACGATCAGGCTCGCCCGGTCGGCCCCGCGCGGCCGGAGCTGATCTCGGGATGGATCAATCCCTGACGAATCAGCGCCCTCACCCTGGCCAGGCGGCGCCAGTCGGTGCGAAGCGGGTCATGAATGACGCCGTACGTGGGAAATGGATCTTCTCCTCGACCACCCTCGGCCGCTCGCGCCGGCTCGGCGCTTCCGGTAAACTCCGTCATCGGCCCTGCCAGCTCGGCTGGGCGTTCCGGCGCGTCCCGAGGCCAGACAGGCCCGTCCGCCCGTCCCGCAAACGACATCGAAGGAGACCACGGACCGTGGGAGTTCCCAAGCGACGCGTCTCGCACGCCCGGCAGGGCGAGCGCCGCGCGCACCTGGCGCTGAGCGTGCCGGAGCTCGTGGAGTGCGATCACTGCCACGAGAAGAAGCTGCCGCATCACGTCTGCCCGAACTGCGGCTGGTACCAGGGCCGTCAGGCCGTCGAGCTCAAGCAGACCGCGACCGACACCTCGTCCTAGCGTGGTCGCCGCGCTCGACCGCCTGTTTTCGTCCCCCGCCGGCTCAGCCATCGATGACAGGCGAGCAGTGACGATCGCGGTTGACGCAATGGGCGGCGACCATGGCCCGAGCGAGATCGTCCCCGGCGCCCTCGATCACGCCCTTGCCAACCCGCGCGATCGGGTGATTCTCGTCGGCGACGAGGCGACGATTCGACGGATCGCCGGAGACCTGCCGGCCAACCTCTCGATCGTCCACGCGTCGGAGGTCGTCGGGATGGACGAGCATCCGGCGATGGCGCTCCGCGAGAAGAAGGATTCGTCGATCCTCGTGGCCATGGACCTCGTCAAGCGCGGCGAAGCGGACGCCGTGGTCACCGCCGGCCATTCGGGTGCCGGGATGGGTGCCGCCGTGCTTCGACTGGGGCGTCTCCGCGGCGTCGACCGGCCGGCCCTCGCCGTCCCGCTCACGACCGAGGCGGGAACCCTCCTGCTCCTCGACATCGGCGCCAACACCGATTCGAGCGCCGAGAACCTCGCCCAGTACGCCCGGATGGGCTCCATCTTCAGCGAACGTGTCCTGGGCGTCGTGAACCCGCGCGTCGCCCTCCTCTCGATCGGTGAGGAGAAGGGCAAGGGCGACCTCCGTATCCAGCAGGCGACCGAGCTGCTCGACCAGACCGATCTGAACTTCGTCGGCAACGTCGAGGGCAAGGACCTGACCCGCCACCAGGCGGACGTCGTCGTGTGCGACGCCGTTCTCGGCAACGTCGTGATCAAGTTCTTCGAAGGCCTGTCGACGTACATCTTCGACATGCTCCGGCGCGAGTTCCGGGGTTCCCTGCGGGGCAAGGTGGCCGGGCTTCTGATGCGACCGGGGATCGCCCGGATCCGGGAAGTGTTCGACTACGAACGGGTCGGCGGGTCGCCCCTGCTCGGGGTCAAGGGCACCGTGATCATCACCCACGGCCGGGCGAGGCGGCGGATGATCGGCTTCGGCGTCGGGGTGGCGGCGACGATGGCCCGGACCGGCGTCCCGGAGCTGATCGCGGATGCCCTCCGGCCAGTCGCGGATCCGCCGTCCGGCGCCGCCCCCGAGCCCAGGACCGAGCCTGCCACCGAGCCGGCGACCGACCTCGATGCCGATCCCGATCCGATGTTCAGGACCCCGTCCGCCGCCGGCGAGCCCACACCATGAGCGGACCCGAGCTCACCATCGGGCGCGGCGTCGTGGCCGAAATGGTCCGCCTCGCCGCCTTCGAGATCCCCGGCGTTGCCCGCGTCGCGCGGGGCGGGCCGAGGTGGCGGGCAGCCCTGGCCGGCGCGCCGGTCGTGGCCCGACTGTCCGATGACGGCGTGCGTGTCCGGGTCTGGATCATCGCCCGGCCCGGCCAGAACCTCGTCGGCCTTGCCAGCGACGTCCGGACCGCCGTCGGCGCGGCCGTCGAACGCCTCCTCGGTCTCAAGCTCGAGTCGGTGACCGTGACGGTCGATGGCGTCGGAGGGTAGGGCCCGCTCGGACGCGGTCCGCTCGTTGCGGGCCGGTCGGCGCCTTGCCCTGGCGGCCGTGTTCGAGGCGGAGTTCGGCCAGCGCACCGCCGCCTCGATCCTCGAACGCCATCTCGCCGAGATCGAGGGCGATCCGAAGGCGGCCGACCTGGCGCGCGGCCTCGTCGCGAACGTCGTCGCCCATCGGGACACGATCGACGCCCGGATCGCCGTCACGGCACCCCAGTATCCGGTCGGCGGACTGGCCCCGATGGACCGCGCCCTGCTCCGTTGCGCCATCGGCGAAGTGCTACACTCGCCGACGCCGCCGCGGGTGGCGATTGCCGAATGGGTCGAGCTCGCGCGCACCTACAGTGGAGACCCGATGCGACGCCTGATGAATGGCATCCTCGGGCGAATCGCGACAACGGTCGACGGCTCGTCGGCTTCCTAGCTCCGAGGAGGGAGTTCCCAGTGTCCACCACGTACGAGCGGCTGAAGAAGCTCGTGGTCGAGCAGCTTGGCGTCGACGAAGACGAGGTCAAGCCCGAAGCGTCGTTCGTCGACGACCTGAACGCGGACTCTCTAGATCTCGTCGAGTTGATCATGAGCCTCGAGGAGGAGTTCGGGACCGAGATCTCCGACGAGGACGCGGAGAAGATCCGGACCGTCCAGGACGCAGTCGACTACATCGACGAGCGCTCTTCCTAGCCCTCGCGCGACCCGACCGGGAGCCGTGCGACCCGCCGCCGCGCTCGCGGAACGTCTCGGTCTTCCTGTCGGCGATTCGGACCTGCTCGCCCAGGCGCTCATCCACACCAGTTGGCAGCACGAGCATCCCGACGCGGCTGCCGGCGACAACGAGCGGCTCGAGTTCCTCGGCGACGCCGTCGTCAACCTCGCAATCTCGGAGGCCTTGTTCGCCGCCCATCCGGGCGATGACGAGGGAATGCTCAGCGCGCGCCGGGCGTCGATCGTGTCCACGGTCGGGCTCGCCCGGCTGGCCGGCCGGATCGACCTGGGGCCATCGCTGTCGCTCGGCGAAGGTGAAGCGCAGCGCGGCGGACGGCGCCGGCCGTCGATCCTCGCCTCGGCTCTGGAGGCGCTCGCCGGGGCCCTCTACCTCGAGCTCGGCTTCGACGCGACCCGCGACTGGCTGTTGTCGATCGCCGCGCCGGAGATCAGCCTCGACGAGCCGCTCTCCAGCCTGAAGAGCCCAAAGAGCCGGCTCCAGGAGTTCACCCAGCGGCGGACCGGCTCGCGGCCCGAGTACCGGGTCGTCGACGCAACCGGGCCCGACCACGAGAAGCAGTTCCAGGTCGATGTGGTGGTCGACGGGCGGCCGCTCGGCAGCGGCGTCGGCCCATCCCGACGGATCGCCGAGACGGCCGCGGCGCAGAGAGCCATCGAGACCCTTCGAGCCGAGTCCGCGGCCGCCCGCGCCGGACGCGGCTCGCGTACCTCGGCCGGCGAGGCCGGCGAGGCCGGCGAGGCCGGCGACGCCGGCGGTGAGCCAGCGGGCCCGACCCCGGTCGAGGTCGTCGGGTGAGCGCTCCGGCCCGCCTCCTCGCGCTCCGCCTCCAGGGGTTCAAGTCGTTCGCGGAGCGGACGGTTGTCGAGTTTGGGCCTGGGATCAGCGCCGTCGTCGGCCCGAACGGGTCCGGCAAGAGCAACCTTGCCGACGCTCTCCGCTGGTCGCTCGGCGAGCAGGGCCGGGCCCTCCGCAGCCGGAAGTCCGAGGATGTCATCTTCTCGGGCTCGGAGAAACGCAAGGCCCTCGGCATGGCCGACGTGACGCTCGTCCTCGACAACGCCGACGGACTGCTCCCGCTCGACTTCGCGGTCCTCGAGCTCGGCCGGCGGCTCTACCGCAGCGGCGAAAACGACTACCTCCTGAACAAGCAACGGATCCGCCTGCGCGATCTCGTCGACCTGCTCGACGGCGCCCACCTCGCCGACAATGCCTTCCTGTTCATCGGCCAGGGGATGGTCGACCAGGCGCTCGCCCTCCGGCCGGAGGAGCGCCGGCCGTTGTTCGAGGAGGTCGCCGGAGTCCGCCGCCACGAGCGCCGCCGGCGCAAGGCGGAGGAGCAGCTGGCCGAATCCGAGACGAACCTGGCCCGGGTCGAGGACATCCTCGCCGAGCTCCGCCCGCAGGCCCGGCGGCTCGGGGCGCAGGCCGAACAGCAGACGACGCGGCTGTCTGCCGGGGAGGAGCTCGCCGGCGCCCTCCTCGCCGCGGCCCACGTTCGCTGGCACGAGGCCGCCGGGCTGGCGGCCACGGCCGCGAACCGCGTCGAGCGGGAGCGGTCGGAAGCTGACCGGGCGATGGCCGACCTCCAGGCGGCGGAGGAGGCAGCTGCCGCCATCGGGGCCGAGCTGGGGGCGCGCGCGGCCACCGAGCGGGAACGGCTCGCCGAGCACGAGACCGCGCGCGCCGCCGTGACCGAGCGCCGGCTGCGCGAGGCCCGCGTGTCCGGGGATCTCGAGGCGATCGCTCGCGACCGGCTCCGGCTCCAGACAGAGCGCGAGGCCGCAGAAGCGTCGCTGGCGGTCCAGCGTCGCGGGCTGACGGTCCCGATCCCGGCCCGCGACCACGATCTCGACGCGGCCGTGGCCGACGCCGAGCGGCTCCTCGGCGAGGCGAGCCAGGAGCTGGCCGCGCTCCGGACGGCGAGCCGGGCACGTGGCGAGGAGGCGGCTGCGCTGCGCCGGGCCGAGGCCGCGCGTCAGGCCGAGGCAGAGACGACCCGGCGGCGCCTGGCGGACGCGATCCGCCGCCTTGAAACGGAGCAGGCGACCGCGACCGAGGTGACGGCGCGACGGACGGAGCTTGCGGCCCGCGCCGCGGGCGCAGCCGCAGCCCTCGAGGGTGCGGCGACCGCGACGACCCGCACGGCCGGGGCCCGCGAGACCGCTCGCGCCGCGTCGGCGGAGGCGGACGCCCGGCGGCGAACGGCGGCCGATCGGGCGGGCGCGGCCGGAGCCGCTCGCGCCGCCCAAGATGCGCGGCTCGAGGCGCTCGACGCGCGGATACGCGAGGAGGACGAGCGCGGAATCGCCCGTGCCGCGAAGCGGCGTGGCGGTCGCCGCCTGGATGAGGAGCTGGCCGTCGAGCCGACGTATCGCGCGGCTGTCGAGGCAGCCCTCGATGAGCTCGCTCGAGCCTATGTCGTCGACGCCGCGTCGGCCGGAGCGCTGGCCGCCGAGCGGGGAATACTCGTCGTTCGGGAACGGGCCGCATCGACCTCGCCTGGATCGGCGGCTGACGGTGCGACCGGATCCGGCCCCGTGACCGATGCGGCCGGGCGGCGATTCCTCGAGCGAGTCAGTGCCGCCGGCGGCTCGCCGATCGGTCTCGGCATCCGGCGTGATCCCGACGGAACAGTCACCCGGATCCTCGCCCGGACCGTCGTCGTCGAGGACCTGGCGGCAGCCCTGGTCCTTCAGCCCCACCTTCCGACCGGCTGGACGATCGCGACTCGCGACGGTTCGGCAGTCGTTGCCGAGCTCGCCGTCCGGCTCGGTCGCGGCGACGCCCCGCTTGAGCGCCGGGCCGAGGCGGAGCGCCTCCGGGCGGACGTGGCCCGCCTCCGATCGGACGCCGAGGCGGCAGCCGTCGATGGCGCCGCAACTGAGATTGCTGCCGCCGCCGCGCGCTCGGCCTACGATGCGGCTCTGGCCGAGGAGTCGCGGACGGCAGCGGACCGCCGCCGGGCAGAGGAGGCGGAGCGGGCAGCGGCCCGGGAGCTCGAGGCGGTCGTCCGCGAGGCGGGTTGGCACACCGCCCAGGCGGAGCGGTTGTCCGCTGATGTGGAACGAGCGCGCCAGGCGCTGGCAGCCCATGTGTCGGCCGGGCTCTGGGGCGAGCGTGACGCAGCGCCTCGGCCGGGATCTGCCGACGGCGATCCATCGCCGAGCCGGGACGAGGCCGCCATCGCGACCTGGGAGCGCCGCTCGGCGGAACTCCGCGACCGGCGCGATAGGCTGGCCACCCAGCAGACCGAGGCAGACGCGGTGCGTCGGGAGATCGAGGGCCGCCGGGCTCGGGCCGAGGCGACCGTCGCGATGGACGAGGAGCGGATCGTCCGGTCGGAGCGCGACACGATCGCCCTGGCCGAGCGCGAGGAGGCCATCGTCACCGAGCGCCGCCGGCTCGAAGGGGAGCTGGCCGCGGCGGTCGAGCGCGAGGAACGGGCCGCGGCAGTGCTCGGCCAGGTTCGTGCCGCCGACGCCGCGGCGCGAGACCGTCTGGCGGCGGCCGAGCGCGGCGCGTCGCAGGCTCGCGAGCGGCTCCGTTCCGCCGACGACAGGCTTCGCTTGGCCGACCGCGCCGATCTCGAGGCACGTCTCGGGCGCGACGCGCTGCGGGAGCAGTTCCTGGTCGAGATTGCCGGCCTGGGGGAGCTCGGCCGGCGCCGCCTCGAGGCCGAGGCCGGAGTCGTCCCGGTCGCGGTCGGGCCGGGGCCGCTGCCGGAAGCGTTCGATGCCGCTGGCGTCGCGATGGCGGGCGCGCCTGGCGCCGCCGATCGGGGCGGTCCGACCGAAGCCGATGACACCGTGGCCCTCGAGTCCGCGCTGGACGCCGTCGCCGCCCGCTGGGCGAGCCAGCCGCCGACCACCGAGGCGCCGTCGCCGGGCCGGCTCGGGGCGCTCCGCCGCCGGTATCACGAGCTGGGCGCCGCGAACCCGTTTGCCGTCGAGGAGTACGACGCCCTCCGCCAGCGGCTCGAGAGCCTCGACACCCAGCAGCGCGACCTGCGGACGGCGATCGACAAGACCCGCCAGCTGATCGCCGAGCTCAACACGATGATCGCGGACCAGTTCCGAACGACGTTCGCCGCCCTCGAGACCGCCTTCGACGACCGGTTCCAGCAGCTGTTCGGTGGCGGCTTTGCCCGGTTATCGCTCACCGATCCGACGGACCTCGCCGCGACCGGCGTCGAGATCGTCGCCCGACCGCCGGGCAAGAAGGCGCAGGCGCTGGCGATGTTGTCGGGCGGGGAGCGGGCGCTCACAGCTGTCGCCCTGCTCTTCGCGATGCTCGAGATCCGGCCGGTTCCGTTCTGCGTCCTCGACGAGGTCGATGCCGCCCTCGACGAGGCGAACGTCGGGCGGTTCGCCGATGCGCTGCGGAGCCTTGCGGACCGGACCCAGTTCATCGTGATCACCCACAATCGGGGCACGATCGAGGCCGCCGACGCCCTGTACGGCGTGACGGTCGGCGACGACTCCGTCAGCCGCGTGATCAGCCTGCGGCTCGACGAGGCAAAGGCGATCGCCGAACGCCAGACGGGGCGGCGCGGCCTCGACGAGCCCGAGGGCGAGACTGCCGCCGGCGCGGGCGCCGGCGATGGCCCGGGACCGGTCACCGCCGAGCTGGCCGAGGTCGGCTGATGTTCTGGCGGCGGCGACGCGAGGAACCCGTCGAAGTGCTGGTCGACGCTGGGTCCGAGCCGGCGGTCGCCCCCGACGACGAGGCCATCGCAAACGACGGGCCGTGGGAGCCCGATCCCGCCGATTTCGAGGCCGAGGCGGCCTGGGGAGCCGGGGGGGTGCCCCCCGTCGAAGCCGAACCCGAACCGACGGCTGAGCCGATCTTCTTCGATGCGCCCGAGCCGGAACCGGTGGTCCCCACGGTCGAGCCCGCCGGCAGCCTCGAGGAAGGGCTCGCCAGGACCCGCGGCGGGTTCATGTCGCGGCTGCGCGGTTTCCTGGGCGGCGGGTCGGACGGACCGAGCTGGGAGGACGTCGAAGAGACGCTGATCGCCGGCGACGTGGGGGCGGCGCTGGCCATGGATATCGTCGAGAACGCCCGCCGCCGACGAGACGCGGGTGGGGCCGAAGCGGCGGTCCGGGCCGAGCTCGCCTCGCTCCTCGTGCCGCGGGATCCGGCGTGGGCGCCGCGGCCGGCGGTCAGTGGCGGACCCGCGATCATCCTGATCATCGGCGTCAACGGGACCGGCAAGACGACGACGATCGGCAAGCTCGCGACTCGCTATATGGCCGAGGGTCGCCACGTCCTTCTCGCGGCAGCCGACACGTTCCGCGCCGCGGCGATCGACCAGCTGATGATCTGGGCCGACCGAGCCGGGGTCCAGGTCGTGTCGCATGCGCCCGGTGCCGATCCGGGCGCGGTCGTTTACGACGCCCTCGACGCCGCCGTCGCCCGGGGCGCCGACCTGGTCATCGCCGACACGGCCGGCCGGCTCCACACGAAATCGAACCTCATGGACGAGCTGACGAAGATCCGCCGGATCGTCGACAAGCGCCTGCCCGGCGCGACACCAGAAACGTTCTTCGTCCTCGACGCGACCACCGGCCAGAACGGACTCCACCAGGCGATCGCGTTCCACGCGGCGGTCGGGCTCACCGGCATCGTCGTGACCAAGCTCGATTCGACCGCCAAGGGCGGGATCGTGTTCGCCATCGAGCATGAGCTCGGGGTCCCGGTCCGATTCATCGGGGTGGGGGAGCAGGCCAGCGACCTCCTGCCATTCGATCCCGCGGCGTTCGTGGCGGCGCTGTTCGACTAGCCGGCGGTCGCCGGGCCATGCGCTACACTCACCCGGCCTCGGTGCGTCAGAACTCGCGCACCACCCGAGCCGTTGCCGCGCCCGCGCGAAGCGACCCGGTCCGAACTCTCACCGGAGTCCCCACCGAACCGTGTTCGACAGCCTCTCCGATCGCCTTCGCAAGACACTTTCCGACCTGACCGGCCGCGGCCGCGTCAGCGAGGCGGACGTCGACGCTGCAATGCGCGAGATCCGCCTGAGTCTGCTCGAGGCGGACGTCAACTTCAAGGTCGTCAAGGACTTCATCGGGCGCGTCCGCGAGCAGGCGGTCGGAGCGGACATCCTCCAGAGCCTGACCGCCGGCCAGCAGATCGTCAAGATCGTCAACGACGAGCTCACGGCCCTTCTCGGTGCGGGCGACCGGACGTTCCGCCTCACCGGGAACCCGGCCGTGGTCGCGATGGTCGGGCTGCAGGGCTCCGGCAAGACGACCTCGTCGGCGAAGCTCGCCCGGCACCTCGTCCGCCAGGGCCGCCGCCCGCTGCTCGTTGCCGCGGACCCGTACCGTCCGGCGGCGGCCGACCAGCTCGAGACCCTCGGCAAGGCTCTCGACATCCCGGTCCATCGCGCGCCAGTCGGGACGAGCGTCGTCGACATCGCCAAGGGTGGTGTCGCCGCAGCGACCCGCCTCTCGCGCGACGTCGTGATCCTCGACACCGCCGGCCGGCTGAGCGTCGACCAGGCGCTCATGGACGAGATCGCCGCGGTGAACGCCGCCGTCAAGCCCGTCGAGACGCTCCTCGTCGTCGACGCGATGACCGGCCAGGAGGCCGTGGCAGTCGCAACCGCGTTCAAGGAGGCCGTGCCGCTGACCGGGCTGATCCTGACGAAGATCGACGGCGATGCCCGCGGTGGCGCAGCCCTCTCGATCAGCGCGGTCACCGGGCTCGCGGTGAAGTTCATGGGGACGGGCGAGAAGACGGACGCCCTCGAGGTCTTCCACGCCGACCGTCTGGCCGGCCGGATCCTCGGCATGGGCGACGTCATGACCCTCGTCGAGCGGGCCCAGGAGCACGTCGATGCGGCCCAGGCGGCGAAGATGGAGGAGAAGCTCCGGAAGGCCCAGTTCACCCTGGAGGACTTCCTCGACCAGATCCAGCAGGTCCAGAAGATGGGCCCGATGGGTCAGCTCATGGGCATGATCCCGGGCATGGGCGGGATGGCCAAACAGGCCCAGGAGGCTGTCGACCGCGGCGACCTCCGGCGGGTCGAGGCGATCATTCGCTCGATGACGCCGCGCGAGCGGCGCGACCCGGCGATTCTCAACGGCTCGCGACGGCGGCGGATCGCGTCCGGAGCCGGGACGGATCTCACCGAGGTCAACCGCCTGATCAAGCAGCATGCAGAGCTCTCGAAGCTGATGAAGCAGCTCAGTGGGGGCGGCGGCCGGAAGGCCGCGATGGCCGGCCTGATGGGCCGGCGGTAAAGGGGGACTCGCGCCATGACCGACCCGCATACGCTCGGCGATTCGCCGACGGTGGCGACGACCCCGAGCACGGAGGCGCCGCCACCACCTGAGGCCGCCGCTTCCGTGCCCTTCGGCGCCGACGAGGGCGCGACCCACGGCTGGCCGTCACTGGCCACTCCGCCCAGCGGCTCCGACGCTGCTCCGGGGTTCGGTGCCGACGTGGCATCCCCGCTTGCTGCGCCGGTTCCAGCCTTCGATCCGGCTCCGCCGCCGGTTGCCGTCGGCGACCTCGCCGCGACCTCATTGTTCGAGCCAGCCGACCGCCTGCCCGCGACGCAGGTATCGACCGTCGGCGACCCGACCGCATCCAGCCCGGGCCGGGGCCGGCCGGGCGCCCGCTGGATCCTCGCCCTGGTCGGCGTCGTGATCGTGGCCGCTGCATCGTTCGTGATCGTCTCGCTCGTTGGCGGCCGGCCGGCCGAGTCGTCGGCGATGGGCTATATGCCCGAGTCCACGGTGATGTACAGCGAGATCCGGCTCGATCTGCCGGGAGACCAGCGCCAGAAGCTCGCATCCTTCATGAAGGCGTTTCCGGGTTTCAGCGACCCGAGCGCGATCGAGCCGAAGATCGACGACATCTTCGATCGACTCGTTCGCGCCGCAACGAAGGACCAGCAGACCTGGACGAGCGACATCAAGCCATGGTTTGGCGGCCAGATCGCCATCGGCGCCGGCGCCCCGTCCGACCCGACCGCTGGCAGCGGCATGTCCGGCGGGACGGACAGCCTGGTCGCGGTCACGATCAGCGATCGGGCGAAGACGATTGCCTGGCTGATGAAGAGCGACGCCGGCAGCGGCACGGTGACCCTCAACCGATCGGTCTACGCCGGCGCGGACCTGTTCGAGGTCGGGGCCTCGAAGTTCGCGATCGCGGTCAACGACCAGGTCCTCCTCGGTGGCTCGACGGCCACCGTCAAGGCCGCGCTCGATACCGGCGGCAAGGGCACGCTCGCCGGCACCGCCGACCTCAAGGCCGCCCTCGCCACCGTTGACAAGGACTACGTGGCGTTCGGCGTCGTCCGGATCCGGACCTATGCCGACGCCGTCCTGAAGCTGCTCGCGAAGGTCCACCCGGATGTCCTCGACAAGACCCAGATCGACGAGACGGCCCTCGCCCTGATCCCGGCCTGGCAGGCGCAGACGGCCCGCTTCGAGAACGACGCGATCGTCGCGTCGACCGTCGCGCCGCCGTGGTCGATCGGCTTCGACGGCGTCAACGGCCCGAGCGACGTCCTCGCCCACATCCCCGCGAAGACCTTCCTCTACGGCGAGGTCCATGACGCGGGGCCGACAGTCACGGCGATCCTTGCCAGGTTCCGCGCCCTCGACGAGGCAAAGGTCGCGTTCGCCCAGGTCGACCAGGTCCTCAGCCTGGTCGGTGGCGGCGAGTCGGCGTACGGCTGGTGGGGCGATACGGCCCTCGTCGTCACGCCGACGGCGGACGGCACGATCGGCGGCGGGCTGGTGATCCACCCCCGCGACGCCGCGGTCGCCGATCGGTTCTTCTCGACCCTCAACGGCTACATCGCCCTGGCCGGATCGAGCTCCGGGATCACCAGCCGGACCGAGGATCACAACGGCACGAGAATCACGATCCTCGACCTGAGCGCGGTCCCCGGCATGGGCAGCGCCAAGCTGCCGCCCGGCTACAAGCCCGAGTTCGCCTGGGCGACCAATGCCGACGTCGCGGTGATCGGCTACGGCAGCAACTTCGTCAAGGCGGTCCTCGACACCAGGCCCGGCTCGTCGCTCGCCGACGGCGCCCGGTTCAAGGCTCTCCTCGGGCGCGTCGGCGCCGAGAACACCGGCCTGGCGTTCCTCGATCTCGCCGCCATCCGCAGCATGATCGAGCCGCTGGCCCAGGCGCAGGCAACCCCCGACGAGTGGTCCCGCTACACCACGGACGTCCAGCCCTACCTGAAGCCGATCGACGCCGTCATCAGTGCCATCCGCAAGGACGGCAACCTCGACCGCGGCAGCGCGGCCTTCACCGTCACGGCGCCGTAGCGCCGCCCACCATCGTCCAACCGGCCGGTCCCCGAGTGGCCGGCGGAGCATCTAGGAGGAACCAGACCCAGATGGCAGTCCGCATCCGGCTGACGCGCGTTGGCGCGACGAAGCAGCCGACCTACCGTGTCGTCGTGGCCGACGGGCGATCCGCCCGTGACAGTCGCGCGATCGAGATCATCGGCCACTACAACCCTCGCACGGAGCCGATCGAGTTGAGCATCGACGCCGACAAGGCCAAGGCGTGGATCGCCAAGGGCGCCCAGCCGTCCGACACGGTCGCCCGCCTGCTCCGGACGTCCGGCATCCTCCCTGCCGCGAAGAAGTAGGACCACGATGGCTGCAGCCGAACTCGTCGAATACGTCGCCAAGTCGCTCGTCGACGACCCCGACGCCGTCAAGGTCCAGGTCGTCCGCGACCAGAGCGGGACCGTCATCGAGCTCCACGTCGCCGAAGACGACATGGGCAAGGTGATCGGCCGTAACGGCAGCGTTGCGAAGGCGCTCCGGACGCTCCTCAAGGTGACCGCGGCGCGCGACGGCGAGCCGATCTCGCTGGAGATCATCGACCCGAACGCATGAGCGTCGACGTCGCCGTGGGGGATGCGCGCCTCGTGGTTGCGCTGGTCCGTGGCGTCCACGGCCTCCACGGAGCGGTCCGGGTCGAGATCCTGACCGACCGTCCGGAGGAGCGCTTTGCCCCCGGCTCGATCCTGTATCGGGAGGGCTCCGACGCGCCCCTGACAGTGACCTGGTCAGCGGCGGTCAGCGACGGGCCGGGCTGGCGTCTCCAGTTCCGCGAGGTTCCTGACCGGAGCGCCGCGGATGCCCTGAAGGGCGCCTATCTCGAGATTGCATCCGGTCCCGACGCCGTGTTGCCCCGTGGAGCCTATTTCTGGCACGAGGTCGTCGGGACGACGGTCACCGCCACGGACGGGACGGTCCTCGGCACGGTCCAGGACGTCTACCGGTCGGGCGGCGCCGAGATCTACGTCGTGGCGGGTGGCGACTACGGCGAGTTCGACGTCCCGGCGGTCCGCGACTTCGTCCGGATCTTCGCGCCGCGCCGCGGCGAGATCGTGGTCGACACGGTCGCCCTCGACCTTGCGCCGCCGAAACGTCGGCCGGCAACGGATGATCCCGACCGACCGCGAGCGCCGCGCCGTCGACCGGGATCGCGCCGGTCTCGGGGCAGCGTCGCAGGTCCGACCACCGATGCCGTCGAGGCACCCGGCGTCGTCGCCGGCTCCGATGACGCCGAAGCGGCGTCCCGGGAGTCCGGCGCCGGACCAGCGACGTCCGACCCCGACCGCGCCTGAGCAGCCCGGCAGCCGAAGCCATGGCGATCGAGATCGACGTCCTCACCCTCTTCCCGGCGATGATCGACGGGCCGCTCCGCGAAAGCATCCCCGGCCGAATCCTGGAGCGCGGTATCGCGACGGTCCGGACCCACGACCTGCGCCAGTGGGGGATCGGCCGACACCGCAGCGTCGACGACGCGCCATATGGCGGCGGGGCCGGAATGGTCATGCGACCCGAGCCGATCGCCGCCGGGATCGACTCGGTCCGGCGCGATGACTCGCTGGTGGTCCTGATGGATCCGGTCGGAGAGGTCTTCCGTCAGGAACGCGCCATCGACCTCGCCGGCCGACCGCATCTCGTCCTCGTCTGCGCCCGCTACGAGGGAGTGGACGAACGGGTCCGCTCCCTCGTCGACCTCGAGCTCTCGATCGGCGATTACGTCCTGACCGGCGGTGAACCGGCCGCCGTCGTCGTCATCGACACGGTCATCCGCCTCCTGCCGGGAGCGATCGATGACCTGTCGACCACCGAGGAATCGTTTGCGGACGGCCTGCTCGAGTACCCCCAATACACGCGGCCGCCGACGTTCCGCGGCCTGGACGTGCCGTCGATCCTGACCTCGGGCGACCACGGCGCCGTCGCCCGCTGGCGAGTCGAGCAGGCCCGCGCCCGAACGGTCGAGCGTCGACCGGATCTCCTCGCGCCGGATCATCGAAGCCAGGCCCGGGCGGTCCACGCCAAACCGGTGATTCGGGAGCGGTGACCGCGGCGCCACACGAGCATCTCCTCCCTGGGCGCCCGGGCGCACGCGGTCACCATGCTATACTCCGCCGCCGGTCGAACCGTTCGACCATTCCTTCCGCCCCGACTGCAGTTTCCGGCTGCCGACGACGTACCAAGGGATCGATACCAGTGACCGTCCTCGACGAACTCGTCTCAGATCAGCTGCGCACCGACTTGCCCGAGCTCGCTTCCGGCGACACCGTCAAGGTGTCGGCAAAGGTCGTCGAGGGTAACCGCGAGCGCGTCCAGGTCTTCGAGGGCATCGTGATGCGCCTCCGCGGCGGCGGGATCACCCGCTCGATCACGGTTCGCCGGATCGCCAGCGGTGTCGGCGTCGAGCGGACCTTCAAGATCCACAGCCCCCGGATCGAGAAGATCGAAGTCCTCCGCCATGGCCAGGTCCGCCGGGCCCAGCTGTACTTCCTGCGCGATCGCGTGGGCAAGGCGGCGACCCTCCGCGAGCGGCGAACCGCCCGCTAGCATCCCGGCTTCGCAACACTTGTCGACCCCGGCATTGCCGGGGTCGCTCGATTCACGGAACGGCCGTAGTGGGCACCACGTTCCCAACAGGCCTTGAGGGCCGCGTGATCGATGCCATCGTTGCCGCTCGGATAACAAGCCGGTCCGGCGGGTGTCGGACAATGGAATCGGGCGCGCGCCTGCATGGGCCACGCTCGATCGCATGCATCGCGCGCTGCCGAAGTCGGCAGAGTTCCGTCCACCCGTAGGCCGCAGCAACGGTGTCGCCATCGGCGCGGGTCTCGATGCTCTCACGGACGGCGGGGACCTCGCGGATCTCACGGACGGCGGGGATCGCACGGAGTGACGCCCGACGGACCGACCGGCTACCCTGACGCCCGATGGCCGTCATCGTCCCGACCCTTCGCCACGAACGCCGGCTCTGGAACGACGGTCTGATCCGTGTTGCTGGGGTCGACGAGGTCGGGGTCGCGCCGACGTGCGGCGCTGTCGTCGCTGCAGCCGTGATCATGAAGCCCGGCTGCCACAGGATCCCAGGCGTCCGCGACTCGAAGACCCTGTCGATGGCTCAGCGCGACCGGCTCGCCCCGATCATCCGATCCCGTGCCCTTGCGGTGGGTGTCGGTGCCGCCTCGGTCCGCGAGATCGACCAGCTCAACATCTACCATGCGACCCATCTGGCGATGCGCCGGGCCATTGCCCGGCTCGGCGGTCACGAGCACGTCATGGTCGATGGCAACCGGATCGCCGGCTTCGAGATCCATGTTGGGCCGTACACGAACATCGTCGACGGCGACGCCAAGGTTTACTCCATCGCCTGCGCGTCGGTCGTCGCGAAGGTCGTCCGCGACCGGATGATGTCGCTCCTCGCCGCCCGCTACCCGGGCTACGGCTGGGAGCACAACCAGGGCTACGCCACGCTCGACCACCGGACTGCGATCCGGGCGATGGGCCTCACACCGTTTCATCGACGCTCGTTCCTCGCGCTCCAGCGGACGCTCGCCGGTGATCAGCTCGACTTCGACCTGCTCGGCGACCCGGGCGCGTCGCCGGCCACCCACGAGCTCCTCCAGCTCGAGGCAGTGCCGGTCATGGCCGACGACGCGATGCTCGACGGGCCTGATCTGGCGACGCTCGACGGCCTGGAGCTGCCCATCCTCGACGGCCAGGAGCTGCTGACCGCGCCCGCCTGACGGGCGCCGGTGGCGACCTGCCGCAGAGGCCAGCGACGCGCCGAGGTGCTTCAGCGGTGCAGGTAGCGGCGGATCCCGCTGACAAGACCGGCGGCGTAGCGATCTCGGCCCGTCACGCTCGTCATCCTCAGAGCGTCTGCGCTGTTCTTCATGTTTCCGAGCTCGACCATGACGACAGGCACGTTCGACAGGTTGAAGGTGCCCATGTCGGTCCGGCTGATGATCCCGTTCGTCGCGTAGTAGTTCGCGATGGTCAGGCCGCTCGCCACCAGGCCCGCCCGGATGTCGGCCGCGAGCGTTGCGGATCGGGCCTGGATGTCGTCGGTGTAGCCCCGGACGTAGCCGGGCTTCATGACGAAGAAGCCATGGTCCGAGCTCGGCGCGCCGTCGCCGTGGATGCTCAGGGTCAGGACCGCGTGAACCTTCGCCCCGAACCGGCCGCGGACGTCGATGCACGGACCGACGCCGGTGTCCCCGGGTCGAGTCAGCTGGACGATCGCGCCGAGCGCCTCCAGGCGGGCCTTGACCCGCAGGGCGACCGCGTCCGTGAAGCGATGCTCGGGATATCCACTCCGGGTCGTCGTCCCGACCGTATCGCAGGCTTTCCAGCGATTGCCGATCCAGACGAGCCGGTCGATACTCGCCGGGTGGCTGGCATTCCCTCCATCGTGGCCCGGGTCGACGGCGATCATGATTCCGGTGAGGGGCAGGCTGGCGGCGACGGACCCAGCCGGCCCGAGCGGGCCAAGCAGCAGGACGAGCGCGCTGAGGAGCGCGAGCGGGGCTATGCCACGACGGCTCATCGGATGGGTCCTTCGAGCGGGTGAGGTGCTCACGGCCCGGGAGGCCGGGCGACGCAGGCCGACGGCCATCATCGCCGCCCTGGAGGAATGGCCGCAAGGGGTTGTTTAGTCCGGGGTGAGCCGAAGCGGCCATCGTAGGCCGATGACCGAGGAACCCGCGCCACGCGCGCGCACTTCCGCACAGCGAGCCGGTGATGCCGCCGAGGGCGCGGTGGCCGCGCGGCTGCGTGAGGCCGGCTGGTCGATCCTTGCTCGCCAGGTCCGGGCTGGACGAGGTGAGCTGGACATCGTGGCGGTCGATCCGGGACCGCCGCCCGCGCTCGTCATCGTCGAAGTCCGCTGGCGCCGGTCGCGCGCGTTCGGTCTGGCCGAGGAGACTCTCGATCACCGCAAACGGGCCCACTTGCGGGCGGCGACCGGACGCTTGCTCGAGGACGGCTTGCCGGACGGATCGAGGCTGCCGGCGATCGCGATCCGGGTCGACCTCGTCGTCGTCGAGCCGGCGTTCCGGTCCGGCGGGCCATTCGCGATTCGCCACCATCGCGGGATCGAACTGTGAGGGAGGCACTCCTTCGGCTTGTTGATCGACTGCGGGCTCAGCGTCCTGGCAAGGAGCACGGCACCGGGATCACGGCCTGGACTTCGATCGGCACTGGCTTCGGGACCGGCACCGGCACGGCTCCGGCACTGGCACCGCTCCGGCGGCCGCCTCCGGCTCCGGCACCGAGTTGGAGGACTGAGTCTCCCTTGACTCAGAACCCACGGTAAGGAAGCGTGGCGTCGGCCCGGATCCGACAGAATCGGTCGATCCCGCGCTCGCTCAGCGCCGATTTGAGTCCGGACAGACTCGCCTCCCGCGACGGCCCCACTGACGCCCCATAGCGCCAAAAAGGGCAGCCGCCGAGCCAGCCGCCAGCCGCCGAGCCAGCCGCCGAGCCGGCCGCCGACGGCCAACCGGTCGCCCAGCCGGCAGGAAGGCGCGGCACCGAGCCCGCCGGGGACGATCGCAGGGGCGCCTTCGAACCGGCCGGAATCCGACCCCGTGCTACACTCCGCGCCGGCTCCGGGACCGCCCGGGACCGACCAGCAATTCCCGTGCCGGCGGCTCCCTGCCGCAGGCGACGGAGATCACACGCGGATCGTTCCGACCGGGACGGTGCCGGACCCGACATCCCGACCGTGGCACACGGCCGGCGAGGCGGGGCCGGAGACCCGGCGACGAGGTCCGCGGAGGAACCAGACCGACAGGAGGCCTCTCCCCGTGCCGAACGTTTCCATGCGCCAGCTCCTCGAGGCCGGTGTCCACTTCGGACACCAGACCCGACGTTGGAACCCGAAGATGAAGCCCTTCATCTTCGCCGAGCGCAACGGCATCCACATCATCGACCTCGCCCAGACGGTCAAGCACCTGGAGTCGTCGCTCGACTTCGTCCGGGAGACCGTTGCCCACGGCGAGTACGTCCTGTTCGTCGGGACCAAGAAGCAGGCCCAGGAACCGATCGCCCAGGAGGCGACCAGGGCCGGCCAGCCGTTCGTCAACAAGCGTTGGCTCGGCGGCATGCTGACGAACTTCACCACGATCAAGAAGCGGATCTCGCTGCTAGAGCAGCTCGAGGCTCGCCAGCAGGCCGGCGACTTCGACCGGATGACGAAGAAGGAAGCGGCCAAGCTCACCGACGAGATGAACAAGCTGACCTTGACGGTTGGCGGGATGCGCAAGATGAAGCGCGTCCCCGGCGCCATCTTCATCATCGATCCGCATCGCGAGCGAATCGCCGTGACCGAGGCGAACAAGCTCGAGCTGCCCGTGATCGCGACCGGCGACACGAATGTCGATCCGGACGAGATCGATCACATCATCCCCGCCAACGACGACGCGATCCGGGCAATCCGCCTTCTCTGCACCCTGATCGCCGACGCGTGCATCGAAGGCCAGCAGGAGCGCGCGGCACGAGCGAGCGAGCCCGAGCCGGAGGTCGTCATGGCCGCCGAGCCCGAGTACGACGAGTCCGCCTCCAACGAGCTCGTTGCCGCCCTCGCCGGCGGTGCCGCCCTCTCGTTCGAGCCCGACGCCGACGAGGACGAGCTCCTCCCCGGTGCCCGGCCTGTCGCGCCGGTCGCCGAGACGGCACCGGCTCCCGAGGCGAGCCCCGAGGAGATCGCCGCCGAGCTGGCCCGTGAAGCTGCCGAGAAGGAAGAGCCGGCGACGGCCGGCTGACCGAAGCCCGGCGGGCAGCGCCGGTCCATCGACCGGCCGGCGCGCCGAGCTCACGCCTCCGGGCGACCAACGCGGCCCGACCCAACCACCGACCGCGGGCCGACCGCCCGCCGCCACCACGAACCAGGAGCGACCACACCCCATGGCAGAGATCACCGCGGCAGCGGTCAAAGACCTCCGGGAACGAACCGGAGCCGGCTTCATGGACTGCAAGAACGCGCTCGTCGCGAGCGACGGGGACGTCGAGAAGGCCGTGGCCGTTCTTCGCGAGAAGGGCCTCGCCGCCGCCGCGAAGAGGGTCGGCCGCGACGTGCGCGAAGGCCTCGTCTCGAGCTACATCCACACCGGCGGCCGGGTCGGTGTCCTGATCGAGGTCAACTGCGAGACCGACTTCGTCGCCCGCACCGACGAGTTCCAGAAGCTCGTCCGCGACCTCGCGATCCAGGTTGCGGGCATGGCCCCGCTGTACGTCGACGAGGAACGGATCCCGGCCGATGTCCTCGCGGCCAGGAAGGCCGAGCTGCTCTCGGACGAGGCGACCCAGAAGAAGCCCGAGGCGATCCGGCCGCAGATCGTCGAGGGCCAGCTGAAGAAGTGGTTCTCGCAGGTCTGCCTCTATGACCAGCCGTTCCGCGACGAGGAGCGCTCCGTACGCGATCTGGTGACCGCGCAGATCGCCACGATCGGCGAGAACATCCGGGTCCGCCGCTTCGTCCGTTACGCGCTCGGGGAAGAGCTGTGACGGACGCCGTCGAAGCGGCCGCCGCGACTGCCGGGGCAGGGGAGCCGGTCCGCTACTCGCGGATCCTCCTGAAGCTCTCCGGCGAAGCCCTGCTCGGCGATCGCTCCTACGGTGTCGACCCCAAGTTCTGTGCGTTCATCGCCCACCAGGTGGCCGAGGTCCATCGCCTCGGCGTCCAGATCGGGATCGTCGTCGGCGGCGGCAACATCTTCCGCGGGCTGGCGGCCGCGGCCAGCGGCATGGACCGCGCGACCGGCGATTACATCGGCATGCTCGCGACCGTGATGAATGGCCTCGCTCTCCAGGATGCCCTCGAGCGGGCCGGCGTTCCGACCCGGGTGATGAGCGCGATCGCGATGAATGAGGTCGCCGAGCCGTACATCCGGCGGCGTGCGGTCCGCCACCTCGAAAAGGGCCGTGTCGCGCTCTTCGTGGCCGGCACCGGCAACCCCTACTTCACGACCGATACCGCCGCGGCGCTCCGGGCCGTCGAGATCGGTGCCGAGGTCCTGCTCAAGGCCACCAAGGTCGACGGCGTCTACGACGCGGATCCGCAGACTCATCCCGAGGCGCGGCGGTACGCTGCTCTCGAATATGCGGATCTCCTGCGTGACCAGCTCAAGGTCCTCGATGCGGCAGCCGTGTCGCTGTGCATGGAGAACGACCTCCCGATCGTCGTGTTCGATCTCAACCAGCCCGACAACATCACCCGAGTGGCGGCCGGCGAGCCGGTCGGTACCCTGATCTCCGGCGCCGCGGGCGCCACGGGAGGAACGCGATGAGCAGCGAGACGATCTCGTCCGGCGACCACAAGATGGGCCGCGCCGTCGACGCGATGGAGCGCGACTTCCAGGCGTTCCGGACCGGCCGCGCCTCGACCTCGCTCGTCGAGCGCCTGATGATCGATTACTACGGCACCCAGACGCCGCTCAACCAGCTCGCCGGGATCAGCGTTCCGGAGGCCCACCAGATCGTCATCCAGCCATGGGACCGGGGCGTCCTCGGCGCGATCGAGAAGGCGATCCAGAAGAGCGACATCGGGCTGATGCCGAATGTCGATGGGACCGTGGTCCGGCTGAACATCCCGACGCTGACCGAGGATCGTCGCAAAGACCTCGTCAAGAGCGTCCACCGACGGATGGAAGAAGCCAGGGTCGAGATCCGGAACCTCCGCCGGGACGCTGCCGACGAGCTCAAGAAGGACGAGCGTGACGGCAGCGTCGGGACCGACGAAGCTCACCGCCTGCTCGAGCAGCTCCAGAAGACGACTGACCGCTGGATCGGCGAGGTCGATCGGATCGGCGCCGCGAAGGAGCAGGAGGTCATGGAGGTCTAGGTGGCCGGAACGCCACTCGCCCGCCCGACCGACGCGCCGCCGACGGCGCACGAGATCGACGCCGAGCCCCTTGCCGAGCCCGCCTCCCCGGCCGCGCCCGACGCGCCGGACGCCGACCGACTGTTGCCCGACAGCGACCTGCCGCGGCACGTCGCGATCATCATGGACGGCAACCGCCGCTGGGCCCGCCAGCACGGCCTGGCCGAGCTCGACGGCCACGCTGCGGGCGTCGAGGCGATCCGGACGCTCCTCCGCCACGCGGTCCGCCGCGGTGTCCCGGTCGTCACGGTCTACGCCTTCAGCCGCGAGAACTGGGCCCGCTCCGACGACGAGGTCCGCGGCCTGTTCGCCCTTCTCGAGCAGGCGATCCGGAGCGAGACGGCCGAGCTCAAGGATCAGGGCGTCCGGATCCGCCTTCTGGGCCGGCTCGACGAGCTGCCGGAGGAAACCCGGCGCTCGATCGGGGAGGCTCTTGCGGAGACGGCGGGTGGGAGCCGTCTGCTGTTGAACGTCGCCTTCAACTACGCCGGCCGAACGGAGCTGGTCGACGCGGTCCGGCGGATCGTCGGCAGCGGCTGCCCGGCGGAGGCCGTCGACGAGAAGATGATCGCCGATGCGCTCTACACCTCCGGCCTGCCGGACCCGGACGTGGTGATCCGGACCGGCGGCGAGCAGCGTCTGTCGAACTTCCTGATCTGGCAGGCGGCCTACGCCGAGCTCTATACGACGGACGTCCTGTGGCCGGACTTCGGGGCCGACGCCTTCGACGCGGCACTCATCGAGTTCGCTCGCCGCGCCCGTCGGTTCGGACGCTGAACGGCAACCCGCCCGTCCCGGCCGGCGCACTCGGGCAGCGCGCGGTCGGCGCTGCCATATTGATCCCGCCGCTGGTTGTTGCCCTCCTGCTCGGCGGCCCGTGGATCGTCGCGGTCGTCGTCGTCGCCACGGGTCTCGCGGCCCGCGAAGTCTTCCAGCTCCTGACCGGTGCCGGCTATCTGTCCCTCGCCTGGCTCGGCATCGCCTTCGCGGTCGCGCTGACCCTGGACGCCGCGATCTACCCATCGATCGAGGGCAGCGGCGCGCTGCTGGTGGGCACTGGCTCCATCCTGGCCGCCATCGGCGCCTTCGGGCGTTCGGACCCCCGGGACGGCCTCCCGAGCTGGATGTCGACGGTGTTCGGGGCGCTCTACGCGGGGATGCTCGGCTTCGTGCTGCGGATCGGCCACGAAGTGCCGCCTCTCCCGGCAGGGGCGCCGCTTGGAGCCCTTGGTGCGGACCGTGGCTGGATCGTCCTCCTCGTCCTCGCTGTCTGGTCGTACGACACCGGCGCCTACTTCATCGGCAAGCGCTTCGGCCGGCGGAAGTTCCTGACCCACATCTCGCCGTCGAAGACGTACGCCGGGCTGGTGGGCGGGATCGTGGCGGCGACCGTCGTCGTCGCGATCGTCCTCGTCGGTCTCGGCCAGAAGCCGCTGACGGCCCTGATCGTCGGACCGCTCGTGTCGCTGGCCGCGCAGGCCGGAGATCTCGCCGAGTCGATGCTGAAGCGGGCCGCGGGCGCCAAGGATTCCGGTCATCTGATCCCGGGCCATGGGGGAATCCTCGATCGAGTCGATTCCTTCCTGTTCGCGGCCCCGGTCCTGGCGCTGTATGTCCTTGCCGCCGTCCGCTGAGCGGGGTCGGCGGCTGGGTGTCGCCGTCCTCGGTTCGACGGGTTCGATCGGGACCCAGACGCTGGACGTCCTCGGCGCGCACCCCGACGCGTTTCGCGTCGTCGCTCTCGCGACCGGCGCGAACCGCGACGCCCTCACCGCCCAGGCAGCCCGGTTCGGGGTCGCGACGGCGGTCGCGGGCGCGACCGGCGCGACGCTCGCCGACATCGCCACCCGCGACGATGTCGACCTCGTCGTGGTGGCCACCGGGGGGGTCGTCAGCCTCCATTCGATCGTCGCCGCCCTGGCGGCCGGGAAGATCGTCGCCACCGCGAACAAGGAGACGCTCGTCGCGGCGGGCCATCTCGTGATGCCGCTGGCTCGCCGGCTGGCGACGGCCCGGTCCGCTGTCGACCCGACGGACCCCTACGCGAGCCCGCTCGCCTGGCTCCGCCCGATCGACTCGGAGCATTCGGCGATCTGGCAATGCCTCGTCGGCGAATCGCTGGCCAGCGTGGCGTCGCTCGTCCTGACGGCATCCGGCGGCCCGTTCCTCGACGGCCCGGCGGACCTCACGGAGATCACGCCGCAGCAGGCGCTCCGCCATCCGACCTGGTCGATGGGAGCGAAGATCACGATCGATTCGGCGACCCTCGCCAACAAGGGCCTGGAAGTCGTGGAGGCACGCTGGCTGTACGATGTCGGCGATGACGCGATCGAAGTCGTCATCCATCCCCAGAGCGTGGTCCATTCGGCCGTCCGCTTCGTGGATGGCTCCCTGAAGGCCCAGCTCGGCACCCCGGATATGCGCACACCGATTCAGTACGCCCTCACGTATCCCGACCGCCGCCCGTCGCCGTCGGCCGCGGTCGATCTCGTCGCGGCCGGCCGGCTCGAGTTCCGGGCGCCGGACGAGAACCGCTTCCCGGCCCTCAGGATCGCCCGCGACGCGGGTCGGATCGGCCAACGGGCGACGACGGCGTTGATCGCCGCGGACGACGTCGCGGTCGCGCGCTTCCTTGCCGGCGGCCTCGGCTTCACCGGAATCCCGGCCCTCCTGGCCGCGGCGGTCGAGCGCTTCGGAGCCGGTTCCGCTGATCAGGCACCCGAGCTCGACGAGCTGATCGCGCTCGACGGAGAGGTCCGCGCCTTCGCCGCCAGTTGGACACCAGTCGAGGTCCATCGCGCATGAGCGGACCCCTCGGCGTCGTCGCGACGGTCGTCCTGTTCATCATCGTCCTCGGCAGTCTCGTCCTCATCCATGAGCTCGGCCATTTCGTGATGGCCCGCCTGGCGGGGGTCCGCGTCCTCGAGTTCGGGATCGGCTTCCCGCCTCGAGCAAAGGTCCTGCGCGCCCACGGCGAAACCCTCTACACGCTCAACTGGCTGCCGATCGGCGGCTTTGTCAAGCTCGAGGGGGAAGACGGCGACGAGGCGGACGACCCGCGCTCATTCGTCCGCGCCCGGCTGCCGGTCAAGTTGATCATTCTCGTCGCCGGCGTCGTGATGAACCTCCTGCTGTCCTTCGCCATCTTCACCTTCATCGCCTGGGTGGCCACGCCCTACGTCGGGGCGCAGGTGACCAGTGAGCCCCAGAACGGCTCGCCAGCCGCGGCTGCGGGTCTTCGTTCGGGCGACGTGATCCGAGCGATCGACGGGGTCCGTCCCGACTTCTACGGCGATGCCATCACGGTGATTCTGCGCGAGAAGGCGGGTCAGACCGTCGTCCTTGATGTGGATCGCGCGAACGGAAGCCACGAGCAGCTGGCGGCGACCCTGCGCAAACCCGAGCAACTGTCCGACACCGTCGGACCGCTCGGGATCGGGATCCCGACCGGGCACATCTACCAGGAGTACACGGGCCACGACCTGCCGACGGCGGTCCAGATCGGGGCGACCGAGACCCAGCGCTGGTTCGGGATCATCCTCGGCGGCCTCGGCGACCTCGTGGGCCAGGTTGCCAGCAATCCGACGGCCGCCCCGCCCGTATCAGGCCCGATCGGGATCGCCACCCAGATCTCCGACGTGTTCTTCGGCGCCGGGATCGTGATGACGCTCTACGTCGCGGCGATCCTCTCGGCGAACCTGGCCCTCGTCAACGCCCTGCCGTTTCCGCCGCTCGACGGCGGGCGAATGCTGATGATCGTGCTCAAGCGGATTTTCGGGGCCCGGATCAGTCTCCGCGCCGAACAGCTGACCTACATGGTCGGGTTCGTCTTCCTGTTCGCGTTCCTGATCTGGGTGAGCGGCTTCGACATCGTCCGGATCCTGTCCGGCGGCACGTAGGCGACCGCGCCGTGTGCTCGATGACCCGCCCATGACCGCCGCGACCGACGCCCTTCGTCCGCGCCGCCGCTCGACCGTGTCGGTCGACGTCGGGGGCGTCCTCGTGGGCAGCGCCCACCCGATCGTCGTCCAGTCGATGACAAACACAGACACGGCGGATCCGGACGCGACCGCCATCCAGGTCGCCCGGCTCGCCCACGCCGGCTCGCAACTCGTCCGGATCACCGTCAACACCGAGCAGGCCGCAGCAGCCGTGCCGGAAATGATGCGTAAGCTCCGCGACAACCTCGGAGTCGACGTCCCCGTGATCGGCGACTTCCACTACAACGGCCACAAGCTCCTGGTCGAGTATCCGGAGATGGCGCGCGAGCTGGCGAAGTACCGGATCAACCCGGGCAATGTCGGAGCGAAGCGGCACGACGAGCACTTCGCGACGATCGTCAGGGTCGCGATCGAGAACGACAAACCGGTCCGGATCGGGGTCAACTGGGGTTCGCTCGACCCGCAGCTCCTGACCGACCTGATGAATGTCAACGCCGCCGCCGCCGAGCCGCGCGACGCCCGCGACGTGATGATCGAGGCGATGATCGAGTCGGCCATGCGCTCGGCCGAGCTGGCGGAGGAGACCGGGCTCCGCCACGACCAGATCATCATCAGCGCCAAGGTCAGCCAGGTCCGCGACCTCGTCGACGTCTACCGGATCCTGGCCGCCCGCTCCGACTACCCGCTCCACCTCGGGCTGACCGAGGCCGGGATGGGCGACAAAGGCATCGTCGCCTCGACCGCCGGTCTCGCGATCCTGCTCAACGAGGGCATCGGCGACACGATCCGGGTGTCGCTGACCCCAGAGCCGGGCGCCGGCCGGGAGCGCGAGGTCGAGATCGCCCAGCAGGTCCTCCAGTCGATGGGCCTCCGCTCGTTTCTGCCGCAGGTCAGCGCGTGCCCGGGCTGCGGTCGGACGACGTCGACGTTCTTCCAGGAGATGGCCCAGCAGATCCAGAACCACCTCAAGGCCCGGATGCCTGAATGGGCCGAGACGCACCCCGGCGTCGAGGAGATGCGGGTCGCGGTCATGGGCTGCGTCGTCAACGGGCCGGGCGAGAGCAAGCACGCCGACATCGGGATCTCGTTGCCGGGGACGTTCGAGGACCCGGTCGCACCCGTCTTCATCGATGGCAAGCTCGACCGGACGCTCCGCGGCGACGGCCTCGTGAACGAGTTCATTGGGATCCTCGAGGAGTACGTCGACGGGCACTACCCGGGACCGTCCGCGGCTTCAACTCCTGCCGAGGCGGCGAACTGAGGCTGCCTCGCCAACCGGATAGGTGCGCGAGGCGTCGAGTCGGCGGCTGACTCAGAATCGGCCGCAGCGCGCGTGGGGCGGTGGCAAACCCTACTCGGCCACGCACACTGAATGCCCGCTGTGAGTCAACGGCCGACTCACGACGCCGGCACGTCCGTCGTAACCGCCCGTTTGGGCCGTCCACCCGCCCGCGTGTATACTGCCGCTCAACTGAACGGCCGCTCCAGGCGTGGGTGACCCCCACGTTTCTTTATGTCGGCCCACCGCAACATTGCAGCATCGAGGAGGCACCGTGAGTCGCGATTTCGTCGGTGCCCTCCTCCAGCTCAATGCCGAGAAGCAGGTCCCCCGGGAGCAGTTGATCCACGCGGTCGAGGACGGTATCCAGTCGGCCTTCCGGCGCGTCGCCGGCGACGAGGACATCCACGTCCGGATGGACGCTGAGACCGGCAAGTTCCGGAT
This sequence comes from Candidatus Limnocylindrales bacterium, assembly GCA_038204565.1. Classification (GTDB taxonomy): domain Bacteria; phylum Chloroflexota; class Limnocylindria; order Limnocylindrales; family CSP1-4; genus CF-46. Next base: position 59,694 of record JBBRCU010000006.1, read on the forward strand.
CTTCCGGGCCAAGGTCGCCGTCAACCAGGTCGAGGACCCCCTGATCGAGTTCACTCTCGAGGAGGCGCGCGGCCACAAGCCGGACGCGGCCCCGGGTGAGCTCGTCGAGACCGAGGAGCTGCCGGACGACGTGTTCGGCCGGATCGGCGCCCAGACCGCCAAGCAGATCGTGCTCCAGCGGATTCGCGAGGTCGAGCGTGATCAGGTCTTCGACAAGTTCGCCAACCGCGAGGGCGAGATGATCACCGGCGCGGTCAACCGGGTCGAGCCGCGGGCGATCATCCTTGACGTCGGCAACAACGTCGAGGCGATCCTCTCGACCTCGGAGCAGTCGACCGTCGAGCACTACCGGATCGGTCAGAACGTCAAGGCTTACGTCCTCGAGGTCCGCCGCTCGAGCCGCGGCCCGCAGATCCTCGTCAGCCGGACCCACAAGGGCTTCCTGAAGCGCCTGTTCGAGCTCGAAGTACCCGAGATCCACAGCGGCACCGTCGAGATCAAGGCGATCGCCCGGGAGCCGGGCTCGCGCTCGAAGGTCGCCGTGTCGTCGCGCCAGGAAGGGCTCGACCCGGTCGGCGCGACGGTCGGCCAGCGCGGCGCCCGGGTTCAGGCCGTCGTCGCCGAGCTCGGCGGCGAGAAGATCGACATCATCCCGTGGAACGACGACGCCAGCGTCTTCGTCGCCAATGCGCTGTCGCCTGCCCAGGTGATCAGCGTCGACATCGACGAGGAGAAGCGGATCGCCAACGTGACCGTCCCCGAGCGGATGCTGTCGCTGGCCATCGGCCGCGAAGGCCAAAACGCCCGGCTCGCCGCCCGCTTGACCGGCTGGCGGATCGACATCCGGAGCGACGTGTCGGTCGCGGCCAAGGCGGCCGAGGATCAGGCCGCCGCCGCACCGCCGCCGGCGCCGATGGAGGCCGTCGCCGCCGCGGCGATCGAGCCGGCTCCCGCCGCCGAAGAGGGCGCCGCGGTGGTCACGGCGCCGGCCAGGAAGAAGCCGGTGACCAAGAAGGCCGCCGCCGCCGCCGCAGCGAAGGAAGATGCCCAGGCCGACGTCGCCGCCGTGGCGGACGCGCCCGCCAAGGTGGCCGACGCGCCCGCCAAGCGGCCTCGGGCGAAGAAGGCGGTCGAGGCTTCGGCAGAGACCACGCCTGAGCCCGCGGCTTCGGCCGCCGGCGACGCGACCCCGGTGAAGAAGACCAGGGCGAAGAAGTCGACCTCCACCGAGGAGGTGGCGTCGTAGCCCCGCCGCGATCCGACGCTCCGCGACGGGTCCCGACCCGGTCGTGCGTGGCTTGCCGGACGGGGCGCGACAAGCGCGATCTCGTCCGGGTCGTACGCACGCCCGACGGGCACTTGACCATCGATCAGACGGGCCGGCTTGCCGGCAGGGGAGCCTACCTCTGCCGCGAGGCCGGTTGCTGGACCCTCGCCGCGCAGAAGGGCGCCCTTGGGCGTGCGCTCGCGGCAGCCATTCCGGCGGAGCTCCGCGCGGCGCTTCTGGCCGGACCGGCGATGATGAACTTGACACCAGGAGGAGGAGCCCGTGGCCAGGAGTAGGAGCGGCACCCGCGGCCGACGCGGGCCCCGCAAGCCGCCGCGTCGTCCCGGCGACGCGAATTCACAGGTACAGACACTCGACCCGCGGGAGCGTGGCGCGATCGAGCTGCCGACAACGATCACCGTCAAGGAGCTCGCGGAGCTTCTCGCGGTCAACCCCGCCGACGTCATCCGCGAGCTGATCAAGAGCGGGATCTTCGCCACGATCAACCAGCTGATCGACCGCGACACCGCATCCCTCGTCGCCGGCGAGCTCGGCTACGAAGTCGCGGAAACGATCGCCCCGACCGCCGGCGTGGCCGTCGAGGGCGAGGAGGAGCGCGCTCCCGCGCCGGCCGCCAAGGAGGTCCTCTTCGACGAGGACGATCCGGCGGACCTCCTGCCGCGGGCCCCGATCGTGACCGTCATGGGCCACGTCGACCACGGCAAGACGAGCCTCCTCGACGCGATCCGGACGACCGAGGTCGCCGCCGGCGAGCGCGGCGGGATCACCCAGCACATCGGCGCGAGCGAGGTCGAGCGCGACGGCAAGCGGGTCGTCTTCCTCGACACCCCGGGCCACGAGGCATTCACCGCGATGCGCGCCCGCGGCGCCAAGGTGACCGATATCGCGGTCGTCGTGGTCGCGGCCGACGACGGGGTCATGCCCCAGACGCTCGAGGCGATCAGCCACGCCAAGGCGGCCAAGGTGCCGATCGTCATCGCCCTCAACAAGATGGACCGCCCCGACGCCAACCCGGACCGGGTCAAGACCGAGCTGTCCGAGGCCGGCGTGATCGTCGAGGACTACGGCGGCGACACGCCGCTGGTCCCCGTGTCTGCCCGGACCCGGATGGGTCTCGACGAGCTGCTCGACATGATCCTGCTCGTCGCCGACCTCCAGGAGCTCAAGGCGAATCCGAAACGGGCCGCGGTCGGCACGATCGTGGAGGCCCAACTCGACAAGAGCCGCGGCGCCATCGCCACCGCCATCGTCCAGACCGGGACGCTCAAGGTCGGCGACGTGATCGTCGTCGGCGAGACGTTCGGCAAGGTCCGCGCGCTCGAGAACGACGAGGGCAAGCGGATCACGAAGGCCGGCCCCTCGTCGGCGGTCGTCATCCTCGGCCTGTCCGCCGTGCCCGAGGCCGGCGACATCCTGCGGGTCGTCAGTGACGAGAAGGAAGCCCGGGCGATGGTCGAGGCGCGCAAGGCCGAGGCAGCCGCAAAGGGCGGCGACGGCAGCGGCCGAGCGACGCTCGAGGACCTCTACCGCCAGATCCAGGCGGGTCAGGCCAAGGAGCTCCGGATCATCCTCAAGGCCGATGTGTCGGGTTCGCTCGGGGCGATCACCCACGCCCTCGACCAGCTCAACCAGGATGAGATCCGGATCAACGTCCTCCACGAGGGCGCCGGCGACATCACCGACAACGACATCATGCTGGCGTCCGCCTCGGACGCGATCATCGTCGGCTTCAGCACGAAGATCACCGAGACCGCCCGGCGCGCCGCCGACGCCGAAGGGGTCGACGTCCGGATGTACGACATCATCTACAAGCTGACCGACGACATCTCGGCCGCCCTCCAGGGCCTGCTCGAGCCGGAGATCGTCGAAGTCGTCGAGGGCCGCGCCGAGGTCCGCCAGATCTTCCGGGTCGGCAAGAGCACGGTCATCGCCGGCTGCTTCGTCACCGACGGCCGGATCGTCCGGGGTGGCGCCCGGGTCTGGCGCAACGGCAAGATCGTGGCAACCGACCGGATCGAGTCGCTCCGCCGGTTCCGCGACGACGTCCGCGAGGTCGAACGCAACTTCGAGTGCGGCATCGGCCTGGCCGGCTACAACGACCTGGAGGAGGGGGACATCATCGAATGCTTCACCTCCCAGACCATCTCGCGAGTTCTCCCGAGCAATTGAGGTGAGCGGGCCGCTGTTCGGAGGCGCCCGGTGACCGCCCGGACCGATCGAATCGACGAGCTGTTTCGCCAGGAGATCAACGCGATCCTGACGAAGGAGGTCGACGACGCGAAGATCGGATTCGCCACGATCACCGGCGTCGAGACGCAACCCGACCTCCGCCATGCGAAGGTCCTCGTCAGCGTCATCGGGCCGCCCGAGCAGCGGCGCGGGACGATCGTGGCGATGGGTCGGCACATGCCGTTCGTCCGGCATGAGCTCGGCAAGCGCCTGCGGATGAAGCGCATCCCGGAGTTCCACCTCGAGCTGGACGAGACCCTCGAGCGCGGGACGCGGGTCCTGCACCTGCTCAACGAGCTCGGCGCGGGTCACGTCCCGACCGACGACACGCCGGACGGCGAGACGCTGCCAACCCCGACGCAGATGCGCCCGACCGAACGCTCGATCACCGAGGGTCTCGGGGGTGCTGCCGCGGATCTCGCCTCGGCCGCGGCCCGTGAGGCGAAGGCCCGCGAGGCCGGCCAGCCGCGGCGGACGTTCCGGCCCGGTTCGCGGACGAACCGGGCGGTGCCAGGCAAGCGTCGCCGATGATCGACCTCAGCCCCTGGCTGGGCGCAGTGCCCGACATCGTCGTCCGGCGCCTGACGACGGCGCGGCGGGTGCTCGCCGTCGGCCATGAGAATCCCGATGCCGACACGCTCGGCGCAACGCTGGCCGTCTGCCGCCTCGTCGAGCGGGGCGGGGCGCAGGCCAGCGCCGTGTTCACCGATCCCGTCCCGCCGTTGTACGACTTCCTTGCCGATGTCGGCCGAGCCCGGCTCGACCCGGACCCGGCCATCGACTATGACCTGCTCGTCGTATCGGACTGCGGCACGATCGACCGGATCGGCGCCGTCCGCGGCCGCCACCCTGAGCTGTTCGCCCGACTGCCGCGGGTCGTCATCGACCACCACGCCTCGAACGACGCCGCGGGCGAGGCCGACTGGATCGAGCCACTCAGCGCCGCGACCTGCGAGATGGTGACGCTCCTCGCCGCGCGGCTGGGGGTGGCGCTCGACGACGGTGACGGGGCGCTGGCGGCCGACCTGATGGCCGGGATCGTCATGGACACCGCGACCTTTGCCCACCCGAACGCGACGCCGCGGACCCTTGCCGTGTCGGCCGCTCTCGTCGAGGCGGGTGCGCCGCTGTCCGACATCTCCCGCCGGCTCTATCGCTCGAAGCCCGATGCGCAACTCCGCCTGTTCGGACGGGTCCTCCACCGGCTCGAGACTGCGGCCGGCGGTCGGATCATCCACTCGACCCTGTTCGACGCCGACCTTGCCGCGACCGGCGCGACCGCGCCGCATTCCGAGGGAATCATCGATCTCCTTGCCCAGTCGGAGACGGCCGAGGTCGCGATCGTGTTCAAGGAGGCGGGGGAGGGGACCCGGATCAGCGTCCGGACCAGGCCGGGTGGGGTTGATGCGACCGTCCTGACCGGTGTCTTCGGCGGCGGTGGCCACGCCCGGGCGTCGGGCGCGACGATCGCGGCGCCGGTCGCCGAGGCCCGCCACGCGGTGCTCGTCGAGGCCGAGCGGATGGTTGCCGCGGTCGCCCGTTGAGGCGCGACGCGGGGCCCGGGCTGGACGGCGTGCTCGTCGTCGCCAAGCCGGTCGGACCGACCTCGCATGACGTGGTCGGACTCGTCCGGCGGCTGGCGGCCACGAAGCGCGTCGGCCACGGCGGGACGCTCGACCCATTTGCGAGCGGCGTCCTGCCGCTGTTCCTTGGCAAGGCGACCCGGTTGGTGGAGTACCACCTCGGCGATCGGAAGCGCTATCGAGCGACGGTCTGCTTCGGCGCATCGTCCACGACGGATGATCTCGAAGGGGCGTTGACGCCGGCCGCCGGACCGACGCCGACGCAGGAGGTCGTCAAGGCGGCACTCGCGGCCTTCCGCGGGCCGATCGAGCAGCGGCCGCCGGCCTACAGCGCGATCAAGGTCGCCGGCAGGCGGGCGTACGCGATGGCCCGGGCGGGCGAGACGGTCGAGCTGGCGTCGCGCGCGGTGACGATCCATGAGATCACGCTGATGTCCTGGGACGACACGACGGCGGGCGAGCCGGTCGCGATCGTCGACGTCGAATGCTCAGCCGGGACCTATGTCCGGTCACTTGCGCGGGATCTCGGCGAGGCCGTCGGCAGCGCCGCCTACCTCGGGGCGCTGACGCGGACCGCGAGTGGGCCGTTCGATCTCGGCGCGGCGACCGACCTCGACGCGATCCGGGCGGCCGCGGCCGACGGCCCGGCGGCCGTGGCGGCCCTTCTCCTGCCGATCGACGCCGGTCTGGACCTGGCGACCGTGAGCGTCCCCGACGGCGCGCTCGTCGCGATCGGCCGCGGCCAGCCGATCGGGGTCCCTGGCGGGGCTCCGCACCTGAACGCCGACGAGCCGGTCCGCCTCGTCGACGAGGCTGGCCGACTCGTCGCGATTGCCCGCCTCGTCGGGACGAAGCTCGCCCCCGACAAGGTCCTGATCGAGACGCCTGCCGGCGCCGCCGAGCCCGCCTGATCGTCGATGCGCCAGGTCACCGGCCGTGCCGCACTCGACCCGTCCGACGGCCCGCTCCTGGTGGTCGTCGGCGTGTTCGATGGCCTCCATCGCGGCCACGCCTATCTCCTCGAGCACCTCGTCCGCGAGGCGGCGGCCCGCAACGCCCGGCCGGCGGTGGTCACCTTCGACGCGCATCCGGATGCCGTGCTCCTTGGCCACGCTCCACCGTTGCTGATGGACCCGGCCGAACGCCTCGAACGCCTCGAGGCCGCCGGGGTGGAGGTCGTCGTCGTGGAGCACTTCGACGACGCCCTTCGCCAGACGCCGTACGACGCCTTCGTCCGCGGGATCACTGCTCACTGCCGGCTGGCCGGGATCGTGATGACCCCCGACGCCGCGTTCGGCCACGATCGGGGCGGAACGGCGGACACCGTCGCTGCGCTCGGAGGACGCGAGAGCTTCGAGGTGATCGTCGTTCCACCGTTCTCGCTCGACGGCCGCGAAGTCCGCTCGTCGGACATCCGGGCCGCAATCGCCGCCGGGGACCTGGCCGCGGCCGAGCGGCTCCTGGGGCGCCCGTACACCCTTCGCGGGGTCGCCCGCGGCGGGCAGCTCGCCTGGGCTCTTCCGCTGGCGCTGCCGCCCGATGGGGACTATGGCTGCCGGATTGACGGCCGGAGCGCGGTCTTGTCGGTCGCCGCAGGGGACGCCCATGTGTCCGGGCCCGGCGCTGACGGGCCTGTCGATGTGGAGTTTCGCTCGTGAGCGCCTCGCATCGGTCAGCCGGCCGCTATCCCGCACCGGAGCGACGAGGTGAGCCCGGTCCCGTTTGCCCCAGCGCGGGTCGTACTGCTACCATCCGCCGGTCATAGAAGAAACAGCAACGACAGTAGATCGTGTTCGGAGGAACGAGTGCCGCTCGCGCGGGAACAGAAGCAGGAGATCATGACCGGGTATGCCACCAAGGAAGGTGACACCGGGTCGCCGGAGGTCCAGATCGCGCTCCTCACGGAGCGGATCCGGAGCCTGACCGACCATCTCCGTGGCTTCCCCAAGGACAACCATTCGCGTCGCGGCCTCCTCAAGCTCGTCGGCCAGCGTCGTCGTCTTCTTGCCTATCTGATCAAGAAGGACAACACGCGCTACCGGACCGTCATCGGACGGCTCGGGCTCCGCCGCTAGCGTCCCCGCCCGGGACCCCGGGACATCCGGGGTCCGTTCGCATTCGACGTTCAGCCAGGCAAAGCACGGCCGATCGGCCCGCAGGTCGATCCTTCCTCCACGACCAAGGAGGATCATTCTCTTGTCTCAGACGTTCGAGACACAGCTCGGTGGGCGCACGCTCACGATCGAAACGGGCAAGCTCGCCCGACTCGCCGGCGGCGCCGTCACGGTCCGCTACGGCGACACCTTCATCCTCGGGACGGCCAACCGGTCCGATCCCCGCCCCGGCCTCGACTTCTTCCCGCTGACGGTGGAGTTCGAGGAGCGGATGTACGCCGCGGGCAAGATCCCGGGTGGCTTCATCAAGCGTGAGGCGCGGGCCTCGGAGGCGGCGACCCTCGCGGCCCGTCTGACCGACCGCCCGATCCGTCCGCTCTTCCCCGAGGGCTACAAGGACGACATCCAGCTCGTCATCACGGTCCTCTCGACCGACCAGGAGAACGAGCCGGACGTGCTCGGCACGATCGCCGCGTCGGCCGCCCTGACGATCAGCGAGATCCCGTTCGCCGGCCCGGTCGGCGCGGTCCGGATCGGCCGGATCAATGGCGAGTTCGTCGTCAACCCGACCTACAGCGAGGTCGAGGACTCGGAGCTGGACCTGATCGTGTCCGGCACCCGCGACGCGATCATGATGGTCGAGGCCGGGGCCAAGCTCCTGCCGGAGGACGTCATGGCCGAGGCCATCCTGTTCGGCCACCGCGCGCTCCAGCCGCTCATCGACATCCAGGAGCAGCTCCGCGAGGCCGTCGGCAAGCCCAAGCGCACGCCGTACATCGAGCCGGGCACCGGCTCCGTCCTGGAGTTCGTCGCCGCCGTCGATGCCAAGCGCGAGTTCGCGATCGTCGACGTCGAGACGACCGGAACGGACCCGAAGATGTCCGACCTCCTCGAGATCGGCGTTGTCAAGGTCAAGGGCGGCAAGATCAGCGACCGCTGGTCGACGTTCGTCAAGCCGTCCCAGCCGATCCTCGGCCACCAGATGCACGGCATCACCGACAAGGACGTTGCCAAGGCGCCGTCGCCGGCCGATGCCGCCAAGCAGGCGGTCGACTTCATCGGCGACGCGGTCGTCGTCGGTCACAGCGTGGTGTTCGACCTCGGCTTCCTCGAGGAAGCCGGTGCGCCGCGCTACGCGCAGAACCGCTACCTCGACACCCTGACGATCGCTCGCGAGGGCTACCCGGACCTCCAGAACTACAAGCTCGACACGCTCGCGGCGTTCTTCGGGGTCGACCTGACCCAGAACCACCGCGCGCTGCCGGATGCCGAGGCGACGGCGAACCTGCTGATCACGTTCGCGGCCGAGCTGCCGGGCCGGATCGCGACGGCCAAGGCGGAGATCTCCGACGCCGTTCGCGCCAACCGGACCTCGAAGGACGAGGCCAGGACCATGCTCGAGGCCGCTCGCCGCAAGGCCCGCCTCAGCAAGAACCTGTGGAGCCTCGTCTACAAGAAGACCTGCCGGAAGCTCGCCCTCGACGAGGGCATCCGGATGGACGGCCGGGGGACGACGGAGCTCCGCCAGATCTCGGTCGAGGTCGGCCTCCTGCCGCGCGCCCATGGCTCGGGCCTGTTCACCCGTGGTGAGACCCAGGTCATGACGATCGCGACCCTGGGCGCGTCCTCGGACGTTCAGCGGATCGACACGATCAGCCCGAAGACCGAGAAGAAGTACATCCACCACTACAACTTCCCGCCCTATTCCACGGGCGAGAACAAGCCGATGCGTGGCCCGTCGCGCCGCGACATCGGCCACGGCAACCTCGCCGAGCGGGCGCTCATCCCGGTGCTCCCGCCGCATGACGAGTTCCCCTACGTGATTCGCCTGGTCTCCGAGTGCATGAGCTCCAACGGCTCGACCTCGATGGCCTCGACCTGCGGCTCGACCCTCGCCCTGATGGACGCCGGCGTGCCGATCAGCGCTCCCGTCGCCGGCGCGGCGATGGGCCTGATCAGTGAGCCCGACGGCCGGTTCGTCGTCCTGACCGACATCCTCGGCAAGGAGGACTCGGTCGGCGACATGGACTTCAAGGTGACCGGCACCCGCGACGGGATCACCGCCCTCCAGATGGACATCAAGGTCCAGGGGATCAACGAGGCGATCATCCGCGGCGGTCTCAAGCAAGCCCTCGCGGCTCGCCTCGAGATCCTCGACAAGATGACCGAGGTCATGCCCGAGACTCGTGGCCAGATGAGCGACTTCGCGCCGCGCATCACCACGATCAAGATCAACCCGGAGAAGATCCGCGAGATCATCGGCAAGGGCGGATCGATGATCCGCAAGATCCAGGAAGAGACCCAGACGGAGATCAACGTCGAGGACGACGGCACCGTCGAGATCGCGGCCGTTTCCGGCGAGAACGCTCGCAAGGCGATCACCTGGATCGAGAGCCTGACCCGCGAGGTCGAGGTCGGGGCGCTGTACCTCGGCAAGGTCACCCGGATCATGGGCTTCGGCGCCTTCGTCGAGATCCTGCCGGGCAAGGAGGGCCTCGTCCGGATCGGCGAGCTTGCCGACTACCACGTGCCGACCGTCGAGGACGTCGTGTCCGTCGGCGACGAGGTGATGGTCGTCGTCATGGAAGTCGACCGCCAGGGCCGGGTCAACCTGTCGCGCAAGGCGGCCATGCAGCGGCATCTGGCGAAGGAGCCGGCCAACGGCTGACCGTCGGCCACGCCCGACAACGTTCAGGAGGCCGGCCTCTCGGGGCCGGTCTTCGCCGTTTCTCCGGCCAGCCGACGCGCGGAGCCACGGGGCCCCGGCCGGGCCGGCCGGCCGGCCCGGCGTTGACCCGCTGCTATACTCCGACCGTGCCCAGCCAGCGACCGTGACAGCGGAGCCATGCCCGACATGACACGCCAGAACCTCACCGTCGCGGTCGTCGGCGCCACGGGCGTCGTCGGGCGGACGATGATCCAGGTCCTCCTCGAACGGGAGTTTCCCGTCGGCGAGCTGCGCCTGCTCGCCTCCGAGCGCTCGGCCGGGATGATGATCTCGATCGAAGGCCAGACGCTCGAGGTCCAGCCTGCCACCGCAGACGCGTTCGAGGGCGTTGACATTGCCCTCTTCTCGGCCGGCGCCGGCGCCTCTCGCGAGCTCGCCCCCCTGGCCGCAGCGCGCGGTGCGACGGTCATCGACAACAGCTCGGCCTGGCGGATGGACCCGACGATCCCGCTCGTCGTGAGCCAGGTGAATCCGGCCGACCTCGAGGGCCACATGGGGATCATCGCCAACCCGAACTGCTCGACGATGCAGCTCGTCCCGGTCCTGATGGCCCTCCGCGACAGTGTCGGGCTGGAGCGCGTCATCGTCGATACCTACCAGGCGGTGTCCGGCACCGGCGGCGAGGCGATCCGCGAGCTCGAGAGCCAGATCCGCGCCCACGTCGCGGGCGAGCCCAAACCGGTCTCGGTCTATCCCCACCAGATCGCGTTCAATGCCCTACCCCAGGTCGACGTCTTCCTCGACAACGGCTACACCAAGGAAGAGTGGAAGGTCGTCGCCGAGAGCCGCAAGATCCTCCACCTGCCGGAGCTGCGTGTCTCGTGCACGGCCGTCCGGGTGCCGGTCTTCGTTGCCCACTCGGAGGCGGTCCACGTCGAGACCCGGGCGCCGATCAGCCCGGACCGCGCGCGCGAGCTGTTTGCGGCCGTCGATGGGGTGGTCGTCCAGGACGACCCAGCGACATCGACGTACCCGCTCGCGACCACGGCGGCCGGGTCGGACGACATCTTCGTCGGGCGCGTCCGCCAGGACCCGTCGATCGAGGACCGCCGCGGGATCGCGTTCTGGGTCGTGAGCGACAACCTCCGCAAGGGCGCGGCCACGAATACCGTCCAGATTGCGGAGGTCCTCGCCGAGCGCGGCTGGATCCGCTCCGCGAGCCAGCGGGGCGCGCCGCCGTACCGGGCGGAGGGGACGGCGATCGGGGCCCCGGCGTGACCTCGGCCGAGCGCCGGGCGGCGCTCGACGCGGTTGCGGCGGACGTCAGGACCTGCACCGACTGCCGGTTGGCGGATGGCCGGACCAATGCCGTCCCGGGGGAAGGCAGTCCCGACACCGAGGTCGTCCTCATCGGCGAAGGGCCAGGGTTCAATGAGGATCGGCTGGGCCGCCCGTTCATCGGCCGGGCCGGCGACCTGCTGACGAAACTCCTCGGCTCGATCGAGTGGCAGCGTGAGGATGTCTTCATCACGAACGTGGTGAAGTGCCGGCCGCCCGACAACCGCGACCCGGAACCGGACGAGGTGGCCGCGTGCGCGCCCTATCTCCGGCGCCAGCTCGAGATCCTCGACCCGGCCCTGATCGTGACCCTCGGCCGACACTCGATGGGCCGCTTCATGCCGGGCGCCCGGATCAGCCAGGCTCACGGGACGACCGGTCCGGTCGACCCGGCCAGCGGCGCCCGCGACGCCACCGTTTTCGCGATGTACCACCCGGCAGCGGCCCTCCGCGGCGCCGAGGTCGAACGCCAGAGCTACGCGGACATCGCCCTCGTTCCCCAGGTCCTCCTCGACCTCCGCGCTCGGCGGATCTCCCCGGCGGCCACCACACCCGCGCCCGCGCTCGCTGCGCCGAGCGCTGCCGGCCCAGCGTCCATTCCGGCGGCGCTGCCGGAGCCCGCGCCCGACATCACCATCTTCTGACCAGCCCACCCACCAAGAGGACAACCTCCAACCCCATGGCTACCCCCAACCATTCCCTCCGGATCATCCCGCTCGGCGGCGTCGGCGAGATCGGCAAGAACATGTACGTGTTCGAGTACGGCGACGACATCGTCGTCATCGACTGCGGCCTGATGTTCCCCGACGAGGAGATGTTCGGCATCGACCTCGTCATCCCGGATATCACCTACCTCAAGGAGAACAAGGCCAAGGTCAAGGCCTTCCTGATCACCCACGCCCACGAGGACCACGTCGGCGCCCTGCCGTACGTGCTGCCCGAGTTCCCGGGCGTCCCGGTCTACGCCTCGACCCTTGCCCGCGGTCTCCTCGGCAACAAGATCAAGGAGCACAAGCTCCACAACAACCCGATCCTCGCCCTCGAGCCCGGCGACGAGGTCCAGATCGGTCCGTTCGGCGTCGTCGCGTTCCGGATCGGCCATTCGATCCCGGATGCGATGGGGATCGCCCTGCGGACCCCCGCCGGCGTCATCGTCCATACCGGCGACTTCAAGTTCGACCACACCCCGGTCGACGGCAAGCTCTCGGACTTCGCGATTCTCGCCAAGCTCGGCGCGGAGGGCGTCGTCTGCCTCCTGTCGGATTCGACCCGGGCCGAGAACCCCGGCTACACGCCGTCGGAGCGGACGGTCGGCGAGGCCTTCCGCGAGATCATGGAGCCGCTCGATGGGCGGGTGATCGTGGCGACCTTCGCGAGCAACATCGCCCGCGTCCAGCAGGTTCTCGACGCCGCAGCCTCGTTCGGCCGGAAGACGACCGTCATCGGCCGTTCGATGGAGCAGAACTTCCGGATCGCGACGGACCTCGGCTACCTGAAGTACGACCCGTCGATGATCGTGGCCAAGGACAAGCTCAACGAGATCCCGGCCGACAAGCTCGTGATCTGCACGACCGGCGCCCAGGGCGAGCCGATGGCCGGCCTGGCCCGGATGGCCAACCGGGATCACCGCTTCGTCGAGATCCAGGCCGGCGACACCGTCATCGTCAGCGCCAGCCCGATCCCGGGTAATGAGGAATACGTCAGCCGGACCATTGACAACCTGTTCAAGGCCGGCGCCAACGTCTTCTACCACACGATCAAGCGGGCCCACGTCTCGGGCCACGCCAGCCAGGAAGAGCTCAAGCTGATGCTCGGGCTGACGAAGCCCAGGTACTTCATCCCGATGCACGGCGAGTTCCGGATGCAGGTCCAGCACGGCCGCCTGGCAATCGAGACCGGCGTCTCGCCCGAGAACGTCTTCATCATCGAGAACGGCCAGCCGATCGAGATCGACACCGACGGGGTCGCCCATCGGGGCCAGCCGGTCACGGCCGGCTACGTTTTCGTCGACGGGCTGTCGGTCGGCGAGGTCGGCGAGGTCGTCCTGCGCGACCGCAAGTCGCTTGCCAACGACGGGATGTTCATGGTTGTCGTGACCATCGACAAGCAGACCGGCAACGTCGTCGGCCGGCCCGAGATCATCACCCGCGGCTTCGTCCACCAGAACGAGAAGGACCCAATGATGGGCGAGGCGATCGAGCGGATCATGGCCTCGATCCGGAACCCCGGCGACCACATCAGCGAGATCGGGCTGCTGAAGAGCCAGATCAAGGACGGCGTGTCGCGCTATCTGTATGAGCAGACAAAGCGCCGGCCGATGGTCTTCCCGGTCGTGGTCGAGGTCTGAGGGTGGCGACGAAGCGGCGCACGCCCGCCCGCCGGACCCCGACCCGGCGCCGCACGAACGCAGCACGCCTGCCCGCGATCGCGTTCCCGGCGATCGGGCCCGAGGTTGCCCGCTCGATCGTCGGGATCTTCTTCCTCGTGCTCGGCGCGGTCACCCTGATCGCCCTCGCCCTGCCGGGCCAGGGGGCCCTGACGACATGGTGGCGAGACTCCTTTGCGCCGTGGTTCGAGAGCGGCCGCTGGCTGCTCCCGTTCCTGCTCCTGGGGACGGGCTGGTACGTCGAGTGGGGTCCGGGCAGGCGCCCGAACTCGGGCTGGGGCGCCACGATCGCCGGCATCGCCCTCGCCTTCATCGGGTTCCTTGGGGCGTTCGAGCTCCTCCATCTCACCGTCTTCGGGACGGACCGCGGCGGTGGCCGGATCGGTCGCTTCCTGGCCGGCGTCCTCGAGCCGCTGCTGAGCGGGCCGGGCGCCTTCGTGGTCTGCATCGGGATCTTCGCGATCGGCCTGATGCTCGCGTTCAACCTTCAGCTGAAGCAGCTCATCCGGCCGCTGACCGGATCGGCCCGCTGGGTCGGGATGACCGCCGCCGCCTCGATGCGGCGCGAGCCGGCCGGCGACCCGCCCAAGCCCGAGCGTCCCGCCCGGGCCGTCGCCGAGACGACTCGCCCAGCGGTCGCACCCTCGGCCCTCGAGCGGGCAACCGGTCCAGTCTCCAGGAGCATCCTCGACGAGCCGGCATCAGGCCCGGGCTTCTCGCCGACGAGTCAGACGTTCGCGTTCGGGGACGGAGTCCAGGGCACACCCGCGACCAGGTCGACCTCCGTTGGAGCGGCGACCGCCCTGGCCGCCCGCCCGCGGACCGTCGCCGACGAACCGCCGACGGCGCTCGAGTCGCTCCAGGCGATCGACTGGACCCTGCCCCCGATCGAGCTCCTCGACCCGCGGCCCCCCGCCCGGGTCAATGCGACGATCGATCACGCCTCCAACACGAAGCGGATCGAGGAGAAGCTCCTGAGCTTCGCGATCCCGGCCCGCGTCGTGAAGGTCAACTCGGGGCCGGTCGTGACCCAATACGAGGTCAAGCCCGAGCACCATGTCAAGGTCAGCCGGATCGAGGCCCTCGCCGACGACCTGGCCATGGCGCTGTCCGCCCGGTCGATCCGGATCGAGGCGCCGATTCCCGGCAAGGACGTCGTCGGGATCGAGATCCCGAACTCGGTCGGCGAGGTCGTCGGCTTCCGGCCGCTCGTCGAGGAGACGAACATGCTGGCCCAGCCAAGCCCGCTGACGTTCGCCCTCGGCCGCGACGTGTCCGGCAAGTCGATCGCGGTCGACCTCGCGAAGATGCCCCACCTCCTCGTGGCCGGCGCGACCGGGTCGGGCAAGAGCGTCTGCGTCAACGCCCTGATCACCTCACTCCTGATGCACGCCCGGCCCGATGACGTCAGGATGATCCTGGTCGATCTCAAGCGGGTCGAGCTCGCGCCATACAACGGCCTGCCCCATCTCCTCCAGCACGTGATCGTCGAGCCGAACGAGGCGAAGGCGGTCCTGAACTGGGCGGTCCGCGAGATGGAGGAGCGCTACAAGATCCTCGCGGGTCACGGCGTCCGAAATATCGCGGCCTACAACAGCCGACCCGAGGTCGCCGGCGACGCGACGGCCGAGGAGCGGATGCCGTACATCGTCCTGATCATCGACGAGCTCGCCGACCTGATCATGCGCGAGGGCCGCAAGGTCGAGGACCCGATCGTCAAGATCGCCCAGAAGGCGCGCGCGGTCGGGATCCACCTGGTGCTCGCCACCCAGCGCCCGTCGGTCAACGTCGTGACCGGCCTGATCAAGGCCAACGTCCCGTCCCGGATAGCGTTCGCGATGGCCTCGATGGTCGACTCCCGGACGGTCCTCGACGCGCCGGGCGCGGAAGACCTCATCGGCCGCGGCGACATGCTCTATCAGCCGGTCGACCTGCCGCGCCCGGTCCGGATGCAGGGCGTCTTCGTCGGCGATCGCGAGGTCGGCGAGATCACCAAGCACTGGCTCGACCAAACCGGCGGCCGGACGTTCTATGACGAGGACATCCTCGCCTTCACCGACGCCGAGGATGGCGGCAGCGGCGACGGCGGCCAGTTCGGCTGGCTCCGGAAGTACGGCGTCGACGAGATGACGGTCCCGGCGGCTGAGCTCGTCGCCACCATGCAGCGGGCGAGCACGTCGATGCTCCAGACCAAGCTCAAGCTCGGGTTCGCCCGCGCCAGCCGGGTGATGGACGAGCTGGAGCGGTACGGGATCATCGGTCCCCAGGATCCGCGCAACCCGGCCTCGCCGCGGCACATCTACGGACCCGACAACTGGCTCCGGACCGTGGACGACGGCGATGGGCCGGATGAGTGAACGATCGTCCCATGGCCTCGCACTGGACCCACTGCGCTGACGGGGTATCCTCTGGGTCGAGGTCGGCCGCCGACGCGCGCGCGGTTGCGGACGACGAGGATGGGACGCGATGACGACCAGGGATGACGCGCGACGGGTGGAGAGCGAGCTGAGGCTCGAGGGCCTGCGCCTCGTCCCGCCCCGTCCCGATCCGGTCCACGACGACGTCGAACGTCACCCCGAGCGCCCCGCCGATCGCGGGAATAGTCGCGGCGCCGACCGCCCATCGGAGGGCACGAGCGGCCGGTCGTCGTCGCTGCCAGAGGCGCTCTACGCCGCCCGGGAGCTGAAGGGTGTCGACCTCTACCGAGCCGAGCGCGACACGAAGATCCGCGCCCGCTACCTCGCGGCGCTGGAGCGGGGCGAGTACCGCGAGCTACCCGGTGACGTCTACACCAAGGGCTTCCTCCGCAACTACGCCCTTTACCTCGGGCTCGATCCCGAGGAGGTCGTTGCCCAATGGCGCCGTGAGCGCAGCGACAGCGGGCCGCCGAATGCGGTCCTGACCGTCCCGCGGCCGATCGCCCAACCACGAGCCGGACTGCAGTTCTCACCGGGCGTCGTCGTTGCGGCCCTGCTCACGATCGTCGTCGTCGGTGTCGGGATCTGGCTCGGGCTCCAGGTTATGCGTTTCGCGAAACCTCCGACCCTGGCTCTGACCGCCCCGCGCGAGGCGACCGTCGATCTTGACGAGGGCGCCACCTCGTTCACCTTCCAGGGCACCTCGATCCCGGGTGCGACCGTCACCGTCGACATGGCCGGCGGCTCGCGCCAGACCTCCGCGGATTCGATCGGGGCGTGGTCGCTGACGGTCGACGTCCGGCGCGGCCGCAATGAGTTCAAGATCGACGCGGTCGATCCCGAGACCGGCAAGCATGCCGTGGAGCCGGTTCTCCGGGTCATCACGGTCCCGGTCAGCCAGACCCAGGTTCAGCCGGTCCAGCTCAACGTCAACCAGCCGGTCGAGGGGGCGACATTCCAGAACGGCGCGGTCCCCGTCCAGGGCACCGCCGTCAACGCGACCTCGGTGGTCATCTCGGCGACGTGGGACGGTCCGGTCGGTGGGGCTCCGAGCCAGACCCCAGCCCCGTCCGGCTCGCCCGGCGGTCCGCCACCGCCTGCCCCGATCACCGTGGCGGTCGGTCAGGACGGCGCCTGGAATACGGATTCCGCGCCGCTCCAGCTGACGACGGGCCGCTGGACGGTCACCGTCACCGCCGCGAACGGGACGACGGCCACCCAGATCCAGTCCCGCCAGATCTCGGTCGCCTACAAGGGCGTCAACCTCGTCGTGAAGATCAAGGGCGGTTCCGCCTGGATCAAGGTCTGGGTCGATGACAAGCTCGATCCGACGATCGGCCGAGGCGGGCGGACGCTCCGCGATGGCCAGGTCCTGACGTTCACCGGCAATACCTCCGTCGAGGTCCGGACCGGCTCGTCGGGTGTGACCACGTACATCCTCAACGGCCAGTCGCTCGGCGCCCTCGGCAAGCGTGGATTCCCCGAGACGTGGCTGTTCAATCCGCCGGCCGCCCCGACCCAGACCCAGCGCAACTGACGATGGGCGGCGGTCCGCTTGATGCGCCGTCCGAGCTGCGCCAGTCGGCCGCACGCCCGCCGTCGGCAGACCTCGCCGCCCGGCTCCAGGCCGTGTGCCTCGCAGCGGGCGCAACCGTGGCCCTCGCCGAGTCGTGTACCGGCGGGTTGGTGGCTGCCACCATCACCGAGGTCGCGGGTTCGAGCCGCTATTTCGCCGGGGGAGTGGTGTCGTACGCTAACGACGCGAAGCGCGATCTGCTCGGCGTCGATCCCCAGGTGCTCGACGCCCATGGCGCCGTCAGCGCCCAGGTCGTGCGGGCGATGGCCGTCGGGGCGCGGGAACGGTTCGGCGCGACCGTCGCGGCAGCGGTGACGGGCATCGCCGGACCGGACGGCGGGTCAGCGGCGAAGCCCGTCGGTCTGACCTACATCGGGATCGCCGACGCGGACGGCGTCGAGGTTCGCCGGATCGTCTGGCCGGGTGACCGGGCGGCGAACCGGCGCGACAGCACGGTGGCGGTTCTCGAGTTCCTCCTCGAACGCATGACGGGCGCCCGAGCGGACGTGGCGGCACCCGGCCGGTGACCGGCGCCGCGACGACCGGCGCCGGGTTGCGCGCGGCGCGCGCGGCGCAGCCGATCACCCCCCTCGAACGGATCCACGTGGTCGGGGCGGCCGGCGCCGGAGCGAGCGCGGCGGTCCTCCACGCGGCCTGGGCGGGCGGGGCGCCAGACGGCTGCGATCCCGGTGGCCCCTCGCCCTACACGGCCGCGATCGAGGCCGCCGGGATCGCCCTCTCCTGGCAGCACGACCCCGCCCATGTCACCCGGATCCCGCCGCCGGATCGGCTGGCCGTGACCAAGGCCCTCACCGCGATCGACCCGGATCATCCGGAGCTCGTGGCCGCCCGGCGGGCCGGGATCCCGGTCGAGCCGTGGCAGCAGCTGATCGCGGACGCGGCCTTCGGGCGGACCCTGATCGGCGTCGCGGGCACTCACGGCAAGAGCACCTCCGCGGGCTGGCTCGTCCACGTCCTGGCCGCCGCCGGCGCCGACCCGTCCGCCTTCGTCGGGGCGTTGCTGCCGGTCGAGCCCGGCTCCGGACCGGCCGCGACCGCCCGCCGCGGCAAGGGGCCGAGCTTCGTCGTGGAGGCCGACGAGTACGCCGGCAATTTCGATCCGTATCACCCGGCAATCGCGGTCATCACCTCGGCCGAATGGGACCATCCGGACGTCTTTGCCGATCGGGCGGCGGTGATTGCCGCTTTCGAGGTCTGGTTGCGCCAGGGGACCGACGCTGATCCGGGTCTCGGTCAGATCGGCTCGCCGGTCGCGGTGATCAACGTCGCCGACGCCGGGGCCGCGGAGCTCGCCACTGCGCTCCACGACTGGCCCGGATCCATCGTCGCGACCGCGGTCATCGAGGCCGACGCCCCCAGGGCCGCGAGCTTCGGCCGCGGGATCGCCGAGCAGTACGCGACCGCAGCGGGTCCGGCGACGGCGCTCCTGGCCCGGATCGTCGGCCAGGATCCGGATGCGACCTCGATCGAGATTCTCGGCCTCGACGACCTGCGCGGTCCGCTGGCGGTGCGCCTGCCGACCGCCGGCCGGCACAACGTCGCGAACGCGCTGGGTGTGGTGGGGGCGGCGCGGGCGGCCGGTCTGGCGCCGGATGCCTTGATCCGTGGCCTGGCCACGTTCGGTGGCGTCGGCCGGCGGCTGGAGCGCAAGGGCGAAGCAGGCGGGGTCCTCGTCTTCGACGATTACGGCCATCATCCGACGGCGATCCGGGCGACTCTCGACGCGGTCCGCCAGCGCGCCCCGGGCCGGCGGCTGTGGGCCGTCTATGAGCCCCTGACCTATCACCGCACGGCGGCGATGCTCGACGACTTCGCGGCGGTCCTCGCGGCTGCAGACGGGGTCGCGATCGCCGACATCTGGGCCGGCCGCGATCCCGACACGACGATTGCCTCGGCGGCCGGGCTCGCGGCAGCCGTCGCCCGGCGCAACCCGGCTATTCCCGTCGCGGCGCCGGGCTCGGTCGAGGCGACTGCGGACTGGCTCGCGGGCGAGGTCCGGAGCGGCGACGTCGTGCTCGTGATGGGCGGCGGCCGGAGCTATCGGATCGGCGAGCGCCTGCTGGAGCGTCTGGCCGACCGCTGAACCGTTGTTCAGGGCATACTTGGCGCTCATTCCGGATCGCAGCGTCCCGACCGACGCGCCGCCGATCGCCGCACCGCAGGGAGGCCCATGGCCGGAGACGTTTCGTTCGACGTCGTCAGCGATTTCGACGAGCAGGAGCTGCGCAATGCCCTCGACCAGGTCCGGCGGGAGGTCGGCCAACGGTTCGATTTCAAGGGCGTGACCGTGGACCTCGAGCAGACCAAGGACGAGCTCACGCTCGTGACGGACGACGAGCATCGGGCGGCAGCCATCAAGGACCTGATCGAGTCCAAGGCGGTCCGCCGCAACCTGTCACTGAAGATCTTCGATTGGGGCAAGGTCGAGCCGTCGGGTGGCAGTAAGGTCCGCCAGGTGATCACCCTTCGGCGCGGCCTCAACGACGAACTCGCAAAGAAGATCAGCAAGCTGATCCGCGAGGAGTTCCCGAAGGTCAAGCCGCAGATCCAGGGCGACGCGGTCCGGGTGTCCGGGAAGAGCCGCGATGACATGCAGAAGGTCATCACCCGGTTGCGAGAGCTCGAGGACCTCCCGGTTCCGCTCCAGTTCGAAAATTACCGGTAGCCCGCCGATGATGCCGGGCACGCGCTATGCACGGATCCTCATGATCGTCATTGCGATCGTGGTGGCGACCGGAATGGTCGCGGCCATGGCCAGCGGCCCGATCGTCCGCTGATGGTGGACGAGCGCTCGGAGACCGAGCCGACCGAGGACACTGCGCCGGATCGCGGACCGGGCGAGCCTGATGGTTCGGCCGAGGCAGAGACCGTCGAAGCCGTTGCACCCGAGCTCGAGCCCGAGCCTGAGCCCGAGCCGGCATCGGGACGCGCCCCTGAGCGCGAGCCGGAGCCGGAACCGGCCGCGGAGCCACCGCGCCAGCGCGGACCCGGACCCGAACCCGCACCGGCCGCGGCACCGGAGCCACAGCCCGAACCTGAGGGGCCCCGGACCGTCGGGCGTTTCATCGCCGACGCCCTTCGTGCAGCTGGCGTCCGCTACGCGTTCACGGTGCCGGGCGAGAGCTTCCTCGGGCTCCTCGAGGGTCTCCACGGTGCCGGCATCCGCGTCGTCGCGACCCGCCATGAGGGCGGCGCGGCCTTCATGGCCGAGGCCCATGGCCAGCTGACGGGTCGGCCGGCAGCCGCGATCGGGACGCGCGCCGTCGGCGCCGCCAACCTCGCGATCGGCATCCACACCGCCCGCCAGGACTCGTCGCCGATGTTCGCCCTGGTCGGTCAGGTCGAGCGTGCGTTCCGCGGGCGCGAGGCCTTTCAGGAGATCGACCAGGCGGCCACGATCGGCGGCCTCGCGAGCCACGCCGTCGAGCTCACCGCCGTCGCCGACGTCCCGCGCCTTGTCGGCGAAGCCGTGCGTGCCGCTCTCGTCGGTCGGCCCGGACCGGCGTTCCTGTCGCTGCCCGAGGACATCCTCGACGAGGAGCTGCCGGCCGGTACCGAGCTCGACACCTCACGGCCCGCGCCGGTCCGACCGGAGGCCGACGACGTCCGCGCCGTGCTCCATCTCCTGGCTTCCGCGGAACGCCCGGTGATCCTCGCCGGCGGTGGCGTCCTCCGGGCCCGGACTTCGACCGACCTGGTTCGCTTCGCCGAGCTCCTGCGGGTCCCGGTGATCGCAGCCTGGCGCCGGGCCGACGTGATCTCGAACGATCATCCGCTCTACCTCGGGATGGCCGGCTACGGCAGCCCCACGGTGGTCCGTGATCGGCTCAGGCGGGCGGACGCTCTGCTGGTGATCGGCTGTCGCCTGTCCGAGATCACCTCGTTCGGGTACACGATCCCGACGGCGAACCAGGCCTGGGCCCACGTCGACATCGAACCGGACGAGCATCGCGACGGGTTGCCGGCAGCGAGCCTGACCGTTCGCGCTGACGCCCGGGCATTCCTGCGGGCCGCCGTCACCCGGCTCCAGGAAGCCGTTCTCGATGCAGCATCCGCGGACGCGCGGGAAGCCGTGAACGCCGAGGACCGGGCGGCCTGGGAAGCAGCCACAACGCCCGATCGCGAGCCGTGGACCGGTCCCGGTGTCCATCCCGCCCATGCGGTGGCCGCGGTTCGCCGGTTGATCCCGGACGATGCGATCGTCACGACCGATGCCGGGAACTTCGGGCTGTGGGTCGCCCGTCATTTCCGTTTCCGCCGGCCCGGGACATTCCTCGGGCCGACCTCGGGGGCCATGGGCTATGCGTTGCCGGCCGCGATCGCCGCCGGGCTCGTTCATCGCGACCGAGTCGTCGTGGCCTTTGCCGGCGACGGTGGCTTCGCGATGACGATGGCCGAGCTGGAGACCGCGGTGCGCGAGAAGGCCAAGGTCATCGCGATCGTCTTCGACAACGAGCGCTACGGCACGATCCGGATGCACCAGGACCGCCGGGGCGGGGGAGACGCCGGCGCGATCGCGACCGATCTCGGCCCGGTCGACTTCGCCGCGATCGCCCGGGCCTGTGGCGCCCGGGGGATCCGGGTCGAGACGGACGCGGGGTTCGAGCAGGCCGTCCGCCAGGCCCTGGCGAACGACCGCCCGACCGTCATCCAGGTCGCCCTTGCTCGCGGCTGGGTGTCACCGGATCGCCCCTTCGCCGCCGGTGTCTGAGCCGGCCGGCCGGACGACCTTCCATCTGACGCCGCGGGCGTGGTGGGATGCGGCCGACCCAACGGCACCCCTCGGCGCCCCCTCGCTCGCAACCGAGGGGTTCATCCATTGCACCGACGGCGCAGGCAACATGGTCACAACCGCCAACCGCCACTACGGCGAGGTGCCCGGTGACTTCGTCGTCCTGACGGTGGATCTTGATCGGATCACAAGCCGCTGGAGCGCCGACGACGAGCGCCATATCTACCCGCATGTCTTCGGCCCGATCGACCGGGCCGCGATCGTCGCGGTCGCGGTTGCGCCGCGGTCCGGCGACGGCACGTTTCTGCCATTCGAGGCCTGAGGCCCGGGCAGGACCGGCGTCCAGGGCCCGAGTCGGCGCCGCGAATGGATCCACGGACCGCTATCGTCTCGCCATGGCGCGAGCGACGAAGACCCCGGTCGATCCCGACGGCGCTCCCTTGAAGCGGCTCGGTGGCGGGCGCTGGCAGACGCGGGACGAGCGGTTCACGATCGAGCCGCAATCCGGCACCTGGGTCATCGTCGATAGCGAGCAGGCCGACGATTTCGGAATGGCCCTGGTCCGCGGCCCGTTTCCCAGCCTCACCGCAGCCAAGGCGGCGATCGCGACGGCGCGAGCGAGCGGACCGGCGGAGTCGCCTTTGGCCGAGCGCATCGAGCAGCGACGGCGCGAACCGGGCCCTGTCGCCAGCCCGAAGCCCGGCCCGGCGCAGACCCGGCGGGCCGGACGCGGGGCCTCGCCACGGGCGCCCGAGGACGAACCACGCGCGACCGACGCCGAGCCGCCGACGAAGACCGGAACTGCGCCCGTACGCGCCCTGCCGCCGAAAGGCGCTGCGGTGCCGGCCCGCGCCGGCGGCCGATCGGGAGCGGCCGCCCGCCCCGACGAGGCGTCCGAGCCGGCCTGGATCACCGACCTCGCCCCTGGTGAGCGGGGCAGAGCCAGGCGTCTGATCGCCCATCTCCGCGACGCCGGGATCTCGGATGCCGAAGGGCTCGTCCGGCGCGACCTCGTCGGCGGGGTGCCGTCTTTGGCAGCCCTGGCGATCAGCCGACGACTCGAACGCCTCGGCTCGGAAGTCCGGCCGGGCGCGGTCGCGGACCTGCTTGCAGACGGCCGCGACGAGGCGCTCGGCGTGCGCTGGCGCCTCGTTGACGGCGACGGCCGGGCGATCCTGCTCGATCCGTCCGCCCGCCGGCGGCGGTAGACCCGGTCCGGCCGGGCTGAGCCATCGTGCGGCACCGACAGCGTGGTCGGGGCGCGATCAGTCCAGGTCCGGGTTGAGGATCGCGAGATCGGCGGGCGCCCGGAGATGACGACCGCGGCGGGCCTCCATCCGGAGCGTGGTCAGCGCGGCACTTCCGCGACGGCGGGCACGGTCAGAGATTGCAGTTCTTGGCGGTCCAGGCCGCGGCCGTGGCGATGTCCTGGGCCTTGCCAGCCACGGCATCCGACAGCGCCTTCGTCATGGTCGCTTCGTCGAGTGTCCCGCTCCCCAGGGCCTTCCCGATGGTGTCAAAGACGTCGGCCCAGCCATTGGCGGCCGCTGTGATCTCGGCCGGCGCGAACTTCCGCATGTCGGCCGCAGCAGCCTGGAACTTGGCACCTGTGGTCGCGGGGTCGCCAGAGGGGGCCTCGCTGACCGCCTGGATCTCCTTGACCGCACTGCAGAAATCGGTGGCCGTCCCTCCGGCGACCGGCGCGGAGGTCGGTGCTTCGCTCGGCGAGATCGGCTCCGAAGCTGGCTGCGATGCGGTCTCCGTGGCCGACGATGCGACGGCGGTCGCCGCGGGGGACGCGCTGGCAGCCCCTGCGCTTGGTGTCGACGAGCATCCGGCCAACGCGATCAACAGCAGGAGCGAGAGCGGAGCAAAGACGCGGTTCATGGCGAGACTCCTTCGGGACCGGGGAGGGCCCTGGCGTGTGCGCCCACCGTCTCGGGCATGGGGAGTATGGACTGGCGCCGGGATCCCTGTCCCGGGCCGGTGAGCGTCGGCGCCGGGCCAGACGGGGGCCGGATGACGACGACGTGGCCGTGTCCACTCGCCAAACCTGCCCGGGCGGCCGGCGAACGACGGCAGATCGGTGCGATCAGCCGGTGCACGGGACGGCTCGGCCATGGTCCTCATCATCGCTGGTGGCGAGCCACCTCGACAACCGGCCGGCCCGTACACTCGAGACGATGAAGATCGGGGTGATCCTGCCGCAGGCGGCGGACGATGGCGAAGGAGGAACCTGGCCCGAGATCGTACGTCTCGCCCGGATCGCAGACGACGGTGGCCTGGACAGCCTGTGGCTGACGGACCATTTCTTCTATCGTCCGGCCGAGGCCGCCATCGGCGCGGAGACGGGCTATCACGAGCCCTGGACTCTGCTCAGCGCGCTGGCCGCGGTGACGAGCCGCATCGAGCTCGGCACGCTGGTCCTGTCGACCTCGTTCCGACCGGCCGGACTCCTGGCGAAGATGGCCATCACCGCGGACGACATCGCCGCCGGCCGGCTGACACTCGGCCTCGGCTGCGGCTGGCACCGGCCGGAGTACGACGCTTTCGGGTACCCGTTCGACCATCGCGTCGGCCGCTTCGAGGAGGCGCTCCGGATCATCGCCCCGCTGGTCAGGGGTGAGCGAACCACGTTCGACGGCCAGTACCAGCAGGTCCACGAGGCGGCCGTCCTCCCGCCGCCGAACCGGCCGATCCCCATCCTCGTCGCCGCGACTCAGGAGCGGATGGTGGGGCTGACCGTCGAGCTCGCCGACGCCTGGCAGACCGCCTGGTACGGCCTGCCTGACGAGCGCTACCGCGACCGTCGCCGGGGGTTCGACACGGCGCTGGTCGCGGCGGGTCGGGCTCGGTCGACGATCGGGATCACGGTTGGGGTCGAGGTTGGGACCGAGACGTTCGGAGTCAGCTCCGTTCCGCTCGAGACTGGGTCCCTGGCCGCGGCCCTGACGGCGTGGGCCGCCGAGGACGTCGACCATGTCCAGCTCGGCCTCAGGACGGCGACGAGCGAGACCTATCGGACCGTGCTCGAAGCCGTGGCCCGCCATCACAGCGGGATCAGGTAGGTGGCCACCGGAGAGCCCTGTCGCAGGCGGCGGGGGCTCCGGCGCGAAGCCAGGGTCTAGGCTCGTCCGCGACGCCTGGACCGCGGCGAACTCGAGACGACCTCGGCGGCGGCCTTCCGCTGGGCGTCCTGGATCTGCTTGAAGACCTTGCCCATGCCGGGCTTCAGCAGGTCGCGCTCCTGCGCGCCGGCCTCGCGGTCGCGCCGCCGGATCCGCTCGGATTCGCGAGGGTCGAATTCGGCGATATCGGCGTCGGGATCGGCTCGGAGATCGTCGTCGACAGCCACGCCGGGATGGTCGGTGAGTTGCCGCTGCCCGTCAACCTCCAAGGGCATCAACGGCGCCTGCGGCGTGCAATCCTTCCTCGATGCACGCCTTGACCGTCGGCCTCGACGGTAGCCTGGTCGACACCGTCTGCGCCCCGATGTTCGCCTGGCAGCGAGCCCTCCTCGAGCTCGGTCTCGCCCGCGGGGCGGGCTGATCGGGCCGACGATGGCGGATGCCCTGACTGCTGCCGAAGCGGCCGTCTCCCTTGGTGCCGCCCATGGCGTCCGAACCGCCGGGCCCCGAATCCTCAAGGATGGGAGCAACCTCCTCGTCCACCTTGCCCCGGCTCCGGTCGTGGTCCGGGTTGCAACGTTCACGGCCTGGGTTCGGGGCGACCCGATCCCGAACCTCCGCCGCGAGATCGAGCTGACCCGCCGGTTGGCCGCCGCTGGTGCGTCCGTCGCCCCGCCGAGTCCGTTGATTCCGCCAGGTCCGCATGTCGTCGCCGGTTGGGCAATGGCCGTGACCGCCTTCGTCGATCATGAGATCGGCGGGGTGCCGGCGGGGCTCGACACTCTCACCACCCTCGACGACCTTCACCGGCGGATGCGGGCGATCGACGTCGCGTTGCCCTTGCTCGGACCGATCCGCGAGGACCTCGACCTCGCCTGGGCGGCCCTCGTCCGGATCGGGCTTCTCGCCGAGGACGCCGTCGCGGCCCTGAGCCGCGACCGGGACCGGCTCATCGAGGACCTTCTCGACGCCGCGCCTGACGTCCAGCCGCTCCACGGCGACGCCTTTCCGCGAAATACCCTGGTCGGGCCGAATGGCATCGTCTGGATCGATTTCGAGGACGCTTGCCTGGGCCCCGTCGCCTGGGACCACGCGGTGCTCAGCCGCCAGGGCCGGGACCCGCGGCTCGAGCCCCTTCTCCGGGCGCGGGACGGCGATCGCGCGATCGACGCGGCGATCGCCCTGCGCGGCTTGCAGGCTGACGCCTGGATGCTCCTCCACGACGCCCGGGCTTCGGGCGCCATCACGATCCCGGCCGCCGGCTGGGTTGCCGGCTAGCTAGACGTTGCTGCCCGTGACGATCAGGACGGCTGGGCCAGCGGGCCGTGGTCCGGCAAGAAGGCCTGCCCAGGACGCCGCGGCGGCACCCTCGACGGTGATCCCGAGCTCGGCGGTCAGCTCGGCCTGTGCCGACCGCAGGGCCTCGTCGGAAACGATGCGCATCTCGTCGACCCGGCCGGTCATGAGCTCGACCGCCGCCGGGATCGCGATCCGCGAGGCGATGCCGTCCGCATAGGTCGCGACCGATGGGGTGTCGATCGGACGCCCGGCCCGATAGCTCAGCGACATCGCAGCCGCGCCCTCGGCCTGCACGCCGACCACCCGGCATGTCGGAGCCTCTGCTCGGAGCCACGCCCCGACGCCGTTGATGAGGGCGCCGTTGCCGACGGGCACGGACACCACGGCAGGGGAGGGAAGCCGGCCCGCCGCGGTGGCATCGGTGAGCTCGAGCGCGAGCGTCGCCGCCCCGGTCGAGATGCGCGGATCCTCGCCGTCGACGAGTAGCCATCCAAGACCGTCGGCGGCGGAGGTCTCGGATGCGCTGCGGGCGTCGTCGAAGTCATCGCCGATCTCGATCACCTCTGCTCCAAGCCCGCGCATCCGGGCGACCTTGGCGCGGTTCGCGCGGCGTGACGCGAACACCAGGGCCGGGATCTCAAGGGCGCGTGCGGCGTAGGCGACGCCCTGGCCGAAGTTGCCGGCCGACGCGCAGATCACGCGCTGGTCCGGTCCGATCGACCCGGCCTCGGCCAAGGCCATGATGGCCACCCAGGTCCCGCGACCCTTGAACGACCGGATCGGATTGACCGTCTCGACCTTCACGATCAGCGGCACGCCCAGTCGCGCGGACAGCGCCTCGTGGATGAACTGCGGGCCATCGCGGAAGACCGGATCGATCGCGTCGTACGCCGCCCGGATCGCCGCCGGCTCGAGTTCGGGGAGGGTGCGCATCGTCGTCGATGGTAGCCGCCCGCCGAACTGATCCAAGACGTCGTCGCCATCGTACTCACTGTTGGGACATCTGCTTGTTACCACTCGTTGCGATAACCTGTTCCCGTCTGCCGAGCCCCCAGATCGAGGTCCAGCGCTTGCCCATGCCTGATCGGCCATCACCGCACCGCTCGCATCAGCCAGGCGTCGGCCGGCACGCGATTCTGTGGCTGGCTCCGAGCTCCGGCGCCGCCCGCACGAGCCGTGGCCCGGACGGGGCTGGGCTGAAGGATCCGATCGCGATGCCATCGCTACGGAGAGTGGATCCGGGCCAACACGGTCGCTCGGCCAGGGTCGATGAACGAGGGTCCGCCGGCGATCACGCTCAACAGCCGGGAGTGCGCCCTGCGTCGGCATCGTCGAGGCCCGCCCGCAGCGATGGCGTCGTTAGCGCCCTGGCCAAGGCGACCCCTCGCAACGCTGCGCGGCCGGGCGCCGGTCGGCTCCTGGCGACGCTCGCCCTTGCGGCGAGTCTCGCCGCGTGCACCGGAAGCGGGGGATCCGGAGCGGCATCCGGGCAAGCCGGCGGCACCTCGATGGGCTGGCAGGACACGCTGACCGGCGCCCCCGACCGGCTCGATGTCGCGACCACCGTCGCCCCGATCAGCTCGATCGCCCGGAACGTCGGTGGCGATCGGATCCGGCTGCGCGGGCTCATCCCCGACGCCACGAACTCACACACGTTCGAGCCCGCGCCGTCGGATGCGAAGACCCTCGCGAATGCCGACCTGATCATCGTCAATGGCCTCCATCTCGAGCAGCCGACCCTCGACATGGCCGAGGCGGCGAAGACGACATCGGCCGTCGTCGAGACGCTGGGCGACGACACGATCACGAAGGCCGACTGGCTGTTCGATTTCAGCTTCCCGGAGTCGGCAGGCGACCCGAACCCTCACCTCTGGATGGACGTCAAGTACGCCGAGCACTACGCCGAGCTGATGGCCGGCTGGTTTGCCACGAACGACCCGGCGAACAAGACCGCGTACGACGCGAACCTTGCCGCCTACCGGACCCGGCTCGACCAGCTCGACGGGATGATCCGGGCGGCGGTGAAGACGGTGCCCGAGGCCAACCGCAAGCTCCTGACCTATCACGACTCGTGGGCGTACTGGGCCCGGGAGTACGGCTTCACCGTGATCGGCGCGGTCCAGGCGTCCGACTTCTCGGACCCGAGCCCCCAGGAGGTCGCCCGGTTGATCCAGCAGATCCGGGCCGAGCACGTCCCCGCGGTCTTCGGCTCGGAGGTCTTCCCGAGCCCGGTTCTCGAGCAGATCGCCCGTGAATCCGGCGCGACGTTCGTCGACCAGCTCCGTGATGACGAGCCGCCGGGCGACCCCCAGACCGCAGAGCACACCTACGTCGGGATGATGAAGAAGGACATGCAGGTCCTGATCGGCGCGCTCGGCGGCGACGCGACCATCTTCGATTCTCTGGCAGTGACGGACACGTGGCAGCCGTGACCGCCCCCGCGCCTGCCCCCGCCGCCACGGCGCTCGTCCGATTCGAGGACGTGACCTGCGGCTACGACGGCGCACCGGTCCTGCGGAACGTCGATCTGTCGATCCGGCGCGGCGCGTTCGTCGGGATCGTCGGTCCATCCGGGGCCGGCAAGACGACCCTCCTTCGGGCGATCGTCGGCGTGGTGCCTCGGGTGGAGGGTCGGATCACGGTCGACGGCCGCGTCGTAGGTCGGGCCGCGCCGAGCGGCGTCGGCTGGGTGCCGCAGCTCGAAACCGTCGATTGGAACTTCCCCGCGACAGTCCGCGAGGTCGTCCTGATGGGCCGCTGGGCGGAGAATCCGTGGCGCGCCTGGGCGACGCGCGATGATCGCGACCGGGTCGACGCCCTCCTCGAGCGACTCGGGATCGGCGGTCTTGCCGGCCGCCACATCCGCGAGCTGTCGGGGGGCCAGCAGCAGCGCGTCTTCCTCGCCCGGGCGCTCGTCTCGGACCCGGCCTTGCTCCTGCTCGACGAGCCGACGAGCGGCGTCGACCTGAAGACCCGCGACGACATCCTCCATCTCCTCGCCGACCTCAACGCTGACGGGATCACGATCGTCCTGACGACGCACGAGCTGAACGCCGTGGCGGCTCACCTGCCGTGGGTCGTCTGTGTCAATGGCACCGTCGTGGCCGAGGGCGATCCGGACGAGATCTTCACGCCCATCATCCTTGGCCGGACCTACGGCGCCGAGCTCCGCGTCGTTCGCCAGGACGGGCTCGTGCTCGTCGCCGATGCCGCGCCGCACCGCCTCAGGGATGCCCTCCGCCACCGCCACGGCGACGTGGAGCACGCCCATCACGAGCATGATCCGCACGACCATAGTGGCCCTGAAGGCGAGGCCCGGGAGCCCAGCCCGACCGGCCACACCCACGCCGGCGCAACCGACCACGAGCACCTGGCGTGACCTGGCTGACCGAGCCGTTCGGCTTCGAGTTCTTCCGGGAGGGCCTGATCGCCTCCGGACTCGTCGGGGCGCTCTGCGGCATGCTCGGCGTGTATATCGTCCTCCGCCGGATGAGCTACATCGGCCACGGCCTGTCGCACTCGGTGTTCGGTGGCGCCGTGGTCGGCTATGTCCTCGCCCTGAACTTCTATCTCGCGGCCGGCCTGTGGGGCTTCCTGTCGGCTCTGGCGATCAACGCGACGGCCCGTCGCCGACGGATCGGGGCGGACGCCGCGATCGGGATCGTCACGACCGCGAGCTTTGCCGTCGGCGTCGCCCTGATCAGCAAGACCCGGAGCTTCACCCGGAACTTCGAAGCCGCCCTGTTCGGCAACATCCTCGGGGTGACGACGCTCGACCTGATCGTGGTCGGCGTCGTCACGATCGCGGTGGCCGCGTTCATCGTCCTGTTCTACAAGCGCCTCCTGTTCGTGACGTTCGATCCCGAGGTCGCCCCGATCTACGGGGTGAACATCGGCCTCGTCGACACCCTTTTCGCGCTGGCGATGGCGGCGACGATCGTGGCCTCGATCAACGTCGTCGGCGTGACCTTGATCGCGGCGACCCTCGTGATCCCGTCGACCTCGGCCCGATTGCTGACGGACTCGTTCGGCCGGATGATCGGGATCTCCACCGCCATCGGCGCGCTGTCCGGGATCGTCGGGATGTTCGTCAGCTACTGGCTCGACGTGTCGTCGGGGGCGACGATCGTCCTGCTCGA
The DNA here is from genome assembly GCA_038204565.1 of Candidatus Limnocylindrales bacterium. Classification (GTDB taxonomy): domain Bacteria; phylum Chloroflexota; class Limnocylindria; order Limnocylindrales; family CSP1-4; genus CF-46. Next base: position 90,612 of record JBBRCU010000006.1, read on the forward strand.
GGCCGCGGTCTTCGTCGCCTGCGTCGTCGTCACCTCGCTCCTCCGGCGGCGCCCCGCCTGGGTCGCCCAGTCGATCCCGACGCTCGCCCGCGACCGCCCCGCGGACGACTTCGAATGACCGCAGCGGTCGATCCCTGGCCCGGAATCCGGGCAGAGCTTCGGAGCCGCGGGCTGCGCTGGACGCCCCAGCGCAAGCTCATCCTCGACGTCCTCGGCGCGGCGCGCGGCCACGTCACGGGAAGCGAGATCGTCGAGCGCTGCCGCGCCCGGGAGCCGGAGACGACGCCATCGACGGTGTACCGGACGCTCGGGGTGCTCGAGGAGCTCGGCTACCTCCACCACAGCCACGGCCCGGATGGCCGCGAGGAATTCCACGTCCTGCCCGCCGCGGAGCATGCCCACCTCCAATGTGTCGCGTGCGGCGGCACCTGGGAGATCGATCCGGCCGAGACCGCCAAGATCGTCGCCGAGCTCGAACGCGCCCGGCGGTTCCAGGTCGACATCGGGCACCTGACGGTCGCCGGGCGATGCGCCGCCTGCCGCGACGGCTGACGCTGCCGCCAATCTATCAGCCGAGGCAGGCCCGCAGGTAGTACAACCAGAATGCCGGGACCTCGCGGACGACGAGCAAGGGCATCTCACCGATCGCGACCGGGTCGGCGGCGGGCACGGTGAGGACATCGATCCCCGCGGCCGAGAACGCGAGCTGGATCCTGGGCAGGTGATAGGCCTGGCTGACCGCGATCAATCGCGGAGACGGCAGGCGTCGGCCACGGATCATCTGAAGGGCGTGATTGACGCTTGCCTCGGTTGTCACGCCGCTGGCGTCGACGAGGATCGCCGCTGGATCCACGCCCGCCGCAACCGCCTCGTCGCGCATCACGGCAGCCTCGTTGAACCCGTCCGCGCCGTCGCCGCCCGACATGATGAGGACCGGAACGAGCCCGCTGCGATACAGCTCAACGGCCGTCGCGATCCGGTCGGCGAGGAGCGGCGATGGCGATCCAGATGCGTAGACCCGTGCCCCGAACACGACGGCCGCGTCTGCTGAGCGACGATAATCCGTCGTGCCGAAAAACCACATCTGGAGCAGCGGGAACGAGGCGGCCGCGAAGAGCGCAGCTGCGCCGACGCCGACGCGGACTCGCCCGCGAGGACCTGCGGACAACCCGCGGTCACGCCAGATCCAGAAGGCACTGAATGCGAGCCCCACGGCCGTCAAGGCAGACAGCGGAATCGGAGTCGCTGGCCGGACGAGACCGGTCGACACCGCGTTGGCGAAGCGAACGACGTCGCGCGCCGCAAGGGTCGCCATTGCCAGGCACGCCAGTGAGGCCGCCCGACGGATGGCGGGTCTCGGCGTTGCCTGGAGGACCCATCCCAGCAGGATTGCGCCGAACAGCGCGAGCAGCGCGAGGGTTGCCACCGGTCCGAGGTCGCGCAGGTCGACGAACCACAGGCCGATGTCGGTCGCCCCACCGCGAGCCTCTCCGACCAGGCCCACGAGCGTGAACCCGGCAAGGAACAGTGCACCCCCTCGGACCAGGACCGAAGGCCAGATGGAGATCCGTTGACGCATGGCTGCGAGACGGGCGGCTCGGGCCAGGTGTGGCGTGGCTCAGCCGATCCGAACCCGGGTCGGCCGGATCCGGATGGGAACGGAAAAGTCCGCAGCCGTCGCCGCCTCGTCCATCGCCCAGTGCACGAGCGGCTCGCGGTACTTCGCCCGGTAGGCCACGTGGACGTCGGACGGCGCGATCGTCGGATCGATCTGCGCGCGGCCCTCGATGACCAGGATGTGGTCGCCGAACGGATCCGACTGGAGGTGGAAGGACACGAGCGGCGACGCGGCGAGGTTCCGCAGCTTTGGCGTGGCGGGCTGGCTGTAGAAGAAGATCGTCGGGCCGTCATGCAGGAATGAGATCACCGACGACTGCGGCCGGCCGTCAGGCGCGACCGTGGTGAGCCAGCCGACGACGTCTCGCTCGAGGTGGTCGCGGGCCCAACCGGCATCGTCCCGGTCCAGAGCGGTCGTGAGCGGGTCCTCAGCCATCAGTCGTCGCTCCTCCAGAACGGTCATGTCGAGCGTGGACCGCCGATCACCGAAGAATCTCGACGATGTCGCCGTCCGCGACGACGTGATCGCGGCCGACCCGCTGGTCGTCGAACCGGGCCGAGGGCCCGCGGACGCGCGCCCCGCTGAATGATGCCCCGAGCTCGTGATGGACGTGGTCGGCGACATCGGCGACGGTCGATCCCGGTTCGAGGGCGAGCGGCTCCGCCTCGGTGAATCCGTTGGTCCGAAGCTGGACCCGGATGAGCCCGGTGAGCTCCCAGATCGCATCACGGATCGCGTCGAGCGACGTCTCGTCGAGGACCGAGACCGCCACGACATCGAGCCCATCGGCCCGGGCGCGAAGTCGCTCGATCGCGCTGGCCGGTGCCTCGTCCGCCCGGGTCGCCGCGATCAGCGACGGCTTCTCGATCCCGGCCGCGGCGACCTCAGCCCGGACAACCTCGAGATCGTGGGGATCGCCGTCGGCTCGGCCGCAGTAGACGATCGCGTCAGCGAACCGCAGGACGCCAAGGAGTGCCCGGCCACCGCCGCGGTCGTCCGCGGCACCCTCGATCAGGCCTGGGATCTCGACCAACTGGACGAGGACGCCGCCGATCCGGGTCAGGGCCGGAATCGGCCGGAGAGTCGTGAACGCATAGTCGCCGGTCTTGATCTGGATCTCGGACAACGCCTGGAGGAGCGAGGACTTCCCGACGTTCGGCGGCCCGACCAAGGCGATCTGGGCAGCGCCCTCGCGCCGGACCGCGATCGAGTCGCGGTGCACCGCACTGGAGCGGACGCGGGTGTCCTCGATCTCGGCGAGGAGCGATTTGCGGAGGTCTGCGTACGGGCCGTTGCGATAGTCGGGAAGCTCGGCGAGCAGGGCGCGAACCTCGCGGATCCGGTCCCGCCCCTCCTTGCCGACAAGGCGCCGCTTGGCGACCTGGGCGAACGTGCGATGGGGCATGGGCATGGCGATGAACTCTCGTGCTCGGGCGACGCTTGCGCGTCGCGTGAGAATCTGGCTCGAAGCGAGAGGGTGCGCGGAGCACGGCGATGTCGTCGCCCGGTGCCGCCTGCGTCCGGTCCCGCCCCTTCCACCGACGCCGGATCTGGAAGGGGCCGCTCAGCCGTTCCTGTTGGAGATCGTCGCGAGCCAGGCGTCAAGCGGGCGCCGGCCGGTCCATCGGTTCATCCGCGGCAGCGTACACCGGAACCGACCGTTCGGGCGGCGGTGACCGCGACAGGACTCAGCGGATGACGGTCGCCAGACCTTCATGGACCGCCGGCTCGTCGGTGATGTAGGCGGACCGCATCGGGCGCTCCCACCACGGGGTCGGCGCCATCGTCAGCCGCTCCAGCGCGCGCAGGACGGTGTCGTAGTTGACCCGCCACCCGCTGAAATCGAGCCAGGCCTGGTCGCGGTCGGCCTTGAGCGGCACACCGGCGTCGGCGAGGACTGCGAGAGCTTCGTCGAAATGGGCCCGGTCGACGCTGGTCGGACTCGTCGGTGACGGATCCGGGTCGTAGGCGATCGCGAAGAAGTCGGCGATCCGGCGGAGGGCGAGATAGCCGGCCCGGATCAGGAGGTCCGCACGGGCGTCGGACTCGACATCGAGCGCAGATCGGACGAGCGCCGCCGCGTCCATCATCGCCCCGGCGGCGTTGACCCAAGAGTGGTTGTTCTGCTGCGAGCGGTAGAAGACCAGGACCGGAAGCGAGGTGTGCGTTTCCTCGAGCTCGGCGAACCACTGCTCCCAGCGGACCCACAGGTCGTTGAGGGCGTCGAGCCCGGCAAGGCGGTCCATCCGGGTCAGCATCACGATGGGCGACGGCGGCGAGTCGGCCCTGACCTCGAGGAGGTTGACGAGCAGTTCGCGCCGCGAGAACGCGCTGTAGATCGTCGGTAGATACGAGACGAGGAGGGCGACGAGGGCGAGCCCGATCGCGGCCTCGGCAAAGGCCAGGAGGTCGCCGCCGGGAACGCCGGGACGGTCGAAGCCGAGCGTCAGGAGGCTGGATCCGCTGACCACGAAGGCCTCTCCCGGCGGCAGGCCGATCGCCCAGAACATCAGGCCGAACGACGTCGCCAGCAGGATCAGCCACAGCGCGGGCAGCGCGACCAGGGCGACCGGCCCGTAGTAGGCCATGATCCGGTCGCGCTCCTCATAGGGCCGCGATGGGCGCGCGATCAGGTCGAACAGCCTGCCGATCGCTCGGAAGGCGAAGCGCGACAGGCGATCGTTGTCGCCGCGCGGCACGACGAACGTCCGGACGGCGCTGGCGACGACGCGGATGGCGCCGCCGACGCCGAGAACGAACACGAGAACCTGAAGGGCGATCACCCGCGCAGGATACCGGCGCCGTGCGGCGGAGTTCAGCCAGCCCAGTCGAAGTAGCCAGGCCAGCGCGGATCGGCGATGATCGATCGGTCCGGGCGGCTGGGATCCGGCTTCGGGGGTGCGGCCGTGCCGATTTGGCTCGACGAGCTCGTGCTCGAATCGATCGCTCCGCTGCCCGGTGCCTGATCGCGCGGAGTCCGTCGGCCCCCGTCTGCGGATCGCCGGGCCTTCGGATGCCATGGCGATCACCGCCCTGGTCGACGCCGCCTACCGCAACTACACGGCGCTGATCGGCCGAACGCCATTACCGATGCTGACCGACTTCGCGGCCGCGATCGCTGACCATCCGGTCTGGGTCCTCGTCGACGATTCGGCGATCGTCGGGGTCATCGAGTTGATCGCGCTGGCGGATCACCTGTGGGTCGACAACGTCGCGATCGACCCGGCATGGCAAGGTCGCGGCCTTGGCCGGCGCTTGCTGGCCTTCGCGGACGACGAAGCGCGGCGCCTCGGCCTGGCGGCGGTCGGCCTGCTCACGAACGAACGGTATGCCGCGAACATCGCGATGTACGAGCGGTATGGCTACCGGGAGACGCGGCGCGAGGCACACCTCGGCACGGACCTGATCCATTTCCGGAAGGCGCTCGACAGTTGACCCCGGCGACGTCGGTCCCCATCCGCCGCGGCGCAGGCAGGTTCAGAAGGCGCGCTTGAAGATCACCAGCCCAACGATGACGACGACGATCAGGATCGCCAGTTCAGCCGGCGGCATCGACTGGACGGTGTGGACCGCATTCCCGACGAATTGCCCGAACGCCGCGCCGGCATCCACCGATTGACCGCCGCCGCGGCCACCACCGGCCACGCCGGTCGCTTGTCCGACGCCCTGCCCGTACTCGACCATCGCCGCATGATGCGCGCGCTGCCGGGACGTGGCAAGGGCGTGTACTCGTCCAGTACGTCCGTTACACCTCGATGCCGATCGAGGCCAGGTATTCGGCTGGGGTGCGCTGGCCCAACGACTGGTGCGGTCGGATCGTGTTGTACACGGTCTCCCAGTCGCGCAGCCCGATCTGG
>JBBRCU010000007.1:0-85805 GCA_038204565.1 Candidatus Limnocylindrales bacterium
AACGGGCGGTTCGTGCCGGCGACGGGTGGCAAGACGTTCGTCTCGATCGACCCGGCCACGGAGCAGCCACTCGCGGAAGTCGCCCGCGCGACTCCGATCGATGTCGACAGGGCGGTCCGTGCCGCGCGGCGCGCTCAGCGCCGTTCATGGGGCCAACTCTCGGGCCGGGAGCGCGCCAAGTACCTGTTCCGGATCGCCCGGATCCTGCAGGAGCGATCGCGTGAGTTCGCCGTCCTCGAGTCGATGGACTCCGGCAAGCCGATCAAGGAGTCGCGCGACGTCGACGTGCCGCTCGCCGCGGCCCACTTCTGGTATTACGCCGGCTGGGCCGACAAACTCGAATACGCGTTTCCGGGCCGAAACGCGAAGCCGCTCGGGGTCGCCGCCCAGATCATCCCGTGGAACTTCCCGCTGCTGATGCTGGCCTGGAAGATCGCCCCGGCGCTGGCAGCCGGCAATACGGTGGTCCTGAAGCCGGCGTCGACGACGCCGCTTTCGGCGCTCCTGTTCGCCGACGTCTGCCGCCAGGCAGATCTGCCGCCGGGTGTCGTCAACATCGTTCCCGGACCCGGCGCCGTCGGGATGGCCCTCGTGACCCACAAGGACGTCGACAAGGTCGCGTTCACCGGCTCGACCGAGATCGGTCGCCAGATCTTCAAGGGCGTCGCCGGGACCGACAAGGCCCTGACGCTCGAGCTCGGTGGGAAGGCTGCGAACATCGTCTTCGACGACGCGCCGCTCGACCAGGCCGTCGAGGGCATCGTCAACGGCATCTACTTCAATCAAGGCGAGGTCTGTTGCGCCGGGTCGCGGCTGCTGGCCCAGGAGTCGATCGTCGAGCCACTCATCGAGAAGCTGAAGGATCGGCTGGCCACGCTTCGGGTCGGCGATCCGCTCGACAAGAACACCGACGTCGGGGCGATCAACTCGCGAGCCCAGCTCGAGAAGATCACGGAGCTGGTGGCCGCGGGGACGGCCGAGGGCGCCGAGATGTACCAGCCGGCCTGCGACCTTCCCGAGCGCGGCTATTTCTTCCGCCCGACCCTCTTCACGAACGTCGCCCAGAGCCATCGGATCGCGCGGGAAGAGATCTTCGGGCCGGTCCTGTCCGTGCTGACCTTCCGGACGCCGGAGGAGGCGGTCGAGAAGGCCAACAACACGCCGTACGGCCTGTCGGCGGGAATCTGGACCGACAAGGGCTCGCGGATCCTGCACATGGTCAAGCGGATGAAGGCCGGCGTCGTGTGGGCCAACACGTTCAACCGGTTCGACCCGACGTCGCCGTTTGGCGGTTACAAAGAGTCCGGATTCGGTCGTGAAGGCGGAATGCACGGCCTGTACGCCTACGTCCGGCTCGAGGACCGCTGAGGTGGCCGGCTGATGGCGCCAGATCGACTCGACGTCCGCAAGACGTACAAGCTCTATATCGGCGGTGCCTTCCCACGCTCGGAGAGCGGCCGCTCCTACGGGGTCAGCGCCGCCAACGGCGATCCGCTCGCGAACGCCTGCCGGGCGTCACGCAAGGACCTCCGTGAGGCCGTCCGTGCCGCGCGCAAGGCATTCCAGCCGTGGGCCGACAAGACGGCGATGAACCGCGGGCAGGTCCTCTATCGGGTCGCCGAGCTGATGGAGGGTCGGCGCGACCAGTTCGCCGCCGAGGTCGGCGCCGCCGAGGGGCTGCGAGCGAGCAAGGCCGCAGAGGCGGTCGACCGGGCCATCGATCGCTGGGTCTGGTACGCCGGCTGGGCCGACAAGATCGCCCAGATCCTCGGTTCGTCCAATCCGGTGGCTGCGCCCTATTTCAACTTCACGATCCCCGAGCCGACCGGCGTCGTCGGGATCGTCGCGCCCGAGACGTCGTCCTTGCTGGGGCTCGTGTCGCGTGTTGCGCCGGCGCTCGTTGCCGGGAACGCGATCGTGGTGCTCACCTCCGAGACCCGGCCGCTGCCCGCCGTGACCCTCAGCGAGGTCCTCGCCACGTCCGACGTCCCAGGCGGGGTCGTCAACATCCTGACCGGGATCAAGACCGAGCTGGTGCCCTGGCTCGCCGGCCACGTCGATGTCGACAGCCTCGACGTCTGGGGCGTGCCCGACGCGATCCGGACCGCGACCGAGCTGACCGCCGCCGACGACATCAAGAGGATCGCCCGTCGTCCGGCCGGCGTCGCCGACGCGAAGTTTGACTGGTTCGACGACCGCGCCGCCGAGCGCCCGGAGTGGATCGCCGCATACCTCGAGATGAAGACCGTCTGGCACCCGATCGGGGTCTAGCCCGCCGCCGGCTGCGCGATCCGCGAGCCGGCGAGCCGGACCTTTGGGCTCTAGGCAGCCGAAGGAGTCCAGCGCACGATTGCCTTCTGGTCGACGCCTAGCCGCTCAGACTACCGAGGCGTCAGCTGGAATGGGGACGGAACCGGAGAGCGTGTCCGTAGGCCACGACCAGTCGATCCTCGACACCCTGGACGATCCGACCCTGGTGACGGACCCGGCCGGGATGATCACCTACTGGAATCGCGCCGCAGAGACCTTGTTCGGCATCCTGCGAGCGGATGCGATCGGCCGGTCCGCGCTCGAGCTCCTCGGTGCCTCATGGGGCGATCCCGGCACGGTCGGGGCGCGGGTCGCAGAGGCCCAGGCGCAGCTCGCCGCCTCCGGCGAATGGCGAACCGAGATCGAGCACGTGATGGCGAGTGGCTCGCCAAAGGTCGTCCGAGTCGCGATGCGGTCGATCCGAGGGCCCACTGGCGTCTCGGCTTTTGTCGCGACGCTGCGCGACATCACGGATCGCAGGAAGATCGAGCATGACCGCGATCTGCTCGCTGCAGCGGTCGATCAGGCTGCAGATTCCGTGGTGATCACGGATGCGACGGGCTGCATCGTCTACGTGAATCCGGCCTTCGAGGAGGTCCTGGGCTACAGCCGGGCGGAGGTCCTGGGACGCAATCCGCGGATGTTCAAGAGCGGCGCCCAGAGTCCCGAGTTCTACCGCCGGATGTGGGGTCACCTGACCAAGGGCGAGGTGTTCAGGGCGGAGTTCGAGAACCGGCGCAAGGATGGATCGATCGTCCGTGAGATGGCCGTGATCTCGCCGGTCCGCGGTCCCGACGGAACCGTCGGCAACTATGTGGCGGTCAGACGCGACGTGACCCGGAAGCGCGCCGAAGAGAGCCAAATGGCGCAAGAGGCGCGCCAGCGCAGCGCCGCTTTCGCGGCGATCTCGACGATGCGTCCCGGCCCGACCGCCGAGGACACCGCGGCGGCGATCGCGTGGGCGATGGTCGAGCATTGCGCGTTCGCCCAGGCATCGATCTTCAGCTTCGAGGCGGACGACCAGGTCATCGTGCTGGCGAACATCGAGCCGGCCAACCACGGCAGTGAGACGCCGCGGGTCGTCGACGCTCAGCGATCACGTGCGATTGTGGCCCGAGCCGAGACCGGGCCGTGGAGCGAGACCGCCGGGACGATGCTCGCCGCCCACCAGCGCGAGACGGGCATGGGCGCCTTGATCTTCGCCCCGATCATCCTCGGGCCGGAGGTTGTTGGACTGGTCGCGGCAGGAGCCGCCGCCGCGGACGCCGATGCGCTGGCCCTCCGCCTGCCGTTCCTGGTGGAACTGGCAAGGATGAGCTCCGGATTGATCGGACCGGCGCTCGACGCCAGGCGCGCGACGGCCGCCACTCGTCTCCGAATCCAGAAGGTTCTCGACGATCGGGCCTTCCGGCCGGTCTTCCAGCCGCTGGTCGACCTGACCACTCGGACCGTCGTCGGCTACGAGATCCTGACCCGCTTCGCCGACCAGACTCCGCCGGACGTCGTCTTCGCCGTCGCCCATCGCTGCGGTCTTGGACTGGACCTCGAAGAGCGGACGATCGAGGCCGCATTCGAGGCCGCGGGGACCCTGCCGGCGAATGTCGTCCTTCACGTCAATGTGAGTCCAGCGCTGATCATGGAGGAGGAGCGGCTTCGTCGGCTCCTTGGCCGCTGGGGCTGGAATGTCGTTCTGGAGGTCACCGAGCACGAGCCGATTCTGGACTACGAGGCGATCCGAAACGCGTTGCACCGGATCTCGCCCGAGATCAAGCTTGCGGTCGACGACGCTGGTGCCGGGTTCGCGAGCTTCCGTCATATCCTCGAGCTGCGACCCGCGGTGGTGAAGCTGGACCGCTCCCTGGTGACGGCGATCGACGGCGATCTGACCCGTCAGGCGCTGGTTGCCGGAATGGTTCACTTCGCCGGCGCGACGGGATTCGAGCTGCTGGCCGAGGGAGTCGAGACCGAGGGCGAGCGGGCGACGCTCATCGAACTCGGGGTGACCCACGGTCAGGGCTGGCTATTCGGCCGACCACAGGACGCCCCGGAGGCACCGGCCCAGGCGACAACGGTGGACGCTGCGGCCGGGATCGGCCCTCGGCCCGCAGCTCGCCGTCACGTCGTCCGGCGGACACCGACGAGAACGCGAAATGCGCTGTCGCCGGTGGCCAAGACTTCGGTTACTGACGGCACCGCTGCTCATTCGCGGTTAGGATTAACGTTCAGTATTGACTGAACATTCCGAACGTTCTAGTCTGCTCGACATGACAACGGACGAGAGCGCCTTCGTCGAGGAGATGGGTCAGGCTCTGGCGGCCTACGGGATGACCCCGATGGCCGGCCGGATGTGGGGTTGGCTCCTGATCTGCGAGCCGCCCGAGCAGACGGCGGCCGAGATCGCGGAAGCGCTGGCGGCAAGTCGCGGCGCGATCAGTGGCACCGCGCGGATCCTTGCCGGGGCCGGGTTCATCAAGCGGGCGACCCGCCGCGGCGACCGACGCGAGTACTTCAGCGCGCCGCCCGAGGCGCTCGAATCCATGCTCGGCAGCGCGACCCAGATCTATCGCCGGCTGCGCTTGATGGCGGAGCGCGGCCTGAAGGCCATCGAGCAGCGGCCGATCGCCGACCAGGCGCGCCTCCAGGAGTTCCACGATCTCCTCGCGTTCGTCGAGGTCGAGGTACCAGCCGTCATCGACCGGTTCATCCGCGCCCGCGCCGAAGCGCGCCGCGCAGCCGGCGTCTGACCCTCGATCCGGGGCCGGTCGAGTCCGGCAGGAAGGAATCACCGTGGCCGCGATCATCCAGCTCGAGCGCCTCACGAAGACGTACGGCGCCCATCGGGGCATCGTCGACATCGACCTCGAGGTTGCCGAGGGCGAGGCCTTCGGGTTCCTCGGCCCGAACGGGGCCGGCAAGACGACCACGATCCGGACCCTGCTCGACCTCCTCCGGCCGACGTCGGGCAAGGCGTTCGTGTTCGGGATCGAGTCGACCGTCGATCCGGTCGCGATCCACCGCCGGATCGGCTACCTGCCCGGCGAGTTCGCCCTCTACGACAAGCTCACCGGCGGCCAGACGATCGACTACTTCGCGAACCTTCGCGGTGGGGTCGACGCGGCCTACCAGGCCGACTTGATCGGCCGCCTCGACCTCGACACGAGCCGGAAGTTCAAGGAGTACTCGAAAGGCAACAAGCAGAAGGTCGGCCTGATCGTCGCGCTCCAGCACCGGCCCGACCTCCTGGTCCTCGACGAGCCGACGTCGGGCCTCGACCCGCTCGTCCAGCAGACCTTCTTCGAGGTGATCCGGGAGGCGAAGGCCGAAGGCCGGACCGTCTTCCTCTCGAGCCACATTCTCGGCGAGGTCGAGAAGACCTGCGACCGGGTTGCGATCATCCGCGACGGTCGGCTCGTCAAGGTCGACAGCGTCGAGGCCCTCCGTGACCTCGCTCACCACCAGGTGGAGCTCCGATTCTCGGGCGAGGTGCCCGTCGCGGCATTCAGCCGACTGCCCGGTGTCGGCGACGTCAGCGTTGAGGACCATGTCCTCCGGCTGCGCGTTTCGGGCTCGATCACGCCGGTCGTCCGCAAGGCCGCCCGCTACGAGCTGCTCGATTTCGTCAGCCGCGAGCCGTCGCTCGAGGAGACGTTCCTCGCCGAGTACGGCCGGCCGGCGGGGCAGGTGGCCTGAGATGGCAACGAGCCTGCGCCTGCCACACTCAGTCCGGCCGAAAGCCGACATCCGCGCCGTCGCCTCCTATGCTCGGACGGTCATCGGCAAGACCGTCCGCGATTCGCGCCGGACCACGATCATCGTCGCCGTCGTGCTGTTCCTGCTGCTGATCAGCGTGACCGCCGCGGTCGCCAACGAGTTCGCGACGGCCGCGTCCCGCAAGCAGCTCTCCGACCTCGTCGCGAGCCTGCCGCCGATCCTCCAGGGCCTCGCCGGCAAGCCCGTCAACGTCGAGACGATGGGCGGCTACGTCCAGTACAAGTACGGCACGTTCTTCCCGATCGTCCTGAGCCTGTGGTCGATCCTGGCCCTGTCATCGACGCTGGCTGGCGAGGCGCGGCGCGGCAGCCTCGAGTTCGTGGCCTCGGCGCCCCTGTCGCGCCGCCGGATCGCCCTCGAGAAGCTCTCCGGCCACGTCCTCGTCATCGCGATCGCTGCGCTCGCCGTATTCGCCTCGACCGCAATCGCCGGCGCCGTCAACGGGAAGCTGCCCGGTGACGAGATCTCGGTGACCGCATCCTTCGCCTACGCGCTCCAGCTCGGGCTGATGGCCCTTGCCGCCGGTGGCCTGGCGTTCGCCCTGGCCCAGTTCTTCGGCCGCGGGCCGGCGGTCGCCGGCGCCGGCGCCGTGATGTTCGGTGGCTGGCTGCTCAACGGCTACCAGGGCGCCGTACCGGCCCTCGCGCCACTGGCGAACCTGACCTGGTTCGGCTGGACGTCGCACGATCTGCCGCTGGCCGGGGTGTTCGACTGGCCGTCGCTCATTCCTGTCGCGCTCGCCGCGGCGCTATTCCTCGCCATCGGCGTCGAGGCGTTCGCCCGGCGCGACATCGGGGCAACGAGCGCCGTTCCGACGCCCAGCCTGCCGCGCGCGCTCCTCGGGATCGGCGGGCCGGGCGCGCGGTCGTTCGGGAACGGCCTCCCCACGGCCCTCGCCTGGGGCCTCGGGATCGGCACCTTCGGTCTCGTGATCGCGGCGTCGGCAACGGCGTTCACGGGCCTCGTCCAGACCTCGCCGGACGTCGCCCGGATGCTCCAGCAGGTGTTCCCGAACTCGGACATCCTGAGCGTCGGCGGGTTCCTCCAGCTTCTCTTCGTTCAGTTCGGGCTGATCCTGTCGGGCCTCGCGGCGGCGACGCTCGTGGGCGCCTGGGCGTCCGACGAGACCTCGGGCCGGCTCGAGATGGTCCTGGCCACGCCGCTCGCCCGGGCGCGCTGGGCGGTCGCCGGCGGAGTGGCGATCCTCGGCCAGATCGTCGTCTTCACCGTGATCGCCGCGGCCGGGATCGCGATCGGCACCGCGATGATCGGCGGCGATGTCGCCCAGCCGGTCGTCGGCACGTTCGCCCTCGGGGCATTTGCCGCGGCGTTCGCCGGTGTCGGTGTCGCGATTGCGGGGATCTGGCGGTCGGGCTGGGCCGCGCCGGCCGTCGCCCTGCTGACGATCGGGACCTGGTTCATCGACACGATCGTCCCGGCGTTCAAGCTGCCGGACGCCGTCCACCAGCTCGCCCTGAGCGCCCATTACGGGCTGCCGATGCTTGGTCAGTGGGACGTCACGGGTCTCGTGGCGTCCGCGGTGCTGCTCGTCGGTGGGGTGGCGCTCGGGGCGTGGGGATTCGGGCGGCGCGACGTTCGCGACTGACACTCCGGACCCAGCCTCTCCGGTCCATCCGGGGACCTAGACTTCCCGGGTGGATCCACTCGTCTTCGTCCTGGTCGCTGCCGCGGCCGTCCTGCACGTCACGTGGAACGTTCTCCTCAAGACGGCCGGCGACCCCTTGCTGGCGGCCGCGGTCGGGCTGGCCACGGCGGCCACGATCCTGGCCCCGATCGCGCTCGTCGCCTGGTTCGCGATCGGCCAGCCGACCGTTCCGCCCGAGACGCTTGTCCTGTCGGTCGTCTCCGGCGCACTCGAGGCCATCTACTTCGCGTTCCTTGCCGCCGCCTACCGTCGCGGCGACCTGTCGCTTGTCTATCCGCTGGCCCGCGGCTCCGCGCCGCTCCTCGCCGTCGCGATCGGCGTCGTTGTCCTCCAGGAACGACTCGGCCCCGTTGGGTTTCTTGGCGTGGCTGCGCTGATCGCGGGGATCCTCGCGCTGCAGCGACCCTGGCGCTTTCTTCGGGAATCGGGTCGCGAGCACGGCGGTGCGGCGGGCTTCGCCCTGCTGACCGGGATCACCATCGCCGCGTACTCGGCCGTCGACCGGGTCGCGGTCCGCGGCACCGAGCCGTGGATCTACGCCGCCCTGATCTACGCCACCGGCACGGTCTTCCTCTGGGGGTATGTGTGGGTGTATCGCCGGCGCCGCGGCCGGACCGGAGCGAAGTTGAGCACCGCCGGAGCGGCGGCCCCGGCCGCTGCGTTCTCGGCCCGCCGGGCCGGGATCGGCGGGATGATCACGCTCGTGGCATATCTGCTGATCCTCACGGCGTTCACGGTCGCGCCGCTGACGGTGGTCGCGCCACTGCGCGAGTCGGCGATCGTGCTGGCCTCCGGCTGGGGCGCGTTTCGCATGCGCGAGGCGGCTGACCGCGCGGATGCGGCCAGACGGCTTGGATCCGCCGCGGTCGTCGTGGCGGGCGCCATCCTCCTGGCGATCGACTGATGGCCATGCTCATCGACCCCGACGTCATCGATCCAGGCCGCCTGCGCGAGCGCCTCCGCGCCCTGAACCCGGGCGTGGCCGCCGCTCCGGCCGAGGCCGTCACGGTCGTGCGCGCCCCGGGCCGGGTCAACCTGATCGGCGAGCACACCGATTACAACGACGGCTTCGTCATGCCGGCGGCCATCGGTCTCGAGATCCGGATGGCGATCCTGCCGACCGACGATCGGCGCGTCACGGTCACCCTCGACGCCACCGGGGAGTCGATGACGCTCGACCTCGACGCGATCGGGCCGCCGACGCGGACGTGGATCGACTACATCGCGGGCACGGCGCGAGCCCTTGCCGAGGAAGGCCGGCAGTTGCGCGGGTTCCGCGGGCTTCTCGCGAGCAACTTGCCGCGCGGCGCCGGGCTGTCGTCGTCGGCTGCGCTCGAGATGGCGGCGGCGCTCGCGCTCCTCGGTCCGGACGACGCCGGGCCGCCCGAGCCGCGCGCCCGTGCCGGACAACGCGCCGAGAACCGCTACGTCGGCGTGCAATCGGGGGTGATGGACCAGTTCGCCTCGGCGGCCGGCGTCGCCGACCACGCGATCCTGCTCGACTGCCGGTCGCTTGCCTGGCGGCCCGTGGCCCTGCCGCTCAACGCGTGCGCGCTCGTCGTCTGCCACAGCGGATCGTCGCGGCGGCTCGAGGCGTCGGCCTACAACGAGCGCCGGGCGGAGTGCGATCGGGCGGTTGCCGCAATTGCATTGATGGAACCGAGCGTCCGCTCGTTGCGCGACGTCGATGCCACCTTGCTCGACGCCGCCGTCGACCGGATGGATCCTGTGGCCGCCCGGCGCGCCCGCCATGTCGTTGAGGAGAACGCCCGCGTCCTCGAGGCCGAGCGGGCCTTTGCGATCGGCGATCTTGCGGAGGTCGGCCGGCTGTTCGCCGCGAGCCACGAATCGCTGCGCGACCTGTTCGAGGTCAGTTCGCCGGAGCTCGACGCCCTTGTCGAGATCGCGGCAGCAACTCCGGGCGTTGTTGCGGCGCGGCTGACCGGAGCGGGCTTCGGCGGCTCGACGGTCAACCTCGTCCGGCGCGATGCCGTGGGAACGTTCCGCGCGGCAGTCGAACGGGACTACCCGGCTCGGACGGGACTCACGCCGACGGTGCTCGAGGTGGATGCGGTCGCCGGCGCGAGCTTCGTCGACTGATCCAGCGACATCGCCCAATGCGAGCACAGCGGCACCCGTCGCGCCCACGGGATACTGGTGCTGTGCCCCGGTAGGCTGGGCCTGTGAGGAAGCTTCTGTATGACGTCCAGCGAGACATGCTGATGTTCGCCACCGTCGTTGACTTCCGGAACGCCGTCGAGCTAATGCTGCTCCAGGCGACTCGGTCGAATCCTAGGTGGCCCTCGGCTGTGATCGGCGGACGCGTTTGCGGGATCGAAGTGATCGGCTCGGAGGCGTCGAGTCGGCACAGGATCACGATCTCGCGGATCAGGGATCCGGACACACGGCACGAGTGGCTTGGTGCGTCTCGTGTGGCCTCGCAGCACAGGATGTAGCGTTGCGGAGACGAGGCAAGCAAGCGCGACGGGGTGCCGATGGAAGCCAGGCGGTTGGTCCGCGTTCCCCGGAGAATCTGGCTCACGCTCGCCCTGGTCGTTCTGGCGATGCTGCTGGTGGCTCAGAACTCGACCGTTCTGAGTCCTGAGATGGGCACCTACACGGTGCTCAATCCGCGCACCATCGCCGTGGACGTCTACGTCGCCCCGTGCAGCTGGACCCGCGTCACGAACGTCGCGGAGTCGCCAGCCGAGATTCGCGTGAAGGCCGAGACCCTGCCGTGTCCGATTCCAGGGCCCCGGACGGCCGGGCTGACCGTTCGAGTGCTGTCCGTCTCGCTCGCGGCCGACCTCGGCTCACGTACCGTGGAGGACGCCAACGGGCAGGCCGTCCCGCTGCGGTAGCGGGGTCAGTCACACGTCCGCGAAAACCTTGCGAGGCCGCCAGTTCGACCTTGGCGGCTGGTGACATTCGCGATACGCAATGCGCTCCGAGCTCGATCGAGCCCGAGGACCTCCGCCGTCGTGCCGAGATTCGAAGGGTTGTCATCGATTGACGGGCGTTCCATGGACGGCGAGCATCGGAGCGTGAGCCCGATTCGACGACGCATCGCCATGATCGTGTGGGCTGCGGTCGTTCTCGTCGTCGCGCTGGCGTTCGGCGGCGGTCAGGTCGCGCCATGCCTCGGCGGGCCAGGCGGCAACGCTGCGTGTGCCGCGGCCTGGGAGGCCGCCCACCCGCACCCGCCGGCGATCTTCGACACGGCGCTCGCATGGCCTTGGATCGCCCTCTTCGTCGGGGGCCTGGTCGTGATCCTGACGCTCAGTCGGTGGCTTCGATCCAGGACGTGATGCCTACGTTGCCTCGAGCACGAACAGGCGCGACCAGAAATCGCCGAACTCGGCCGCCTCGTGGCGCTCGACATCGATCAGCAGCCCGACCGCCTCGAGGTCGTCGCCGCGACGCGTGACCGTGTTGGCCCGGCCGATCGCATCCTCGGCCGCGGGCCAGACGCTGATGCGGTAGTCACGATCCGGATCCAGCCCGTGCAGCCGGGTCCGATCCGGCCCGGGTGCCGGACGGTTGAGCACGCGGTAGTAGCCGACGACGGCGCGCTCGCGGTCATCCGAGACCGCCATCCATGCCGTGGTGTTGCCGTCGCCCTCGAACGGACTCCGCAGGCGATGAAAGCGCCCGCGCTGGAACACATCGCGATGCTCCCGGTAGAAGGCGACCTGGCCGCGAACTTCGTCGCGCTCTGCGTTCGTGAGTGCGGTCGTATCGAGCTCGTACCCGAACACCCCGAAGAACGCGACGGCGGCCCGGGTGGCGATGGGCGTCAGCCGCCCGGTCTGGTGGTTTGGGATCGCCGAGACGTGAGCACCCATCGACGACAGGGGATACGCCAGCGACGAGCCCCACTGGATCGCCAGTCGCTCGATCGCGTCGGTGTCGTCGCTCGTCCAGGCTTGCGGCGCGAACGCCAGCATGCCGGCGTCGAACCGGTCGCCGCCGCTGGCGCAGGATTCGAACAGGATGTCGGGGAACCGGGTCGTCAGGCGTCGGTAGAGCTCGTACACCCCGAGGATGTGGCGGTGGAAGAACTCCCCCTGGCGGTCGGCGGGAAGGCCGGCGCTCCACGGTTCGGTGATCCAGCGGTTCATGTCCCACTTGACGTAGGTGATCGGGCCGGAGCCGAGGACGTCGGACAGGACGCTTTCGAGATGGTCGACGACCTCCGGCCGGGACAGATCGAGGACGAGTTGCTGGCGGCCTTCCGTCCGCGGCCGACCCGGAACGCCGATCGCCCAGTCCGGATGGGCGGCGAACAGCTCGCTCCGCTCGCTGACCATCTCCGGCTCGATCCACAAGCCGAACCCGAGACCCAGCTCCGTGATCCGGCGGGCGAGCCCGTCGATCCCGTTGGGGAGCTTGCGCCGATCGACGAACCAGTC
The DNA here is from genome assembly GCA_038204565.1 of Candidatus Limnocylindrales bacterium. Lineage (GTDB taxonomy): Bacteria > Chloroflexota > Limnocylindria > Limnocylindrales > CSP1-4 > CF-46. Next base: position 12,160 of record JBBRCU010000007.1, read on the forward strand.
GCCGAGGGAGCTGGTGTCGTCGTCGCGCTTGCCGAACCAGCCGTCGTCGAGGACGAACAGCTCGATCCCGAGATCGCGGGCGACCGTGGCGATGGCGACGAGGCGGTCCTCGTCGAAGTCGAAGTACGTGCCCTCCCAGTTGTTCACCAGGACCGGCCGTGGCCGGTCGCGCCAGACGCCGCGCGCCAGACGCTCGCGGAAGAGGCGATGGAAGGCGTCGCTCATCGCGCCAAGGCCGGCGGCGGTCCAGACGACGATCGCCTCGGGCGTCACGAACTCGGCAGCGGGGCCCAGTGCCCAGGAAAACGTCTCGGGATTGATCCCGATCCGGAGCCGGGCCGTCCCGTACGGATCGACCTCGACCTCGGCGAGGAAGTTGCCGGAATAGACGAGGGCGACCGCGAGCACTTCGCCGTGCTCTTCGGTCGTTGCGCCGCGACGCAGGGCGATGAAGGGGTTGTGCGCTGCCGACGATGAGCCGCGGTTGCTCGCGACCGACTGGCGACCGGGTACCAGCCGCCGCTCGACGACGTGCCGCTCGCGGGCCCACGCCCCGGCGAGATGGACGAGCTCCCACTCGGCGTCGGGCAGGTCGAGGACGAGGCTCATCGCGGTCGTCAGGCGGAGATCGGCCGGGCCGTCGTTCCGGAGGCGGGCGCTGCGGGAAATCGCTGGGATGTCGCGGAAGATCGTGTAGGCGAGCGTGGCGACGAGCCCCGAGCGGGCGTCGACGAGGTCGACCTCGAGTGTCTCGGCCTCGTCGTCCGCCTCCGCGTAGGTCGCCGGCAGCCCCGGGATCGGCGGTTTGCCGGAGATGATCCGGTGGCCGCGGTAGGCGAGCTCGAGGACGGTCGAGCCGTCGGGCTGCTCGACGACCGCCCCGGGCACACGGTAGTCGCCGCCGCCGGGGGTCGGGAAGTCCTGAGCGACCGGGTCACCGAGGCGGTTGGAGAAGCCCTCGAACGGCCGCGTGACCAGGTGGCGATACGACCGGCCGCTCGCGAGGGCGGCGCCCATGTGGAGGAGTCCAGGGGCGCCGCCCTCGTGAATGGCCAGGATGTAGCTCAGCTGACCGTTCGAGAGATGGAACTGGCGATCCTCCGGACGCCACTCGATCATCGTCAGTTCGGGCCGGACGCCGTGAGCGACCAGCTCCACTCGTACGTCCCGGGCCCGACGAGGTACTTCGGCAGGGTGTCCGGCCCGCAGCTCGCGGTGCCGAGTCCCCGGTGGGCGACATCGAAGGTGACGATCGTCTCGGGCCGCGGCTCCAGCTCGTAGTCGTGGGTCGCGGTTGCCAGCTCCACGGCGCGCTGGTGGATGGCCGATAGCTGGAGCGGCCGGTCGAAGGCGAGGCGGAGCCGCCGGCCGCCGCCATCGGCCAACTCGAGCCAGCGAACGTCCGTTCGTCCGCCATTCTCCTGGGGCCGGATGTACGCCGTCGCGAGGTCGGTCACGCTCGACTGCCAGCGCCCGATCCGCGCGGCCCGCTTGCGATCCGGGTAGGACTCGTGCGGGCCGCGGCCGTACCAGGTCGCTTCCTCGAAGCCGGGGACCGTTTCGAGGACGAGGCCGACGCGAGCGAGATCGGTCAGCTCGGCGGGGACGACGACGCGCTCGTCGACGGCGAACCCAGCGGCCGTCGCAGTGATCGTCCGCTCGTGGCGGATCACGAGACCATCAGCGCTCCGGAGCTCCGCCGCGACGCTCGCGGTCGCCCCAGCCCGCTCGACCGAGACGACTCGTCGTTCCAGGTGATCGAGACCGCGCGCCAGCCAGCGGGCCGCCATCCCACCGATCCGGTCGTTGTCGGTCGGTGCCCGCCACAGGGTCAGCTCCGGCGCCGCGGCGAGGAGCGGGTGGACGATCCGGCCTTCGTCGTCGACGGTCCCCGTCGCCGACGCGGTTGACGCCTCCCCACCGGTTGACGCCTCCCCGCCGGCGAACGGCTCGGACCAGGGCGCCAGCTCGACCTGGCCCCAGCCGACCTCGTGACCCTGCGGCGCCCACGGCTCGTCGGCCGCGGTCCGGATCGACACGGTGAGCAACGCCTCGCGGCCGTCATGCGGGACCGCGAAGCCGCCCGGCGCGACGGTCACCGAACCCCGCTCGCCGGGGCCGAGCGCGGGCAGTTCCAGCTCGCCCCGCGCGACCACCTCACCGCCGGCGGTCACCTCGAAGGTCCCCGCCAGCCAGCCCAGGTCGCGCCAATCCTGACGGTTCTCGATTGTGATCCGGCCCGCCGCAAGATCCTCGCGGGTTGCCGAAACGCGGACGGGCGCCGCGATCTGGCGGTGCTCGAACATTGCCGGCTTCGGCCGGCGATCCGGCCAGACGAGCCCGTCGCAGACGAAGTTGCCGTCATTTGGCAGGTCGCCGAAATCGCCGCCGTAGGCCCAGTGGCGGCGGCCGTCGGGCAGCTCCTGGACCAGCCCGTGGTCCCAGAACTCCCAGATGAACCCGCCCTGGAGCCCGGGAGTCGTCTCGATCGCGTCCCAGTAGTCGGCGAGCGTGCCGCAGCTGTTGCCCATGGCGTGGGAGTACTCGCACATGATCAACGGGAAGCGCTGAGCACCGGAGTTGGTGTGGGCGACGATCGCCTCGAGCGTCGGGTACATCGGACAGGCGATGTCGCTGGCGTTCTGGTCGGCGGCCCAGTCGAACTTGATCGAGCCCTCGTAGTGGAGAGGCCGCGATGGATCCATCCGGCGGGCCGCGGCGGCCGCGGCGTCGTGGTTGATGCCGTAGCCCGACTCGTTACCCATCGACCAGAGAACGATCGACGGATGGTTCCGGTCCCGTTCGATCATCCGGGTGACCCGGGTGACCCACTGGTTGAGGTAGCGCGCGTCGTCGCACAGCGTTCCCCAGAACGCGTGGCTCTCGATGTCGGCCTCGTCGATGACGTACAGGCCGAGCTCGTCCGTCAGGTCGAGGAATGCCGGATCGTTCGGGTAGTGGGAGGTCCGGACGGCGTTGAACCCGAACTGCTTCATCAGGATGAGATCCGCGCGCATCGTCTCGCGGCTGATCACGCGTCCCGTGTGCTGGTCGAAATCGTGGCGGTTCACCCCGCGGATGAGGATCCGCCGGCCGTTGATCAGCAGGTCGCGCCCGACGATCTCTGACCGCCGGAACCCGATCCGGAGCCGCGCCGAGTCGATGACCTCGCCGGCCGGGTCGCGAAGCTTGACCGAGAGATCGTCGAGGTGCGGCCGCTCGGACGACCACGCCGTGACCTCCGGGAACGTCAGGCGGTCCTCGACCCGCCCGACGGCCGGTGGGTCGAACCAGCGCTGGAGGGCGGGCCAGCCGACGTCGATCTCCTCCGCGGTTCGTGGCGCGTGGGCCGCCGAACGGGCGAGCAGGTCCGCCTCAGCTTCAGCGAACTTGCGGCCCATTTCGGGCGAGGTCGCGGTCGGGACCGGGATCGAGCGGCGCTTTCCGCCGATCTCGATGTCGACCGTCCAGCCCGGCTCCTGACGAGCGCCCCGCGCCCGAACATCGACGCGGAGGTTCAGCGTGCCGGTCGTCAGGTCATCAGCGAGGCCACCGATCGCTTGCACGTCGGCTAGGTACGTCGGGCCGGTCGCGTACAGGAACACCGAACGAGTGATCCCACCGTGCCACCACTGATCCTGGTCCTCGATGTAGGTCGCGTCGGACCACTTGATGACCCGCAGGGTCAGGCGGTGCCGACCGGGCGTCGCGACCTCCGTGACGTCGAACTCCGCCGCGAGGTGGGAGTCCTTGCTGATCCCGATCTGGCGACCGTCGATCGAGACGATCAGGACGCTCTCGGCGGCCCCGACGTGGAGGACGAGCCGGCGGCCCGCCCAATCAGGCGGGACGTCGAGATCGCGCTCGTAGACGCCGGTCGGGTTGTCGGCGGGGACGTCCGGCGGGCTCCCGGGAAACGGCATCTGGACATTGGTGTACTGCGGAAGGTCGTCGAAGCCCTGCATCGTCCAGCAGCCGGGGACATCCGCCTCCGCCCAGCCCGGGCCGGGCTCGGCATCGGGCGCTCGGAGCAGCTGAAACCGCCAGCGACCGTCGAGCTCGATCCGGCGAGCCGGGTCATCGTGGCCCAGCGTGTGCATCGGCAGCCGGCCGACGGCCGTCAGCTCGGGGGTCAGCCACGGTCGGAGGCCGTTTCCGATCGCAGCGGCGCTCACGACGCGTCGCGCCAGCTGCGGGCCGCTGCGGCGCCGACCAGGGCTGGCGCCGCGATGATCCGCATTGCCGCCTAACCCTTCGTCGACCCGAGGGTCAGGCCCGCGACGAACTGCTTCTGGAGCGCGAAATACACGATCAGCGTCGGGAGCGCCACGAGCAGGGCGCCCGCGGCGAGGAGGTTGTTGTCCTTGAAGAACTGGCCGGACAGGTTGTTCAGGGCCGATGTGATCGGCAGCTTGCTCCCCGTCCGGAGCAGGAGGATGCCCCAGAAGAAGTCGTTGTAGATCCAAGTGAACTCGAGTGTCGCGAGGGCGGCCAGCGCCGGTCGCGCGAGCGGCAGGAGCACCGTCCAGTACGTCCTCCAGACGGTGGCTCCGTCCACGACCGCGGCCTCGTTGATCTCTTTCGGGACTTGCTTGAAGTAGTTCGACAGGACGAACGTGCAGAAGCCAAGCTGGAAGGCCACGTGGATCGCGACGATCCCGAACAGCTGGTCGTACCAGAGGCCGTTGTCGGAGAATGGTGCCGGTAACGGCAGCAACGTGAACATCTTGTAGAGCGGGACGATCACGACCTGCTGGGGCAGGAGGTTGCCCGCGGTGAACAACATCAGCATCGCGACGTTGAACCGGAAGCTGTAGCGCGAGACCGCGAACGCGATCATCGAGGCGAAGAACAACACGAGGATCATCGCCGGGATCACGACGATGAGCGTGTCGAAGAGGTGGAGTGCGAGATCCATACCCTTCGCCGCGTTGAAGAAGTTGTCGAGGTTGTACTGACCGCCGATCGAGACGTACCCGAGGCGGGCAGTCTCGCCGTACGGCCGGAACGCCGTGTAGATGGTCCAGGCCAGCGGCAGGATCCACAGGATTCCGATCGCGATGAGGAACGCGTGGGTGCCGTAGCGCGGGCGACTCCGGCGACGTTTGACCGCGGCCGCGGTGCCGGCTCGATCGAGGGCGTCGGTGGTCATGACGCCGGCTCCCGCATCGTCCGGTACAGGTAGAGGATGATCGGCCCGATCGAGATCAGCAGGAGGATCACGGCGATTGCCGACCCGAAGCCGACGAGGCTCGCTTCGCCGAGCAGGTTCGTCGTGATCAGGACGGACAGGAGCTCGAGCCCGTTGAGGCCCTTGTTGATGACATAGACGATGTCGAAGGCGCGAAGCGACTCGATCACGGTCACGACGAGGACGACGACGTTGATCGGGGCAAGGACGGGGAAGATGACCCGGAAGAACGTCTGGCGAGCATTCGCCCCGTCAATCGTGGCGGCTTCCCGGAGGGTGTTGTCAACGCTCTTCAGCCCGGCCAAGTAGAGGACCATGATGTAGCCGACGTGGCGCCAGCCCGCCGCTATGAGCACCGCCCAAAGGTTCAGGTTCCGGTTCCCCAGCCAGTCGATCTGGTCCTTCGTGCCCGCGATGCCGAGGAGGTTGTTGATCAGCCCCTGGCCCGGCGAGTAGATCAGCTCCCAGATGAAGCCGACGATCGCGAGGGACAGGACCACCGGCATGTACAGCATGCTCTGGTAGATCCGGCTGCCCCGGATGTTCTGGTCGAGGATGACGGCGAGCAGCATCCCGAGGGGCGTCGCGATGAACAGGAACGCGCCCAGCCAGATGAGGTTGTGGCTGAATGCCGGCCAGAACGGCGGATAGATGTTGATCAGTGTGTCGAAGTTCTTCGTCCCCACCCACTTGATCTTGTCGATCCCGCCGATCCCGTTCCATTGGGTGAACGACAGGACGACCGACAGCACCGCCGGAACCCAGATCAGGGCGATGTGGATGAAGGCCGGGATGCCGACCATGAAGCCGAGGGTGACCTTGTCGCGTCGGGTCAGGAGGCTGAACCGAGGGCCGCGCCTGCCCCGCCGGCGGGCCTTTGGGGGCGCGAACGCCCCGCTGGTTTCAGCCAGCGGGGCGGATGAAGAACTGGGCGACGTCATCGCGGGCCTGCTCGATCCTCGCGGTCACGCTGCTGGTTGCGGCGCGTTCCGCTAGGCCAGAGTGTCGTAGAAAGCCTGGATCCCCGAAAGGAACTTGTCGAGATCCTGCGTCGGGTTGCCAAGGAAGCTCTGCAGGAAACCTTGCATGCCGTTTGCTCCGGCGAACGCCGGGTTCGTGTCGCGGTCAAGGAACTGGGCGATCTTCTGGGATCCCCCGATGATCTCGGCCATCTTCTTCTGGAAGGGGGTGTACTTGCTGGTGTCGGCGTCCTTGGCCGCCGCGACGTTGTTCGGGCTCGACGCGAGGAAGATGCCCTGAGCCTCACCGGTCGACAGGTATTCCATGAAGGCCTTTGCACCGTCGAGGTTCTTGGCCTTCGAGGAGACCATGAACCCGTCGATCGGGGCGTCGATCGCCGATTCAGCGTCGAACTCGGTGCCGAAGGTCGGGAACGGGAAGAAGTCGAGGTCGTCGTGGATGGCCGGGTCGGTGGCTTGCTCGCCGGCGAAGGTGCCCAGAAAGTACATCCCGGCCTTCTTGCCGATCATGTCCTGGGCCGCTTCCTGCCAGGTCTTGCCGAGCGGCTGCGGGTCGAAGTAGGGGAGAAGCTCCGCCCACTTCTGGAAGACGGCCTTCGTCTTCGCGTCGCTCCACTTGTTCTTTCCGGCCATCAGCCCGATGTGATAGTCGTAGCCGTTCATCCGCATGTTGAGGATGTCGAACGTGCCCATCGCGGGCCAGCCGTCCTTGTCCCCGAACGCGAGCGGGATGAGCCCGGCGGTCTTCATCTTGTCGCCGAGCGTCTTGAACTCGGTGATCGTCTTGGGGATCGTGTAGCCCTTCTCGCTGAAGAACGACTTCCGGTAGATGACGACCCACGGGTAGTTGTAGAACGGGATGAAGTACTGCTTCCCGTCGTCGCCGGTGGACGCGGTCTTGAAGGCGTCAGCGTAGTTGGATCCGATGGACGACCAGACGTCGCTGATGTCGGTCGCGAGTCCTTGTGCGGCGAAGAATCGCATTCGGTACCCGGCGAACCAGGTGAACGTGTCGTCCGGGGTCGCCTGGAGATAGGCGTTGATCGTGTCCTGGAACTTGCCATGCTCGACGGTGTTGACGGTGACCGCGATCCCGGTCTTCTTGGTGAACCCGTCTACGACCGCCTGCATCGCCTTCTTCGGCACGTCGTCGGAGTAGTTCGACCCAAACGTGATCGTGCCGGTGGCGGCCGGCGGAGTGGACGCGAGTGGCGCGGAAGGCGCAATGCCGCCCGACGGACTGGTGCCGCCGGATGGCGCGGCAGCGCTCGGGGACGGTGTCGCGCCGTTGCCGCAGGCCGCGACGAATGCCGAGACACCGCCGAGGGCCGCGAGCGCGGCGCCTCCCTTGAGGACCTGGCGGCGTGTGACGGACGGGAGGCTGTCAGATTCAGTCATGCTCGCTCCTCCTTCGGGTCAACCCTGCGCAAGCCTAGGCAGGGCGGGCCATCGCCACAGGATTGTCGCGACGGCGACCGCGAATGTCAAGAGAGTCACTCACATCCGAACAAGTTATTTTGTGCGAGTTCGTTGACTTCATCCCCTGCGCGCGCGAAGATGGCCGCGATCGGTCAGGGCCGAGTCCGTCCGACGCGTCGGGCGCGGCCCGCCTGGCATCGGAGATCCAGAGGAGATCGCATGCTCGCCCGTCAGCGTCAGGCGCTCATCCTCGACCGCGTCCGCGGCACGGGCGCGGTCCGCGTGGCCGACCTCGCCCGCGACCTGGCCGTCTCGGACATGACGGTGCGGCGGGACCTCGAGATCCTCCATGAGCACGGGCTGCTGGAGAAGGTCCACGGCGGCGCGACCGCCTTGTCCGACCTCGCGTCGTTCGAGCCGGGGTTCGTCGCGAAGTCCTCACTCCAGCAGGAGGAGAAGGCGGCGATCGCCGCGGCCGCCGCGAGTCAGGTCGAGCCCGGCATGGCGATCGGCATCTCGGCGGGGACAACGACGCACATCCTCGCCGCGCGGGTCGCGGAGATCCCGCGGGTCACGATCGTCACGAACTCGATTCGAGTGGCCGACCTCCTGCATCGATCGGGCCGGCGCGACCAGACCGTCATCCTCACAGGCGGGACACGGACGCCCTCGGAAGCGCTCGTCGGCACGTTCGCAGTCAGCCAGCTCCGAACCGTCCATCTTGACCAGGTGTTCATGGGGGTCCACGGGATGGACGCAAAGGCCGGCTTCACCTGTCCGAACCTTCTGGAGGCCGAGACGGACCGAGCCTTGATGGACGCTGGGCGCCGCCTGGTGGTCCTCGCCGACCACACGAAGTGGGGGGTCGTCGGGATCGCGTCGATCGGCGCGCTCGATCAGGCCGATCTGCTCATCTCCGACCAGGGGCTGCGGGCCGACGCCCGCGCGCTGCTGGCCGCGTCGGTCGGCGAATTCGTCGTCGTCGGCGATGACCCGGCCGCGCTTGACGAAGGTGCGCATTCGGGCCGCTACCCGGACGCGGCTCCGGCGGCTGTCCGTGCCCACTGAATTCGCCGACGGACGCGTCTTCGCCTCGATCGCGGCGCTTGAGGCGGTACCTCATCGCCGCTACAACCCATTGCTGGACGAGTGGGTCCTCGTGTCCGCCGGCCGCACGGACCGACCATGGCTGGGGCGCCGCGAGCGAACTTCGACGACGGATGCGGTCGTCCACGACCCGACCTGCTATCTCTGCCCCGGCAACCGCCGGGCGAATGGCCAGGCCAACCCGGATTACCAAGCGACGTTCGTGTTCGACAATGACTTCGCGGCGCTCCGTCCCGACGTCCCGGCAGGCGGGTTCCGCGATGGCCTCCTCGTGGCGGAGGTCGAGCCCGGCACCTGTCGAGTCCTGTGCTTCGCGCGACGGCACGACCTGACCCTCGCCGCGATGCCCGCTGAGGACGTCCGCCGCGTTGTGGACGTGTGGGCGGAGCAGACGGCCGAGCTGGGGCAGCGCTATCAGTGGGTCCAGGTGTTCGAGAATCGTGGTGAGGCAATGGGCGCGTCGAATCCGCACCCGCACGGTCAGATCTGGGCCGGCGCGGCGCTGCCAAACGCCGCGGCGCGCGAGGATCGGACGCAGCGCGCCTACCGGGCCGAGCACGGCCGGCTTCTCCTGCTGGATGCCGCGGCGCAAGAAGCAGATGGGCCGCGCGTGATCGTCAAGAACGATGACTGGTTGGTCGCCGTCCCGTTCTGGGCCTCCTGGCCGTTCGAGGTCCTCCTCGTCGCGCGGACGCCCACCCAGCGCCTGCCCGACCTCGATTCCCGTCGCCGGGACTCGTTGGCGGTAACGCTCATCGAGCTCCTCGGCGCCTACGACCGCTTGTTCGGTGTCCCGTTCCCCTACTCGATGGGTTGGCACCAGGCCCCATTCCGCGGCGTGGCAGAAGACGTGCACTGGCAGCTCCACGCGCACTTCTTCCCGCCGCTTCTCGACGCAGAGAAGCGGAAATTCATGGTCGGCTACGAGCTGCTCGCGGAGACCCAGCGCGACCTCACCCCTGAGGAGGCCGCCGAGCGGCTGCGGGCCGCGCTCGGGGCGGACGAGGTGGGCTCGGCCGTCTGACCCGGGCGGGTCTAGGACTCGCCGACGCCGAGGCCGACCCCGGCGACGCCGTCCGTTGGGGCAGCAGAGGGGACCTCCGGAGCAACGCCGCCGCGGGCGAACAGCGGCCGCGTCCCGAACGGGGCATTGACGAGGGCAATGCCGCCGATCACGAGGGCCGCCCCGAGGAGGGTGCTCTCGGCGATCGGCTCGCTGAGGACGAGCGCCCCGAGCACGATCCCGTACACCGGCAGGAGATACGCCACGAGCGACGTTCGGGTCGCGCCCCAGTGCTGGAGGATCCGGAAGTAGCTGAGATAGGCAAGACCGGAGCCGAGGAGGCCGAGCCAGACGACGGCAAGGATCGCCTCGGGGGCCGGCACGACCGCCAGCGGATGCTCGGTCACGAAGGCGAGGGTGCCCGTCACGAGCAGCCCGAAGAACACCTGAACGAGCGCCGGGATCATCGGCCGCAGGCCGTGGACATGGGCCTTGGCGTAGACGTTGCCCGCGGCATAGGAGATCGTCGCCCCGACCAGGGCCAGCTCGCCGATGGCGTTGGCGGAGCCGAGGTCGGTGATGTCGAGCCCGACGAGAATCGCGACCCCGACGAAACCGACGACCAGCCCGGCCACCCGGTTGACGGTGACGGTCTCACCCTTCAGGAAGATCGCGGCGATGACGATCACGAAGAGCGGCACGCCACTGTTGATCACCGACGCCAGCGATGAGTCGACCGTCTGTTCGGCGAACGTGATCAGGCTGAAGGGAATCGCGATGTTGATCACGCCCATGACGAACAGGTGGCCGTAGATTCGGGGGCTGCGAGGCAGCGGCTCGCGGAATGCCGTGACGACCGAGGCGAGGAGGAGGAGCCCGATCAGGAGCCGGAACATGATCAGGGTGAACGGCTGGAGGCCGTGATCGACGCCGATCTTGATGAACAGGTAGCTGCTGCCCCAGAAGAAGCCGAGGGCGATGAAGATCAGCCAGTCGATGCGGGAGCCGCGGGATGTCGTCATGGGGTCTCATGATCCTCGATTGCTTGGCCTAGGGCAATGGGCCAACCCGGGCTTGTCCCCCTGCTTGACGCCGGATGTCCGTCGTTCGAAACCCGGCTTCCGGCGCCGTCGTTGCAGGTCACCGGCTCCGTTGTGCCGATCGTGGCACCGGAGCCTGCCGGATCGCGGCATGATTGGCTCTCGCCCGGGTCGCCGGGCGGTCAGCGCGTCAAGGAGGTCGGATGCGGCTCTGGGGCGGACGGTTCGCCGGCGACAGCGACGAGCAGGTTGCCGCGTTCGGCCGGTCGGTCGAGGTCGATGCCGAGCTGGCGATCGACGATCTCGATGGCTCGGTCGCCCATGTCCGCGGACTCGGCCGCGCCGGGATCGTGAGCGACGCCGAGGTCGGTGCGATCCTCGAGGGGCTGGCCGGGCTCCGTCGCGACGTCGAGAACGGCGAGCTCCATTGGGACCCGGCGCTGGAGGACGTCCACCTCAACCTCGAGGCGGCCCTCGCCGAGCGGATCGGGCCGGTCGCCGGCAAGCTCCACACCGGCCGTTCGCGAAACGACCAGGTCGCCACGGACCTGCGGCTGTGGACTCGCCGGGCGATCGATCGGCTGGATGCAGCCCTCATCGACTACGAGGATGCGCTCGTCGACCTCGCCGAGCGGGCCGGTGATGCCGTCCTCGCCGGCACGACCCACACCCAGCCGGCCCAGCCCGTCCTGTTCGGCCACCACCTCCTCGCCTATGTCGAGATGGCCGAGCGCGATCGGGGACGTCTCGCCGACGCCCGCCGCCGGCTCAATGTCAGCCCGCTCGGCGCCGGCGCCCTGGCCGGGGCGGGCTACCCCCTCGATCGGGCGGCGACGGCCGCGGATCTTGGATTCGATGGGGTGACCGCGAACTCCCTCGATGCGGTCGGCGACCGGGATTTCGTCGTGGAGACCCTCTCCGCGGTGGCCCTCGCCATGGTTCACCTGAGCCGACTGGCCGAGGAGATCGCGTGGTGGTCGAACCCGCGCTTCGGGTACATTCGCGTGGCCGACGCCTACTCCACCGGAAGCTCGATGATGCCGAACAAGCGCAACCCCGACCCGGCCGAACTGATCCGCGGCCGGACCGCTGCCGCGATCGCCGCCGTCACCGGGAGCCTGACCCTCCTCAAGGGCCTGCCCCTCGGCTATCAGCGCGACCTCCAGGAGGACAAGCCGCCGCTGTTTCGCGCCGTCGCGACCCTCGAGGCTTCGCTGGCGATCTTCGCCGGGCTGATCGCGACACTCGGCGTCGAACGCGAGCGGATGGCGGAGGCGGCGGCCGAGGGGTACACGACCGCGACGACCCTCGCCGACGCGCTCGTGAGGCGCGGGGTTCCGTTCCGCGCGGCTCACCACATCGTCGGGGCGCTCGTCGGCCGGGCTGAGGTGGCCGGAATCCGGCTCCTGTCCGACGTTCCAGGGACCGACCTCGCCGAGCTCCTTGCCGCCTCGGATGACTCGGTTGCGGCGGGCCTGGCCGAGGACAGCGGCGCAATCGTGGAGCTCCTTACACGGGCGACGGTCGAGGGTTCCCTTGCGGCAGCCGATGTCGTCGGCGGAACCTCGCCGGTCCGCGTCCGCGCGGCGATCGGCACGGCTCGCGAACGGATCGAACGTCTTCGGGCTGAGCGCCGGACCTGAACTCGCGCCCGCGCCTGCCGGCCTGCCGGCAACGCGTCGGCGATCGAGACGACCGGGCATTTCCTGAGCCCGAACCGCCGGTGCTCTCGGGCGACGTACCATCGGCTTCTCCGCCGCTCACCGCACGAGACGCCGATGCCGACCCTCGACACCATCCGCCAGGCCCCGAAAGCGCTGCTTCACGACCATCTCGACGGAGGGTTGCGCCCGGCGACGGTGATCGACCTTGCCCGCGAGTTCCACTACGACGCCCTGCCCACGACCGACGTCGACGAGCTCGCGACGTGGTTCCGTCGTGGCGCTGACCGGAAATCGCTGGAGCTCTACCTCGAGACGTTCACCCACACGTTCGGGGTCATGCAAGAGAAGGACGCGATCATCCGGGTTGCCGCCGAGTGCGCGGAGGATCTGGCCGCCGACGGGGTCGTCTACGCCGAGGTCCGCTACGCCCCGGAGCTCTCGACCGACCATGGGCTGACCCTCGACGAGGTGGTCGAGGCCAACCTCGAGGGGTTCCGGATCGGAGCGGAGCGGGCCGCTGCGGCCGGCCAGCCGATCGTCATGAAGATGCTCGTGACCGCGATGCGCCAGGCCGCCCGCTCCGTCGAGGTCGCCGAATGCTCCGTTCGCTGGCGGGATGCGGGGGTCGTCGGATTCGACGTCGCCGGACCTGAGAAGGGCTACCCACCGACGCGCTATCTCGACGCGTTCGACCACATCCGACGGGAGAACTTCCACATCACCATCCACGCCGGCGAGTCGTTCGGACTGCCCTCGATCTGGGAGGCCCTTCAGTTCGCCGGGGCGGAACGGCTCGGGCATGGCGTCCGGATCGTCGATGACATCACCGTCCGTGACGATGGCTCGGTGGCGCTCGGGCGGCTGGCGGCGTTCGTCCGCGACCGGCGGGTGCCGCTCGAGATGTGCCCGACCTCGAACGTTCATACCGGCGCCGTGGCATCGATCGCCGACCACCCGATCGATCTCCTCCGCCGGCTCCGCTTCCGGGTCACGCTCAACACCGACAACCGGCTGATGAGCGGCGTCTCGATGTCGTCGGAGTTCGCGGCCCTGGAGGGCGCATTCGGGATCGGCCTCGGCGAGATGGAGTGGCTGACGATCAACGCAATGAAGAGTGCCTTCGCCCCGTTCGACGAACGGCTCCGCCTCATCAACGAGGTCGTGAAGCCGGGCTACGCCCGCCTCCGGGCCGCCGAGTCCCGAGTTGTCGCCGGCTGATCGTCGGCGGCTGATCGTCGGCGGCCCGCGGAAAGCGCCGAGTTGCCCTTCACTAACGTGTGTCACGCACACAAGTTGGATCCAAACGGCAGGATGCGTGGCGGACCAGCTGCCCAACGCCTGAGGAAAACGGTCCTGCAATTCGGGCCTCGTGCCCAAGGTGGACTAAATCGTAACCGCGGCTATACCGCCATCGGTCTGCTCTACGGCAACGTCGGCCAGTTCGTCGCCCAGGTCGTCGGTGCCGCGGTCGCGTTCATCTGGGCGTTCGGGGCCTCGTGCATCTTCTTCAAGGTCCTCGACCGCCTCGTCAAGCTGCGGGTCTGCCCGGAAGTCGAGCTGGCCGGCCTGGACATCCCGGAGATGGGTCTCGGTGGCCACATCCCGGACGACCTGCCCGCCGCCGCCTGAGCAACCCTGATCGTCCATTCCGCACCGGAGCGGTCGATCGCCACCCGTTCATCACCTTCAGAGCCCGGCCTCCGGCCGGGCTCTCCGCTATCCTCCGCCGGGATGTACATCCAGCGAAAAGATTCGACACGTCTGGTCGTCAGACGATCGATCCGGATCGTGTTCCGTTGGATCGTTGAGTGAGCATCCGCCCGTGAACGCGGTGCTCAGGCAGATCGACGGCGGGCTCGGGCGCAGGTTCTGGACGCTCTTCTCCGCGTCGCTTCAGGCCAACCTGTCCGACGGGATCTTCCAGATCGCGCTGCCACTCCTCGCCGTCAGCTTGACGAAAGCGCCGGGTCTCGTTGCCGGCGTCACCGTGGCGTCGCGGCTGCCGTGGCTGGTGTTCGCGCTGATCGCCGGCGCCCTCGCGGACCGGCTCGACCGACGCCGGACGATGGTCCTCGTGGACGCCGGGCGGGTGATCCTCCTCGCTGGGTTGGCAGCCGCGGTCGTCGGCAACCTCGCCACGATCTGGCTGCTCTATGCGGTTGCGTTCGTCCTGGGCTGTTTCGAGACGATGTTCGACACCGCGGCCAGCTCGATGCTCCCGAACGTCGTCGGCAAGGGCAAGGTGGTGGCGGCGAACAGCCGGCTGAATGCAGTCGAGCTGACGATGAACAACTTCGTCGGACCGCCGGTCGGCGGGTTCCTGGCCGGAATCGCGCTGGCGTCGGCGTTCGGTGTGGCCGCCGCCGGGTATCTCGGGGCGCTCCTCTGCCTCGTCACCCTCAGCGGCACGTTCCGCGCGACGCGGACCGGACCGCCGGCCTCGATCGCGGCCGAGATCCGGGTCGGGATGTCGTACCTCTGGCACCACAAGCTGCTCCGGACGATGGCGTTCGTCGTCGGCCCGATGAACCTCGCCACGACCGCGGTGTTCGCAATCCTCGTCCTGTACATCGTCGCCCCGGGGCCGCTCGGGCTCGACGGGGTCGGGTTGGGCCTGCTGATGACCGCGCTCGCGGTCGGCAGCGTGATCGGGACGATCTTCGCGGCCCGGTTCGAGGCGATCCTCGGCCGGGCCAACCTGTTCGTCGCCTGCATCGCCTCGCTCCTCGCCGGCGACCTCGTCTGGATCGCGACGAACAACCCGGTCCTGATCGGCGCCATCCTCGCCGTCTCGGCGTCCGTCGGCGGCGCCTTCAACGTCGTCTTCGGCTCGATCCGCCAGAGAATCGTGCCGAACCATCTCCTCGGCCGGGTCATGGCCAGTTTCCGGGTGATCTCGTGGGGCTCGCTCCCGCTCGGGGCGCTCCTCGGCGGTCTGATCGCCCAGAGCTTCGGGCTCGTAGCCGTCTTCATGGCGGCGGCTGTCATTCACGTGGCCCTCCTGCCGTCGCGGCTGATCCTCACCGACAGGTTCATGGCTCAGGTCGAGGCGCATGCCGCGGCGAACGAGGTGGACGGCGCCGACGGTCCCGAACCGGCCGCCTGAGCGCCCGAACGGGGTCGTCCCGGCTCCGAGCCGGGATCGCCCTCCGCTTCAAGGTGCTGAGTCATCAACTGACTCGGATTCCGCCGTAGCCCGCGTGACCATGTCGCCATGCCGACCCACTCAAGCGCACTGGCAGTCGAATTGAGTCAGGGGCTGACTCACGCGCCGCCCCGCGCCGCGCCGCGGACGTGAGGCTGTCGGGATGAACCGAACGATTCGAGCGGCTTGCGGCGCGGGCCGGCACGTGGTCTGATGCGACGATGAGTGAATCATC
Source organism: Candidatus Limnocylindrales bacterium (assembly GCA_038204565.1). GTDB lineage: Bacteria > Chloroflexota > Limnocylindria > Limnocylindrales > CSP1-4 > CF-46. The sequence continues at coordinate 27,944 of JBBRCU010000007.1, forward strand.
CCTCGTCCTGCCCGAGTCGAACGACGGACGGGATGTCGCGAGCGCCCCCGTGAGCCCCCCAGCGGCGGCCGAGCTCGCTCCCTCCGGCCTTGCCCTCGAGGCACCGGACCCGGTCGGCTCCGTGGCCCCGGCCGCCGCCATCGACGCCGTCCCGATCAGCCCTGCCGACCGCCAGCGGCTCGACGCGATGGTCGCCGCGTATCTCGACGCCGTCTCGAGCCTCGACCTACACGGAACCGAGTTCAGCGATCGGGTCCGCGACATCGGCGCTCTCGGTGACGACGACATCCGCGCTTCGGCAGCGGTCTCGAGCCGGCTCCTCCAGAAGCCCCTGGCCACCCTTCAGGACAGTCGATTTGCGGAGTCGTCCGACGTCGGCCGGACGCTCAAGAGCCTGCGCCAGGAGGTCGAGGCTCTCGACCCGTCGCGCCAGGGCGACCTGTTCAGCCCGCGGAAGCTCCTCGGCAAGCTCCCGTTCCGCGCCGGCGACCGGCTTCGCGACTACTTCGACCGGTACCGCTCGAGTCAGCACCAGCTCGACGCGATCATCGGCGCCCTCGATCGCGGCCGCGCCGAGCTCGAACGGGACAACAGCGCGATTGCCACCGAAAAGGTCAATCTCTGGGCCGTCATGGGCCGGCTCCGCCGATATGCCTACCTCGCCGCGACCCTGGACACGGGTCTCGCCGAGCGGGTCGGCGCGATCGAGGCGAGCGACGGGGAGCGGGCAAGGACGCTCCGCGACGACCTCCTGTTCTCGGTCCGCCAGAAGCATCAGGACCTGCTGACCCAGCTCGCAGTCAGCGTCCAGGGGTACCTCGCCCTCGACGTCATCCGGCGCAACAATCTCGAGCTGATCAAGGGCGTCCAGCGAGCGACGACGACAACGGTCTCGGCCCTCCGGACCGCGGTGATCGTCGCTCAGGCGATGGCCGACCAGAAGCTCGTCCTCGACCAGATCACCGCGCTCAACACGACGACCTCCAACCTGATCGAATCGACCGCGGCCATGCTCCGCCAGCAGTCGAGCGCGATCGCCGAGCAGGCGTCGTCGGCGACGGTCGACCTCGAGAAGCTCCAGACGGCGTTCGCCAACATCTATGCCACGATGGACGAGATCGACACGTTCCGGGCCCGCGCCCTCGACACGATGGCCCTGACCGTGACTGCCCTGACCACCGAGATCGGCCGGTCGCAGGCGTATTTCGAGCGGGTTCGGACGAACGAGACGCAGCCCGGTCCGATCGATCAGCTCGGTGGCTAGCCCGACGTCCTAGCCGGCCGCGACCGGCTCCGGCGGGTCGGTCACCGTTGTCGGCAGATCCGCGAGAAGCGGGTCCGTCCACGTCCACGCGGCGCCGTAGTGGGCCCCGACCGCGCCGTGGCGGGCCGCCTCGACCCGGAGCGGCAAGCCGAAGATCGAGATGAACCCGACCGCCGCCGCATGGTCAAACGCGTCGCCGGTGTCGTAGGTCGCGAGGTTCTTGTCATAGAGGGACAGCGGCGAACGTCGGCCGACCACGACCGCCGAGCCGTGATCGAGCCTGATCCGGACGTCGCCGGACACGACCCGCTGGGCTGAGGCAACGTAGCCGCGCAGATCGCGATGGAGGGCGCTGAACCACAGCCCGTCGTACGTCAGCTGGGCCAGCTCGCTCGCGACGAGCCGGTTGAACCGGAGCGTGTCCTTGGTCAGGGTCAGGCCCTCGAGCGCGTCGTGAGCGGCATGGAGAATCGTCGCGGCCGGAGCCTCGTAGATCTCGCGGCTCTTGATCCCGACCAGGCGATCCTCGACGTGGTCGATCCGGCCGACACCGTGCGCGCCGCCAAGCTCATGCAGCTGTTCGACCAGCTCGACCGGATCGAGGCGCTCGCCGTCGATCGCCACCGGGATCCCGCCCTCGAACTCGATGACGAGCTCGACCGGGGCCGGCGCGTCGGACGGGGCGACGGTCCACTCGTAGGCGTCCGGCGGCGGCGTGACCCATGGGTCCTCGAGGACGCCCGTCTCGCACGAGCGGCCCCACAGGTTGACATCGATCGAGTAGGGCGAGGCCTTCGTGATCGGGATCTCGATCCCGCGCTCGATCGCGTAGTCGATCTCCTGGTCGCGGGTCAGGCCCATCCCGACCCGCATGGGAGCGATCACCTCGAGCCCCGGATCGAGGGCGTGGACCGCGACGTCGAAGCGGACCTGGTCGTTGCCCTTGCCCGTGCAACCGTGGGCGACCGCGTCCGCGCCCTCGCGCCGGGCCACCTCGACAAGGAGCTGGGCGATGAGCGGCCGGGCGAGGGCGGTGGCCAGCGGGTAGGCGTCCTGGTAGAGGGCGTCGGCCTGGAGATGCGGCCACACGAAATCGCGGACGAACCGATCGCGGGCGTCGACCACGTAGGCGCGCGACGCGCCGGCCGAGATCGCCCGCTTCTCGACGCCCGGCCGGAGCGAGCCACCGCCGACGTCGACGGTCAGGCAGACGACCTCGCAGTCGTACTTCTCGCGGAGCCAGGCGACGGCTACGGACGTATCGAGGCCGCCGGAGTAGGCGAGGACGACCTTCTTCATGGGTGCAACGGGCCTCCGAGGCTGGTGAGGAACGAGGTGGTGGATGACGTCATGGGCGACCGGCCGCCGCGGTGGCGACGATCCGCTCGAAGCGCCCGCGCCAGGCGCCGAGGCGGTCCTCGTCGGCGAATAGGACGAGGAGCGTGTTGTCGCCGGCCAGCGTCCCCTCCTGCTCGGTCAGGGTCGATTCGTCGATCGCCTGGGCGATGATGCTCGCGGTTCCGGGCGAGCCGGTCACGAGTAGAGTCAAGCCGCTCCGGCCGATCGCGACCGGAACGTCGGCAAGGATCCGGCGAAGACGCTCGTCGGTCCCCCCGGGCGAGTCGGCAGCGGGGGCGTCGCCGCGGAGGGTCTCCGGGAACACATATGCGCTGCTGCCGCCGCGATGGGCCTTGACCAGGCCGAGGTCGCCGATGTCGCGGCTCACCGTCGCCTGGGTCACCGCGAAGCCGCGCTCGTTCAGGCGATCGACGAGTTCCTGCTGGCTCCCGACCCCGGTCGGCCCGACGATGTCGCGGATCGCCTCCTGACGGACGCGCTTCGAGCCGCTGCCCGAGCCGCCCGCTCCCGCGCCGCTGAGTGGCGCCACCGATGGAGTGCGGACCGCGAGGATCAGCGAACTGCCGCCGGCCGGGCTCGCGCCGGTTGCGCAACGGCCGCGCATCAGGCGGCGCCCACGGCCGATCGACGCCGCGAGATCCGGGTACCGAACGTCGGGTCGGTGAGGGCGCGGGCGAGGGCGTCTGTGGCAGACGCGTCGGCGATGATCGCCTCGGATCCCTCCCAGGTCAGCGCCGCCAGGGCGGCCCGGATCTTCGGGACCATCCCGCCTGCGATCACTCCGGTCTCGATGAGCTGTTCGGCCTCGTCGCTCGTGAGCGTGTCGAGGCGGTTGCCCGCGGCGCCGCGGACCCCGTCGACGTCCGTCATCAGGACGAGCTGGCGGGCGCCGAGCCCGGCGGCGATCCCGGCCGCGGCATCGTCGGCGTTGACGTTGCAGACGATGCCGTCCTCGTCCCGAGCGAGCGGAGCAACGACGGGGACCTGGCCGCCGACGAGGACCGCGTCGAGGAGGTCGCGGCGCAGGCCGACGACGTGGGCAACGAGCCCCATCCCCGGGACGCGCTCGCTGACGAGAAGGCCGCCGTCGACGCCCGACAGCCCGACAGCGTCGACGCCGAGGTCGCGGAGGCCGGCGACCAGCTCGCTGTTGACGACGCCGCGGAGGACGGCCGCGGCAACCTCGAGCGCCGCCTGATCGGTGACCCGGAGGCCGTTCTCGAACTTGGAGGCCACGCCCATTCGCTCGAGCCACTCGGTGATCCGCTTGCCGCCGCCGTGGACGAGCACGACCGGCCGGGACCGCGCGACCGCGGCCACCTCGGTGAGCACCTGGCTCTGGTCCGCGATCGTCGTGCCGCCCAGCTTGACGACCAGGATCTCGCTCACGTCGTGTATTCCGAGTTCTCGATGACGTACGTCTCTGTAAGGTCGCAGCCGAAGGCCTCGCCGTGGCCGTCGCCCAGGCCGAGGTCGAGCCGGACGAGCAGCTCCGGGCCCTCCATCGCCGCCCGCGCCGCCGCCCGATCGAACGCTACCGGACCTCCGGCCGCGCCGTCGAACACGAGATGACCGGCGATCGCGATCGCCAGCCGGTCGGGATCGAGTTCGGCCGGGGTGCCTGATCGGCTGCGGGCCGCCGACAAGGTGAGACCGCCGGCCGCGAGGACCGCCTCGTCGGCCAGCGTTGCGTTTCCGGCGGCGCCAGCGATCCGGCCCCAGTTCGGATCGCGCCCGTGGACCGCCGCCTTCACCAGCGACGAGGAGATCACGGCGCGGGCAACCGCTCGGGCGTCGGCGTCATCGACCGCGCCGGACACCTGGCAGGTGATCAGCGTCGTCGCGCCCTCGCCGTCCGCAGCCTGCTGGCGGGCCAGGTCGCGCGCGACAGCCTCGATCGCCCTGCCCAGTTCGGCGGCCGAGTGCGTCCCGGCCGCGACCGGCGCGGCGCCTGCGGCACCCGAGGCAAGAACGAAGACCGTGTCGTTGGTCGAGGTGTCGCCGTCGACGCTGAGCTGATCCCAGGTTCGCGCGGCGGCCGGGCGGAGCAGGCCGTGGAGCGTAGCCGGATCGACGGTCGCGTCGGTCAGGACGATCGACAACATCGTCGCCATGCGCGGATGGATCATCCCGACGCCCTTGGCGATCCCGGTGACCCGGATCGAACGGACCGCCAGCCCATCCGGGTCCGGCAGGGTGATCGTCGTCGTGGCAGCCTTCACGAGCGAGTCGGTCGTGCGGAGGGCTTCGGCAGCGGCCGCCAGCCCGGCGTCGGTGGGGGCCAGCGTCGGCGCCACGGCGGCGACCCCGGCCCGGACGATCTCGAGCGGCAGTCGCGTGCCGATGATCCCGGTCGAGAGCAGGAGCGTGTGGTCGCCGTCGATCGCGATGGCCTCGGCGAGGATGTCCGCCACGACGGCCTGATCGGCGTCGCCGGCCGCGCCGGTTGCGGCGTTCGCGCAGCCGCTTGTCGAGATGATCCCGCTGGCCCAGCCGAACCGGCCGCTGCCCGCCGGCTCCGTCGCCGCGAGATGGGCCTGTGACAGCCGCACGGGAGCCGCCGCGAACGCGTTCGGCGTGAAGACCGCGGCTACGGCCGCCGGCGCCCGGCGCCCATCGGGACCCGCATCGGTCGCGACGAGCGCCAGGTCCGGCCGGCCGGAGGCCTTGATCCCGGCCACGCCGCCGGTTGCGGCGAAGCCTCCCGGGATCGTGGCCCGCCGCTCGACCGGCGGGAGATCGGTCGAGAGCGCGCTGAGGAGCGGAGTGACGGCAATGGCCATGGCGGTGCGGTCCCTATGGAGCGAGTGGGAGCTGCTCGAGACCGGCAGTCTCGGGCAGGCCGTGGACGAGGTTGAACGCCTGGATCGCCTGACCGGCGGCGCCCTTCACCAGGTTGTCGATGACGCCGATCGCGAGGATCCGGGCCGTCCGCTCGTCGAGGTGGACGAAGACGCGGGCATGATTGCTGCCGAGGACGTGCTTGGTGGCCGGCGCGTCCCCGACGACCGTCACGAACGGCTCGCCATCGTAGGCCGCGGCATACAGGTGGTCGAGCTCGGCCTGGCTGGTCTGGCGGGTCGGCCGGACGTGACAGGCCGAGAGGATGCCGCGGGTCATCGGGATCAGGTGGGGCAGGAAATCGACCGGGGCCGCGCCGGGGTTCACGGCGCCCGTGGCGGCAGCGACCGCGGCGAGCTCCTGCTCGATCTCCGCGACGTGGCGATGACCGCCGATGCCGTAGGCCTTCACGCTCTCGTTGACGTTGCTGAACATGAGGTCGGCCTTCGTCTCGCGCCCGGCGCCCGACACGCCGCTCTTGGCGTCGACGACGAGGTCGCCGATCAGCCCCGCCCGGGCCAGGGGCGCGAGGGCGAGGAGCGTGGCGGTGGGGTAGCAGCCGGGCGACCCGACGATCGCGACCGGGCTCTCCCGAAGCGCTTCGAGCTCTGCCCGGTGGAGCTCTGGCAGGCCGTAGACCGCGCCGTTGAGCAGGTCGGCGCGGGGGTGCTCGAAGCCGTACCAGCGCGGATAGTCGGCCACGGCATGGAGCCGGAAATCGGGTCCGAGGTCGACGATCGCGACGCCCGATTCGGCCAACGTCGGGACGATCTCCGCGGCCGCCCCATGCGGAAGAGCCAGGAACACGGCATCGGACGGCGGGATCGTGGCATCGACGGCGAGACCGGTCCCCGCGAGATGGGGGTGGACCCCGCCGACGGCGACATCGTGACGATCACGTCCGACGAGGCCGACGATCTCGACCGCTGGGTGCCGACCCAACAACCGGATCAGCTCGGCGCCCGCATAACCGGTTGCGCCGACGATGGCCACCCGGATCCGGCGATCCCCGCTGGCAGGCCGCCGATCGATGACGGTCTCGAGCCTGCCCTCGGCCCCCGCGCTCACAGGCGCGCCGGCGCGCCGAGACGCGCGTGGTCCTTCGCAGAGGACGGGTTGTGGGTCATCACCGCATGACTATACAGGACGGACGCATAGTCATGCAACAAGGGGTGACGACAGGCAGCCGCTTCGAGTCCCGCCGACCTCAGGCGAGGATGTCGGGGCGCCGCTCCGGTCCGGTGACCAGGACCTCGCCCGAGGCCTCGTTGGGCTCGGAGCCGGTGCAGCGCATCCGGAAGTGATGGTGGACCTCGGTTGCGCCGGCGGAGAGCATGGCGTTGACCGGGCAATATTTCGACGCCGACAGCTCGACGGCGCGCCGGACCGCCGCTTCGAGGACGACGGTTCCCTCGACGATGTGGGTCACGTCGATCCGGGTGAAGACCTGGGGATACTCGGCGCGCTGCTCGGCCCGGATGTCCACCCGGTACGTGTCGTAGACCTGCCGCTTCTTGGCGAGAATCGATACGACGTCCATCGCCGAGCAGGCTCCGAGGGCCGTCGCGAGCAGCTCGACCGGCGACTGCTCGTTGTGCTCTGCGTCGTCGCCGAACTCGAGCCGCCGGCCGGTGCCGGTGATCGCGCTGAAATGCATCCCGCCGTGATGGACGAGCTCCGCGCTTCGATGCTGCATCTGCCCATCGTATCTGCGACGGACAGGTCCCGGGGGCGGGCGGTCTCGTCGCGGCCGTGGACGCCGCGGGGGACGGCCGGGTCAGCCCCCGCGCGACCCGGGCAACGAGGGCAGGGCCGCGAGGAGCCGTCCGGCGAGGGCCGTCGAGAACGGCGTCGTCAGGTGATGGGCGTCACGGAACACGAGGTAGGACCCGATGACAGCCGGGCACGGTTCCGACGGGCAGACCCAGGGCGTCGGATCGATGAACGTTGCGCCGGCCGCAGCCGCCAGCCGGGCATCGTCGGCGGTGCGCCCGACGTCGACCGAGCTCGAGAAGGGCGTGGCACAGGCGAGCGTGTCGGCGAGATGCTTCGAGAGGCAGACCGGGACATCGAACTGCGAGCGCGGCGTGTCGCCGATCAGGACGACGTCATGGGTGACGGCCGCCAGACGGCTGAGGGTCGTCGCGATCCCGGCGTCCCACAGGTCCGGCCGGTCCAGGGCCGTCGGCGTCGTCGTTCCGTCGAGGAGCAGATATGAGCGCGACATCGCCATGATCACCGCGGTCGGCCGGATCGTCCTGAGCGCCTGGAACACCCGTGTCCGCCAGTCGTCGCATTCGGTGTAGGCCCGGCCGAAGGCGGGGTAGTAGACCTCGACCGTCGCCGGCGTACAGGCGGACTTGGTGAAGGTGATCAGCTTCCAGCCCTTGACGCGGGCGAGACGGTCGAGAGCAGGAAACCACTGGGCCGCGTGCGAATCGCCGAACAGGACCACGGACGTCGGTGAGCTGGGATCGCCGAAGACACAGGTCTTCGGCTCGGTCGTCTGCTGGTCGAGATGACAGCCGTTGGCATAGATGGCCGGGTTGTCGTTCCCGACGGTCGCCAGCGACGGGGTGAGGTCGCGCGGGACCGGACCGCCGGCCGTTGCCGGACGCTGGCTCGGGGCGACGATCGGGCTGGCCGTCGCGCGACCGCCGGGATCGGAAGGACCCGGCTGGGCCGAGGGCCTGAGCGAGCCGAGAGGATCGGGCAGGAGGGCGTTCGGGTCGTCGGATGCGCGCGCAACCGTCTGCGGCAGGGACGCTTCGGCGGCCGAGCCGAGGCCGACCGAGAGGAGGGCCACGACCACGCTCGCCGTTCCGGCCAGGGCGAGGGTCCGGCGGACCCGGAAGCCGACCCACCGCCCATGCCGGATCGGGTCCTCGATCCAGCGCTGGCTTGCCGTGGCGACCCCGACCGAGACGGCGGCCAGGGCCAGTCGCCCGACGAGCGGCAGCTCGCCGTCGATCGCCGCCGCCGGCAGGATCAGGATCGGCCAGTGCCACAGGTACAACGAGTAGGAGATCCGCCCGATGAACCGCATCACGGGCACGGAGAGGAATCGCACCGGGATGGTTCCGACTCCGGCGGCACCGCCGGCGATCACGAGTCCGGCGCCGACCGTCGGCAGGAGGGCAGCGGTCCCGGGAAATGGCGTCGACTGCTCGAGGATGAAGCCCGCCAGGGTCACCAGCCCCAGGCCCGCCGCGACCAGGATCCCGCCAGCGAGACTCGGCAGACGGGCGAGCCGTTCCGCGCCAAGCGCCAGAAGGGCGCCCAGCCCGAGCTCCCAGGCTCGCGCCGGCAGCGAGAAGAACGCCCACGGTTGCGACACGTTGGTGAGGACGAGCGAGATGGCGAATGACGCCATCGCGACGATCGCGACGGCGATGACCAGCCGGCGCGCGGTCGGGCCAGCGGCCCGGAGGGGCGTCGCGTGCCGTGGCCGGGCCCGCGGCTCGCGGACCGACATTCCCCGTCGCGTCGTCCGGCGACCGGCTCCGCCCCGAGACGCGAACGGCCAGGAGATGCGGCCGCCGAACGTTGCGACAGCGAGGAGCAGCGCCGGCCAGAACAGGTAGAACTGCTCTTCGACACCGAGCGACCAGAAGTGGAGGAGCGGCGACGGGGCCAGGTCGCTCGCCAGGTAGTCGGTCGCCTGGAACGCGAACCGCAGGTTCGAGACGTAGAGCGACGCGGCCGCGGCATCACCGGCCACGTCCGGCATCCGGAGCGGTGGCAGGAGAATCGCGGAGAGGACGATCGTGCCGGCGATCGTGACTGCCGCGGCGGGGAGGAGGCGCCGGGCCCGGCGGGCGTAGAACGCCGGGAGGTCGATCCGGCCCGTCGCGCGCAGTTCCCGCACGATCAAGCCGGTGATCAGGAAGCCCGACAGGACGAAGAAGACGTCGACCCCGACGTATCCGCCGCCGATCGCCGGAACGCCGGCGTGATAAAGCACGACCAGGATGACCGCCACGGCCCGGAGGCCCTCCAGCTCCGGTCGGAACGTGCCGCCCGGGGCGCTCCTGGCGTCAGGCGACGTCGAGCGCATCAGCGGCTCACCAGGCAGTCGCGGTGGTTGCCTCGCTGATCCCGACCGACTCGAGCCAGCGCTCGGCGTCGATGGCGGCCTTGCAGCCGTCGGCGGCGGCGGTGACGGCCTGGCGGTAGCGGTGGTCGTGGACGTCGCCGGCGATGAAGACGCCGTCGATCTTCGACCCGGTCTCGTCGCGGACGACGAGGTAGCCCTTGTCGTCGACCTCGAGCTGCTCCTTGAAGACGTCCGTGTTCGGGCGATAGCCGATCGCGACGAACAGGCCCTCCATGGGCAGATCCTGTAGCTCGTCGGTGACGGTGTGGCGGATCCGGAGGCCCTCGACCTTCGTCCCGCCGAGGACCTCGTCGACCGCGATGTTCGTGTGGACCTTGATCTTCGGGTTGTCGTATGCCCGGTCGACCATGATCTTCGACGCCCGGAAGGCCTCTCGCCGGTGGAAGAGGTGGACCTTCGACGCGAACCGGGTCAGGTAGGTCGCCTCCTCGAGCGCCGTGTCGCCCCCGCCAACGACAGCGATCTCCTTGTCCCGGAAGAAGAAGCCATCGCAAGTGGCGCAGGCCGACACGCCGCGGCCGCGGAGACGGGTCTCGCTCTCGAGGCCGAGCCAAAGGGCGGACGCGCCGGTCGCGACGATGACCGCGTCGGCCTGGTATTCGACGCCGCGAGCCCAGGCCCGGAACGGCCGCTCGCCGAGGTCGACCCGCTCGACATCGACATCGAGGATCCGCGACCCGAATCGCTCGGCCTGCTCGCGGAACTTCGCCATCAGCTCCGGTCCGAGGATCCCGTCCGGGAAGCCCGGAAAGTTCTCGACGTCACTCGTGATCATCAACTGGCCGCCGGGCACCACCCCCGCGAGCACGATCGGTTCAAGGTTCGCCCGCGCGGCATAGATCGCGGCGGTCAAGCCTGCCGGTCCGGAGCCGATGATGAGCAGCTTCGTCCGGTTCTGATCCCGGTCCGCTCCGTCATCAGGGCCGCCAACCGGACCGCCTGGCCGAGGGCGGTTGACCGTCTCGGCTGCCGTGGATGCCACGGGCGCGAACGAGATCGGCGCGCCGAACGAGATCGGACCGCTGCCGTTCGCGGCGGCTTCGCCGAGCCTGACAACGGCCGCGGCTGCGCCGTCGCCCGGGCCTCGGTCGAAGTCGATCGACAATCCGGCGAAGGGATCAGCCGGGGTCGCCCGGTCGGGAGCGACCGTCGTTCCGGGCTCGGCGTCGGGCTGCTGGTCGGGAATGGGATCGTCGGACATCTGGGCTCATCCTAGCACGGAATCGATACCCCCAGGGGGTATCGCGCCGCGGGCTCGGCAGGGCCAGTTTGACATGCGCCGCGGCCGACCGCAGGATCGACCGGTGGGTCCCTGCCCGCTGACCCCGTCCAACTCCTCGTGGAGATCTCCGTGACCGATGGTCTGGCCCTCGCAACGCGCGGCCTGCAGAAGCGCTATGGCACGCGCCTCGCGCTGGCCGGCCTGGACCTGTCGGTTCCGAGCGGAGTCGTCTACGGCTTCCTCGGCCCGAATGGCGCGGGCAAGACGACCACGATGCGGCTCCTGACCGGGCTGATCCATCCGGACGCGGGCTCAATCGAGGTGCTCGGTCGGCCCTTTGGCCGGGGCGACCGGCGCCACCTCTTCGACGTCGGCGCCCTGATCGAATCGCCGTCGTTCTACCCGTATCTCTCGGCCCGCGAGAACCTCCGATCAATCGCCGCGAGCGGCGCCCGAACGACGCGGGCCCGGATCGAGGAGCTGCTCGAACTCGTCGGGTTGCGCGAGCGCGCTCGCGACAAGGTCCAGACGTACTCGCTCGGCATGAAGCAGCGGCTCGGCATCGCCGCCGCCCTCCTCAGCGACCCGCAACTGCTCCTTCTCGACGAACCCTCGAACGGGCTCGACCCGGCCGGGATCGTCGCGATGCGCGAGATGCTCCGGCAGCTGGCGCAGAGCGGGACGACGGTCTTCGTCTCGAGCCACATCCTCGGCGAGGTCGAGCAGCTCGCCGACGTCCTCGGGATCATCGCTGCCGGGCGCCTCGTCCGCGAGGGCCCGATCGGCGATCTGCTGTCGGGCGAGGGCCGCGTCCGCGTCCGGGTCGCGCCGGCCGAGGTGGCCGCGGCACGGGGCATTCTTGACGCCCTTGCCGACGGCCCGACCGCGCGAGTCGAAGGCGACGACGGCTGGCTGACCCTGGCGATCAGCGGCGATCGGGCGGCCGAGGTCAACCGGTCGCTGGCGACCGCGGGGATCTACGCGTCGGGGGTCGAGGCCGGCAACGATCTCGAGTCCCTGTTCCTGGAGCTGACCGCCGGCGAGGATGCCGCGAGCCACGAGGGAACCTTCTTCGGCGCCGCTGGAACGGGCGGGTCGCGTCCGACCGGCCCCGGGACCGCCCGATGAGGCTCTTCGTCGCCGGCCTCCGCAAGCTCGTCCGGCGCCCCGCGACGTGGGTCACCTTCGGGCTTCTGGTCGGGCTCCTCGCCTTGATCTACCTCGCGGTGGGCGCGACGGCCAACCAGGCCGGGGCCGGCGGCGGGGCGCGCCAGGGCAAGCTCCTCGTGACGTTCCCCGGTGCCTACACCCTGTTGCTGTCGTTCATCCTCGGGCTCGGCGGGCTGTTCGCGATGATCTACGGCGCGGCGGTCGCGGGCTCGGAGTGGACCTGGGGGACGCTCAAAGCAGCCGTTGCGCGGGGCGAGAGCCGGAGCCGCTACCAGCTCGTGTCCTTCGCCACGATCGGGCTGATGGTCGGGATCGGGCTGCTTGTGGCGTTCGGGATCGGGATCGTCGTGGCCGTGATCGCGGCCGGGCTGGCGAGCGTTCCGACGACCGGACTCGACGACAGCGCCACGATCCAGACCTTCCCGGATCTCCTCCTCCGGGGCTGGCTCGCCCTCGGCGAGGCGTGCGCCCTCGGCTTTGCGATCGCGACGCTTGCCCGCAGCCAGCTCGCCGGGATCGGGGTCGGCATCGCGGCCTACTTCGGCGAGCAGTTCGCCCGGATCTTCCTGCCTGAGATTGTCCAGTACCTGCCGTTCAGCGCCGCGAACGCGGTGGTCGCGACGACCCGGACCGCGGCCGCAAGCGGCGACCCCGCAGCGTCGCTGGCGCGGCTGGAGCCGAACGCCGCCCTGGCCGTCGTGGCGCTGTGGCTGATCGGCGCGCTGGTGGTGACCGCGATCTTCACCGAGCGGGCGGAAATCTCGGGTTAGGCTGCCGGCCGACGGTCGGGAGCCACGTCGCGTGGGCGAACCGTGGGCCTCCCGGGTCCCTCAGCCGTCGAGTCCGACCTCGATCGTCCGGCGCAGGCCCCGCCCATCGCCATCGAGCGGCTGCTCCTTCGTCAATCCGATCTCGCGCCCGAGCCGCTCGCGGAGGGCGGCGATCCGACGACCCACCGAGCTGGCCACGACGAAGCGCGGCTCGACCATCGGGACATCGGACCCGAAGCGCGCCCGGAACAGGGCTGGCCACGTCGCCCGGAAAGCGTCGACGTCGGCGGCGAGATGCCGCCGCGTCGGCGCGCCGACGACGAGGAATTCGTCGCCTCCGTCGCGGATCGCGAGTGAGCCTGGGATGGTCCGGAGGTGCTGGGCGAAGACGCGGAGCACGGCATCGCCGGTTTCCTGGCCGCAGCGGTTGTTGAACGCGCGGAAGCCCGCCAGGTCGCCGAAGGCGAGCTCGATCGGCGCTGCACCGATGCCGGGCAGCGTCCGGAACAGCCGGTCGAGGCCATCGAACGCGGCGAATCCCGGGATTCCCGTCTTGCGATCGAAGTCCGTCCGGGCGTAGTGCGGCCAGGCGAACCGCTGGCTGAACGGCCGGTCGGCCGTCTCGAGCCAGCCGGCAATGGCGGCGGTCAGCCATGGAGTCTCCGGATCGAGGGCCCGCCACCAGCCCGATGCCTCCTGGTGGCGCACGAAGAAGTCGACCGTGGCGTCCGGGCGGAAGGATGGATCGAGCGAGCCGAGGAGCTCGGCGGCGGCGAGGGTCGTGAGCACGTCCGCCGGCTGGCCGTCGTCGCCCCAGCCGCCGATCCGCGCCTCACGCGAAGCGACGAACTCCAACAGGCCGGGCAGGAGCATCGGCCGGTAGCCGAGCGCCCACAGGCCCAGCCCGAGATGGGCGCTGGCGGAGACGAGCGGGACGGCCTCGAACGGGAAGCGGGTGCCGCACGGCAATCCGGCCAGGCGGCTCGCGAGCGTTCCCGAGCGCATCGCGATCGCGAGGGCCAGCTCCCGGAGGAGGTCCAGCGCGGCCGGGCGCCGGGCGAGCTGCCACAGGGCGAACGTGTCCCGCCACGGGTCGTCGCCGCGGATGAAGTCGGCGGTCTCGCCCTCCGCGAGGGGCTGGATCTCGCGGAGAATCTCGGCCGCGGTCTCGGCCGCCTGGGGATTGTCGTCGGCGGTCAGGCGGTGGAGGAACTCAAGGTTCTCGGCAACCGCGATCGGGGCGAGGAGGCGGTGGGCGAAGGCCGTCGGGCTGCGCTCGAGCCAGTCGCGCTCGCGCGGTCGCCAGAGGGCGCCCCGGCCGTCGGGCGCTTCTGTGGCGGGCGACGTCGGCAGTGCGTCACGGCCCAGCGACCACGGAAACCGACGAGCCCGATCGGGGCCGCCGGCGGCGTTGGCCTTCCAGGCCGAAAGGAGCGGCGTCACGACGACGGTCTCGCCGCGGTCCTCGGCGAAGCGGAGCATCGCAGTCAGCATCGGGTCGAAACGGTTGAGCGAGTCGATCGCGCCGAGGATCGCCTCCGAGGCGCGCCGCAGGGCATGGGCCCGATCGCGTCCGGAGGCATCCTCGGGTGGTCCGATCCGGCGTGGCCGATGCGGGTCAGGCGTCGGTTCGACGGGCGAGATCGACGGTCGCGGCAGGTCGCGGTCGATGACGGGGATCGACCAGTTCACCTTCAGCGCCATGGGCACACTGGGCGCTCTTCTGAGGGCACGGACAGTCCTCCAACCACCGGGCGCCACCACCGCGGTCGCTGGGGGCGGCCACGGAATGGATCCCGGTGATCGTCCTGCGAACGATGGATGAGCGATATCGGCCGAAGGTCCTGCCGAGTCCTACGGAGATCGGAGCGTCTCGCGTACGACGCCCGGCCGGGCCGGTGCCTGTCCGACATGGAGCCTGGCGGGCCGACCCCGCTACAACGCCCGAAGCTGCGGCACGATCTCCCGTCCGATCGTCTCGAGGTGCTTCGGCTCGTGAACGTCCTGGATGCTGAAGATCACGGTCTGGGCACCGGCGTCGGCCAGTTCGCCGAATCGATCGACGATCTGGGCCGGGGTCTCGCGCTCGAGATTGATCGTCTGAAGGTTCGACCGCTCGATCGCGTCGTAGTTCCGGCCGACCGCCTCGCAGTGCTCGCGCAGGACCTCGTATTTGTGATGGATCGCCTCGGGCCCACCGAAGACGTTCGTCGCGTCGGCGTACTCGGCGACGAGCCGGAGGGTCTTCTTCTCGCCGCCGCCGCCGATCATGATCGGGACGCGTGGCCGCGAGATCGACTGCGGCGAGTTCATCAGCCGCGACGCGTGGTACTGACGGCCGTCGAAGGTCGCCTCCGAGCCGCGCTCGCCCTGCCACATCTGGTGGGCGATCTTGAGCGTCTCCTCGAGCATCTCGAACCGCTCACCGAGGGGCGGGAACGGGAAGCCGAGGCTGCGCGATTCGTCCTCGTTCCAGGCTGCCCCGATCCCGAGCCAGGCCCTGCCACCCGACAGGACGTCGAGGGTCGTCGCCGCCTTGACCCACAGACCGGGCAGGCGGTAATGGACGCCGCCGACCATCAACCCGAGACGGGCTCGCGATGTGTTGGCGGCCAGGAATCCGAGGGCGGTCCAGCCCTCGAGCATCGGCTGCTCGGCCGGGCCGACCCCACGGATCTGGAAGAAGTGGTCCATGACCCAGATGGAGTCCAGGCCGATGTCGTCGGCCAGACGCGCGGTCCGGGCCAGGGTGGGGCCGATGGCAGCGGTGCCGCCGGGCCAGGAGAACGAGGGGATCTGGAGTCCGAGCTTCACCGGTGCGTCTCTCCATCGCCAGATCTGGCCGCGTCGGCGTCTGGGCTGCGCCATGGAGCGGAACGGGTCAGTTGCAGGATGCTACTCGGGCGCGATCGAACGCGCCGAGTGATTCGATTCCGGCCCGGGCTCGCGTCGCCGAGTGCGCCATCGATTGGTCAGTAGGCCGAGCCACCGCTCCCGTTGTTGCAGGCAGCGACGACGAGGCCGCTCAGGGTGAGGAGCAGGGGGGTCAGGAGGCGGAAACGGGCCGCGATGATCTCACGGCGGCGGGACGAGGTATTCATGGCAGGCGGTACGCCCTGTCTGCCCACACGGATCGCGGGTGGCCGCCGATGCGGCACAATCTCGACGTGAACCTCGCCCTTCGGCTCGTGCTCCTGTGCTGGGTCCTCGGCTATCTGCTGGTTTCGTGCGGGCCGATCCTCGGCGGCCATCTCATCGTCGGCGCGCTCACGCTCGTCGGCGGGATCTTCCTGTTCATCCCATGGCTGATCGGGGTGGCTGTGCTGGCGATGCTCGTGTGGGTGACCAACCCGCCGCGCCGCTGAGGGCCACCGCGGGGCGTGTACTCGAAGCCCGGGTGGGATCCGGGCGAAGGCGACGCTGTCGGCCTCGGTCGTGACGCGGTCGACGCCGGACCAGCCCCTCAGCAGTGACCGATGCGCGACTGCGGAAACCGATGAGATTCAGGATGGAAGCCGCCGACCGGTTCACCAAGGAGATCCCGCTGCAGCTGGTGGCGGCCGGTGTTCCGCCGCAGTTGGTCCAGGGGCTCGGGAGCGTCCCGCCGGATGTCGCGACGAAGCTCGACATCACCGGCACCGGGGATCTCGGGGCACGACTCGTCGCGGCCTTCGGGCCGGCCATCCAGCCGATCGTCGCCAACATCGTGAACGGCATCCATGCCGCCTTTTCGATCGCGATCGCCTCGACGTTCTGGATCGGGATCGTCGGCGCCGTGGTGGCCGCGGTGCTCGTCGTCTTCCTCCACGAGGTCCCGATGCGCCAGACCTTCGAGGTCACGGACTACGCACCGGAGCCGGCGCCGGGGGCTGCTCCCGGCTGATGGGGACGGCGCGGCGCGCTCTGCCTCCAACGGCGACTGGCCGCGCCCGGCCGGCTCCTCGACGAAGGGGTCGAATCGGGGGCGGCCAGTGATTCGTCGCGTCCGTCCGGCGGCGACGCGCCGACTGAGGCCGGGTCAGGCGGCCCGGCTGGGCACCGGGCAGGCCAGCTTGCGAGCGACGTCGGCGGTCAGGGTGGCCGCCGCGGTCCGTGAGCCGGAGCCCCGGGCGGCGGTGGCGTTGCCACAGCTGACGGTGGGGTTGTACGGCATGAACTCGCCCGACGGGTTGTCCTTGAACAGCCAGACGTGGAGGGCGAAGAACGGCGGGATCTCGAACCGCGAGCCGCTGTTCGGCATGAATTCCTGGCCGAACAGCATGGGCATCGTTCCCTGCGCATGGACGGCATACCAGTCGGCCTGGAAGATCACGTACTCGAGGGCCGCGAGCTTCAGCTTGCCGTGCTTGTCCGGGGCATACACGAGGACCTCAGGCAGGGTCGGGTCGAGGACCTTGTCGAGGCGGCCGCCGTTGATGAAGTGGAAGCCCATCGCGCCGGCGTCGTTGCCGCTGTTGTCAGCGATGCAGAAGGCGAGCGGCGCCGGAGCCGGAGGCTGGCCGAAGCCGGCTGCCCCCGCGACGGTCAGGTCGTGGAACCGGGCAGTTGCCGCCTTGGCCGCCTGGAGATCGCTCTGGCCTGCGCCGGCGCTGCCGACGAGGCCTGCAGTGAGGGCCACGGCCGCGAGGGCCGAGGCGATGAGCCGAGTGGGTCGAGTCATGATCATTCCCCTTCGATGACCGGGCTGATCGCCTGGGCAACCAGACCGTGGGCTTCGCGGTGGACGCGGGTCGCCGCATCCGCATCGGGCGCATCGACGAGGCAGAAGACCTTGCCGGCCTCCTCGTCGACCCAGTACCGGAGATAGCGCACGCCGTACTTGTCCTGGGTCCGGAGATCGGCGAGATGGGCCTGGGCCACGTCGCTGGCCTTCACGCCGCCATCGATGGCGTGGGTGTCCATATAGAGCGTCATTGACGCCTCCTTTCGAGCCCGAGGATCGCCGCGGGCAGGGGGCGGCCGCATCGGTTGGATGACCGATCCCGGAAATCGCGCTGACCTATAGCGGGCGGCCGCTGACCCAGGCGCCGATCAGGAGGAGGCGGAGTTCATGGGCATCACCGGGAGTCGGATCGTCCGCGGCGGCGGCGCCGCGGCGGTGTCAGCGGGGCGGCTCGGCCTCGATCAGCGGCGCGTCGCCACCCGCGAGGCCGCGTTCGTGTCGAACGCCTGGAGCACCAGCCCGTGGCGGACCCCGAGCGAATCGATCACGACGACCGTCTCGCCGCCCGCGACGACGTGACGCCCGACCTTGTCGCGGACCACGAATCGGCCGTCCCGCTGGCGGCGGATCTGAAGGTCCGTCCCTTTGCCGCGCTCGGCCACGATCCCGGTCACGGCCCGGCTGTCGGGCGCCCGGACCAGCGCGATCCCGAGGTTGGACCCATGGCCGATGTTCGCCGAGTGAACGACATCGACGACGGCGATGACGTAGCCGGTCGTCCGGCCCCGATACAGGACGATCACGGCCAGCAGGATCGCTCCGGCCAGGACGGCCCCAAGAGCGCCGACGGCCGGCAGGAGAAGCGCGTTGCACTCGAGGGTCGAGCCGCACGGCCGGACCGTGTCGGACAGCGGCGAGGCCTCACTCACGCCGATCGTGTTCTTGGCGAACGCCCGGCACGTGTAATCCGTGCCGTTCACCAGGCTGCCGACGTCAGCGGCCGGGCTGTCGGGAGCGACATCGACCGCCGCTGGCCAGGTTGCGCCGTGGTCGCTCGAGCATTCGTAGCGGTAGCTCGTCACGATCTGGCCGGGGTCGGGCACGACGGCAACCTTGACCGCGCCATTCGTCGCCTCGACCGACGGCTTGGCCGGTGCAGCGGGCGGCCCGAACGGGGTCACCGAGCCCGCTGACGGAGTGAATGCCCCGGGTCCCGACGCGCCGACCGCGGCAACCTCGCACGTGTACGCGACGCCGTTCGTCAGGCCGGCGACCGTCGTGCTGGTCGTGGTCGAAACGCCCTCGCTCGATTGGATCGGATCGCCCGATCCGTCGGCTGGTCGGCATTGCGCCAGGTAGTCGGTGACGGGGTTCGTCGATGCCGCGCCGGCTGTCCAGCTGAGGTCGATCTTGCGGTCACCTGGAGTCATCCGGATCCCGCGGGCCGCGGCCGGCGGTGGGCTCGGAGTCGGCGTCGGCGTCGGTGCGGCCGCGGTGAACGTGCAAGTGGCGTCCTGGAGGGCGACGGCCACCGCCGTCCCGGCGTCCGCGGCGGTCTGGAACACGACGTCCGGCCAGTCGAACGTGGCGCCGCTGATGCACGGCGGCAGGTCGCGAATGATCTTGAGACCTTCGAGGCCGCCGGCGAGCGCGGCGCGGTCCTTGGGATCGAGGCCCATTCCGACCGGCAGGAGGGCGAAGGGCGTCCGGCTCCCGAAGAGACGCTGCAGAGCAGGCTGGACCTGGCTCACGGGAACGCCCGCGACGTCGTGCTTGCCGTCGGTGAGCAGGATCATCGTTGGCCGGACGGCGTCCGCCGGCAGGTGCGAGGCGGCTGCCTCCATCGCCGCCACGTAGTTCGTGTCGATCCCGAGGCGTTTGGTCGTCGCGCTGGTGAGGCCCTTCCGATAGGCCGTGGCGACCGCCCGGAGGCAGTTCGCGAAGCGGGCGACGTTGGCCGGGCTGGCAAGGAGCTTCAGCTCGGCGCAGCCAGGATCGTCAACCGCGTGCGTCGCGAACCGGACGATCGTGACCGTCGTGTCGCCGCCGACCAGGTCGGTCGAAGTTGCGTCGACCCGGTCGGCGATCTTCTCGAGGGCGGCGCCGAAGCGGTTGCGGTTCGTGTTGTCCTGGAGGATCGAGGCCGAGAAGTCGAGCACGAGGACCACGTCCGAGCGGTCCGGCGCGGCCGCTCGGACGTTCGGGACGAGCCCGACGACGACGACCAGAATCGCGAGGGCGAGGGCGATGAGCGGGCTCGCGGGCAGGCCGGTGCGCGAGCGGGCGTTCGCATGGAGGCGGGCAGGCTGGGCCATGGCCCCCATTCTGGAGGACGGTACGACGTCTGTGTGACGAATCTCAGTCAGGTTGGTCGAGGAAGGTCGTCACGGTCGCCGCGAGCCCCGGCGCGACGTTCATGTCGTAGTGAGTGACGGCGGGCAGGATCGCGAGGCGGTGGCGCGTCATCCCCGAGCGATCCCAGCTGGCGTCGCGAAGGCCGCCGCCAAGAAGCTCGAAGAACTCGACCGCGTGACGCGGACCGAGACCGTCGGCGTCGCCGGCCACGAGCAGCGTCGACGGCCGAAGGCCGCGCGCCTCGTCCGTCCAGTCGTAGTCGTGCTTCATCAACGCGGTGACCTGCTCAACGAGGACCGGCCAATCAACCGGGCGCGGGGCGATCGCAGCGTAGGTCTCGCCAAGCGGCGTCTGGCGCAGGAACGGGGCAACCTCGGGGCCCATCGCGTCCATCCCCGCGACCATCTCCGGATGCCAGCCCGACCGTCGGAAGGGGGTCGACACGAGAACGAGTCGGCGCACGGCGTCGGGATGCTGGACCGCGAGACGGAGGGCGACGCCGCCGCCCAGGGAGAAGCCGAGGACATCGGGACGGCCCAGGTCGAGCGCATCGCTGAGGGCAGCCACGTCGTCGGCCATCGTCTCGAACCGCATGGGGCGGTCGGCGGCGGGCGAGCGACCGTGGCTCTGAAGGTCGACACCGATCACCCGCCGGCCGGACGCGAGGGCGGCAACGTTCGGGCCGAACATCTCGACCGATCCGAAGCCGCCGTGGAGCAGGATCAATGGCGGCTGGCTCGGCCGGGCGATGACGCGGTGGTCGAAGGACTGCCAGGCGAGCTGGATGCCATTGACCGACGTCAGGCCGGAATCGACGGGAGCGGCTGATGCGGCGGCTGGGTTGGTCATCGGGCCTCCTCCGGTGCGGGTCCAGTCTCGCCCGATCGGCGATTCGTTGCCCGCGAACCGGGTGTGAACCGGGTGTCAACCGCGCGATGAGCCGAGCCTGCGATCATGGGTCGATGACCAGCCGACGATCCGGTTGCTGACCGCCCCGCCGCTCCAAGACCACCTCCGGGCGATGCTCGGGCCGGACGCATCGTTCCGGGAGGGCCAGCGCGAGGCGATCGAGGCGGTCATCGGCGATGGCCAGCGCGCACTGGTCGTCCAGCGGACCGGTTGGGGCAAGAGCCTCGTCTATTGGATCGCCACCCGCGTCCGGCGTGACCTTGGCCACGGCCCGAGCCTGATCGTCAGCCCGTTGCTGAGCCTGATGCGCAACCAGATCGCCATGGCCGACCGGCTCGGGCTGACCGCGGTCACGATCAACTCCGCCAACGTCGGCGAGTGGAAGGCGATCGAGGAGAGCCTCGCCCGCGACGAGATCGACGTCCTCCTGATCTCGCCGGAGCGGCTGGCGAACGAGGGGTTCACGACGCGGGTCCTGCCGTCGATCCGGGGCGATGCCGGCCTGCTCGTGATCGACGAGGCCCATTGCATCTCTGACTGGGGCCATGACTTCCGGCCGGACTACCAGCGAATCAGCCGGCTCCTGCCGGTCCTCGGCGCGGCGGTGCCCGTGCTTGCCACGACGGCGACCGCCAACGACCGGGTCGTCGAGGATGTCGCGGCCCAGCTCGGCGAGGACGTGACCGTGATCCGCGGCCCGCTGGCCCGCGACACGCTCCGGCTCGATGCGATCCCGGTCGCCGACCAGGCCGAGCGCCTCGCCTGGCTTGCCGCCAACGTCCCGCGCCTGCCGGGCTCCGGGATCATCTACTGCCTCACCGTCGCCGACACGGAGCGTGTCGCCGCCTTCCTCCAGACCCGCGGGGTCGATGCTCGCGCTTACAACGGCCCGATGAGTCCGGTGGACCGTGAGGCCCTCGAGGACGCCCTCGTCGCCAACGAGATGAAGGCGCTGGTCGCGACCGTCGCCCTCGGGATGGGCTTCGA
This sequence comes from Candidatus Limnocylindrales bacterium, assembly GCA_038204565.1. GTDB lineage: Bacteria > Chloroflexota > Limnocylindria > Limnocylindrales > CSP1-4 > CF-46. Next base: position 49,601 of record JBBRCU010000007.1, read on the forward strand.
CAAGCCGGATCTCGGCTTCGTCGTCCACTACCAGCGGCCGGGCTCCGCGATCGCCTATTACCAGCAGGTCGGCCGGGCGGGGCGGGCGGTTGACAAGGCCTACGGGATCCTCCTCTCCGGTCGGGAGGACGACGAGATCGCCGACTACTTCCTGCGAACGGCCTTCCCGCCGGCGGCCCGCATGCGCGACCTGCTCGCGGTCCTCGATGACGCGGGCGCAGGGCTGTCCCTCGGCAGCCTCCAGCGGCGGGTGAACCTGAGTCGCGGCCAGCTGGACCAGGCGCTGAAGCTCCTCGAGCTCGACGGGGCGGTCGAGAAGATCCGCGGGCTGTACGCCCGGACCGCCGCGCCGTGGCAGCCCGACGAGGCGCGGATCGCCCGGGTCAGCGAGACGCGCAAGCTCGAGCTCGACCAGATGCGGACCTACGTAACGGACCCGGGCTGCCGGATGGAGTACCTCACCCGGCTCCTCGACGATCCGGATGCGGGCCCCTGCGGGAGATGTGCGAACTGCGTCGGCCGGGGCATGCCCCACGACGTCGACCGCGAGCTGGTCCAGGCGGCGATCGATTACCTCCGCAAGAGTCTCCGCACGATCGAACCGCGCAAGCGCTGGGTCGAGGGCGGCGGACCAGACGGCGCGAGCGTGATTGCTGAACCGAATGAGCCCGGCGTCGCCCTGGCCGTGCTCGGCGACGCCGGCTGGGGCCGCGACGTCGGGCGGGGGAGGACCGGGACGGACGGGTACTCATCGGCCCTGGGCGGGGCGTCCGCGAACGCGATCCGGGACTCGTGGCGCCCGGACCCGGCCCCCGAGTGGGTCACGGCCATCCCGTCGCGCGGCGGCCAGCCGCGGGTGACAGCGCTCGCCCGCGAGATCGCCGCCGGTCTCAGCCTGCCGTTCGTGGATGTGCTCGCGACGGCGTACGACGCGCGACCCCAGAGCGCGATGCAGAACAGCGTCCTCCAGCTCGACAACGCGCGGGCGGCGCTCTCCCTCCGCGCCGGTGTCGCGATCCCCGGTAGTCCGGTTCTCCTCGTCGACGATGTGGTCGACAGCCGCTGGACGATGACGGTGGCCGGGGCCCTGCTTCGGGCGGCTGGCAGCGGACCGGTGCTCCCGTATGCGCTCGCGGTCGCAAACCCACGCGACGGCTAGCCTGCTGCCACCCCCCGGCAGCCGCCGGACGACGACGGCGTCAGCAGGTCGCCGTAACCTCAGATCCCGGCAGCGCCGAGCACGTGCCGACAGCAAACGTCACAACAGATCGTCCGCCTCGGCGGCAACCTCCGGATCGGCAGCCGCCCAACGCCACCGTCCAGTCTCGTGGTCAGATCCTGCCTCGCCGTCGAAACCCGTAATCGACGCGGCGATTGCCGCGGCGCGGGAATCCAGTCGGCGTCGTTGCTCGCTAGTCAGTCGGCGGCCGGCGATGGTCAGGAGGAACAGAGCGGCCTCGCCCGCCTTGCCGGGGCTCGACGCGCGATCCACGAGGTCCTCGATCCAGGCCGGGTCACCGTGCCTCGTGACTGCCGGGCGAAGCCAGTTGGAGGCCCGCCACCAGAACCGACTTGCGGCGATCGCCTCGATGATCCCGCGCGCGATCGCGTGATCGCGGGGCTCCATCGCCTCGCCGAGAAGATCGAGGACCCGGAGCGCGCGCCGCGCTCGACCCGGTTCGCCCGACCGAAGTCGCCCGAGGAGCGAAAGACGCAGGGAGTCATCGACCACGAGCGGGCCGATCAGGCAGTACTGCCAGAACTCGCGTCGATCGTGATTGTCGACCTGATGGAGGATGACGCCCGCCAGCCGAGCCTTCTGTTTCGGCGTCAAGGCCACGTGGCGCAGCCGGCGGAGCATCTCCTCCTTGACGTAGCCGGTGCCGAACGCGAACGGATCGTTCTCGAGATAGGTGATCGCGCTCTCGATCGCGTCCGGATCGCCCACCCTGAGTCGCCTCGCGTCGTCCTCCATGCTCGGCGGGTGCAGCTCGCGCATGGCCTGGTTCAGCTCTGCCAGCGCCGCATGCCAGCGTTCGACGCCACCGCGCCGGCCGCGTTCCGCCGCAGTTTCGTGAACGCGCGCTTGCGCGACACGGACCCGCTCGGCCGCGTGGTGCAGGCCCGTCGCCCGTGTCGCCTTGTCCGGCTTCATCGTCTGGAGGATACGACCGCCAGGAATCGACGAGCCCGGGCTGGCAACCTGCCGGCCCGGGCTCGAGACAACGAGCGCAGTGATCCGCTACGCGGCTTCGCCGATCCGGGCATAGGCGTCGTACGCCTCGGTCTCGCCGGCAGCAACGCGGGTCCGAGCGCTCAGGGCGAGCGCGGAGAACGCGCCGAAGGCGACAAAGATCGCCCCGACCCGGAGCGCCGGGATCATCCCGTCGACGAAGGCCTGGCCGGAGGTGTAGCCGCCGTTGGCCGAGAAGATCGAGGCGAGGACCGCGACGCCGAACACGCCGCCCAGCTCCCGGATCGCGTTGTTCGCGCCGGATGCCTTGCCCTCCTCCTCGGGCCGGACGGCCGACAGGACGACGTTCGCGATCGGGGCGAAGAACAGGCCCATCCCGATCCCCGCGACCACGAATGCGGGGACGATCTCGAGGTAGTCGACGGTGGGGGAGATGACGAGGGCCAGCCAGCCGAGGGCAACCGCCTGGAGGGCCATTCCCAGCACGATCAGCGGCCGCGTCCCGGTCCGGGCCGAGAGGATCCCGGCCGTCGGGGCGACGAAGATCGGCATGATCGTCCAGGGCAGGGTCCGGAGACCGGCCTGGAGCGGGCTGTAGTGCTGGACGACCTGGAAGAACTGGGCGAGCAGGAAGATCGACCCGAACATTCCGAAGTACATCAGCATCGAGACGAGGTTGGCAGCGCTGAACGTCCGCGACCGGAAGAGGCGGAGGGGGAGCATCGGCTCGGCGCTTCGAGCCTCCCAGACGACGAAGGCGGCGATCCCGATGACGCCGATCGCGAGGGCGACGACGATCTCGGTGCTGGTCCAGCCGAGCTCGTTGCCGCGGACGAGGCCGTAGACGAGCGAGAACAGGGCGGCCGTGATGATCCCGAGACCGGGCAGATCGAGCTTGGTCGCGGGGCCGTACGTTTCGGTGAGGCGGCTCAGGGCGAGCGGGATCGCGACGAGCCCGATCGGGACGTTCAGCCAGAAGATCCACTGCCAGGCGAGGCCCTCGGAGATGGCGCCCCCGACGAGCGGGCCGATCGCGATCGCCAGGCCGGCGATGCCGCCCCACGCCCCGAGGGCGACGGCGCGCCGCTCGCGCGGCACCGCGGCCGACAGGATCGTCAGGCTCAACGGCGTCAGGATCGCCCCGCCGAGGCCCTGGATCGCGCGGGCAGCGATCAGGACGCCGACGTTCGAGGAGAGCGCAGCCACGGCCGAGCCGCCGGTGAAGATCGCGAGGCCGAGCACGAACAGTCGCTTCCGGCCGAACCGGTCGCCGAGGGCCGCCCCGGTCAGCAGGAGCACCGCGAACGTCAAGGTGTAGGCGTTGACGATCCATTCGAGCTCGGCGAGGTTGGCGTTGAAGCTCGCCCGGATCACGGGCAGGGCGGTCGTGACGACGAGGTTGTCGAGGGCCGCCATGAATAGGGCGATCGAGCTGATCGCGAAGGTCCAGATGACCCGGTGAGACGGTGCAGGAAGGGATGCAGCCACGGGATGCTCCTTGCTAGTTAGCAGTTGCTAAGTTCACGAACGAAAAAAAGGGAGGCCTGGATTTCGCCGCCAGGGCGATGATCGGGTCCGTCAGGGGCCGCCCGCCAGGTTCTCCAGCATCCAGCTCGTCGGCTTGCCCTCGAGCTGAACGGCCGCCGCGATGTTGAGCAGCATGCCCTGGGCAAAGAACGCCTGGAGCTCTTCGGCACTCGCGCCGGACAGTTGGCGGACGCGCCGGTGCAGGCCGCCGAACTCTTCGCGAACGACGGCGCGCACTTCCGGGTCCGAGCACGCGGCGTATGCCTGGAGCTGGACCAGGAGCAGGGAGCGGTCCGCGAGGAGCTCCTTGTATTCGAGCCCGATTGCCTCGAGGACCGTGTTGCAGGTCGAGACGGCGCCCGGAACGTACGCTCGGGCGGCGACCTCGAAGGCTTGCCGGGTCCGGCCGAAGCACGATCGGACGACCGCCAGAAACAATTCCTTCTTGGTGCCGAAGAGCTGGAAGACGTACGGCTGCGACACCCCGGCGCGGCGGGCGATCGCGTCGGTCGAGGCGCCGACGAGGCCGCCGGTCGCGAACTCGTCGACGGCTGCGGCGACGATTGCGTCGCGCCGCTCGTCGGCGGTCATCCGGCCCGGTCTCGTGGTGCTGGCGGTCGTCATGGGCGGTAACTTAGTAACTACTAAGTCAGTTGTCAAGCCCCGCGTTGAAGGAGCCGCAGGCAATCGGCTGGCGACCCGGCGCGGCATCATGAGCTCGTGCAGACCGCCCGGCTCGCCCGTCTCGCCACCCTTGCCCGGCTGGCAGACGTCGAACGGTGGCGGAGCAGGCTGCCCGACCTGGATCGCCGCCGGGCGCTCCTGGCCTCGCTCGCGATCTGCCTGATTCCGGTCGTCTTCGTGCTGTTGGTGCCTCATCCGCTCGAGCAGCCCTTCGGTGTCGACCGCGATCTCTACTTCGACGTCAGCCGGCGCTGGCTCGGCGGCGGCGCGTACTTCGAGCCGTACCAGCTTTCCGGGCCATACGACATCCGGGCAGGCGACGTCCTCTACCCGCCAGTTGCCCTGCTGCTGTTCCTGCCGTTTGCCCAGAGCGGCGGCCTGGGGGCGGTCGCCTGGTTCGTGGTGCCGCTGCTCGGTACGGCACTCTCGATCACCCGCCTTCGGCCGCGCCCGATCGTCTGGCCGCTGTTGGCCCTGTGCGCGTCGAACCCGACGACGCTCCTGAAGGTCTGGACCGGCAACCCGGTCATCTGGTCGATGCTCGCGCTCGCGATCGCGACCGGCGGCGGTCGATGGCGGGCGGCCGCCGCATTCGCCCTCCTCAAGCCCTCGCTTGCGCCATTCGCCCTGTTCGGGGCGAACCGCCGGGCCTGGTGGATCGGGCTTGCCCTGCTGGTCGGGCTGAGCGTCCCGTTCGGGTCCCTGTGGATCGACTGGCTCGCCTCGGTGGCCAACTCGCGCGGCGGCGGCCCGCTCTACTCGGCGCTCGAGATCCCGGTCCTTGCGCTGCCGCTCGTCGCCTGGGCCGGCCGGACGCGCGGCCGATAGGGGCCTATGAGGGACGATCGAGTCGGCTTGGACTCAAGCGTCAGCCGGCGATGAGGTCGCGGTCTTCCGGGTGGCGCCTCAGGAAGCCTGCGATGAACTCACACTCCGCAATGAGCTTCAGACCGCGCCGCCGGACATCGTCGAGCGCGCCACGGGCGAGGCCGCGCCCGACGCCGAGGCCCTCGGAGCCGGGCAGGACCTCGGTGTGGACGAAGACGATCGGCCCGGCCTCGTCGGCCAGCTCGTACTCGGCGATCCCGACCATCCGCTCCCCCAGCCACGCTTCGTAGCGCGATTCCTGGGGGTTGTCCTCGACCACGAGATCGGCGGCGACGACGGACGGCTCGGTCATTCGCTGCATCCTAGACGGTCGGCAAGAAGGCGGCTCGGTCCTGCTCCGCCTGGTTGCGAGGTCGGTCGTCGATCGGGTACGGTAACCATCTGATTACCGATGGGCGCGATGCGGCGTCGCGATCGGCCCCCGTCCTGAATCTGCGAGGGAGATCCACGATGGCCACCGGTACCGGCACGAAGACCGACCCCTGGGTCCTGAAGACCGCGCCCGGCACGTCCGAGTACACGATGTACCGCGATGAATCGGCCAATCCGCCCCAGATCGTCTGCATGGTCGGCTCGACGAAGCTGACCTACGACGCCCGGGCGATCGACGAGCTCCAGGCGATGCTCAAGGCCCACAGCGACTGGATGCCGCTCGGGGGCGCCGACGAGCAGAAGCCGGCCCCGGACGGCTCGGTCGAAGCCTGGGGTCGCTCCGAATCGAACCCACGTGGCGGCTGGTACGGGCTGAAGAAGGGCTACCGGGGCCGGTTCGGCGTCTACCTGCCGCCGCTCCTCGAAGCCCTCGGCCTCGTCGAGCTGACCCACGACGCAAAGAACAACCAGGTCCGGGCGAAGTAGCCGTGACCGCATTCGAATCATCGGTCGACATCGCCGCCGGACCCGATGCGGTGTGGTCCGTCCTCATCGACGGCGCTGCGTGGCCGAGCTGGGATTCCGGCGTCGAATCGGTCGCCGGCCGGATCGCAGCCGGGGAGATGGTCACGGTTCGATCGAAGGTCGCCCCCGGCCGGGCGTTTCCAGTCAAGGTCACAGGCTTCGATCAGCCGCTGTCGTTCGTCTTCACTGGCGGGCTCCCGCTCGGCCTGTTCCGCGGGGTACGGACCTATCGACTCGTGCCCACGAAGTCTGGCACCCAGTTCTTCATGCGCGAGGAGTACTTCGGTCCGCTGGCTGGGCTCATGGTCCGCTCGATCCCTGACCTCGGGCCATCCTTCCGCCAGTTCGCAAGCGGACTGAAGACGCGCGTCGAAGCCGGCGGCGGAGGGTAGTGCAGATGGCCCGGTCGGCAGCCGGGTTGGCGCGCCGGGCCGGCGGTGATCCCTTCGGCGCTCTCGGCGACCCGAACCGGCGGGCGATCGTCGAGCTCCTTGCCTCGGGCCCGGCGGACGGCCGATCGGTCGGCGACCTCGCGAGCGCCCTCCCGATCAGCCGGCCGGCCGTCTCCCGTCACCTCCGCCTGCTGAAGTCGGCCGGGCTCGTCGTCGAGCAGCCGCGCGGTACGCGGCGGCTCTACCGGCTGCACGACGAGGGGCTCGAGGCAGTCCGGTCCTACCTGGAGCGGGTCTGGGGCGAGGCCGCGGCACGCTTCCGCCTCGTGGCCGAGAACACCGATCCGAGCGCGGCCGCGGTGGAACCGGGACCGGGCGGCGAGCCGTCACGACCCGCCACGCCGGCCAGGCCCGCCACGGCGGATCGCTCCATGCGAGCCCGACCGTGATCGAACCGATCCGGCTGACCTTCGAGATCGCCTGCCCTCGGGACCACGCCTTCGAGGTCTGGACCACCGGCATCGACCGCTGGTGGCCGGCCGATCACACGGTCACCGGCGCCGCCGACCTGACCGTCGTCCTCGAGCCGCGACCCGGCGGCCGGATCTTCGAGCGGACGCTCGCGGGCGTCGAGCACGACTGGGGCGAGGTCACCGTGTGGGAGCCGCCGGCCCGCCTCGGCTATCTCTGGCACCTCCACCGCGACCGCGCCGACGCGACCGAGGTGGAGATCCGGTTCGTGGCTGCCGGGGAGCGACGGACGCGGGTCGAGATCGAGCACCGCGGCTGGGAGGCGCTCGGGGCCGAAGGGGAAACCTGGCGCGACCGCAACCACGGCGGCTGGGCGACCCTCCTGCCGTGGTTCGTGTCGGCTGCCCAGGACTGACGCACGCTCGTCCACAGCGCCACCCGGCGATCGCTTCATGACACGCCGACTTGAGCACGACCCAACCGCCAGGTAACGGGCGGGTGATCGCGGTGTGGCATGCTGACACCTGCGAGCCGTCCGCCGCCACATCGTCGCCGGACCGTCGCGCCAGGACCTGAACCCGGAGGACCGCTCAGCCAGTGCCGCCCCGCAAGCGCCGGACCGTCTACCCACCGCCCCGCAACGCAGTGCGCCCGCCCCGACCGGGCGAGCCGGGAGGCCCGGGTGGTCCGCCGATCGGCGAGCCGTATGTCCGCCCGACCGTTGCGTCGATCAACCTGTCGGCAAGCACCGGCCGGGCTGGCCTCAAGGTCGGTGATCGCGTCCGGATCAACGGGACCGGGCTGTACTCGGGCGAGTTTGCGATGATCGAGAAGTTGACGACCGGCGCTATTCCGTCAGCGGTCGTCCGGACGGAAGCCGGCCGGACGCGCCAGGTCCGGACGATCGACCTCGAGCCGGTCAGCGCACCGCCGCCCCCGGCGTCGCCCGCTCCGGCCCCGGCTGCAGTGCCCGACGGCGCACCGGATCCGAGCGAGGGCTGATCGGGAGTCGGACGTGGCGATCGCACCGCGGGCCGACGCCGAGGCGCTGCTCAACGACCTGAACCCGGCCCAGCGCGAGGCAGTCACGGCTGCCCGCGGCCCGGTCGCGATCCTCGCCGGGGCGGGAACCGGCAAGACCCGGGTGATCAGCCGGCGTACCGCGTTCGCGATCGCGACCGGGGTCGTCGCGGCCGATCAGGCCCTCGTCGTCACCTTCACCGAGAAGGCCGCTCGTGAGATGGTGGAGCGTCTGGCCCTGCTCGGCCTGCCTGGCGTCGTCGCCCGGACGTTCCACGCCCATGCCCTCTCGCAGCTCCGGTTCTTCTGGCCGTCGCGGCACGCTGGCGCTCCGCTGCCCGCGCTCCTGGATTCGAAGATCCCCATCCTCGCCCGCGCCGCGCGCGGCCTGCCAGCGCCGTTCAAGTTCACCCCGATCCGGGATCTCGCGACCGAGATCGAGTGGGCGAAGTCGCGCGGGATCGGTCCTGCCGGCTACGAGGCAGCGCTCGGGCCCCGCGAGCCACCGATCCGGGTGGACCTGATGGCCCGGATCTTCGGTGACTACGAGCGGACGAAGACCCGCAACGGCCAGATCGACTTCGACGACCTCCTCGCCGGCACGATCGAGCTCCTCGAGACGGACGACGAGGCCGCCGGGATCATCCGGGCCCGCAAGTCGTGGTTCAGCGTCGACGAGTACCAGGACACGAACCCCCACCAGCAGCGGCTCCTCGAGCTGTGGGCCGGCGGCCGCGACGATCTCTGCGTGGTCGGCGACGAGGACCAGACCATCTACACGTTCACGGGCGCCACCTCGGCCTATCTGACCGGGTTCGCGGCACGCCATCAGGGTGCCCGGGTCATCACCCTGACCGAGAACTATCGCTCGACACCGGAGATCCTCGGTCTCGCCAACCGCCTCCTTGCTGCTGACGGCCGATCGAAGGCGCTGACCGCCACGCGGCCGGCGGGAACGCCGCCGACGATCGAGGGCTACCCCGACGGGGCGATGGAGCTGGCCGCCCTGACCCGGACGATCCGCGGACTGCTGGCGACCGGCGACCCGGACCGGTTCGAGCCGGCCGAGATCGCGATCCTGGTCCGGATGAACGCTCAGATGGCGCCGCTCGAGGACGCCCTGACCCGCGCCGGTATCGCCTACCAGGTCCGCGGCGTCCGGTTCTACGATCGACCCGAGGTCGTTGCCGCGTTGGCGATCATCCGGCGCCTCCCGTCCGAGGCGACCGGCCGGCCGCTCGCGGCCGCGATCCGCTCGGCCTTCCGCGATGAGCTGGGCCACGAGACGGGTGGCGCCACCACAGTTCCCGACGGTCCGCGCGGCGACGAGGCGCGCGAGCGGGCGGCCGCGATCGAGACGGTCCTGGCCATCGTCGACGAGGTCATCCGGGCCGACCCGGCCGCCGAGCGGGCGCGGATCGTGGCCGAGCTCGAGGCGCGGGCGGCCCACGAGCGGGCCGGATCCGTCGACGGCGTGAATCTGCTCACGTACCACCGGGCCAAGGGCCTCGAATGGGACGCCGTCTTCCTGCCGATGCTCGAGGACGGCACGCTCCCGATCCGCCAGGCGATCGACGACGACGCCGCCCTGGCGGAGGAGCGGCGGCTGCTCTACGTCGGGATCACTCGGGCGCGCCGCCGGTTGCACCTGTCGTGGGCCGATCGACGGGAGACCCGCGGCCGGGAGACCCGCCGGACCCGCAGCCGCTTCCTTTCGGGACTTCAACCGTCCACCACCCGCTCGACCGGCGCCGGGCGGGCCAGGCTCCCGGCCCCGGTCAGGATCAGAGCCCGACCGGTCGCCGGCGAGGATCCGCTGTTCGACGCACTCCGCGCCTGGCGGACCGAGCGCGCCCGGGCCGACCAGGTGCCGGCATACGTCGTGGCTTCGGACGAAACTCTGGCCGCGATTGCGTCGGCCCGGCCGACAACCCTCATCGGACTGGAGCGGGTGAAGGGGATCGGCCCCGCCAAGCTCGACCGTTACGGGGCGGAGGTCCTCGCGGTCGTCGCGGCAGGGTAGGGCGCTCTGCAAGCGGGGAGGCCGGCGATGGGTCGCCGATCCTCGCCCGATCGGCGGACCGCCAGATGGTCCGCCTGCCGATCCCTGCTGACGGACCGGCCCGGATCGGGCAGGCTGCTCGGATGGACCCCGCGAATCCGATCCAGCCGGTCGCCGGGTCGCCCGGCGCCATCCTCCGCCCGGCGATCGTCTACGCCCTCCTGTTCGGGGCGCAGGGCGCGTATCTCCCGTACATCGCGCTCTTTCTCGCCTCGACCGGGGTCGATCTTGGGACCGTCGGGGCACTGATCGCGCTGTTCGCGGTCGTGGGGCTCGTGGCGGCGCCGGCGTGGGGTGCCCTGGCCGACGGGATCGGCGACGTCCGTGGGCCGGTCGTCGTCGCGGGCGTGCTGTCGGGCGGGGCCGCCCTTCTCCTCGCGGTCGCCGTCGGGCCGCTGGCACTCGCCGTCGCGACGGCGCTCCTCGCCGCGACCTGGGCCGGGGTGATCCCGATGGTCGACAGCCAGGCGGTGCGGATCGTCGGCCATCGCGACCGGTTCGGCCAGGTGCGCGGGCCGGGCTCGGGCGCATTCGTGGTGATCGCCTTTGTCGCCGGCGCGATCGTGGGCGTTGCCGGTCCGCGCGGAATGTTCCTGATCTTCGGGCCGCTGGTCGTGCTGACCGGGATCGGGGCGTTCCTGCTGCTCCGTCTGCCGCCCTCCCCGAGCGGTGCTGCCCGGGTCCGGATCCGATCCGGCGGTGGCGCGAGCCGGACGCTTGCCGGTCTCTCGCCGGCGACGATCCTCGGCGTCCTCCGGACGCCGCGGCTCGGGCTCTTCTTCGTGGCCTCAGTCGCCGTCTGGACGTCGCATGCGGCCCTCCAGGGGTTCATCTCGCTGCGAGTGCGCGACCTCGGCGGCGACGCAACCGCGGTCGCGGCGGCGTGGTCCCTCGGCGCCGTGATCGAGGTGCCCCTGATGACGACGTTCCCGCGCTTCGCCCGGCGCTTCGGGACGGAGCGCCTGATCGTCGTCGGCGCCGTCGCGTTCGCGATCCGGGCGGCGCTCAGCGCGATCGTGGACACGCCGACCGCGATCGTCCTCGCCGCGGCGTTCGGCGGCATCGGGTTCTCGTTCTTCTATGTCGGGACGGTGACGTGGGTCGCCGCGTCGGTTGGGCGGAGCGTCCAGGCGACGGCGCAGGGGATCGTCAGCGGGACCGCCCAGAGCATCGGCGCGATCGGCGGCTCCATCATCGGCGGGGCAATCGGCGGCGTCTTCGGGCTGCCGGCCCTGTTCGGGATCGCGGCGGCCGGCTACCTCATCGGGGCGATCCTGGTCTGGCTCGCCATTGCCCGCCGGATCGGGCCGCTGCGGCAGTCGCCGGCCTGAGCGGCGGGCTCAGACCTCGATCGTCGTGGCCTCGCCGGGTTGCAGGAGGCGGACCTCCAGGGCGGGTGCCAGCTCCGCAGCGGAGGCGACGAACCGGGTCGCCGGCCCCATGAGACGGCCGCCAGCGACTCTCTCCAGTTTCGGCAGATAGAGGGTTCCCCAGTGGATCGGCACGGCGACCTGCGCCGCGAGGTCGCGGGCAACCCGCGCCGCCGACCTCGGGGTCAGGTGCCCGGGCGAGCGGTGCGGCCCCCAGCTGCCGACCGGCAGCAGGGCGAGGTCGACCTGATCAGCGAACTCCACCATCTCCGGGTACGGGGCGGTGTCGCCGGCAAAGTAGATGCCGGGCCCGGATTCACGGTCATCCCCGGGCCGCTCGATGAGGTAACCGATGGCCGTGGCCCGTGGGGCGCCCGGCCAGCGCCAATGACGGGCCCGCACCGGCCTGACCGTCCGGCCGCCGCCGATCGCGATCGACTCGCCGACGACGGTCCCACGGGCGCGATGTCCCGCCCGCTCGACGAGGGCTTCGAGCCCGCGTGGCACGATCACCAACGGATCGCCCGCGACCATCGCCAGCGAGCGGCGGTCGAAGTGATCCGGGTGGGCGTGCGAGATCAGGACGACGTCAACTGGCCCGATCGCGTCGGGATTGGGGACTGGCCCGTGGCGGCGGAGCGGTCCGAGCCGCTCGCGCAGGAACGGATCGGTCAGGATCCGCACCGCGGGAAGCTCGAGCAGGACGGTGGCGTGGCCGAGAAAGCGGACCTCGACCGACGAGGGGCGCCCGGCAGGTTCTGCTCCAGGCGCGCTCACCGGGCGGCGGCGATCGCCTGCTCGGCCAGCGAGTCCCGTCCGCCGGCGATGGCGATCGGCGCGCCGCCCCGACGCCAGCCCGCCACGGCATGGCGCCAGCCGCGGCGGCGCTCCGTGGGCGAGTGCGGCATCCGGAGCAAGGTGATCAGGCCGCCGGCGATCGCGCCCAATGCCGACTCGGCGAGATCCGCCATCGTGTCCTCGTAGGTCAGGTCGAGCCCGTCGGCGCCGGCCTTCCAGGCGACGTATTCCGCGATCTCCCAGGCTGTCTCGCCGGCGATTGCGGTCCCCGTCCCGGCCAGCGCTGCCTGCCACGGCCGATCGACCTGCGTGCCGAACAGGGAGCCTGCGATTCCACTGACGAGCGCCGCGTTCAGGAAATGAACGACATCGTCGAGATGAGCTTTCTCGTACAGCCCGAGGGCGTTCCCGCCGGCGTCGATCAGGAGGGGCAGCGTCACCGCGAGGTCAAGGCCGCGCGGATAGCGGCCACGGTCCGGCAGGATGCGCCAGATCGCGGGGACGAGGAACAGGCCGCCGGTGTAGCCGATTGCCCGCGTCCGGATCCCCTTCCCGCGGAAGCGTGGCGTGTCCGCGTTCAGGAACCCATCGACGGCGCAGGCGATCGTTGCCCCTTTCGCGGCGATGATCGCGGCCTCGAGGGCGCGATCAAACCAGATCGGAGGCCGGAACACCAGCCCGGCGGGAGCGGGCGTGTCGGCGCCGCCTGCACCGGGGGACTCGGCTGGCTCGTCCGGAACGTGACCGGGCTCGGTCGTTGGCGTCGTCGTTGTCACGATGCGAGGTGTACCGCATCCGGTGTCAGGGCGGCGGTTGTCGTGCCGTCCGGCGCCTTGCAATCTCGTGCGGCGTCCGAGCCCACGAGGGACGCGCGATGGGCGGACCTTGCATCTGCCTGACAATCCACATCGACCGTGGACAACTCCGGGTCCGCGGCTGCAACAATCGGCCGGCCTCGTGCCTCTGGGGATGCATGGACAGCGACGCCCGACCGTTCGCCCGACTTCGCCGTCCGGTGGTCGACGCGGTCGATCTCGACCGGCGGTTCGGCCTCGCCCGGCCGCGGCTCGAGCGGATCTGCGGGTCCCTGGTTGGCGCGTCCGACGCCGCGGACGTCGTCCACGATACGTACCTCGTCGCGCGGGCGCGGATCGGCCAGCTGCGCGACCCGGCCGCCCTGGAGGCGTGGCTGACTCGGATCGCCATCCGCGCCTGTTACGACGTCCGTCGCCGCGGGCGCCGAACCGTTGCGTACCCGATCGCGGTCCTCGCGGCGCCCGCCGGACGGGACGCCGCACTCATCGAGCTGGTCGAAGGTCTGCCACCGGCCGATCGGACGATCATCGTCCTCCACTACGGGCATGGCTACGGGCTCGATGAGATCGCCGTGCTCCTTGGCCTGAACTACGCGACGGTCCGGAGCCGGATCGCACGGGCTCGGATCCGGCTGTTCCGAGCGTGGACGGAGGACGAGCGATGAAGCGGCTCCGGCTTGTTCCGGATTCGCACGTCGCAGCCGCCCTCATCGGCGAGCCACGGCCACCGACACCTGCCGAGATTCACCACCTCGCCTCGTGTCCGCGCTACTTTATGGATGTCCGCCGCGGGCGCGCCTTCGAACTTCGTCTTGCGGAGGCCATCGGCTCACTAACTCCTGTCTCGATCCCGCACGAGGTCCTGATGATGTCGACGCCGCCGGTCCGCCGCCTCCGCCTGCCGTCGGCGATGAGCCTTTTCGTCGTCGCCGCACTGATCGCGGCGTTCGGCTTGGTCGCCTTCACGATGCTGCCCCGCGGGACCGAAGATGTCGCCGCGCTCGCGTCGGGCTCGCCGATCCCGGAGCCGTCGACCGATCCGCACCTCGTCGTCGCCGCCGGCTTCACGTGGCGGATCTCGATCGCTGGGTCCGCCATCGAGATCCACCGCCGCGGACCCGGCAGTGCGCTCGGCGCGACTGCCACAGGAGGCGGACCGTCGGAGGACCTGATGCTCAGCTGGGACCTCGGACCGGCCGTTGGGGGCGGCGCCTCTGGCTATCTCCGTTGCCCGCGAGCGGGCGGCGGGGACCAGTGGGTCATCTTCGGCCATGCGGAGCCCAATCCGCCGTTCAACCCGGCGCCGTCGCAGACCCCGGCCTGGACGCAGACCGGAAGGCCCCTCTTCGCTTACGACGGGCCGCCCGCGACGGGCCAGGCGGCGCCGGACGGGCTGTGGCTGTACGTGATCGACCCGGCGAGGTTCGATCCGAATCGCGCGATCCGCATCACCTCGCCGACAGGGACCGGAGGAGGGTTCGGCGGCCTAAAAGCGTATCCGACCGACATCCGCGAGCCGTCCGGCTGCTTCTTCTCCGGCTGAGACCTCCGTTGCGCCGGAGGACCACAACGGAATGTCAGCCGAAGAGGTCGAACTCGCGGGGCATGATCGCGTCGCGGATCGACCCTTCGCCGAGGAGCGGCCGCGCGCCACGGACGATCGCCACCGGCCGGCCGGCGACCTTGCCAAGGGCCAGCTCCGCCGCGGACGCGATCTCGTCGGCGGGCGCCCGGATGGTCGACTTCATGACTCGCCCGTCTGCGTCGGGCGTGCCGCGGAGGTCCTCGATCGGGATGAGCCCGGCCACCCCGATCGCGACGTCGGTGATCCCCCAGCGCCACGGCCGCCCGAATGAGTCCGACACGATGACCGGAACGTCCACCCCGAACCGATCCCGGACGGCGGCGCGGATGACCGCCGCCGACGCGTCGGGATCATGCGGCAGAAGGGTGACGACGTTGCCGCTGGCCGGCCCGACATTCGAGGCGTCGACCCCGCCGTTGGCGCAGATGAAGCCATGCTCCGTCTCGGTGATGATCACGCCGCGCTCCATCCGGACGACCCGGCGGGCCTCCCGCAGGACAACCTCGACCTGGCGCGGGTCCCGGTCCCAGCGCTCGGCGAAGGCCACCGCCTCCGGGCGCGGCTCGACCGCCGTGAGGTCGACGACGGCGCCCTCTGCCTTCGACACGACCTTCTGGGTCACGACGAGGACGTCGTCCGGACGCAGCGGGAGCAGGCCGGCCGTCCGCTCGATCGCATCGCCGATGAGTGCCGCCAGATCGTCGCCGGCGACGACCTCCGGGATCCCCGCGAGGGCGATCGCCTCCACCCGGCCCACGTCCGGCTCGCCGGCGTCCGGCCCTGCGGTGTTCGGCCCACTGCCAGTGGCTCCGGCCGCCCCGTCGTTGGAATCCGGTTCGCGCCGTGGCGCCCCGGCCGGGATGTCAGCCGACATCGACCGTCGCCCGATCGACGGCGACGTGGCCATGGTCGGCCGCCTCGCTCCGGGCGAGGCTCGCCTCGGCGAGCAGCAGGTCGTCCGGGGTATCGAGATCGAGCGTGAGTGGTCCGTCCAGCTCGACCAGGCGGGCACCCCGGTCGCGGGCGGCCGCCGCATGTGCGATCGCGCTGTCGCCGCCGAAAGACGTCTCGATGGCGTCGGGCGGGGCGAGCAGGAGCGCGTTCGTTCCTCGGCCGTGGCGATCGCGGACGATGGCGACGAGCGGCCGGTGTGGATCGTCGGCCATGGCCGCGACCGCATCGATCGCGGCGGAAGTGATGTCCGGGAGGTCGATTGGCAGGATCAGGATCGCCGCCGCGCCGCCGGCGACCGACTCGGCCCGAGCCATGTCGATTCCGTGGTTCAGGCCGCCGTCACGTTGGAGCATCGGCCGGGCTCCGAGCTCGGTCGCGATGGTCCGGACCGCGTCGTCGGGCGTGATCACCAGGACTTCGTCGATCCGGCTCGCCGCAACAGCGGCCGCGATCGTCCGCCGGACGAGCCTCGTCGTCAGCTCGAGCCGCTCTTCGGCGTCGAGCACCGCTCCGAGGCGTGACTTGGCCTCGGCGAGGCGGCCGACCGGGATGATCGCGACCATGATCGGCTCGGGCATGACCCGAATCCTAGGCGAGATCATCAGATCCCGAACGCCCCCAGGAAGACCCGGTCAAGGCCGATGGCGTAGGCGATGGCTGTCGCGCCGAACGCGAGGACGACCGCACCGGAGATCCGGTTGATCCAGA
This sequence comes from Candidatus Limnocylindrales bacterium, assembly GCA_038204565.1. Lineage (GTDB taxonomy): Bacteria > Chloroflexota > Limnocylindria > Limnocylindrales > CSP1-4 > CF-46. The sequence goes on from JBBRCU010000007.1 coordinate 65,966, forward strand.
CGAGGACCGTCGGCGTCATCCGGGCCCTGATTCTGCCGACGACCGCCGTCAGCAGGACCCACCACAGGCTCGATCCGAGGAACACGCCGACGGTCAGGAGCGCCGCCTCGGTGACTCCCCGGCCGGCCAGCCCAAGCCCGGCGAAGATCCCGCCGAACGACAGGATCGTCATCGGGTTGGTCATCGTCAGCCCGTAGATCGAGAGGAACGCCGGAGCGAGACCGGGCCGATCGTCGGTCTCCGCCGCGGCCGCCTCGGGTCGGGCGCGGATGATCCGGACCGCGAGCCAGATCAGGAACGCGCCACCGACGAGGGCGAAAACCGTCCGCGCCCCGACGAGGATCGAGGTTATGGCGGTGAGCCCGAACGCTGCGACGGCGCCGTACGACGCATCAGCTGAGGCCACGCCGAGCCCCGAGGCGAGCCCGTAGACGCGGCCGTGGGTGATCGTCCGGCGGATCGTCAGCAGGCTGATCGGCCCGACGGCGGCGGCGATCGTGAACCCGATCACAAGACCGCGGATCAGGAAGGAGAGGTCCATGCACGTGGCTCCGTGGCTGTTGCCGACGGCAGACGAGGGTGTGGCGGGTCACGCAGGTCTGTGACAGCAAAAGGCCCCCGGCCAGGCCGAGGGCGGGTGGCGATCGATGACGCCCGATCAGGGACGTGTCGTCAGGCCAGACCGACCCTCGCCGAGGGTTGCTGACCGTTGAAGGTGCGGGTCACGAGGCGCTGCTGCACGGCCGGACTGTCGCCGTTCGTGGCGAGCATGTCAAGGACCGCCCTGCCGCCCAGGATGACGCCGGACGCGCTCGCCCGCAGCCGATGTGGGGCACCAGGCCACACGACGCGGGAGCGCCGCCCGGCGTGCGAGGAGGCGGGTCGACGACGTTGCTCTCGGTGACGAAGTCGGGACCCCCAGATCGCGTCGAGAATCTCCTCGCTGGTCACGATCGTCCAGCCCGGCTGGCCAGTAGACAGAGCAGTCCCTGCTCGATGGCCGTCAGGTGGATTTCCGATATTCCGGCTTGTACCGGGCGATTCACGATGTCGATCTTCATCGCCGATCGTGATCGTCGGGACGATCGGTCGATCGGTTCCGGAGCTTCGGCGGGTGATGACGATCGCCCGCGCGAGCAGCTCCTCCGGCGAGAACGGAACGGTCAGGATATCGTCAACGCCGAGGTCGAAGGCCCGGAGCTTCGTCCTGACGTCGCCCCGCCGGGTGGCGACGCCAGGTCCGATGAGACGCGGCTGGGACGCGGACGCGGCCCGTCAGGCCCAGGAATCAGCCGACGGCCGCGAGGACGTTGGTCGCCAATCGCGCCCGGGACGCGTCGTCGGTCATGATCGTGTCGGTGACGACCGCCCGGATCCCGAGCCGCTCGACTGCGGGGGCCAGAGCCGCATCCACGTCATCGAGCACGAACGCATCGATCAACCCGGAATAGCCCCGGGCCACACCGAGCGCCGTGGGCTCATGGCCGAGCGAGGCAAGCATCCGGTCGGCCGGCCCTTTCAGCGCCTTGCCGCCGACGATCCCGCTGACGGCGACGAAGCGCGCCCCGCGACCGCGGGCCGCGGCGAGCAACTCGGTCATGCCGGGCACCGCGAGGATCGGCCCGACCGACACGATCGGGTTGGACGGGGCGATCACGACGATGTCGGCAGCAGCCAGTGCCGCCTCGACCTCGGGCGTCGGGCGGGCTGCCTCGATCCCTGCGAAGCGGACCTCGCGGACGTCGGGGGCCTGGCGGAGACGGACGAAGTAATCCTGGAAGTCGAGCCAGCCCGTGTCCGTCCGGACCTCGGTCCGGACGGGCTCGTCGGTCATCGCGAGGACCGTCGCCCGGAGCTCGAGGGAGCGCTGGAGCTCGAGCAGGACCTCGGTCAGGCGGCGACCGCGGCGGAGGCGCTCGGTCCGGACGATATGGGTGGCGAGATCGAGGTCGCCGAGGCGGAACCAGCCCTCCTCGCCGTAGCGCTCCATCGCCCCCATCGTTCGCCAGCTGTCGCCGGCGAGGCCCCAGCCGAACTCCGCGTTCTCCAGGCCGGCGAGGGTGTAGAGGACGGTGTCGTGATCGGCGCAGACGAGGAGGCCGTGGCGCTCGGTGTCGTCGCCGGTGTTGACGATGACGGTCAGCCGATCCGCGACCACCGCCTGGAGCCCGTCCGCGAGCTTGGCCCCGCCAACGCCGCCGGCCAGCTCGACGACCCGCGGCTCAGTCACCGAGGAGCACGCCGACGTCGGCCATCCGCTCGATCGTCTCGAGATCGTATGGGGCTGGCAGCCGAACAATGACGGTCGAGAAGCCAAGATCGCGGAACGGGCCGATCGCGTCGGCGACGAGCTGCGGCGGACCAGCCAGATGGGGGACGTTGCCGGCGTTCTCGACGCCGTTGATCGCGAAGCGCTCGGCGAATGCTGCCCGCGCGGCGGCCACCGTGTCGCGGATCGCGATCGGAAAGCTGATGCTCAGCTCGATCTCGGAGCGGTCGCGCCCGACGGCTGCGCAGTGCTCGTCGAGTGTGGCCAGGCTCGTCCGGACGAAGTCGAGCGTCCCGGCGGTGTTCCAGGCGTCGCCGTGGAGCGCCGTCGTGCGAAGCGTCTTCTTCGGTCCCGACCCTCCGATCAGGATCGGCAGGTGGGGTTGGACCGGGCGCGGCTCGCAGAGCGCATCGCGCAGCGTGTAGAAGCGCCCGACGTGGGTGACCCGCTCGCCGTCGAGCAGCCGCCTGAGCAACGTCACCGACTCCTCGAGCCGGTCCAGGCGTTCGCCCGGACCGGAGCCCCACGCGTCGTCGAAGCCGAATGCATCGTGCTCCCGCTCGAACCACGCCCCGCCGATGCCGAGGACCGCCCGCCCGTCGCTCACGTGATCGAGCGTTGTCGCGAGCTTGGCTGTCAGGCCCGGATTGCGGAACGTGTTCGCGCCGACCATGAGCCCGATCCGGACGCGGCTCGTGACCGCACCCAGCGCCGTCAGGGTGGACCAGCCCTCGAGGATCGGCTGTTCCCAGGGACCGAAGATCGCGAGCAGGTGATCCCAGGTCCAGACAGAATCCCAGCCCGTTGCCTCAGCGCGGAGGGCCGCATCACGGAATGCCGGCCACGTCGTGTGCTGAGACCAGAGCTGAGCGCCGAACTTGATCGTCATCGGGGCGGGTCCTCGGGTGTGGGGCAGGGGCGCCTGGCTGATGACGAGGCCGGATCAAATGGCCCGCCATCCGCCAGCCGCCGGTCGGATCGGCTCACGCGGTGAGCTTCGGCAGGACCTCTCGCCCGAACACGTCGATCCACTCCGCCTGGTTGCGCCCGACATTGTGGAGGTAGATCTGGTCGAAGCCGAGGTCGAGGAACTTCTGGATCTGCTGGCGATGCTTGTCCGGGTCGGACGAGATCAGCATTCGGCCCTCGAAATCCTCGGGCCGGACGAGCTTCGCCATCTGCTCGAAATCGAGCGGACTCCGGATGTCCTGCTTGGGGAACTTCATTCCGCCGTTCGGCCACTCGACCATGGCGTTGGTCATCGCCTCCTCGTCGGTCGGCGCCCACGACAGGTGGAGCTGGAGGATGTACTTGAAGTCGTCGGGATCCTTGCCTGCGTCGCGGCAGCCTTCCTCGCATTTCGCCCGGATCATCTCGAGCTTGGACTCCGGCGCGCCGACCGTGATCAGGCCCTCGGCGTACTGGCCGGTCTTCTTGGCGGTGACCGGCCCGGCCGTGGCGATGTAGATCGGCGGCGGCTCGGCCGGCATGGTCCAGAGGCGAGTCGACTCGAGCCTGAAGAACTTGCCCTCGTGCTTGACGTCCTTGCCCGGGCTGCCGAAGAGCTTCTTGATGATCTCGATCGCCTCGAACATCCGGTTGATCCGCTCGGGCGTCTCGGGCCAGTAGCCCGCGACGATGTGCTCGTTGAGGGCCTCGCCGCTGCCGAGCCCGAGCCAGTGGCGACCGGGGTACATCGCGGCCAGCGTCGCGGATGCCTGGGCGATGATCGCCGGGTGCATCCGGAACGACGGGCAGGCCACGCCCGGGCCGACGTCACCGGTCGTCCGCTCGCCGATGGCGGTCATGACATTCCAGACGAATGCGGCCTCGCCCTGCTGGGGGACCCACGGCTGGAAATGGTCCGCGGCCATGACGCCGCTGAAGCCATGGGCCTCGGCGTCCGCGGAATAGCCGACGACCTCCTGCGGCCCGAACTGCTCGAGCATCGCGGCGTAGCCGATCTTCGGGGTGGCCATCGGTCAGTCCTCCAGGTGGTCATGGACGCTGTCGATGGCGATCCGGAAGGTCACCCTGGCCTGGCTCCGGAACGACGCGATGCTGTCCGCGGTCGGCTCGTCGCGATAGCGGCGGGCAAGGCCGACGATGTCCTCGCGGGCGCGCTCGACCTCGTCGTCGATCGCGTCCACGTGGCCGGTGATCCCGAGCCAGCGCTCGCCGTCGTCGACGTCGGTGATCGCGAGCGACGCTCGCCCGTCGCGGCGGAGGTTGGCCGGCCAGCGCCGCCCGTCGCGGCTGTTGACGAGGATCCGTCCGTCAGGCTCGAGCCGGTACCAGATCACTGCCTGGCGCGGCGCGCCGTCCGGGTCGATGGTGGCGAGGGCGGCGAACAGGCGACGCTCGAGAAAGGCCCGCTGGCGGTCGTCGAGAACTACCGCGGGACGGGGCGAAATGGTCGGGGAGGGGTGGGCAGGCTCCATGGATCGATGGTACGCGAGGTCGCCCGAGGAGGCTGGCGGCGTCGTTGGGCCGGACGGGCGCCGCGGCCCGGGTGGGGGACGGTCTGGCGGCGCTCGTTCGTCGCTTTCTGGTTCAGGCGGGACGGTCGGCCCGGGTCACCCTCGTCCGGGTCCGCGCGTTGGCGTCGCGGACGCGGCGACCGATCGCTGCCCGGGCCGCGTCGAGGCGGAGGCTCTCCATCGGCCGGGGCAAGCCAGGTTCGCTGGCCGGCTTGCCGATGAGGTAGCCCTGGCCGAGGTCCACGCCAAGCGCCGTCAGGAGGGCGAGGTCGGCCCGTCGCTCGATCCCCTCGGCCAGGAGCCGAGCACCGATCCGGCCGCCGAACGAGACGAATGCTTCGACGAGGGCCTGCTTTGCGTCGTCCCGGGCAATGCCCGACGCGATCTCGCGGTCGATCTTGATCACCGACGGCCGGAGGGCGGCGATCAGGCTGAAGCTCGCGTACCCTGCCCCGGCGTCGTCGATCGCGAACCCGAATCCGAGCCGCCGGAAGGCCTTGACCTGCTTGATGAGCGGTCCGACCTCGGAGACCGCCTGCTGCTCGGTGCACTCGAGGGTGATGTGGCGGGGGTCGAGCCCGGCGTCCTTGACCGTCGTCGCGAATGCACCCGCCTCGAACTGACTGTCGAGGAGGCTCGCCGGGGTGAAGTTGATCGCAACGTGGATGGGGGCGACCTTCGCCGCCCGGCGAGCGGCCTGGATCGCCCCGACTCGATTGAGGACGATCCGAACGATGAAGGCGTCGAGCTCGATCGTGCGTCCGGTGTCGACCGCCGCCTGGACGACCGTGCTGATCGACGTCTCGAGGCCGGGCATCTGCGGCCGGAAGAGGCACTCGTAGTCGACCAGGGCTCCGGTCGTGAGCTCGACGATTGGCTGGAAGGCCACGCCGTGGACGTTCCGGAGCGTGAAGAAGTAATCGAGCATCTTCGATTGGAGCATCTGGCTGGACTGGGCCATGCCGATCCGCTCGGCGAGGCCCGATTGCTGGACGGCTGCCGAGAGCGCAATGAGATGGCGTTCGCCTTCCGGCAGCGCCAGGTCGAGGGTCACGAGGCCGTACGGCGGCGAATGGACCGCCGCGGCGATCTCGGCTGCGCGGGTGTCGGTCAGGTCGCCGGCCGGCCCGATGACCACGATCCCGGAATCGAGTTCATATGACCGGCAGCCAGGCACGACATCGAGAAGGTGATGGGCGAATCGAACGTCGCGCGACCACAGCAGTCGCTCATCGGCGTCATGCAGTTTCGTCCCGAGCAGGAAGCGCACAGGGCCCCTTGTGCCGCGAGAAGGCACACATGGACAGGCCCTGGTGGCCTGTCGTTCTGGTCTGATCCTACGCCCGGCGTCGCCACCGTCGGACCCACCGAGCGTCCCGGTTGCCGATGGCCCGGAAGTCCTGTCGAAGGACGGTCAGGCGAGCCGCTCGCCGGCGCGGATCGGGAGGTCGAGCCGGTTCGACGGTGGCGCGAGAGGACAGGCCCATCTGGGGTCGAACGCGCAGGACGGCTGGAACGCGAAGTTGAAGTCGAGGACGAGCGTGCCGGCGACCCGGTCGCCGCCGAGGTCGGCGCCCTTCGCGGCATCGAGAAGATAGCGGCCCGCGCCGTAGGTCTCGCTGCCATTCGTGGCGTCGCGGAAGGGCAGGAACAGCCCGCCCGCATAGCCCTCCATCCAGAAGACGTCGAGCCGGCGCGACCCGGCCGGAAACGGGATCTCGACCGTACCGAAGCGGCGGAACGCCATGACACCGCCGGCGCTCACCGGCAGATCGACCGCCGCCGTGCCCCGGGCGGGCACTCCCACCTCTTCGCTCGGACTGCCGCCGAAATCGATCCCACCGGATGGCGCCAGGCCGGAGGAAAGGTCGAGGGCGGCGGGGGATGCGGCCGCCACGCCTTCGAACGGTCCGACGACGACCTCGCACCGGAGGCCAGGGTCGGGCTCGAAATGGCGCGCCCGGAAGGTGGCCCGTCGATCGGCCGGGACCGGAGACTGGGGATGATCGCGATAGAGCCGCTCGCGGACCGTCCGCCAGTGATCGAGCGCAGCGGCCGGATCGGTCGCCGCAAGACGCCGAACGTCGGCGTACAGGCTGCCGATCGCGCGGCGCCAGTCCGCCAGGCTCAGGGTCGCGGTGATCCCGCCACGCGCCGGATCACCCATGCGTGGGGTTCGCGGAGCGCGCGCGGCGCCGCCGGGTCACGAGCGGCGCTGCATCGAGCGGACAAGGATCACGGCCCCGACGGCGATCACGATCAGCGGCCAGAGGCCGCCCCAGCGGATCGTGGGGAGGTCCAGCCCGAGCGTGTAATCAAGGAAATACCAGACCCCGATCGCGATCAGGATGAGGCCGGCAATGATCGCCAACGTTCCCGAACGCCGGTCCCGCTCGTCGCGACCCGATCGTGGCGGGTACCAGGCGGGCTCGCGCCAGCCCGGATCGGACTGGCGGTCCGGATCCACCCGGAGTCGAGGGCTGCCGATTGGCGCGGCTGTCGCCGGCTCGGCCGGAGGCCGCCCGTCGCCGGTATCCGGAGGCCGCCCGTCGCCGGTATTCGCTGCCGGCCGCGCGGCGTCCGGAGTCGCCGGAGTCGCCGGCTGGGGGCCGGCTGCATCCGGATGTGGCTGCGTCTGGTCGATCGGATCGGTCATCGGGGCTCCTCTGGCGCGGCCATCGTACCCGTGCCCGGATCGCATCGACGAACCGTCGACGGTGGCAGCCGGATCAGCCGTGCGACAATGCCCGCCGATCGACGCCGCCGGACGGACCGCCCGTTGCGGCTGATTCGTCCCCCGCGCCGCCGACGTGACGGGCGGACCCGCAATGAGGAGGCAGACGACGGTGGTGGCCGACACGGCGGAGATCGGGGTCTTCGGGGGCTCGGGTTTCTACTCCCTCCTCGACGACGTCCGCGAGATCAAGGTCGACACGCCGTACGGCCCGCCGTCCGACTCGTTCTTCCTGGCCACGGTCGGCGGCCGCAAGGTCGCGTTCCTGCCGCGTCACGGGCGACGCCATACGATCCCGCCGCATCGGATCAACTACCGGGCGAACGTCTGGGCGATGCGCTCGCTCGGCGTCAAGGCGGTGATCTCGCCGTGCGCCGCGGGCTCGCTCCAGCGCGAGGTGAAGCCCGGTGATTTCGTGCTGTGCGACCAGTTCGTCGATCGGACCTACGGCCGCGAATGCACGTTCTTCGACGGCCCGATCGTCAGCCACGTCTCGGCGGCCGACATCTACGACCCGGTCCTGCGGGGCGTCGCCGCCGACGTGATCCGCGAACACGGGATCCCGTTCCACGAGCGGGGCACGATCGTGATCATCAACGGCCCGCGCTTCTCGACGAAGGCGGAGTCCAAGTGGTTCAGCGACGCCGGCTGGGAGGTCATCTCGATGACCCAGTATCCCGAGGCGTACCTCTGCCGCGAGTTGGGGATGGCCGTCGTCAACATCGCCCTGATCACCGACTACGACGCCGGCGTCCTCGAGGGCACGGAGGCGGTCGACGCCCGATCGGTCCTCGAGGTGTTCTCGCAGAACGCCGAGCGGATCCAGCAGGTCGTGCTCGACATGATCGAACGGTTCCCGGCTGACCTCGACGCGCTCGGGGCACGGGCGGCCCTCGAGCACACCCGCGGCGATGGGCACGCCGCCTCGGCCGAGGACATCCGCCTGTTCGAGACCGGGCTGTGAGCGAGCACCCGCAGGCGCCAACGCCGCCGTCGGCTGCCAGGCCAGACGGCCTCCCGATCGGGGTCACGATCCGGACGATCCGGGCCGACCCCGCCTGGTGGCTCGCGAGCGCTCGGCGGCTCGACGCGGCGGGCTATGCCGGCGTCTGGGCGTGGGACCACTTCATGGGCCGCGGCGATGTCAGCGTCCCGGTCGTCGAAGGGCCGACGATCCTGGCGATGGCCGCCGGCGCCACCCAGCGGATGACCGTCGGAACGTTCGTCGCCAACGTGATGAACCGCCATCCCGCGGTGCTGGCCCGGATGGCATCGACCCTCCAGATCGCGAGCGGCGGCCGGTTCGTCCTCGGGATCGGGATCGGCGGCCATCCAAAGGAGCACGCGGCGTATGGATTGGCGTTCCCCGCCGCCACCGAGCGGGCGGCCCGGCTCGAGGAGGCGATCGCGGTGATCCGGGCGCTCTGGAGCGGCGGCCCCGTGACCCGCGACTCGGCGTTCTACCCGCTCCATGAGGCGGCGGCGTTCCCCGTCCCGACACCACCGCCGCCGATCCTCATCGGCGGCGAGACTGCGGCCGGAGCGCGCCTTGCCGGCCGGATCGGCGACGGCTGGTCGGCCTTCGACGACAACTTCGAGCAGAACCTGCCGCTCTATCTCGAAGCGCTCGCGGCCTCTGGCCGGGCGCGGGTGGACCAGCTCGTCCTGGTCGGGTTCCAGGGCGACTGGCTGGGCGACGCCGACATCGCCGAGACCGAGTGGGTCCGGGAACCGCGCGCGGCGTGGCAGCGCTGGCGCGAGAAGGGCGCCGACGGGGCGATCGTCCTCGCTCGGACCACGGCCGATGTCGACGCGCTGGTCGATGCGGTTGCCGGCTGGTAGGGATGGCGCCGCTGCGCGGCCCGGCCGGGACGGCGCGAACGGCCGAAACCACCTCGAGGTTCCGGCTCGCTCGACCCGCTGATTCCAGACAGACCGGTTCCGTGGCACCATCGAGCGTGCGATGACCGCCCCGCTCACGACTCCCGCCCGACCGGCCAAGACCCACCCATGCGCCCGCTGCGGGGCGCCGGTCGCCCTCGGCGTCGGTCTGTGCGACCGCTGCAATCCGCTCGGGCTCAAGGACAGCGCCAGCTCCCAGGTCCACGGATCGGTCCTGCTCGCGGTCGGCCTTGCGATCGCCGGCCTCGCGATCGCGGCCCACTTTGCCGTCGCCGGGATCGGCCCGTTCACCGCCCGGGTGACCTCGATGTCGCCCGGCCCGGACGCCGGCAGCCTGATCGCCACGATCGAGGCCCGCAACGACGGCCAGGCAGCTGGCACCGCGACCTGCCGCCTGACCGACCCGCTCGATCCGGCACTGATCCATGTCTCGGTCGTGTACAGCCCCAAGATCGCCCCGGGCGAGACCCGGACGTTCAGCCAGGAGGTTGGCTTCGGCAGCCCCGACCGGCTGCTCGCCGTCGTCTGCAACGGCCCGTGACGGACGGCGCCGCAGCCTCCGCGCCCGGGGGCGCCGCGCCGGACATGCCGGACATGCCCGACGTGCCGGGAGCCGCTGAGCGCTCGCGTTGGGCTGCCGAACTCGCCTTCGCGATCGAGACGGCGCGGGCGGCCGGGGCGATCCTGATGGACCACTACGAGCGGCTCGAGCGGATCGACCACAAGAGCCCGACCGACGTCGTCACCGAGGCCGACCACCTGTCGGAGGAACTCGTGATCGCGGCGATCCGGCGGCAGTTCGCCGGCGACGCGATCCTCGCCGAGGAGTCCGGGGCCCACGCCGCCTCAGCGGTTCTTGGGGACGGGGACGGCCCTCCGCCCGGCCGCGTCGGCGCCGCGCGGACGTGGGTGATCGACCCGCTCGACGGGACCGTCAACTACGCCAACGGCCTGCCCGTCTTCTGCGTCTCGATCGGGTTCGTCGAGGACGGCCAGCCCGTCGCGGGCGTGGTCCTCGACCCGACCCGGAACGAGCTGTTCGCGGCCACGGCCGATGGCCCGGCCACCTTGAACGGCCGCCCGATCCGGTCGTCGGGCAAGGACAAGCTGACCGATTGCGTCGTGTCGCTCGCACTGTCCGGCCGGTCGGTCAGCAGCCGCGTCCGGTCGATCAGCAAGGAGATCCGGGTCTGGCGCTCGATGGGCTCGGCAGCCCTCGCCCTGGCCTACGTCGGCAATGGCCGCTTCGACGCGTTCATCCAGGAGTCGAGCCTGTCGGCGTGGGACATCGCTGCGGCCGGGCTGGTGGCCCAGCGCGCCGGGGCGACGGTGACCGATCTCCGGGGCGGCCCGTGGTACGCCCCGGAGACCGTGACCCGCACGGTCGGGCTGATCGCTGCTCCAGCGCCATTCCAGTCGCGGTTCCTGGACCTCGCCAACCGGCGCTGACCCGCGGCGCGGCGCTGGCGGCCCGGCGCCGGTCAGGTGGGCCGGTCGATCAGTCGTCCAGCCAGCGATGCGGACGGGCGCGCAGCCGGCCGAGCTTCCATTCGTCGCAGAACGCCTGCCACGGGCGGCGCGGCGCACCGCGCCATTCCAGCTCGGCCGCAGTTCGCTGCGGCAAAGGAGCGTCGAGGCGAAGCCGGGCCAGGGTCCGATACAGGATCGCCGCGTCGTGCTGCTCCGCGAGCACGGCCGCCAACCGGACGCTGCCCGAGACGCCCGTCACGTCCCACTCGCTGGCGCGGGCCGGGATCGCGTCGATCGAGCCATATCTGCGGAGGACCGCGGCGGTCGACTTCGCCCCCCAGCCCGGAAGCCCCGGATAGCCGTCCGAGCTGTCGCCGACGAGGGCGAGGAAGTCCGGGATCGAGGCCGGCTCGACGCCCCACTTTGCGAGCACGCCGGCTCGGTCATAGGTGATCCCCCGGCGTCGGTCGCGAAGGACGATCCGCTCATCGACGACGAGCTGGGCCATGTCCTTGTCGGGGGTGCAGATGAGGATGCGCTCGACCGCCGGGTCCGCTCCAAACCGGATGGCGGCAGCGCCGATCGCGTCGTCGGCCTCGAACTCGACCATCGGCCAGAGGACGATGCCGAGGGCCTCGATCGCGGCCTCGGCGATCGGGAACTGGGCGAGGAGCTCCGGGTCCATCCCGGCCGACGATTTGTAGCCCGGAAAGAGGTCGTTCCGGAACGACTCGATGACCCGGTCGGTCGCGCAGGCGACGTGGGTCGCGCCCTCCTCGCGAAGGAGGTACAGGAGCTGGTCGCACAGCCCCGAGACGCCGGACAGGACGCGCCCGCCGTGGCCGCGGACCGCCGGGCGCGGGGCGTAGTGGGCGCGGAAGAGCTCGTAGGTGGCGTCGACGAGGTGGATCTGCATCGGTGGCCGTGTCCTCGTCAGGCCGGCGGGACGCGCCACGGCCGGCAGCCGGCATCCAGCATCGCGTCGGTGGCCCGCTCGCCGTCGCCGGGCGCGAGGTTCACGGCCGCGACCGCATCGGCGAGGAAGAACGTCTCGTATCCGAGCCGGATGGCGTCGAGCACCGTCGCGTTGACGCAATAGTCGGTCGCCAGCCCGCACACGACCACGCGCTCGATGCCGCGGCCGTGGAGCAGCCCGTCGAGCTCGGTCGGACTGGTGACGCCGGTGACCGGGTCGCGCGTCGTGAAGCCGGAATAGCCGTCCTCGCCACTGGTCCCCTTCCGGACCTGCGGCGCTTCCTCCACGACGTCGAGGGCGGGATGGAGCTCGGCGCCCCACGTCCCGCCGACGCAGTGGACCGGCCAGATGCCGCCGTCCCTGGCGAAATGCGGGGTGGTCTCGGGGTGCCAGTCCAGGGTGTACACGACCACCGAGCCGCCGGTCAGGGCTGCCTCGGTTGCCTCGTTGATCCGGGGGATGATCGCCCCGCTCTCAGCGACCCAGAGCGATCCGGCCGGATCGGCGAAGTCGTTCTGGAGGTCGACGATCACCAGGGCCGTCCGCTCGTCGTAACGCTGCATCCGGTAACGCTAGCAAACACGGCCGGTGACGAACGCCGATGGCACCCGGGTCCGGGTGCCATCGGCCGGCGAGGAGGAACGGAACCGGGCCGAGAGGGCTCGAGATGGGTCAGCCGAGGCCGGTCGTCGCCTTGCCGTTGGTCTCGACCGCGTCGTCGCCGACTTCCGCCGGCACGTCGGCAGCATCGTCCGGCCCGCCGCCCGCGTTGCCTTCTGCGTCGAGCAGGTAGCCGATGCCCTGGAAGGTCCGGATCCGGCCGGGCTCGCCGGGCTTCGCCCCGAGCTTGCGGCGGACTCGACTGATCCAGACGCGGAGGTACTGGAGGTCGTCGCGATACTCGGGCCCCCAGACCTTTGTCAGGAGCTCCGTGTGGAGGACGACCTTGCCGGGGTGCGTCGCGAGATGCTGGAGGAGCAGCCACTCGGTTCGCGACAGCTGGACGAGCTCGCCGCCGCGCCGGACCATCCGCCGCTCGAGATCGATCTCGATGTCGTCGAAGGCGACCACGCCAGCACCGGGCTCGACGCCGGTCGAGCGCCGGATGACGGCTCGGACCCTGGCCGCCAGCTCGTCGGGGTGGAAGGGCTTGGCGATGTAGTCGTCGGCGCCGAGGTCGAGGCCTTTCGCCTTGTCGGCGGTGGCGCCCTTCGCGGTCAGCAGGATGACCGGGACCGGGCGCTGCTCGCGGAGCTGGCGCATGACCTCAATGCCGTCGAGATCGGGCATGACGATGTCGAGGAGGACGATGTCCGGGCGGATCTCCTCGGCCTTCGCCAGGGCATCCTCGCCGCCCGACGCGGTGACGACGCGGAAGCCCTCTTCGCTCAGCGCGATGGAGACGAGCTTCGTGATCCGCGGCTCGTCATCGGCGACGAGGACCAGGGGCTGGGTACCCACGCAACACCTCTCTTGGCGATCGAGATGACCTGATGGTGACGGTTCGGCCTCGTTCGCTGGTCGTCCCGGGGATTCGCGGGGCGTCCCGAGGATCTGGCCGCGACCGCGACTGTGCCCGCCCCGCCGTACCGCCCATCCGGGCGCGACATTGCAGAATCCTTTCACGGGCATTGCAAAACGACCAGCCGCGAACGTCGGCCGGTTGTTTCCGGGACAGGCCGGCGAGGCAGGTGTCGTCAGCAAGCGAGGCAGGTGGCGTCGGGCCGATTCGGGCTCGGCGGCCTCGAGCGTGGCGGGCGCGGCGGGCTTGGGCTACGCTGGCGGCAATGAGCTTTGAGGCGGACGACCTCGAGCGGCTTGCCGCCGCGGAGGAGGTCGACATCGAGACCCAGGCCCCGGACGGCCCGGCCCACCGAACGATCATCTGGATCGTGGTCGACGGCGTCGACACGTTCGTTCGGTCCTTCCGCGGTGCGGACGCTCGGTGGTATCGAGAGGCAGTCGCCAACCCGGCCGTGGCGATCCACGTCGACGGCCGGCAGTTGCCGGCCACGGCGATCCCCGCGACGGACCCCGACTCGGTTGAACGGGTGTCGGCCGCTTTCCGGGCCAAGTACCCGCCCGGCCCATCGACGACGGCCATGGCGACCCAGTATTTCGATACGACCCTCCGCCTCGATTCCACTTGAGCCCCCGTCACCGCCATCCCGCGAGGCACCGATGACCTTCGACGAATTCAAGCACCAGCTCCCGGACATCGATCCCGGCGAGACCGAGGAGTGGCTGGCGTCGTTCGACCAGCTCGTCGCGCAGGAGGGCGAGAGTCGCGCCCGGTTCCTCGTCTACAAGTTGCTCAAGCGCGCCCGCCAGCTCCACGTCGGGCTGCCGCCGCTGACCCAGACCCGCTACATCAACACGATCAGCCCGGAGCAGGAGCCGTTCTTCCCGGGTGACGAGCAGATCGAACACCGGATCCGGCGGATCGTCCGCTGGAACGCGGTCGCGATGGTCCTCCGGGCGAACACGAAATTCAGCGGGATCGGGGGGCACCTCGCCACCTACGCCTCGGCGGCATCGCTGTACGAGGTCGGCTTCAACCATTTTTTCCGCGGCAAGGACGGGGACGGCTCCGGCGACCAGATCTTCTATCAGGGCCACGCCGCGCCAGGCATGTACGCCCGGGCATACCTCGAGGGCCGCCTGACGGAGGATCAACTCGACCACTTCCGGCGGGAGACCGTGCCCGGCCAGGGCCTGTCGTCCTACCCTCACCCGCGGCTCATGCCCGATTTCTGGGAGTTCCCGACCGTCTCGATGGGTCTCGGCCCGATCAGCGCGATCTACCAGGCCCGCTACAACCGCTACCTCCACAACCGCGGCCTGCTCGACACGAGCGCCTCCCGCGTCTGGGCATTCCTGGGCGACGGCGAGACCGACGAACCCGAGTCGCTCGGCGCGCTCCATGTCGCGGCCCGCGAGGGTCTCGACAACCTGACCTTCGTCGTCAACTGCAACCTCCAGCGGCTCGATGGCCCGGTCCGTGGCAACGGCAAGATCATCCAGGAGCTCGAGGCGGTCTTCCGCGGTTCCGGCTGGGACGTGATCAAGGTCGTCTGGGCCCGTGAGTGGGATGAGCTCCTCGCCCGTGATGTCGACGGCGTCCTCGTCGAGAAGATGAACAACACCCTCGATGGCGAGTTCCAGAAGTACTCGGTCGCCGGCGGCGCCTACATCCGGGAGCACTTCTTCGGACCGGACCCGCGTCTGCGCAAGCTCGTGGAGCACCTCTCCGACGACGATCTCGCCAAGCTCCGCCGCGGCGGTCACGACTACCGCAAGGTCTTCGCCGCCTTCAAGACCGCGACCGAGACGACCGGCGCACCGACGGTAGTCCTCGCCCATACCGTGAAGGGCTGGACCCTCGGCCCGGGCGTCGAGGCCCGCAACATCACCCATCAGGCCAAGAAGCTGTCCGAGGCCGAGCTCCGGATCTTCCGCGACCGCCTCGAGCTGCCGATCCCCGACGCCAAGCTCAAGGACGCGCCGTACTACCACCCGGGTCCGGACTCCGAAGAGGTCCAGTACCTCCGCGAGCGTCGCGCCGCCCTCGGCGGGTCGCTGCCCCGTCGCGTCGTCCGGGCGCAGCCTCTGCCGAAGCCCGCCGCGTCGATCGATGCCGAGTTCGCGACCGGCTCCGACACCGCCGTCTCGACGACGATGGTCTTCACCCGGCTCCTGCGGAACCTCATCCGCGACAAGGAGCTCGGCTCGCGGATCGTCCCGATCATCCCCGACGAGGCGCGGACCTTCGGAATGGACCCGCTCTTCAAGGAAGTCGGGATCTACGCCCAGCTCGGGCAGCGCTACGAGCCGGTCGATTCGGAGCTCGTCCTGTCCTACCGCGAGGCGAAGGACGGACAGGTCCTCGAGGAGGGCATCACCGAGGCCGGGTCGATGGCCTCACTCCAGGCGGCCGCGACCTCCTACGCGACGCATCGCTACCCCGTGATCCCGTTCTACATCTACTACTCGATGTTCGGCTTCCAGCGGACCGGCGACCAGATCTGGGCCCTCGCCGACGCCCGCGGCCGCGGCTTCATGATGGGCGCGACGGCCGGTCGGACAACGTTGACCGGGGAAGGCCTCCAGCACGACGACGGCCACTCCCACATCCTCGCCCAGACCATCCCCAACATCCGGGCCTACGATCCGGCCTTCGCCTACGAGCTGGCGGCCATCGTCCGCGACGGGATCGAGCGGATGTACCACCAGGGCGAGGACGTCTTCTACTACATCAGCCTCTACAACGAGAACTACGCCCAGCCGAAGAAGGCCGACGGCATCGACGAGGGGATCATTCGCGGGATCTACCGCTTCGCCGACGCGCCGGATCTCGGGCCGAAGGCACAGCGCGCCCGGCTTGTCGGCTCGGGCTCCATCCTCCAGCAGGTGATCGCAGCTCGCGACCTCCTCGCCGAGAAGGTCGGGATCGCGGCCGAGATCTACTCCGCGCCGTCGTTTCCACTTCTCCGTCGGGATGCCCTCGAGGCCGAGCGCTGGAACCGCCTTCACCCGACCGCGAAGGCTCGCGTGCCGTACGTCTCGACGGTCCTGGGCCCAGACGGTGGACCGATCGTCGCGGCGACCGACTGGATGAAGGCGCTGCCCGACATGGTCTCGCGCTGGCTGCCGAGCTACTACGTCTCGCTCGGGACGGATGGCTTCGGTCGGAGCGACACCCGCGAGGCGCTCCGGACCCTATTCGAGATCGACCCGCCGCACATCGCGGCCGCGGCGCTCACGGAGCTGGGCCGCTGTGGGGCGATGGCGCCGGCGAAGGTCGCCAAGGCGATCGCGGCTCTCGACGTCGATCCGGCAAAGCTCGACCCGGCCGCGCTCTAGGAACGGTCGAGGCGGTCAGCCGCCGCCGGACGACCGCGGCGACGGTGGGCCGGTCGATCCGCCAGCTCCCCGCAGCGACTGGCAGACGGGCCATGTCGCACGCACGCATCGTGCCACCCGGCGGAGCGCTCGTCACGCGGCTGATATGCGGCGTCGAACCGGCGATGCACGCCCGCGTCGGTGCCCTCCCTACCGTCTGATTCGTTCACACGTCGACCGTCGATCATGCCGGTCGCGACCCAGAAGCCAGGGAGAATGACGATGTCCGATCACGATCTCAACGACCCCAACCGCCCGCTCGACGCGAACGTCGATCCGGCCGCCGGAACCGATGAGCACGGTCACGAGGCCGTTGGCGCCGGTGCCGGCGCTCTCGCCGGCGCCGGGGTCGGCATGGTCGTCGGTGGCCCCCCGGGCGCTCTCGTCGGTGGCGCCATCGGCGCCGTCGGCGGAGCCCTCGCGGGCGAGGCGACCGAAGGTGACGACGAGGCCGGCGCCGGCGCCGGCGGTCTGGCCGGCGGCCTCGCCGGTGCGGCCATCGGTGGCGCGATCGCCGGTCCTCCCGGCGCGGTCGTCGGTGGTGCGGTCGGCGCGGCCGGCGGCGCCGGTGTCGGTGACAAGGCCGAAGAGGGTGCGACGGACGGCGACGGCGTCGCCCGGGTCGACGACACCCGCTACTAGTCCGTTTCAGCGTGGCCGCGGCTCGTCGAGGACGAGCCGCGGCTGCGCCATGTTCGAGGGTGGATCACGTGCTCCGACCACTTCGCATCGCCCAGGCCGTTCCGCCGATGGAGCGGGTTCCGCCCGAGGGATATGGCGGCACGGAGCGGGTCGTCTTCGAGCTCGTCACGGAGCTCGTCCGGCGTGGCCACGAGGTCACGACGTTCGCGTCGGGTGACTCGGCCGTCCCGGGGACGCTCGTGGCGACCGTTGCGGAGGCCCTCCGGCCCGCCGGCCACGGCGGCGATGTCAGCGGCTTCATGCTGGCGACGATGCTCCAGGTCCTCGACCGTCAGGACGAGTTCGACCTCATTCACAGTCATCTCGAGTGGTACTCGCTCGCGCTTCGGCGAGCCGCGCGGCGACCGATCGTCGCGACCTGGCACGGTCGCCTGGACCTGCCGTGGTCCCGCGCCGCCTTCGCCGACCGGCCCGACGGCCAGGTTGCCATCAGCGAGTCACAGGCTTCGATTCACCCGGACGTTCCGTGGACGATCGTCCACAACGGGCTGACCCTCGACGCGTCGCCGTTCGAGGGGCGCCGGACCGACGCCCTCGTGTTCGTCGGTCGGGTGACGCCGGAGAAGGGGATCGTCGAGGCAATCGAGATCGCCCAGAAGGCGCAGCGTCCGCTCCGGATCGCCGCCAAGGTCGGCCCGACGCCGCAGGAACAGAAATTCAATGACGATGTCTTCCAGCCGGCACTGAAGCGAGCCGGACGCGACGTGGAGTTCCTGGGCGAGCTGTCCGGCGCCGACCGGGACACGCTGTTCGCCCAGAGCCACGCCGTGCTGATGCCGGGCTCCTGGCCGGAGCCTTTCGGGCTCGTCGCGATCGAGGCGCTCGCCTGCGGCGCGCCGGTCATCGCTCGCCGGGTCGGCGGCCTCGACGAGATCATCCGCGACGGGGTTGATGGCTATTTCGGGGACGACGTCACCGAGCTGGCCTTTCTCGTCGATCGCGTCGAAGGACTCGACCGGGCTGCCATCCGAGCGTCGGTCATCGATCGCTTCTCGGCGTCGCGGATGGCCGACGGCTACGAGGCGGTCTACGACCGGATGCTCGGTCCGGTCACGTCCGCGTCCGAGCCGATGCTGAGCCGCGCCCGGCGTCGCTGAGGCGCGCATCCGCGATTCAACGAGGCTCCCACCGCGAGGCTCAGGCTCGCGCCACCACCCGTCGCAGCAGCAGCCAGGCGCCGCCGATGTACACGATGGACAGCCCCACGAGCACCCAGATCTGCCACACGACGACCGTCCCGCCCCGGAACATGAAGTCGCCGAGCAGACGGATCGCGTTGGCGACCGGCAGGATATAGATCAGCGACCGGACCGGCTCGCTGAACTCGTTGATCGCAAGCACGAAGCCCGAGAAGAACACCGACGCGAGCAGGACGAGCAGTGTGAGCTGGACGGCCTGCGCCTCGGAATCGGATACGGCGGCAATGACCAGCCCGAGGCCAAGGGACGCGGCCACGAGGAGGCCCGCGACGAGGGCGATCCAGCCGGGCTGGGCGAGGAACGGGACGTGGAAGCCGACGACGAGGAGGGCGATCGTGGCGAAGGCGACCGCCCCGGCGAACAGGCCGTAGGCGATGAGCTTGCCGGTCACAAGCTCGGCGGTCGTGATCGGCGAGATCCGGAACAGCTCGAACAGGCCGCTGTTCTTCTCGCGCACGACCGACAGGGCGATCAGCGTGACCGCCATGTGCTGAAGGATGAGTGCGAGCACTGCAGGCCCGAAGAACTGGACGACCGTCGGCGTCGACTGGGCGACGTTCTGGAGCCGGGCCTCGGTCGGGGCCGCGATGACGTCAGGCGGGATCTTCGCCGCGTCTGCCGCGCCCTGGTCCATCGCGTAGCCCTGTCCCTCCGCCACGGCCCGCTGGATGATCTGGCGGTTGAGCGCCGCTTCGAGGCCACGTGCGAGGAAGACCGCGTAGGTGCCCTGGACAGGGTCGGTCACGTTGACCCGGACGTCGATATCGGTCCGCTTGCCTTCCTTGAAATTCCTCTCGAGGTCGGCTGGCGCAACCACGAGCACGTCAACGCCCTGGCTGAGGAGCCGGGTCATCGCGGACGCCTCGTCCGAGGTCACCTCGTCGATCCGCAGGCCCTCGCCGGCGACGTCCTGGTAGCTCTTCGTGTCGGTCGGGAGGTTCGTCCCGGCCGGGATCACGACGATCGTGTCGAGCGGCCGGCGGAAGCCGCTGTACCCGACGCCGAACAGGGCCATGATCAGGAACGGCCCGAGGACGAGGCTCAGGAGCGCACCCGGCCGCCGGACGACCGCGATGAGCTCCTTGCCCACGATGGCGAGGATGCGGGTCAGCATCTTGAAGAGGCTCATGCGGCCTCCGAACCTTGGCGGCTCTTGCGGTCGTTATCGTTGCCTTCGCCGTCGGCCGCCTCTTCGGCGGCGATCTT
>JBBRCU010000008.1:0-84841 GCA_038204565.1 Candidatus Limnocylindrales bacterium
CCGATCCTCAACGTCGCTCGAAGCGGCGGCCTGCAAGGACGCAGTCCTCGGGTGGGAATTCAGCCCTGCTGGAGCGGATTGCAGGTTCAGGGCACCGCTAGTTCCCCGCCTAGCACGGCCCGCGCAGTCTAGCAGGGATGCATTCGCCGGCGGTCCTGGCGTCGGTTCACGAGAGGCCGCGGCCGGCCCACCGAGCCTTCGCCCGGACGATGGATGCTGACGACCAGGTCGATCGCACGGACGGCAGCGCGACCCGCATCAGGGGGCGACTGACGTCCCTGCCAGCCTCGCGGCGCGATCGGAACGACCGCGGGCATGACGGGCGTTCAGCTCCCATCGGGCCGGCCCGTCCTGGCCCCAGCCGGGGCCACGCTGCCGGATTGGCGGAGAGGGCGGGATTCGAACCCGCGACGGGTTGCCCCGAACCGCATTTCCAGTGCGGCGCCATAGTCCACTAGGCGACCTCTCCCCGGGGAGAACAAGACCGACCGACGAAACGTCGGCCGGCCTCAGGCGATGAGCGCTGGCGGAGAGGGCGGGATTCGAACCCGCGGTGCTTTCGCACACCGCTTTTCGAGAGCGGCACCATCAACCACTCGGACACCTCTCCGCGGCAGAGGATAGCAAAGGTCGGCGGAGCCGCCGCCCGGACGATCGTCCGGGCGTGCCCTCCATGGGGCGTGGGCTCCCTGGATCAGCTCGGGCGCCGGCGCCGGCGCCGCGTAGAGCGCACAGCGTGGCTTGCCGTCGGTCAGGCCATCACGGACGTGCCGGCAAGGAGCTCCTCGGCTTCGTCCCGGCGGATGCCGCTGACGATCCGGATCCGGCGCGGCAGGTCGGGATGCTGGGCCAGCTGGATGACCGTGCCGGCCGCGCCCTCGGTCTCGTTCGGCATCGCGAAGACGAGGGCAGCGACGTCGCTTTCGAGCAGGGCGCCCACGCACATCGGGCACGGCTCGAGGGTCGTGAAGATCGTGGCGTCGGCGAGTCGCTCGCGGCCCAGCTTGCGAGCGGCTTCGCGGAGAGCGACGACGACCGCATGGGCGGTGGGGTCGTTCGACTCGAGGACCCGGTCGTGGGCCCGAACCACCATGGCCTCGTCGACGACGGCCACCGCGGCGTTCGGGGCTTCACCGGCCGCGATCGCGTTGCGGGCCTCGGCGAGCGCTTCGCCCATGAACAGCTCGTAATTCATGGACCGACTATACAGGCCGACCCGGGGCCGCCTGTCGGGTCCACCGTCACCGTCTCGCAACCGACCGGCAAGTGTCGCGAGGGGTACGATCCGGTGTCATGAGTGGCTCACGACGCATCGGAATTCTCACCGGCGGCGGCGACGTCCCCGGTCTCAACTCGGTTATCAAGTCGGTCGTCTACCGAGCGACGGAATTCGGCGACGAGGTCGTCGGGATCCGGCGCGGCTGGGAAGGCCTGACCCACCTCCGGTTCGACCCGGCGCCCGACCCCCACTACGTGGTCGGCCTCGACCGGACGAACACCCGGACCATCGACCGGACCGGCGGAACGATGCTCCATACCTCGCGGACGAACCCCCGCAAGATGAAACCGGACACGGTGCCCGCGTGGATGGACCCGGCGCGGGTGACGGCCATGACCAACCCGGATGGGATCGTCGACCTTACCCCGGTCGTCCTCGAGAACATCGAGCGACTCGGACTGGATCTTCTCGTCACGATCGGCGGGGACGACACGCTCAGCTTCTCGCGGGCCCTGTTCGACGAGGGCGTGCCCCTGGTCGCGATCCCGAAGACGATGGACAACGACGTCGCCGGGACCGAGTACTGCATCGGCTTCTCGACGGCGATCACCCGGGCCAAGGAGCTGATCAACCGCCAGCGGACGACGCTCGGGTCGCACGAACGGATCGGTGTCTTCCGGATCTTCGGTCGGGACGCCGGGTTCTCGGCCCTGTACACGGCCTACGTGACATCGGCTCGTTGCGTGATCCCCGAGGCGCCGTACGACCTCGATCTTCTGGCCGAGGTCCTGACCGCCGACCGAGAGGCGAACCCGTCGCGGTATGCCGTCGTGGTGACGGCCGAGGGCGCGATCTGGCAAGGCGCCCACCTCCAGGACGTCGGCGAGGCGGACATGTTCGGCCACCGCCACAAGGCGAATGTCGGCGAGGGGCTCGCGACCGAGCTGAAGCTCCGGACGGGGATCGAATCCGTCGCGTCGGAGCTGACCTACGACCTGCGGTCGGGCGAGCCCGACGCCCTCGATGCGATGGTCGCGACGACGTTCGCGAACATCGCGATGGACCTCGTCCGCGACGGAGTCACCGGGCGGATGATGGCGATCCAGGACGGCAAGTACGCCCACACCGAGCTGCCCCCGGCTGGAACCAAGGCCCGCCGCGTCGACGTCGCCGACATGTACAGCGAGACGCGCTTCCGGCCGCGCTACGAGGGCCGGCTCGGCGACCCGATGCTGCTCGTCGGGCTCGGCGGGGGTGTCCGGACCGCCGTCTAGCCCATCAGCCGGGCAGGCCCGATCGGGCCCGGATCGAGCGAGCGAGGGCCGACATGTCGTCGTTGTCGTGGCCGTCGGCGATCAGATCGGTCTCGAGTTCGGCCGCCAGTTCGCTGACCGGCAGGTCGGCGCCCATCTCGCGGGCGAGATCGAGGGCGATCCCGAGATCCTTCCGGTGCAGCGCGACCTTGAACCCGAGCGGGTAGTCATTCGCGATCATCCGGCCGCTGCGGTTGGCGAGAACCCAGCTCTGGGCCGCTCCCCCGCCGAGTGCCTCCACGACCTGAGGGACGTCGAGGCCTGCCTTCATCGCGAGGACGATCCCCTCAGCGACCCCGAGATAGGTCCCAGCGAGGATCACCTGGTTGACGGCCTTGACCGCCTGGCCGGCGCCGCTTGGGCCGACGTGGGTGATCGTCTTGCCCATTGCCGCCAGAATCGGCCGGGCACGCTCGACCGCGACCGCGTCGCCACCGCAGAAGATCGTCAGGGTCCCCTTCTGGGCGCCTTCGCTGCCGCCCGACACTGGGGCGTCGACGAGGTCGACGCCGTGCTCTGCGAGGCGCGCCGCGAAGGTCCGAGTCGCCGAGGGCGAGATCGTCGAGCAGTCAATGACGAGCTGACCGGATCGGGCTGCCTCAGCCAGCCCGTCGGGCCCGAAGAGAACGGCCTCGACGTCCGGGGTGTCGGAGACGCACACGACGATTGCGTCGGTTGCGGCGCCGACGACCGCAGGGCTGTCCGCCCGGGTCACCCCGAGGTCATCGAGCTCTGGCCCACGACCGGCGCTGCGGTTCCAGGCGGTGACGGCGAACCCAGCCCGGGCGAGATTGGCGGCCATCGCCGCGCCCATCGTGCCGAGACCGAGGAACCCGATCCGTCTGTCGCTCATCGCCGCTCCCGCTGCTGCTACGCTCGGTCCGCATGATGACACCCGGCCGCCGGCCGGGTCAGCCGGGTCGGCCGGCCGCGGAGGTGGACCGATGCCCCTGATCGCCTCGTTGGCCGCGCTGGTCGCCGCTGCTCTCCACGTCCTCTTCTTCATCCTCGAGAGCGTGACCTTCAGCCAGCCGTCGGTCGCGGCGCGGTTCGGGCTCTCGACCGCGGACCAGATCGCGGCGGTTCGGCCGATGGCGTTCAACCAGGGGTTCTACAACCTGTTCCTCGCGATCGGCATCGCCGGCGGCCTGGCGCTCGTTGCGGCCGGGTCAGTCGACGCCGGGCGGGCGGTCGTCCTGTTCGCCTGTGCGTGCATGGTCGGCGCTGGAGTCGTCCTCGTGTCGAGCAGCCGGCGGTTCGCCCGGTCGGCCGCAATCCAGGCGATGCCGCCGCTCGTGGCGATCGTGTTGGCGCTGCTGCTGAAATGAAGGCCGGAGTCCCGCCAACGCCTGCCCGCGTCAAGGTTCAGGGAAGCTTGGCGCGCCCGGCGGGACTCGAACCCACGACCTTCAGGTCCGCAACCTGACGCTCTATCCACTGAGCTACGGGCGCACGCGATGCCGGCGTCGTCGGCCGGAGCGGACCCGGCGGAGAACTGGCGGAGAGGGAGGGATTCGAACCCTCGGAGCAGGTTACCCCACTCAACGGTTTAGCAAACCGTCGCACTAGGCCTCTATGCGACCTCTCCGTCGCGCGGCGGCCGGAATCCTACCATGGCTCCCGCGGGTCTCGGCCATCCCCTTCTGGTATGTTGGGTCGCCGAGGGAGCCTGAGGACGCACGATGACCGACCGCCCGGACACCGCCGCGACTGGCCCAAACGCCCGACCCCAGCGGACGGTCGAGGAGCACCAGGCGATCACGGTCGACATCCTCGAGCCGCTGACGGGGCCGATCCCGTTCGTCGAGTACGACCCTGAGTGGCCGATCCTGTTCGCCACTGAGGAGGCCCGGATCCGTCGCCCGCCGCGACGCCGCGTTGACACCGCGGGCGGCGGGCCGTAGCGTTCGCAGCACGCAGATGAACGCCTTCTTCTACTTTCCACGCCCGGCATGATCGACCCCGGAGCCTAGGCCCGGGATCGCGGGTCGTGCCGGGTGGAAGCAGAGGTCGCGACCTCTGCTTTTTTGTTTGACCAGAGAGGAAGCCAAGCGGATGTTCGTGGTGATGGCCAGGACCTCGGGGGAAGCCGAGATCCTCGGCGTGAAGAGCGCCATCCTCGGCGAGGGCCTGACGCCGTACGACCACGTCGGCGCGGAGCGGACGGTCATCGCCGTGATCGGCGAGATCGGCGCCCGAAGGGCCACCCTCATGAGCCGCCTCGGCGGACTCGCCGGGGTCGAGACCGTGACCCCGATCAGCCGCCCGTTCAAGCTGACCTCGCGGGAGTTCCATCCAGAGAACACCGTGATCCGGGTCCTCGACGCGGTCGTGGGCGACGGCTCGCTGACGATGATGGCCGGGCCCTGCTCGGTCGAGAGCCGGGAGCAGCTGTTCGAGACGGCCGACGCCGTCAAGGCCGCCGGCGCCACGATCCTGCGCGGCGGAGCGTTCAAGCCGCGGACGTCGCCGTACAGCTTCCAGGGGCTCGGGGTCGAGGCTCTCCGCTACCTGGCCGAGGCCCGTGAGCGGACGGGCCTGCCGGTGATCACCGAGGTCATGGAGCCGAACCAGGTCGACATCGTCGCCGAGTACGCCGACATCCTCCAGATCGGCACCCGGAACATGCAGAACTACTCGCTCCTGACCGCGGTCGGGCGGGTCGCCCGGCCGGTCATGCTCAAGCGCGGCTACGGCGCGACGGTCGAGGAATGGCTGATGGCGGCCGAGTACATCGTCAGCTCCGGCAACCCCAACGTGATCCTGTGCGAGCGCGGGATCCGGACCTTCGAGACGTACACCCGGAACACGATGGATCTGGCCGCGGTACCGCTCGTCCATCACCTGAGCCACCTGCCGGTGATCGTCGACCCGAGCCACGCCACGGGCAAGCGCTGGCTGGTCGCCCCGTTGGCAATCGGCGGTGTTGCGGTCGGGGCAGATGGGGTGATGGTCGAGGTCCACCCGGATCCCGACGCGGCCCTGTCCGACGCGGAGCAGCAGCTGACCCTCGACCAGTTCCGGGCGATGATGGCCGAGCTGATCCCGGTTCACGAGTACGTCCGCTCGATGTACGCGACGCCGATCGAGCCGCTGGGGGACGTGGTCGCGGCGGGCACCGGGTCCACGGCTGGCGCCGGCCCGGCGAAGCACTGACGCGGCGAGCGCACCCGATGACCCCGACCTCGGTCGACGCCGTCGTCGTCTCGCCGGCCGCCCGCCTGCGTGGCCAGCTGACGATGCCCGGCGACAAGTCGATCAGCCATCGGGCCCTGATGTTCGCGACGCTCGCGGCCGGCACGAGCCGGATCAGCGGCGCGGGCGACGGCGCGGACGTCCGCTCGAGCGCAGGCGTGTGTCGGGCGCTCGGAGCTTCGGTGGAGCGAGCGCCGATCCTAGGCTCGCCCAACGTCGATTACATCGTGGTCTCGGCGGGCGTCGACGGGCTGGGCGAGCCCGCGGCCGATCTTGATTGCGGCAACTCCGGGACGAGTCTCCGCCTGTTCGCCGGCATCCTTGCCGGGCTCCCGTTCCGGGCCGTCCTCGACGGCGACGATTCGTTGCGACGCCGACCGGTCGCCCGTATCATCGAACCACTTCGCGCGATGGGCGCGACGCTCGTCGCCAGGTCGGACGACTCGCTTCCCCCGCTCTCGGTCACCGGTCGCCACCCGCTGCTTCCCGTCGATCGGTGGACCCCGGTCCCGAGTGCGCAGGTCAAGTCGGCGATCCTGCTCGCGGGGCTTCGGGCCGACGGCGTGACGACGGTTCGTGAGGCGGTCGCAACGCGCGACCACACCGAGCGGATGCTCCGCGCGCGCGGGATCTGGGCCCAGACCGAGCGGCTGGCTCCGGCCGACGCCGAGGGGCGCCGTGACGCGGTGGCGATCAGGGTCGAAGGAGGGCGGACGATGACGGCGATCGACGAGCGCGTCCCGGGCGACGTGTCGGCGGCCGCCTTCTGGCTCGTCGCCGCGACGATCCACCCCGACGCGGACCTCACCCTGCATGGCGTCGGCGTCAACCCGACCCGGCGCGCGGTCATCGACCTGCTCCGGGCGATGGGCGCCGACATCACCGAGACCGCGCTTGGCGCTGCATCCGACGACGGCGTGGGCGAGCCGCTGGCGGACCTCCGGGTGCGCTCGGCGGAGCTCCGCGCGATCGATCTCGGGCCTGCCGACGTCGCCGCGGCGATCGACGAGATCCCGATCCTGTGCCTGGCCGCAACCCGTGCCGCCGGCACGACAACGATCCGCGGCGCCGGCGAGCTCCGCAACAAGGAGTCGGACCGGATCGCCGGGATCGCCAACGGTCTGGTCGCCCTCGGCGCCGTTGTCGAGGTGGACGGCGACGACCTTCGGATCCACGGCGGGCGGGCCCTCGCGGGCGCGACCGTCGACAGCCTCGACGACCATCGGCTGGCCATGACGTTCGCCATCGCCGGCCTCGTGGCGACCGGGCGGACGGCCGTCCTCCGTCCCGCCAGCGCCTCGATCTCCTATCCCGGCTTCTTCGACGATCTCGGAAGGGTGGCCTCATGACCAAGCGCGTCGTCCTCATCGGTCATCCCGTCGCCCATTCGCTGTCGGGCGCGATGCAGCAGGCCGCCTTCGACGATCTGGGCATCGACGCCGCCTACGAGCTGTGGGACCGCGCCCCGATCGGCCTGCCGGATGCCATCGGCGAGATCCGCGGCGACGATTTCCTCGGGGCGAATGTCACGATCCCCCACAAGGAGCGAGTTGTCCCGCTTGTCGACCGCCTCACCGAAGAGGCCCAGGCGACCGGCGCCGTCAACACGATCACCCGCGAAGGCAAGCGGCTGGTCGGCCATAACACCGATGTCCCGGGTTTCAAGGTCGCCCTCGACAAGCTCGTCGGTCGCCAGAAGATGCCGCGATACGCGGTCGTTCTCGGCGCTGGCGGCGGCTCGCGCGCGGTTGTCTACGGCCTGATCCGGGAGGGCTTCCAGCGGATCATCGTGTTCAATCGCCACCTCCATAGGGCGGAGGGCCTGGTCAAACATTTCGGCCGGAGCGCCGCCCACATGGAGCTCCGGGCGATGCCCTGGCACGATTCGATCATCGAGGCGGAGCTGGCCAAGTCGAAGGTCCTCGTCAACGCCACCTCGATCGGGCTGACGAGCGACGTCGCTCCGATCCCGGCCGAGATCCTCCAGCCGGACCTGCTCGTCCTCGACCTCATCTACGCCAGGACGCGGCTGCTCCAGGATGCCGAGTCGGCCGGCTGCACCGTGTCGGACGGTGAGCAGATGCTGCTCCACCAAGGTGCGGCCGCATTCACCCTCTGGACAGGCCTCGCCGCTCCGGTCGAGCTGATGCAGCGGGCCCTGTCCGAGGCGCGCGACGGCGGCGTTCGGTCGGCCGAGGGCGAGCCCGCCGGCGACGATCCGCTCGCGACGGCCGATGGCGAGCCCGGCGTCGCGGCCGGCGCCTGACGGGCCCCACCTGCTTCGATGGGACGCCTCCGCTGGCTGACGGCCGGAGAATCGCATGGCCGGACGCTGGCGGTCACGGTCGAAGGCGTCCCTGCGGGTTTGCCGCTCGGCGGTGACGAGCTCGCCATCGATCTCGCTCGCCGCCAGCGTGGCTACGGCCGGGGCGCGCGCCAGGCGATCGAGCAGGACCGCGCCGACATCGCGAGCGGTGTCCGCCACGGTCTGACCCTCGGCTCACCGATCTTGCTCCTCGTGGCCAACCGCGACTGGGACAACTGGACCCGGGTGATGCAGGTCGAGGGGCTGGCCGACGAGGAAGCCGCCGAACTGGCCGCGGCTGCGGCCGAGGGCAACAAGCGGGCGACTCCGGTGACCCGGGTCCGGCCGGGTCACGCCGATCTCGCCGGCGCCCTGAAGTACGGTTTCAACGACGTCCGGAACGTCCTCGAACGGGCGTCGGCGCGGGAGACGGCGGCCCGGGTCGCCGCCGGTGGCATCGCCCGGGCCATCCTTCGCGAGCTTGGGGTCGAGGTCTGGTCGTTCACCGCGGAGGTCGGCGGAGTAGCCTTCGACCCGGCCCGGGCGACCCGCTCGCGCGAAGAGGCGGACGCTTCGCCGCTGCGCTGCCCCGATCCCGAGGCTGAGGCCGCCATGATTGCCAGGATCGACGAGGCGCGCTCGGGCGGCGACACGGTCGGGGGCGTATTCGAGGTGGTCGCCCACGGGCTGCCGATCGGGCTCGGGTCGTACGTTCATTGGGACCGCCGGCTCGACGCCGCGCTGGCAGCCGCGGTGATGAGCATCAACATCGTCAAGGGCGTGGAATTCGGACTCGGCTTCGAGCAGACGAAGCGGTTCGGATCGGCGGTCCACGACGTGATCGAGGGTCGCGGCGAGGGCGGGCACTGGATCCACCGCTCGAACAACGCGGGCGGGCTGACCGGCGGGATCACGAACGGCGAGCCGCTCGTCGTGCGCGGCGCGGTGAAGCCGATCTCGACCCTCGCCCGGCCGCTCCCCTCGGCGGATCTCGTGACCGGCGGAGCCGTCGACAAGGCCCACTACGAACGCTCCGACATCAGCGTCGTCCCGGCCGCCGGCGTCGTGGCCGAGGCGATGGTCATGCTCACCCTGGCCGACGCGATGCTCGACAAGTTCGGAGGCGACACGATCGCCGACACCCGGGACGCGCTCGAGCGGTACGTGGCCAGGATCTCGACGCCGATCGGGGCGCCGGTCGCGGGCGGCCGGCGCGACGGTGGCTTCGCGGGCGAAGCCGCGTCCCCCGCCGGCGGTGACGAGGCCGGCTCCGGCGGCGACGACTAGGTCGGGAGCGAGGATGGACGTCGTGCTCGTGGGGCTCCCGGGAAGCGGCAAGAGCGCCGTCGGGCGGCGTCTCGCCCACCGTCACGGCGCGACCTTCATCGACCTCGACGAAGCGATCGAGAAGACCGCCGGGATGGCGATCCCCGAGATCTTCGCCGATCGCGGCGAAGCGGCCTTCCGAGCCCTCGAGCAGCAGGCCGTGGCGGACCTCGGGCCCCCCGACGCCGGTCCGGACGTGCGATCCGTGGTCGCCACCGGCGGAGGGGCCGTGGTCGATCCGCGCAACCGCTGGGCGCTGTACCGCGGCCGCCTCCCGATCTGGCTCGACGTTCGGCCGGAGGTCCTCGCCCAGCGGCTGCGACGCTCACCGAACGTCCGGCCGCTGATCGTCGGCCGCGACCCGATGGGCACCATCCGCGACCTCGGCAGGGACCGTGATCGCTTCTACTCGGCTGCGCACCGGCTGAACGGTGTCGCGGAGCTGGCCACGATCGTCGAACGGGTCGACGAGCTGGTGGCCCGGTCTGCATCCCGCCCGGAGCCGACGGTCCTGGTGCGCGGCCACTCCCTGGGCGGCGACCTCCTGATCGGCGAGGGCATCGCCGCGAGTGCCCTCGGCGACGCGCTCCGCGGACTGCGGGCTCGCCGCGCCATCCTCGTATCCGAGCCAGGTGCGTGGGCCGCCGCCGGCGAGGCGATCGGGTCCGCCCTGGCCGACGACGGCTGGCCGGTCGAGCACGTGCTCCTGCCTCAGGGCGAGTCGGCCAAACGCCTATCCGTGCTCGAGACCGCCGCCGGCGAGCTGGCCCGGCTGCGGGCCGAACGGGGCGAGCCGCTCGTCGCGATCGGCGGCGGCGCACTCGGCGACGCGGCCGGGTTCCTCGCCGCGAGCTGGCTCCGCGGCGTGCCGTTCATCCAAATCCCGACGACACTGGTCGCCCAGATCGATTCGTCGATCGGTGGCAAGACCGGAGTGGACCTGGCGGCGGGCAAGAACCTCCTCGGCGCGTTCCATCCGCCGGCTGCGGTCGTGATCGACATTGCCCTCCTTCGGACGCTGCCGGAGCGCCAGCTGCGGGCGGCGCTCGGCGAGGCGGTGAAGATGGCGGCACTCGGCGATGAACCGCTCTTCGCGCTGCTCGAGAGCGACGGTGGCGCGATCGCCCGCGGCGACGAGGCGGCGTTCGCGTCCGGCGCCGTCGCGGAGCTGGTCGAGCGGACCGCCTGGGCCAAGGTCGCGATCGTCGATGCCGACGAGAAGGAGCAGGGAGCCGCGGGCGGGCGGATCACCCTCAACCTCGGCCATTCGCTCGGCCATGCGGTCGAGGCGGCGGGCGGCTTCGGCGAGCTGCTCCACGGCGAGGCGGTCGCCCACGGGCTGCGCGGGGCCGTTCGAATCGGCAAGGACCTCGGGCTGACGCCGACCGAGCGAGCCGACCGGATCGAAGGCCTCCTGACTGTGCTCGGGCTCGCCACCGAGCGGCTTCCCTACCCGATCGAGACGGTGCTCGGCGCTCTGGCAGCTGACAAGAAGTACGCCGACGGCGCACTCCGCTGGGTCCTCCCGACGGCCGACGGCTCGGTCGTCCGGGCCGACGTACCCGCTGAGGTCGTCAAGCAGGCAGCGGCCTCTCTTCTCGGCGGAGGTGGCGGATGACTCGCGTCTTGGTCCTCGAGGGGCCAAACCTGAACCTGGTCGGGACACGTGAGCCGGACATCTATGGCCACGACACGCTCGACGACATCCACACCGAGGTCACCGTCCATGCCGCCGAGCTGGGAATCGCGGTCGACTTCTTCCAGTCGAACCACGAGGGCGCTTTGATCGACCGACTCCACCGTCGCGATTTCGACGTCGCGATCGTCAACGCCGGCGGCCTGACCCACACCTCGGTCTCGCTCCGGGATGCGCTGCTCGGCGTCCAGCGGCCGTTCTGGGAGGTCCACCTCTCGGACCCGTCGACGCGCGAGACGTTCCGGTCGGTCAACTTCCTCAACGACATCGCGGTCGCCTCGATCGTCGGCCAGGGCAAGCGCGGCTACCTCCTCGCGCTCGACGCGATTGCCGCACGGTTCGGGGGTGGTCACGGTGGCTGATCGATCGGCGTCGGGCGGCGCGCGAGGCTCCGGTTCCGACGAGCCGGCCGAACTGCGCCGCCTCCGGAAGCGGATCGACGCGCTCGACCGGCGAATCGTCCGGCTCCTGAATGACCGCGCCGAGCTGGTCCGCGAGGTGGGCAAGGTCAAGACGGCCACCGGGCGGCGGGCGATCCGCGACCCCGAGCGCGAGCGCGAGATCCTCCTCCGGGTGTCGATGGCAAATGACGGCCCGACGCCGCAGGCTGACCTCCTCGCGATCTTCAAGCGCCTGTTCGCAGTGGCCCGCGCGATCGAGCGGCGCGACCGGACGCGCGAGACGCGCGCGGAGCGGTTCGGCGGTGGGTCAGGGAGCGATCGCGGAACCGACGCCTAGCTCGTCGCCGATTGGGGCTCTCCCGAGTCCGCTCCGAGCTGATTCGGTCTGAACTGCGCCTGCTGCGCCATCCACTCACACCTCGTCCGGTCCGGGCAGGATCCGGACCTCGGCGTGCGGCAGGGTCTTCCACCAGTGTCCGTATCGACGGTAGACCGTCGGATCGCGGTCGGCGAGGAAAGCGATCAGCGCGGCGGCTTCGGTGGCGAGCCCGGCCCACGATTCGTCGGACACCTCGTGGAACGCGGTTGCCTCGATGCCGCCCTCGACCGGCCGCCAGACCCCAGCGACGTGGCCGTCGACGAGGAGGGTCGGCAGGGTGTCGCCGTTCTGGCGAATGACGAGCCCGCGGTAGTCGGGCGGGATGACCCGGCTCCGGTCGGCGTAGGCGAGGAGGACGCTGTCCCACATGGCCATCAGTCGTGGGGGGGTGGGTGTGTCGCCTTCGGGGATCGGCCCGCCGCGGATGTCGTACAGCGTCGAGCCGTCCGGCCCTTCCAGCTCGACGAGCGCGTCGCCGAGACCCGTCACCGCCTCGCGGATCACCGGTTGACGGAGGATCGTGAACTGGCCGAAGTCACGGGTCGTGGCCGGCCCAAACCCCTGGAGATAGCGCTGGAGAAGCCACTGGACTGCGTCCAGCGGATCGCTGACTCCGGGGTCCGAGACCGCCGCCAGATACGCGGGCCGCTGCCCGAACGACCAGGGCCCGCCGGTCGGGGCGTGAACGACCGGGGCGAAGGTCCGCAGCGCCCACCATGCACCGGGCTTCGGCCTGGCCCCGATTCGCCCGTCGAGAAAGGCCTGGACCTGGTCGTTCGTGCGAGCCTCTCGGGCGAATGCGAGCACGGCCGGCACGAGGGCGTCGGTTTCGGCGAGCGTCAGGCCGGTCTGGGTGAAGCGGCCGTCGGCCAGGCGTGACCCCCGCAGACTGGCGGCCATCGCCCGATGGAACGCCGGGTGGTCGTCGCGGTGGACCGCGTGGAGGGTGATCCGCATCAGCGACGCCTTGACGATGTCCCGCGCGGCGAAGGCGGCGTCGAGGTCCGCTGCGCCGAGCGAGACAACGCGGTTCCAGAGGGCGAGATAGGGCGAGGCCGCCTCCTGTGCCTGGAGGGCGACGACCTGGCGGACCGCGTCGCCGACGTCGAGGCGCTCGCGGCGAAGGAGGAGTTGCCGGGCGAGCGTGGCCCGATTGAGCTCGGCCGCGGTCAGCCGGCGCCGATCCGTGACTTCTTTCACTGGCCCGCGGCCGTGAGATCCGCGGCGTTGGCTGGGTCCGATCGGTCCTCGATCTCCCAGGCGTGATCGAGGGCATGCCATGCGATCCGATGGGCTGCGTACCGGGCCGGCCAGCGCCGACCCGCGAGCGGAGCTCCGTCGCGAGCGCCACGGAGGACGTCGAGCATCGCGCCGCGCATCACCTGGACGGCCGCCCGATCCTCCGGGGCGAACTCGCGGACCTTGATCCCCATCTGGTTGGCGTAGGCGCGGTCGGCCTCCATCACCCGGGCGACGACCTTGGGGTGTCGCGACCACCACTACCGGCTGCACCGTCGTTGCGCTCGACGACCTCGAGGTCGTCGACGGTCGCGGCCGGGCCGAGCGGGAAACCCGCAGCTTCGGCGACGAGCGCATAGCGCGCCGCTTCCGTCGCGAGCGTTTCGAGCGCCAGCTCTGCGGTCTTTCCGGAACGGCACCAGCCGGGCCAATCGACCGCCGAGGCGAATGTCTTCCTCGGCGTGTGCTCGATCGAGACCGCGATGAGGACCGTCATCGCAACAGGGTGCCATGCCTGTCGGTCAATCTCCGACAGGTATGCATCCTCAGGATGCGGTGGGATCGATGGTCCGCAGGCCTGGAAACCGGCGGAAGCCGCGATCGGCCGTCGTCAGGGTCGCCCCATGCTCGACGGCCAGGGTCGCGAGGTGGGCGTCCATCAGCAGGGGCCCGCGGGCCTGACCACCGCTGACGACGTTCCCGAAGGTGGACCGATGCCGAGCCGTCGGGCCGACGACCCGGACGTTGGGCTGCGCAAACCATCCTTCGATCACAGCAATCGCGTCGGCTGCGCCCCGCGGTTCTTCGTAGATGCGCGGGTCGGTCTCGATCCGCAGGAAGGCGACCACGCAACTCCGCGTCGGCCGCGGACGGTGCCACGGAGCCCTCAACCGGCGGTTACGCGCTTCATCCCGGTGGCTTACGCGCCGCCCGCCCCTGTCGATCCAGCGAGCACCCGGACCAGCGCCGCCATGGTTTCGACGTCGGTCCCATCCGGGCCGAGCGCATCGACGAGGGCACTGGCCACGATGACCCCGCCAGCCCCGGCAACGGCAATTGCCTGGACTTGGGCCGGCCGGCTGACCCCGAAGCCGACCCCGACCGGGACCGGCGACACGGCCGTCACCTCGCGGACGTGCTCGGCAACGCTCGCGGGCAACTCGGCGCGGGCGCCGGTGACGCCGACGAGCGAGACGCAGTAGACGAAACCACCGCTGCGGGCCGCCACCGCAGCCCGCCGATCCGGCGGGGTGGTCGGAGCGACGAGGTAGACGACCGCGATCCCGCAGTCCCGGGCGGCGGCCTCGAAGGGCGCTCCCTCGTCCGGGGTCAGATCGGCCACGATCACTCCTGCCGCGCCGGCACTGGACAGCCGCTCGGCCGCCGCGCGCCCGTCGCCACCGCCGAGGAACTGGTTCGCGTAGCCCATCGGCACGATCGGCGTGGACGGGCGCGCCGCGGCGATCTCCTCGATCAGGCGGAGGCTGCCCTCGAGCGTGGCGCCGGCGGCGAGGGCGACCTGAGAGGCGCGCTGGAGGGTCGCGCCGTCGGCGAGTGGATCCGAGTACGGCAACCCGACTTCGAGGAGATCCGCCCCGGCATCGATCGCGGCGAGGGCGATCCGCAGGCTCGTGGCCGCGTCCGGATAGCCGGCCACGACGTATGGCACGAGCGCAATCCGGCCGCTCTCGTGCGCGGCAGCGAATGCCGCCGCGATCCGCCGGGCGCCGGCCGTTTCATTCGTGCCGACGAGCGCGGCGTCAGCGGTCACGTCCCGTGCTCCTCGAGCCAGCGCCCGAATTGGCCGAGGTCCTTGTCGCCCCGTCCCGACAACCCGACGAGGACCACCGCCGCCTCGGGCCAGGCCCCCTCCACGAGAAGTCTCGGCAGGACCGCGAGGGCGTGAGCGCTCTCGAGGGCCGGCAGGATGCCCTCGGTCCGCGACAGCCAGCGCATGGCTTCGAACGCCTCGTCGTCGGTCGCGGCCTGGACCTCGAGCCGGCCGGCGGCGGCGAGTGCCGCGATCTGCGGCCCGACACCGGGGTAGTCGAGGCCGGCCGAGGCCGAATGGGCTTCGAGCACCTGGCCGTCGGCGTCCTGCAGCATCATCGAGCGCGAACCGTGAAGGATCCCGGGCGTGCCGCCGGCGAGCGCAGCGGCATGCCTGCCCGTCGCGATCCCGTCGCCTGCGGCCTCCGCCACCGCCAGCCGGACCGACGGCTCGCCGATGAACCGGTCGAGCAGACCGATCGCGTTCGAGCCGCCGCCGACACAGGCGAGGGCCAGGTCCGGCAGCCGACCTTCGGTGGCCGTGAGCTGCGCGGCGGCCTCGTCGCCGAGCCGGCGCTGGAGGTCGCGGACGATCGTCGGGTAGGGGTGCGGGCCCATCGCCGAGCCGAGGACGTAGTGGGTCGTCTCGACGTTCGTGACCCAGTCGCGCATTGCGTCGTTGACGGCGTCCTTGAGCGTGGCCGTGCCCGACGTGACGGGCCGGACCTCCGCCCCGAGAGCCTGCATCCGCAGGACGTTGGGTTGCTGGCGCTCGATGTCGACGGCGCCCATGAAGACGACGCACGGCAGGCCGAGCAGGGCGCAGGCCGTCGCGGTGGCTACGCCGTGCTGGCCGGCGCCGGTTTCCGCGATCACCCGGTCCTTGCCGAGCCGCCTCGTGAGCAGTGCCTGGCCGAGGGCGTTGTTGATCTTGTGGGCGCCGGTGTGGGCGAGATCCTCGCGCTTCAGGTAGAGCCGGAGGCGATGCGGCAGTCGGGCGGTCGGGTCGATGGCGACGGCGCGCTCGATCACCTCGTAGGCGAGCCGATCGGCCCGATACAGCGCCGTCGGCCGGCCGGCGTAGTGACCGAGGAGTTCTCGGAGCTCGGACCAGAACACGGGGTCGTGGCGGATCTCGGCATAGGCTCCGTCGAGTTGCTCGAGGGCGGCCATCAACGTCTCGGGGACATAGCGCCCACCGAATTCGCGGCCGACGCCCCAGCGGCCGGCATCATCGGCGGCGAGGAGACCGGCCGCCACCGGCGTCGGTCGGACGAAGAGGTTCGGGCGGTCGAATCGGGCGGCC
This sequence comes from Candidatus Limnocylindrales bacterium, assembly GCA_038204565.1. Lineage (GTDB taxonomy): Bacteria > Chloroflexota > Limnocylindria > Limnocylindrales > CSP1-4 > CF-46. The sequence goes on from JBBRCU010000008.1 coordinate 16,150, forward strand.
CTGGCGCGCTTGACGTACAGGGCGACCCGGAGGGGATCCTTGGTCCGGCGCTGGCCAACGACGACGGGGCGCTCGGTCCCGGACGCCGAATCCACGCCGACCGCCGGGACATCGCGCAGGGCACCGGCGACGTTGGCGGGATCGAGCCCGCCGGCGAGGACCACCGGGACCTCGCGGGCGACGGCCGTGGCGAGTTCCGTCGCGATCCGGACCCCGGTCCCGCCCGGATGTGGGCCGCCGGCCGCGTCCAGCAGGATCCGGTCGGCGCCAGCGGCGAGGAACCCCCGGGCCTGCTCCACGACCGCAACCGGATCGTCTGTGCTCGCAACCCGGATCGCCTTCCAGGCCGCGCGTCCGGCGGCCGCGAGGTCGTCGCCGGTCTCGTCGCCGTTGAACTGGACCGCGTCGGGGTCCATCCGCCCGACGATCTCCGCGATTCGCTCACGTCCGGCGTCGGCGGTGATCGCCACGATCCGCGGCGGGTCGACCGCCAGCGATCGGGCGATCCGGGTCAGGACCACCGCCTCGTCAAGGGTCAGTTCACGCGGCGTGCCCGGGACAAGGTTGAGCCCGATCGCGTCGGCGCCGCTTCGGACGGCCGCCAGGACGCCGTCGGCATCGGTCACGCCGCAGACCTTGATGAACGCGGTCGCGGCGCGGTTGGCGAGATCGGTCGGCGGCCGCCCCGCGGCGACGAAGGCACGGGCCGCGGCAGCAGGATCGGCAGAGCGGACGAGCGCCTCGCCGACGAGGGCAGCGTCGAAGCCGACGGCCCGCCACGCGGCGATCGTGGCGGCGTCGCGGACGCCGGACTCGGCCACGACAAAGCGGTCGTCCGGGACGCGAGCGCGGAGGCGGATCGCCCGACCGGTGTCGACGGCCAGCGACCGCAGATCCCGGTTGTTGATCCCGATCAGACGAGCGTTGGTCGCGAGCGCAGCGTCCAGCTCCGCCTCGTCGTGGGCCTCGACGAGCGGCTCCAGGCCGATCTCCAACGCCCGATCGACCAGGCCGGCAAGGCGGTCCGGCGCATGCAGGACGGCGAGGAGGAGCACCAGGTCGGCGCCGGCCGCCCGGAGATGGGGCAACTGGATCTCCTCGACGACGAACTCCTTGGCCAGCACCGGGATCGACACGGCGGCCCGGACGGCCCGCAGGTCGTCGATCGATCCGCCGAACCAATGAGGCTCGCACAGGACCGAGATCGCCGTCGCCCCGCCGGCTTCGTAGGCCCGCGCCAGGGCGACGATGTCCTCGTCCGGCGCCGCGATCTCGCCGGCCGACGGAGAGGACCGTTTTATCTCTGCGATCAGGTGGAGGCCCGGGGCCGCGAGCCGATCAAGGATCGGGCGCGGGGCGGGCGTCGCCTCGGCGATCTCGAGGTGTTCGTCGAGCGAGAGCCTGGCCATCTCCTCGCGGATGTCGGCGCGCCGCCGCTCGGCGATCTCCAGGACGATGTTCCGCGGTTCGGCGGGAGCGTCCACGGGATCCGGCCCATCGTCGTCCGGTGGTGGCAGGCGCTCGAGGTCGGCGCGGTCGTCGATCGTCATGCCGGTGCTCCCTCGGCCAGCGACCGGGCGGCTTCGGCGGCGATCCGCTCGGTCCGAAGGGCGCCCAGCAACTCCATCGCGAGACCCGCGTCGATGGTCAGTGCGGCCCGGTCGATCCCGGCCGCGAGGTCGTCGACGACGCCCGCGACGACGAGCGCGGCGCCCGCATTCAGCAGGATGATGTCGCGGCGAGCGCCGGGCTCACCGCGCAGGATCGATTCGACGATGGTCGCGTTCTCGGCCGGCGATCCGCCGGCGAGCTTCGTCGTCGCCACCCGGCCGAGACCAAGCGCCGCCGCGTCGACCGTCCGCCGCTCCACGTCCTCGGGCGTCACGTCGTACAGGACGCCGGTCCCGTCGAGCGGCAGCTCGTCAACTCCGTTGCCGTGGACGACGAACGCCCGCTCCGCGCCGAGCGCCCGGAGAACCTCGGCGATCCGGGGCGCCGCGGCCGGGTCGGCGGTCCCGACGAGCAGGCGGGACACCTGGGCCGGGTTGGTCAGCGGACCGATCAGGTTGAACGCGGTCCGCACGCCGATCTCGCGGCGGGTCGGCCCGGCGTGCTTCATCGCCGGATGGAAGTCCGGCGCGAACATGAACGCGAAGCCGGTGTCGACGAGGGCGGCCCCGGCCGATGTCGGGTTATGGTCAATCCGGACCCCGAGCGCGTCGAGGACATCGGCCGAGCCGGCCCGCGAGGTGATCGCCCGGTTGCCGTGCTTGGCGACCGGAACCCCGCTGGCGGCCACGACCAGCGCGGACGTCGTCGATACGTTGAACGTACCGCTCTTGTCGCCGCCGGTCCCGACGACGTCGATCGCGCCGGCCGGCGCGACGACCTGCAGCACCCGCTCCCGCATGGCCGTCGCGAATCCGGTCAGCTCCTCGACGGTCTCGCCGCGCATCCGTAACGCCACGAGGAGCGCCGCCAGGAGCGCCGGCGTTGCCTCGCCGTCCATCACCGAGCCCATCGCGGCCCGCGCCTCGTCCCGGCTCAGGCGCTCGCCGTCGATCACCCGCGACAGCGCGTCGCGGACGGCCTCACTCATCGGACGGCCCCGGCCAGGCCGTCGCCGGCACCCGCACCGGCGCCGGCGCCCGCACCGGAGGCCGGGCCTTCGGCCAGGCCGGCCGTCGCGAAGGTTCCGGTCGCGTCGTCGAGCCGCGACGCCTCCCCTTCCCCGGCCTGGCGGAGAAAATTCGCGAGGAGATGCGGGCCTTGCGGCGTGAGCACGGACTCGGGGTGGAACTGGACGCCCTCCAGTGGCAGCGACACGTGACGGATCCCCATCACGACCCGGTCGACCTCGCTCATCGCGGTCACCCGCAGGTCTGGCGGGAGCGTCGCGACATCCACCGCGAGTGAGTGATAGCGCGCGGCCAGGAACGCCGGCGGCATCCCGCTGAGGAGCCCGGCCCCGTCGTGGGTCACCTCGGACGCATCGCCGTGGACGAGGGTCGGGGCGCGGACGATCGACGCCCCGAACACCTGGGCCAGCGACTGCATCCCGAGGCAGACCCCGAGGAGCGGGATCGAGCGCTCACGGGCGACCTCGATCGTGGCCATGGAGACACCGGCCGAATCCGGGTCGCCGGGTCCCGGCGAGATGACGATGCCGCGGAGGGCCACGGTCGGGTCGTCGGCGAGGGCCTCGACCCCGGCCCGGTCGATCGCGTCGTTGCGGACGACCCGGACGTCGGCGCCGGCAGCCTGCAGCGCCTGGACCAGGTTGAAGGTGAAGCTGTCGTAGTTGTCGATGACGAGGATCATCGGTCCGCTCCGGCGCCCGCGGGCTCGGCCGACGTGCGACCGCGGGGTGCATCGGCGGGGGCCGCCGCCAGCTCGATCGCCCGGCGGAGAGCGGCCGCCTTGTGCTCGGTCTCCTCGAACTCCTTCTCCGGGACGCTGCCCGCGACGATCCCGGCCCCAGTGTGGATATGGGCCTGGCCTTCGCGCAGGACGGCACTTCGGATCGTGATCGCGGTGTCGAGGTTGCCGTCGTAGCCGAGGTAGCCGACCGCGCCGCCGTAGAGCCCGCGCCGCTCGCCCTCGGCCGCGGCGATGAGTTGCATCGCCCGGACCTTCGGGGCGCCGCTGAGGGTCCCTGCCGGGAAGACCGAACGGAGGGCGTCGAGCGCGTCGAGCTCCGGCTTGAGGCGGCCCTCGACGTGCGACACGAGATGGAGGACGTGGCTGTACTTCTCGACCTCCATGTATTTGCTCACGGTCACCGTGCCCGGCCGTGAGACCCGTCCCAGGTCGTTCCGGCCGAGGTCGACCAGCATGATGTGCTCGGCTCGCTCCTTGGGATCGCGCTGGAGCTGCTCGGCGAGGAGCGCGTCCTCGCGCTCGTCCGCGCCGCGCGGTCGGGTTCCGGCGATCGGGTGGGTCGTCAGCTTGTCGCCCTCGACCTGGAGGAGCAGCTCCGGGCTGGCCCCGACGACCTCGAAGGTCGGCGTCCGGACGAAGAACAGGTACGGGCTCGGGTTCACCCGGCGGAGGGCGCGGTAGAGCGAGATTCCATCGAGCTGACGGCCCGTCGCCGGATCGAGCGGCAGGTCAAACGACTGGCGCCGGGCGAGGACCACCTGGATCGCCTCACCGGCGACGATCGCGTCCTTGGCGACCTCGACCGCATGGATGTACGCATCGCGGCCGAGAGAGGTTCGGATGTCGCGCTCGGCAAGGCCGCCACGTCCCGTTGCCGGAGCGGCGCCGTTCGGGCGGGCCGGCCCGGCGATCTCGGCGGCGCTCGGCTTGGCGGTCTTCTCGAGCGCCTCGAAGATCGCCTGCTCGGCGATCCGGTAGCGGCCCTCGAGGTCCGGCGTCTCGGTGTGGAGGGAGGCGATCGCGCTCAGGGTATGGGTCAGGTGGTCGAAGACGAGGACGAGGTCGGTCTCGATGAATGCCGCCGTCGGGACGCCGACCGGGTCGCGGTCCGGGAGTGGGACGGTTGGCTCGAAGGCGTTGACCGCGTCGTAGGCGAGGGCGCCGACCGCGCCGCCGGTGAACCGCGGCATGCCCTCGGTCGGCAGGACGCGGCGGCGGGGCACGAACCGGCGGATGGCATCGAGCGGGTCGGGCGCCTCGGCGACGTCCACTGGCAGGTCCGGCGTGTAGGTGTCGACGCTGACCGGGCGGGTCTGGGTCCGGGCAACCCCGTCACGGACCTCGAGGAGTCGGCGCGGCCCCACGCCCAGGAACGAGTACCGCCCGAGGCGCTCGCCGCCCTCGACGGATTCCAGGAGGTAGGCCGGAGTCGCGCCGTCGTCGAGGCGAAGGAACGCGCCAATCGGCGTCTCGAGATCGGCCGCGCGGGTGGCGCGCAGGAGCAGCGTGTCGGCGTTGCCGGCCAGGCGCTTGGCCTCGGTCAGGCTGAGCGGATCGGTGGTGCTCATCGTGGTTGCGGCCTCCGGGGCTTCACGGCGCCCGAGAATCAGACAACGACCAATCGTCCCGGGACGAAAGGTCGTGCCTTCCGCGGTGCCACCCTCATTCGGCGATGCCGCACTTCCTGACCGACGAGTCTGTTGCCGCTCGCGCGGCCGACCGATCGGCGCTGCCCTCTATCGCTGGCGCTCTGCGCCGGAGCCTACTGGGTCCGCGCTGCGTCGCCGCGTCGCTCGCCGTTCGGTCCGGAGGCTCCCGGGTCCATTTGCCGCCGTCGTCGCTCCGGTTTCCACCAGCCACCGGATCTCTCTGCCGACGCTCGACGGGGACTCGTCCCGTTCACAGCCCGTTCTTCGTGATGTCGGCGGAGGATAGGCGGGTTCGGCAGGCAGCGTCAAGCGTGGGAGGAGGGCGTGTCGGATCCGTTCGCGGCAGTCGACTCGAAGCCGCGGCAGGCCCGGATCGGAAGCGCCGGATAGCGCGGGAACGCGGCGTCCGTCCGCGACCGGCCGCACAGGACGAACCGCGAACCGCGGCCGCTGACGACCAGGCGGGCATGGAGGCAGCCGGCGCACAACCCCGCCCACGTCGGGATGGCTGAGGCTGCAGCCAAAGCGCGACCGGCGGCGGGTTCGCCGCGGGCCGCGGGCTCGTCGCGAGCGGCGTCGTCGCGATCCCCCGGGTCGGTCACCAGCTCCAGCCGGGCAGGGACTCCAGCTCGGCCGCCTGGTCGGGATCGAGCGCTCCCGCGTCGTGCCGGCTCCGGTACGTTCGCTCCCAGACTCCGAGCGGGAATCCTTCCGCCGTCGACTCCTCCGGGAACGGCAGTTCGGCGACGCCGTTGGCGAGGAGGTCGCGGGCGTACCACATGCCGGCGTCGAAGAACGCATCGACGGCGTGGAGGGTGCCGTCCTCGGCGGGCTCGAACGTCTCCCCGTCGACGAAGCACCACGACCAGGTCTGGTCCTCCTCGAGCGTTCGCATGATCGGATGGCCCGTGGCATGGAAGTGGGCCGTCGCGTGCTTGTTCGGGCTCGTGTCGCAACAGCCGTTCTGGCCGCAGATCCGGCACTGGCGGAGATGGACCCAGGTCGAGCCCATCTCGACACAGGTGGGACAGACGTCCAGGGCAGGGCCAACGTCGGCGATCAGCCCGAGGTGAGTACAGGTGGTGCGCATCCGCGGAACCTACACCGCCGCGCGTCGGAGCGCGCGATGGCCGGGCGTGACCGGCATCCACCATCATCGGTAAACTCCCACGTCCGGGCCGGTTGCTCAGATCGCCGGCCTCCTCGGGGTTCCGCATGTCCGACCTGATCTCCGCCCACGGGCTCGTCAAGATCTACAAGAGCCGCAAGTCCGAGGTCCGCGCCCTCGACGGGGTCGACCTGGCCGTGCCGGAGGGAACGGTCCTCGGCCTGCTCGGTCCGAACGGCGCCGGCAAGACGACAACGGTCCGAATCCTCGCGACCCTCCTGAAGCCCGACGCCGGGACGGCCACAATCGCCGGCCACGACGTCGTCGGCGAGCCGGACGCGGTCCGCCGCCTGATGGGCCTGTCCGGCCAGTACGCCGCCGTGGACGAAAACCTGACCGGCAGCGAGAACCTGTGGCTGTTCGGGCGGCTCTACCAGTTGCCGTCGCGCGAGGCTCACTCCCGAGCCGACGAGCTGCTCAGCCAGTTCGACCTGGACGATGCCCGCGATCGAGTCGTCAAGACGTACTCGGGCGGGATGCGTCGCCGGCTCGACCTGGCGAGCGCCCTGATCGGCCGGCCCCGCCTGCTGATCCTCGACGAGCCGACGACCGGACTCGATCCGCGCAGCCGGCTCGGGATGTGGGAGGTCATCCGCGGCCTTGTTCGCGAGGGTGTGACGCTCCTGCTGACGACCCAGTACCTGGAGGAGGCCGACGAGCTGGCGGACATGATCGCCGTCGTTGATCACGGCAAGATCATCGCCCGCGGCACGGCCGACGAGCTCAAGTCGCAGGTCGGCGGCGAGCGGATCGAGGTCGTCGTCCGCGACCGGGCTGCGGTCGACACAGCCCGGGACCTCCTCGCCCGGGACGCGGGCGATGAGCACACGACGTTCGACGAGCACACTCGCAAGCTCACCGTTCCGGCGCACGGCGGCGCCCAGACGCTCGTCCAGGTCGTCCGCGACTTCGACGAGGCCGGGATCCACATCGACGACATCGCCCTCCGCCGGCCGACCCTCGACGACGTCTTCCTGGCCCTGACGGGACGGGCCGCCGCCGATGAGACCGCCGAGGCGACCGGGACGACTGGGCCGACGACGGCAAAGCCCGGGAGGGCCGCATGAGCGCAGGGACGCGCGAGGCGCCGCGTGGCGGCGCGGCCCGGGCCATCACCGACGGGCTCCTCGTCGGCTGGCGCAACCTCAAGCGGATCCCACGCATCCCGGAGCTCGCGATCTTCGCGATCCTCCAGTCGATCATGTTCGTGCTGCTGTTCGTGTTCGTCTTCGGCGGGGCGATTCCGATCCCGGGCGGCGGCGACTACAAGCAGTTCTTCATGCCCGGGATCTTCGCCCAGACGATCGTGTTCGCCGCCGCCACGACGGCGATCGGGATGACCGATGACGTGAACAAGGGGATCATCGACCGGTTCCGCTCGTTGCCGATGTCGCGCTCGGCGGTGATCACTGGCCGGACGTTCTCCGACGTGATCTACAACGCCGGGATCCTCCTCGTCCTGATGGTCACGGGTTTCATCATCGGCTGGCGGGTCGACTCGCTGCCGGCGCTCGCAGCCGGGTTCCTGCTGCTTCTCTTCTTCGCCTACGGGATGGCCTGGCTCGGCGTCTGGCTCGGGCTGAACGTGCCCACCGTCGAGGTCGGCCAGCAGGTGATCTTCACGACGCTCTTCCCGATCACGTTCATCTCGAACGTGTTTGTTCCGCTGCAGACCCTGCCGTCGTGGCTCCAGCCGATCGCCGAATGGAACCCGACCTCGACCCTGACCGCCTCGCTTCGCCAGCTGTGGGGCAACCCCAACCCGTCGACCTCGGGCAGCCTGGCGACGACCCAGCCCATCCTGGTGACGATCGCCTGGGTCTTCGTCATCATCGCGATCTTCGGACCGCTCGGAGTCCGCCGCTACCGCTCCATGAGCCGCTGACATGACCGACGACGACACGACCGCCCCCGTCCGTCGTCCGTCGCGGCGTGCGCCGGCGCCTGGGTCCCGCGCGGCCGACGCGGCGGCGGCTGGCCCGGCACCCGACGGCCCGATCGTCCCGGCCAATCAGGCCGAACCGGGATCGGCCAACGCCCGCTGGCGAGCCCTCCTCGTCGAGGGCGACCCCATTCTCGCGGACGGCGCGATGGGCACGATGCTGTTTGCGTCAGGGCTCCAGTTCGGCGATCCGCCCGAGGCCTGGAACGTCAGCCATCCGGAGGTCGTCCGCCGGATCCACCGCGGCTACCTCGACGCCGGCTCGCGGATCGTGATGACGAACACGTTCGGCGGGAACCGCCTCCGGCTGCGACTCCACGGGCTCGACAAACGGGTCTCGGAGTTGAACCGGACCGCGGCGATCCTGCTCCGGGCCGAGGTCGACGCGGCCGGCGGACGGGCTCTCGTTGCGGGGGATATCGGCCCGACCGGCGAGATCATGGCCCCGCTCGGGACGCTCGACGAGGACGAGGCCGTCGATGTCTTCGCCGAGCAGGCAGCGGCGCTGGTCGCCGGCGGCGTCGACGTCATCTGGATCGAGACGATGTCGCACCTGTCGGAGATCGGTGCGGCGATCCGAGGAGTGAGGCGCGCGTCGACGGGGATCCCGATCATCGCCACGATGACCTTCGATACCCGCGGCCACACGATGATGGGCGTGTCGCCGGAACAGGCGGCGCGATCACTGCTCGAGGCCGGCGCGGACGCGATCGGAGGCAACTGCGGCAACGGTCCCGACGAGCTGCTACCGGTCGTCTCGAAGATGGCCGCCGTCGCACCGGATGCCGTTCTCGTCGCCAAGTCCAACGCCGGTATGCCCGAGCTCATCGATCTGCGCGCCGTCTACCGGGCCGATCCGCCGACGATGGCCGAGGCAGGTCTCGGGTTCCGGGCGGCCGGCGCCCGGATCATCGGCGCCTGCTGCGGCTCCTCGCCGGCCCATCTCGCGGCGATGGCCGAGGCGCTCGAGGTGCCGCACCCGGGCTGATCGTGCCGTCCGCCGCGGGCACCGCGAGATCTTGCCCCCTCCGGTTGCGTGTAGCCGCATTGTGCGAATCTCGACTTATGCGGCTATTGGCATCGGCGGCGACGTCGCGCGGGCGCCGCGGGCGCCGCGGGCGCGGGGGGCACGCGGGCGCACAGTCGGCGGGCGACAGGGGCCAGGTAATCGACATCAAGCCCCGATGGACCTGCGACCAATTCCGCTCGATATCGACACCATCGTTACCACGCCGCTTGGCGCCTTGCGGAGAGGGCGGGACTGCCCCTCCCGACCGGACTCGAAGCGACGCGCGAGCGGGAAGCCGTCGCCGGCGAGTCCGCGCGGCAGCGGTTCATGCGCTGCACCGTTCAGCCACCTCGTGAGCAAGGGATGGCATCGCTATCCGCGGCATGAAGCGCGCTCAGTGGCTCAGGTCGCCCTCGGGCAGGCGCTCCCCTGCCCCGACCGCGACGGGCAGCCGGTTCTCCGCCGGCGTCAGCGGGCACGAGAACTGCGGTGCGTAGACGCAGGACGGGTGATAGGCGAGGTTGAAGTCGATCGCGTACGTACCGTCGTCGTCGGGCTCGAGGTCGAGGTACCGGCCGGCTCCGTACGTCTCGGTCCCGCTTGTCGCATCGAGGAACGGCAGGAAGAGTGACTCCGGCCGACCATCGTTGAGGACGTACGCGGTGAGTTGTCGCGGCGCGCCCTCGAGATCGAACCGGAAGACGCCGGCGCGATGGGCCGGCCGGAGGCGACCGTCGGAGGTCGGGATCTCGAAGCGAGACGGCTCGTCTCCGGTGTATGCCTCGAGGGTCAGGCCTTCGAAGACGAGGTCCTCGTCGATCGGGTAATACGGCAGCCCGGTGAACTCGTCGCGCTCCTCGAGCGGGATCGGGCTGCCGGGAGCGGATTTGAAGAAGGCGTCCTTCTCGGCCCGGTAGCCCGCGATCGCCGCCTGGTAGTCGTGCGGCCCGTCGTGATGGTGGTGCTCGTGGTCGTGGTCGTCGTGCTCGTCGTGCTCGGGTGCGTGCTCGTCGTGCTCGGGTGCGTGCTCGTCGGTCATCGGGGACTCCCGGGGTAAGTCGGCTTCTGGCAAACGTCTGGCGGAGAGGGTGGGATTCGAACCCACGGACCTTTCGGTCAACGGTTTTCAAGACCGTCGCAATCGACCGCTCTGCCACCTCTCCGGCAGGCATCTTACGGGCACACAGGGGCCAATGCGACCGCCCGCCCGGAGGGGACGAACATGCAGGTGTCGGTCACGACGAAGAAGCCGCGCTCGCTCGGGCCGCGGTCTTGAGGGCCCATTCCACCTGCCCCCGGATCGTGGGATCGGCCGGCAGGACGTTCTCGAACGCCGCGCCGCCGATCGTGAAGCCCCAGGCGCCGATGGTCGTGAGCGCCTGAATCTGGGCCTCGTTGACGATAGATCCGGCGATGACGACCGGTCCCCGCGACGCCTCGACCACCGCGCCGATGATCGGTTCGACCGGGCCGGCATGCCGGTACGCGAGAAGGTCCAAGCCGTGGACGCCGTCGTGGGCGGTCAGGGCGGCTGCGGACGCGGCGATCTCATCGATCGACCCGGCGAGGACCGACGGATGGCCGATCACCTGACCGGGGAACGGGTAGTAGCGGAGCCCGGAACCGGCGAGCACCTCGAGCGCCTCATCGACATGGGTCCCGCCCATGACGACATCGACGCCGACCTCGCGAGCAACCGCGATCGAGCGGAGCTCGTCCGCGGCCGACACGCTGACGACCTCGAGGTAGACCGTCCGACCATCGGCGTGCATCCGGCGGGTCAGCTCGGCAAGCGTCGCCGGCGCGGCCCCGACGTCCTTGAAGCCGACATGGGTCAGCGACGTGTCGCGCAGCGCGTCGTAGACGGCGAGCGCGTCGGCGACGGTCTCGTCGTTGTGGGTGAGCATGAAGATGAACTCGGCCATCAAAGCGGCTCCTAGCGTTGGGTGGGCGTTGGATCGGAGTTCGGGTCGGGGGTGGGGTCGGGCGCACGGGCGAGGTCACGGGGCACGATGCCGGCGACGCCGGCGAGCACGTAACGCGGCTGGACCGGGCTGGCCGCGACGTCGGCCCGGGTGGTGGCCCCGCTCAGGACGAGCGCCGAGGCCATGCCCGCTTCGATCGCCATCCGCATGTCGGTCGCGAGACGGTCGCCGACGAGCAGGGTCCGGTTCGCAACGAGAGCCAGCCGGTCGAGCAGGGTCGCGGCCATGTGGGGGCTCGGCTTGCCGACAATCGCCTCGGCCTGCGCGCCAGTGCACGCCTCGATTGCCGCAAGCATCGCCGCGCAGTCGGGCAAGCCACCGCCGGGGACCGGGCACCAGGCGTCCGGGTTCGTCGCGACGATCCGGGCGCCCGCCCGGACCGCGTCGAAGGCGATCTGGAGCTTGGCGTAGTCGAAGGTCCGATCGAACGAGACAACGACTACATCGATCCGGGCCGGGTCGTCGGTCAGCTCCCAGCCCACCTCGGCGAGAAGATCCCAGAGGAGCGGCTCCGCCACCGGATAGAGCCTGGCGCCGGCGGCGTGAGCGGCAAGGTAGCGAAGGAGTGCGTCCGTCGAGGAGACGACCTCGGCCGGAGTCGCCGGGATGCCGAGGCGGCTGAGCTTGGCTGCGTAATCCGCGGGGCGTTCGAGCGGCTTGTTCGTGAGGAAGACGGTTCGGCTGCCGGCCGCCCGCACGGCCAGGACGGCGTCGTGGGCACCGGGCAGGAGGGCGTCACCGAGGTAGAGGGTCCCGTCCAGGTCGAAGACGTAGCCGTCGTAGCGGCGATCGACGTGGGTGAGCGGCGGGTGGCCGGCGCCGGCCGTGGTCACAGACCGGCCCCGAGAGCAGCGGCCCGCTCGAGCAGCCGGTCCACGTCCGCGGCCGTCCAGCTCCCGCAGGCGGCGAGGAGGTCCGGAAGGACGAACCGGTCGCGCATCAGGTGGCAGCTCCGGAGCGCCCAGCGGGCGAGCGCCGGATCGACCGCTGGCGTCAATTCCGAGAACCGGGCGGGCGCGCCGGAACGCCGAACCGCTGCCGCGAGGACCGCCGGATCGACAACGACTTCGCGGAGCGCGACCCGATGCCGTCGCCAGTCGGCAAGGAACCGCTCGAATGCCGGGCGAGCATCTGCCCACCGGGCGAGCTTGCGCTCGACGTCGCGCCAGCACTCGTCTCCGACGGAACCGCCCGGATCGAGCGCGGCGAACGCGGTCCGGACTTCGGCCTCGACGATCGAGGCCGCCGGGTAGGCCGCATCGAGGTCCACCGCAGCCGGATCGAACGTGTCGAGTGTCTCGGTCCAGGCCAGGGCGACGACGATCGCCGCGACGCCGACCTGGGCGCCGTGGAACGCGAGCAGGCGTCCCGCTGCCTCGGCGTCCATGTCGAGGAGATGGCTGACGATGTGCTCTGTGCCGGAGATCGGTGCCGTCTTGCCGGCCACGCCCAGGGCCATCCCGGACAGGGTCATGAGCCGCGACAGGAGGGCCAGGGCGGCCGGCTCGTGCTCGTGGACGGCATCGGCGGCGGCGAGGAGCGCCTCCCCCTCGCGGCGGAACATCGCGACGGGTTCGGGATGCCAGGCGGGGTCCATTCCGAGGGCGCCGGCGAGGTACCAGTCGGCGGGCGCCGTGAACATCGAGGCGAGCTCCCCGAAGCCCGCCCGGTTCATGTCGGCCGGCGCGTCCGCGATCACCCCGAGGTCGATGACGAGGGCGTCCGGCCAGCGCGACGGCGTGGTCCGCTTGACCCCGTTCCGGACGAGGACGGCCATGTCGTCGGAAAAGGCGTTCACGGAGACGGCCGTCTGGATCGCGATGAGCGGAACGTCTCCAGCCCGGTGAGTGGCGTCCTTGGCGATGTCGGTGATCGTCCCCGAGCCCACGCTGACCACGCAGCCGGCGTCGGCGATCGCCGCGTCCGCCTCGGCCAGAGCGCTGTCGTCGGCGTGGAGCTCCGTCCGGTCGAGCCCGATGACGGCCAGGCGGACCTCGGCCGGCTGCCCCGCGGCGAGCCGGTCCACGACGAGCGGCTTGAGATCGTCAGGCCCACGGCGCATCGGCGTGGGATCGACGAGGACGACGACCGGGCCGGGTCGGCCAAGGGTCTGCACCAGCCCCGGCACCGCGTCAAGGGCGTCCGCGCTGATCCGGATCGCGCGCATCCCGATCGGATGGAGCCGGCCCTCGGGATCTGCGGTGCGGATCCTCGCCGCGAGGCCGTCGAGATCCGTCGGGTCGGCGATGGGCCGCTCGGGCAGGTCAACGCCCTGATCAGGCACGGATCGGCTCCCGCTCGAAGAGCGGCTCGACCGCGTCGTAGAGCGCCCGATAGGTCCGATAGGCGTCTTCGTATGCAGGCGCGACCGATGGATCCGGCACATACACCTCGTCCTCGAGCCGGACGAGGGCGTCGGCCGCCTCATCCAGAGATCCGAAGGTGCCAGCCGCCACTGCCCCGATCATCGTTGCCCCGAGCGCCGTCGCTTCGGGGTGGACGACGCGCCGAACCGGCTTGCCGGTCACGTCCGCCTTGAGCTGGAGCAGCAGATCGCTCTTGGAGCCGCCGCCGACGACGCGGATCTCGCCGTCGCCGAGCCCGAGCTCCGCGAACCGATCGACGATGTCGCGGAGGCCGAACGCGCAGCCCTCGAACACGGCGCGAGCGAGGTGGCCCATTCCGTGGGCCATCGACAGGCCGTGGAAGACGCCGCGGGCCTTGCCATTCCAGCGCGGCGTCATCGCCCCCGACAAGGCCGGGATGAAGATCGCCCCGTCCGACCCGGGCGCGACATCGGCAGCGAGAGCGCACAGCTCTTCGAAGGTCGTCCGGCCGATCGTGTCGTTGAACCAGCGGACGCTGCCGCCCGAGACGAAACCCGGGTTCTCGATCAGCCAGCTCCGCGGGTCAGCGTGGGCGTGGGTCTCGACCAGTCCGGAATGGTCGAACACCGGCTCGCCCGAGGCGACCGCGACCGGCTCCGCTGTGCCGGCGATGTCGCAGATGGGCCCGGCAGCGAGGACGCCCGCACCGAGGCTCGCTGCATGCTCGTCGCCGGTGCCGACGGCGACGACGCAGGCCGTCGTCAGTCCCAGTTGTGCCGCCGCGGCTGCGGTCAGGGTCCCGGCCACGGCCGTCGACGCGGCGACGAGCGGAAGCCGGTCCAGGTCGAGCCCGGCCGCCTGGAGCAGCTCGTCAGACCAGTCTCGGGCGCGGACGTCGTAGAGGAGGGTCGACGAGGCGTTGGCGTGATCGACAACGGCGTTGCCGGTCAGCCGGGCCACGGCCCAGCTGCCCGGGAGATGGAACGTCGCGGTGCGATCGTAGGCGCCCCGGGAGTGGGCCCGGAGCCACAGGATCTTTGGCGCGACATGGCTCGAGTCGAGGTTTAGGCCCGATCGCGCGAACAGCTCGTCCGCGGGGATTATCCGGCCGAGGGCAGCCGCCTCGTCCTCGGCCCGCCGGTCGAGCCAGATGATCGCGGGATGGAGGTCGGCGCCGGTTGCGTCGACAGGCACGACGCCGTCCACCTGGCTCGCCAGCGCCATGGCCGTCACGTCGGCAGACGCGAGACGGGCGGTCGACACGAGCTCTCCGATCACCTCCCGGATCGCCGTCCACCAGTCGGCCGGATCCTGCTGGGCCCAAGCGGGGAATGGGTAGGCAGTGGCATACGAGCGAGCAGCCTCGCCGACCAAGTTCCCGGCAGGATCGAGCAGCAGGCCCTTGAGGCTCTGCGAGCCGAGATCGATCCCGATGACATGACCCAATGTAGCGACCCCCTGTGTCCTTCCGGGGCACGCGACTGGCGTGCCGGGCCCTGGAGCCGGACCAGGTGCGTCGCGGCGGCGCGCCTGGTCCGGGGCGTGGTTTGCCGATGACGGCTAGGCGCCCTCGTACTCGGCGCCGAGGATCTTGCCCGCCTCGCGCAGCTCGTTCGGGCGGTTCTTCTCGAGCCAGAACGCGATGACGACGCTGATGCCGATGTAGCCGATGACCAGGTACGGGAAGAGGTTGTACGGGAAATCCGGGATCGGCCACAGGAGCCCGTAGATCGGGATGGCCATGAGCAGGATCCCGGCAATCGGCAGGATGAGGTGCTTGATGACGTTGAACTCGCTCGGGTAGTTGCTCCGGAAATAGCGGATGACAGCGATGTTCACCAGGATGTACACCGGAATGATCCCGAGGGTCAGGATCGTCCCAAGGTAGCCATACGTGTTGAACGGGCCGGCAATCAACCCGAGGACGACGGCGAGGATCCCGGAGCCGACAGACTGGACGATGATCGCCATCTGGGGGGTCGAGTACTTGCCGTTGATTGTCCCGAGGAACGCCGGCAGCAGCTTCTCGCGGCCCATCGCATAGATGATCCGGGTGACACCGTTGTGGGACGAGATCATCACCCCGAACATGCTCGACGCACCGGCGATGTCGACGAGGACGCGGAACCAGTCCGGGCTGTAGCGCTGGGCGAGGGTATCGAACGGGGCTCCATCGGCTTGGAGCACGCTGATGGTCGACACGCCGAAGCCGAGGGTCTCGGCCCAGGTGGCGAACAGGTAGATCACGCCGACAAGGAGGGTCGCCCCGAAGATCGCCCGCGGGACGTTGACACGCGGGTTGTCGACCTCTTCACCGAGCGTTGCAGCCCCCTCGAAGCCGACGAACGACAGGATCCCGAAGACGAGTCCCAGGGCGATCCCGCTGATTCCGTTCGGCGACTGGCCCGGGTCGAACGGCTTGAGGTTGATGCCCTCGGCGCCGCCCTTGCCGAGGATGAGGACGCACAGGACGAGGATCACGCCGACCTCGATGCCGAAGGCGATCAGCGCGGTCTCCATCGAGATCCGGATCCCGCGGATCGAGAGCACGAACGTCGTGACCCAGAAGATGGCGGCGATGATCAGCCAGCTGACGTCGTATCCGAAGCGGAGCAGGACGTTGCTGATCCAGTAGCCGATCAGGGCCAGCTCGGCGGGCTCGAGGAGCGAGTAACCCAGGAACATCAGGGTGCCTGTCACGAACCCGGCCTTCGGCCCGATCCCACGCGTGACGTACGTGTAGAACGCGCCCGCGGCTGGGAGCTTGCGGGCCATCTCGGCGACGCCGTTCGCGACGATCAAGGCAGCGATCAGCGCGACGAGGTAGACGAACGGCAGCGCGGCGCCCGCGTTCTTGGCCGTGAACTGGGTGTTGAAGTAGGTCGAGACCGCCGGGCCCATGATCGTGGCCGACAGCATGATCGCCGCGACGAGCCCGACGGCGTTCTTGCGAAGGCCGGGCGTGGCGATGGAGCCGTCTGCCGGAGCCGTGATTCCTGTCATGGAAGCTTCCTCACTCCTCCCACCTGTGCGTCCCGCCGCAGGCCGCGGTTCGGGTTGTCAATGAGACGCTGGGATGCCGGCCGCGGCCGGGACATATGGGGTGCCGAGCCCCGGGTTCATCGCCGGCTTCCGGGTCCCCTCCGATAGACGCGGAACTGGAAGATGTCGGGCTGATGCCGCTCGCGCGAGAACAGAACGGGCTGGTCCTCGACGGTGAAATCGATCTGCTCGATCAACACCACCAGCGAGCCTGCCTTCATCGTCAGCCGCCGAGCGACGTCGCCGAGCGCGCGAGCCGGGCGAATGTCGGCGATCCCGTGGTGGACGGCCAGGCCGAGCCGGTCGAGGACGTCGTAGAGGGCCTCCGTCGCGAGTGCCGCCGCGAGATCCTCGGCCCCGAAGCCGGCCGACGCGAGTCGATCAGCGGCTAGCACATCCTCGACGGCAACGACCGGCCGGCCGTCAGCAAGCCGGGTCCGTTGGACCACCACGACGCCCGCGCCGCGCTCCACCTCGAGGGCAGCCGCCTCCTCTCGATTCGCGCCCCGCTGCTCGAGGGTCACGTCCGCGGTTCCGGGCGTCCAACCGGCCGCTGCAATAAGGTCGGTGACGCCGGAGTTGACATTGAGGTTGTTGCGGAGCGTGGTGGCCTGGCCGGTGACGAACGTGCCACGACCCTGGCGTCGCCGCACGAATCCAGCTTCTTCCAGCTCGGTCACGGCCTGTCGAATCGTCGCCCGGCTCACCCCCATCCGCCGGGCCAGCTCCGGCTCTGACGGGAGGCGGCCGTCCGCGCCGAGGGCGCGGGCCTCGATCGATCGCCGAAGGTCCTCGGCGACGACGGCGGCCAGATTTGGCGGGTGCTGCAGCGGTGGCACGGTGACGGCGCGGTCCCCCTGCGAACAAAGACGCCGCCATGATAGGCCGTCATGTCAACAGGTTGTCTGACAACCTGACGAGCCAGGCGTCGGACCCGAACGGACGTTGGGGCGGGGACCAGTCCGACGGCGACCCCAAGGCCGCCGTCGGGCCAGGACCGCCGTCAGGCTCTAGGCGTGTTCGTCGTCCGCGTCCGCTTCGGCCTTGGTCTGGTGGATCGTCCCGGGCGCATGCTGCGGGGGTGCGTAGATCGTGTACAGCTTGAGGTCGACGGCACCCTCGTTCTGGATGTCGTGGGACGTTCCGGCCGGGACATGGACGAGAATTCCGGCCGAGATCGGTGATCGCTCCCCGTCGATGATGGCGCAGCCCACGCCCGCAACGACGACGAAGACCTGGTCGACCTTGGCGTGAGTCTCCTCGCCGATCGAGCCATCGGGTGGGATCGACATCACGACGACCTGGGCATTCGGCCCGGTCGAGACGACCTCACGGAAGGCGTCGTTGCGGGTGGCGCGGTCGAGGATGTCGATCCCTGCGTGGGCGAGCGGATGCGGGGCGTCGTCGGTCATGGCGGTCATCGGTGCTCCTTTGAACCTGACAGTCGATCCGGCAGCCGCTGGGCGCCAGTGCCGAACGGACCGAGTTCACCGTAGGTCGTGGACGACCCACACGTTCTGGTCGTAGTAGACCCCATCGCCGCGCTCGAGATCGACGAGAAGCGGCGAGGTCGCGGTCGGCAGGAGATACTCGCCGCTGTCGGGGAATGCCAGCCCCGTCCACGCTTCCCAGTCCGCGATCGGAGCGCGGATCTCCATTGAGCGCGGCGCGGCGCGGACCATCCGGCCGCCGAGCCGCACATGGAGCCGGATCCACGGATCGAACGGCAGCCCGTCGTCGCGGGTCCACGTGGCGTAGCGCTCGATCGGGATGAGCGGGTAGCGATGTTTCTCGGTCGGCCGGACGCAGGCGATCACCGCCCGAAAGCCGGCCGCCAGCCCGGCGGCCTGCATCGCACCGAGCATCGTCCCGGACAGGCCGCCGCCGCGGGCCGAGCGGCCGACGACGATGAGCATCGCTCCGAGGGTCGTCGCCGCGCGCCCAGCATCGACGTCGGCCGCGCTTCGGAGGACCTGCTCGTCCCAGCTGTCCGGGAGGTCCGCGTCGCTGCCGTCCCAGGCCAGCGGCATCGCGTTAGACGTCGCGACGACCGCGCCCGCCGCGTCGAGGAGGACGAGCTGGTGATCGGGCCAGTCCGTGTGGGCCCGCGGGAACATCCGGTTCGCGACCTCGCTCTCGGTCATGAACGATTCCCACAGCCCGGCGTGATGGGCGTCGACCGCCGCGTCCAGGTCCGGGCGCTCGGTCAGGGTGGTGAGCGTGTGACCGGCCGGCAGGACGAGGCCGTGGGCGCGGAGGTGCGCCTCGACCGCACCCGGCCCGGTCGCGGAGGTCGTCATCGGTCAGTCTCGGGAGACGATCGCATCGCGGCCGAGGTACGGCCGGAGGACCTCCGGGACCTCGACGGTGCCGTCCGGCCGCTGGTACGTCTCGAGGATGGCCGCGACCACCCGGGCGAGGGCCAGACCGGACCCGTTGAGGGTGTGGACCAGCTCAGGCTTGGCGCCCGGCTCTCGCCGCCAGCGGATCGCCATCCGGCGCGCCTGGTAGTCGCGGAAGTTCGAGCAGGAGCTGACTTCGAGCCACTTCTCGACACCGGGCGACCAGACCTCGATGTCGTACTTCTTCGCCTGGACGAACCCCATCTCTTTCGTCGCCATCAGCAGCACGCGGTACGGGAGGCCGAGCCGCTGGAGGAGAATCTCGGCCCGCTCTGTCAGCCACTCAAGGGCCGCTGCCGACTCGTCCGGCTTTTCGAAGAACACCATCTCGACCTTGTCGAACTGGTGGACGCGGAGGATTCCCCGGGTGTCCTTGCCGGCGGCGCCCGCCTCCCGCCGGAAGCACGGCGAGTACGCTGCATAGCGGATCGGCAGCTGGTCCGCATCGAGGATCTCGTCGCGGTGGAGGTTCGTGACCGGGACCTCGGCCGTCGGGACCAAATACAGCTCGTCGCGGGTGACCACGTACATCTGGTCTTCCTTGTCCGGGATCTGACCGGTCCCGATCGCCGACGCCGTGTTGACGACTGCCGGTGGCCAGACCTCGGTCATCCCGTTCTCGCGGGTGTGGACGTCCATGAAGAAGTTGATCAGGGCGCGCTGGAGGGCCGATCCGGCGCCCTTATAGACCGGGAAGCCGGAGCCGGCGATCTTCGCTCCGCGCGGGTTGTCGATGATGTCGAGGTCGGCTGCGATCTCCCAGTGGGGGCGGCGGCGCCACGTTGCGCCGCCGATTGGCGCATCCGCACCGACCTCGCCGACGATCGGCTGGTCGATCGGGAGCAGCTCGCCCCAGGTCCGGACGGTGACGTTGGCATCCTCGCCGCCGACCGGGACATCCGGGTCCGCCGGGTTCGGGATGCGCAGGAGGAGCTGCTCGACCTCGGCCTCGACCGTGGCCAGCTCCGCGTCGATCGCCTCGATCCTGCGGCCGGCATCGACCGAGGTGGCCTTGAGGCCCGCGACCTCGGGGCCGTCCGGCCGGGCGCCGCCCTTGATCGCCTCGCCGACCTGCCTGCTCGTCGCGTTCCGCTCCGCCTTGAGCGTGTCGCCGTCGCCGAGGAGGGTGCGACGGCGCCCGTCGAGCTCGAGGGCGCGATCGACGATCGTCGGGTCCTCGCCCTTGTCGATCGCGCCGCGCCGGATCGTGTCGGCGTCCTCGCGGAGACGCTGCAGCCCGACGCTCATACCGATACCTCGGTCGTGCGGGCCGCCGCTGCACTCAGGAGGCGGTCGATCACGAACGTCACCTCGAGGGAGGCCAGCAGCCAACCGGCCCGAGGCCCGTTCGTCCGGCCGAGGAACGCGGCGTAGAGCGCCGCGAACGCCTTGCCGTTCGGAAGACCGGTCTCGCCCGCAACGCTGAAGATCAGATCCTGCCACGCCTCACCGGAGGCAGGCGGCGCGGCCAACGCCAGCGCGGCGGCGGCGAGCGAACCGAGGTAGCGGCGCTGCGACTCCTCGAGGGCGGCGAGCGCCGCCGCGGGGAGAAACTCGCGGACCGCCACGACGGCCCGTTCCGGCGCGTACATCTCGAGCCAGGCCCGAGCGGCACGAACCCGCTCCTCGAACGTCGCGGCCTCGGGCTCGGTCAGATCGCTCCCCTTCTCCGCCGCGACCCGTGCTGCAAGGTCGACGTTCGGGATCTGGAGGAGCAGCGCAAGGTGCGAGAACGCCGGCCGGAACGCGGCGGCCTCGGCCTGGAGATCCGCCGCCGGATCGAGCAGGGAGTAGGCAAACGTCCCCTCGAACCCGGGCGCGATCTCGCCGCGGACCTCCTTGCCGGCCGTCGCCGCGGCAAACCGGTCGAACTCGTCGAAGAGGCGCGGCACGGCATCGGTCTGGTTCGGCTCGAAGTCGACCGCGGAGTTGGGCTTGGGCCGCAGGAAGAAGAAGCGGAGCTGCTCGGGCGGGATGACCTCGACGATCTCGTGGGCGGCGGCGCCGCGGCCCTTGGAGGTCGACATCTTCTTGCCGCCGATGTTGATGAACTCGTAGGGGACGTTGAGGGGCGGTTCCCGCTCGAAGACCTCACGAGCGATCGCGTCCGACCGGTCGCGCGAGCCGCCGGCGGTGGAGAGATCCTTGCCGCAGGGCTCGATCGTGACCCCGAGGAGCGACCACTGGGCGGCCCACTCGAGGTTCCACGGGAGCTTCGCCCGGCCGCCGAACGGGGCGACCCAGCCGGAATGGCCGCAGCCGCGGGCCCACTCGACCAGCGTCTCACGGCACTCGTAGAAGACCCGCTCGCCATCCCATTTGGTGACGATCGTCGTGCCGATCTTGCCGCAGTTCTCGCAGATGACGTTGATCGGGTGCCAGGCGCCGGAGTGCTGGACGTTGGCGACGCGCCGGTAGATGTCGCGAACCACCTGAGCCCGGTCGAGCGCGGTCCGGATGAAGCCGTCCATCTGCCCGGTCGGATAGATGTCGCTCATCCAGTAGTAGCGCTCGGGAACGATCCCGAGACCCTTGAACGTCTCGATGAAGATGCCGGCGAAGTGGCGGGCGTAGCTGGCGTGGCAATCGCCGACAGGATCCGGGACGTGGGCCAGCGGACGACCCATCTCGCGGTCGATTGCGTCCGGGGTCAGGAGCGCCTGGGCGTCCATCGGATCGAGGTCGTCGACGCCGTACAGGAGGTGCGCCTCGAGGCCGCGGGCACGCAACGCCCGCCAGATCGTGTCGAGGATGACCGGACCGCGAAGCGAGCCGACGTGAACCGTCCCCGACGGCGTCTTGCTGTCGTTGACGATCTGCGCTCCGCTGACGCTGGCGGCAAGTTCGTCCGCCCAGTCCATGCTCTGCGATCCCTTCCGGTGCCCCGCCGGGCCATCCGGCCCGGGCGAGCCGGCGGCTCGGTCCGGACCTAGCTGATGCTGACGACCTTGTAGGTGAAGTCCCCGGCCGGAACCTTCACGAGGACCTTCTCGCCCTTCTTCTTGCCGAGGAGCGCGCGCCCGACCGGGCTCTCGTTGCTGATCCGGCCTTCGGTCGGCTTGGCCTCGGTCGAGCCGACGATCGTGAACGACTCCTCGCCATCGTCGCTGGAGACCTTCACCGTCGAGCCGATCTGGACGTGCTCGGTCGAATGGTGCTCGTCGATGATCGTGGCGTTCTTGATCAGCGCCTGGAGGGTCTGGATCCGGCCCTCGACGAACGCCTGCTCGTTCTTGGCGTCCTCGTACTCGGCGTTCTCGCTGAGATCGCCGTGCTCCTTGGCGTCATGGATCCGCTGGGCCACTTCCGGCCGCTTGACGGAGGTCATCTCGTCGAGCTCGGTGCGGAGCTTGTCGAGGCCTTCCTTCGAGAGGTACGTCGGCTTCGTGTTCATCGGGTCGGGCGCCCCCAGGTGCTGGTCGACGGGCCGGACGGCCGCGTCCGCGGGGTTCAGGTAAACGAAAGAACTCCAGGCTGCACACCACGCCGCGCGCCTGAAGTTCGACCGGCCGAAAGACTATCGCGGGGGGTGGACGGTGTCAAAGAATATCGAGCGCTCGACGCGAGTGGCGGGGCCTCCGGGGCGGCGTCGTCGTGGCGTCGGCATGCTCCGTCGCGCGGCGTGCTCGGGCGGGCGGCGGTCGCCGCTCGCGCCGGTGATGCGCCCGCCCGGGGCGCAGGGCGCGCCGCCGTCCGGGGGCAGGGTCGGACTTGCGATACCCGATATCGACGCCATCGCTACCGGCCGCTCTGAGGGCTGGTGAACGACCCGGCGCGTGCGGGATCATGCTCCACAGATGCCGCCGCATCTCGGCGGACACGTAGAATGTGGGCCGTATCGGGCCGAGGTGCCGTACCTTCCGGCCCTCCTGCTGCCACGGCTAACGATGGCATTGATGCCACGCCGATGAAGCTCGCGACGACCGTTCCGAGAACGGCGATCGGGCGCCCCGCGGTCCGGGGGACCAGCGATTGGCCAAGACCGCAGAAACGGGCCCACCTCGTCAGCCGGCGTACTCCCGGACCCGCGCCCCGGCGCGGCGCAGGGCCGTCCGGTCCGGGCAGGCGACGAAGACCGTGTCGTCCCCGGCGATCGAGCCGGCGACCTCGGGCCAGCGCGCCCGGTCGAGCGCTGCCGCGATCGCGTGAGCGGACCCCGGCAGCGTCCGGATCACGAGGAGCAGACCGGCCTCGTGGATCTCGATCGGCAGGTCCCGCAGGATCGCCCGAAGGCGGTCCTCACCGGAACTCTCGGCGTCGACCAGCCGCGTCGGCAAGGCATAGGCCTGGGTCCCGTCCAGAGCCGCCTTGACGAGGCCGAGCTCGGCGACATCGCGCGACATCGTGGCCTGCGTCGTCCGGAACCCGCGCTCGCGGAGGACCGCGGCGAGCTCCTGCTGGGTCCGGATCGGTCGGGCGGCAACAAGATCGCGGATCGCTCGATGGCGGAGTTGCTTCATCACTTCCATCGGACGCGAGGGTACCGCCTGCGGCACCGGCGCCGTCGGAGTCGCGACGGCAGCGGCAGAGCGGGCATCGTTTGGCAGCGGCAGAGCGGGCGGCGTTTGGCAGAGCCTGGAACGGCGCCGAGCCCGCCTGACCCTCAGGCGGACGTGCGTGGCCTCAGCCGAGCCAGAAGACCAGGACGGCCGCGGCGAAGAGGACCCGATAGATCACGAAGATGTCGGTCGACTGGGTCCGCAGGAAGCGGAGCAGGACCGCGATCGCGAGGATCCCGAAGACGAACGACGCGATGAGCCCGACGGCGAGTGGAACAACCTGGACCGCGACGCCGGCCCCGCGGATCGCCGACAGGACCTCGTATGCCGCGGCCGCCGCGGTGACCGGGGTGGCCATCAGGAAGCTGAACCGGGCGGCCTCCTCGCGCCGAAGCCCGGCGAAAAGCCCGGCCGAGATCGAGATCCCGGACCGGCTGATCCCCGGCAGCAGCGCAATCGCCTGGGCCCCGCCGATCGCCAGCGCCTGGCCAAACGACAGATCGAGCGCGACGTGCTGGCGTCGGCCGATTCGTTCCGCCAGCCACAGGATCGCGGCCCCGACGATGAGCAACACCGCGACCGGACCGGGCTCCCGGATCACGTTCTCCAGGTCGTGCAGCAGCAACCCGAAGATGAGAGCCGGGACGGTGGCGACCGCGAGGAGGACCGCAAGTCGCCGATCCGGGTCACCGTGAAGGGAGCGGTCGCGGACGGCGCCAAAGAACGCCGGAACCAGCCGAAGCCAATCCCGGCGGAAGTAGATCAGCAGCGCGATGAGGGTCCCGATGTGGAGCATCACGCTGAACTCGAGGGAGAGGATGAACGGGTCGGTTATGCCCAGCAGGTATGGCACAAGGATCAGGTGCCCGCTCGAGGACACCGGCAGGAACTCCGTCAGCCCCTGGACGATGCCCATGATCAGCGCCGCGACGACGGTATCCATCGGAGTCCGTTCGGGTGGTGGGCTGGGCGGCCCGCGGGGAAACGAGGGCGAGCGGCGCCGAGCCGGTCAGCAGACCGTTCGATGCCGCCCGGCGACGATCAGCGAATGAAGAGCGGGGCGAGGACGAGGGTGATCGTTGCCAGCAGCTTCACGAGGACGTGAAGCGACGGGCCGGCGGTGTCCTTGAACGGGTCACCGACGGTGTCGCCGACGACGGCCGCGGCGTGGGCATCCGAGCCCTTGCCGAGGATGTGGCCCTCGACGTCCTTGAGGTTGCCGGACTCGATGTACTTCTTGGCGTTGTCCCACGCGCCGCCGCCGTTGTTCAGGACGGTGGCGAGCATGACGCCCGAGATCGTCCCGACCATCAGCATCCCGGCCACCGCCTCGGCCCCGAGGAGGAGTCCGACGATGATCGGCGTGGCGACTGCGACGACTCCCGGGGCGATCATCTCGCGGAGTGCTGCCCTGGTCGTGATGTCGACGACCCGAGCGTAATCCGGGCGCTGGGTGTAGTCCATGATCCCGGGCATCTCCCGGAACTGGCGGCGGACCTCGACGATGATCGCCTGGGCTGTCGTGCCGACGGCGCGGATCGCGAGGGAGCTGAAGAAGTACACGAGCATCGCGCCGATCAGCGCGGCCACGAAGACGCTCACGTTGGCCAGGTTGACCGACGTCAGGAGCGGCTCGCCGCGGTTGGTGTGGATCAGGTTGACCTTGTCGATGTAGGCGCTGAACAGCAGGAAGGCGGCCAGTGAGGCCGACGCGATCGCGTAGCCCTTGGTGAGGGCCTTCGTCGTGTTGCCGACGGCGTCGAGGCGGTCGGTGATCTCGCGGGCACCGGCTTCGGCGCGACTGAACTCGGCGATGCCGCCGGCGTTGTCGGTGATCGGGCCGAAGGTGTCCATCGCCAGGATGTAGGCGGTCGTCATGAGCATGGCCATCGTGGCGACGGCCGTCCCGAAGATGCCGCCAACGTCATGGCCGGCTGCGTTCCTGATCCCGGCCTGCTCCCCCAGCCAGTGGCTGGCAATCAGGGCGATGCCGATCGTGATCGCGGTGACGAACGTCGTCTCGTAGCCGACCGCGGTGCCCGAGATGATGTTCGTGGCCGGGCCCGTCCGGGAGGCCTCGGCGATCTCGCGGACGGGGCGGTACGAACCGGCCGTGTAGTACTGGGTGATGTAGACGAAGGCGACGCTCGTGGCGAGGCCGACGACGCCGGCGGCGAAGAAGAAGAGCCAGACCGGCAGCCCGTTACCGGGCGCGTTGCCGTTGGTCTGGAGCATCACGTTCGTGCACAACAGCAGGGCGAAGACCGACAGGATCGTCGTGACCCAGTAGCCCCGGTTGAGCATGTTCATCGGGTTCTCGTCTTCCTTGCCGCGAATGAAGAAGATCGCGACGATGGTCGAGAGGAGCCCGAAGGCGCGGACGACGAGCGGGAAGAAGATCCACGCCGTCGGGTTCGGCCAGCCGTTGGCAAGGGCAATGGCGTAGACGCCGACCCCGAGGATCATCGCCCCGATGTTCTCGGCCGCCGTGCTCTCGAACAGGTCCGCGCCGCGGCCGGCGCAGTCACCGACGTTGTCGCCGACGAGGTCGGCGACGACGCCCGCGTTGCGCGGATCGTCCTCGGGGATGCCCTTCTCGACCTTGCCGACGAGGTCCGAGCCGACGTCGGCGGCCTTCGTGTAGATCCCACCGCCCAACTGGGCGAACAAGGCCACGAACGAGGCCCCGAAGCCGAAGCCGACGATCAGGAACGGCGCGTCGTGGGTGGCCTGACCACCACCGAGCCCGCCGAAGAGGGAAAAGATCCCGTAGACCCCGAGCAACGACAGGGCGACGACGAGGAAGCCCGAGACCGCCCCGCCGCGCATGGCGACCTGGACGGCCTCGACGACGCTGCGTCGCGCCGCGGCGGCGGTCCGGACGTTGGCCTTGACGCTGATGTACATGCCGATGATCCCCGACGCCATCGAGCACGCGGCACCGACGATGAAGGCGATCGAGGTCCGCCAGCCGAGGGCGAGGCCGAAGGTCCCGGTGTCCGCGACCTGCTGGGTCTCGAAGATCGAGATCACGCCGCCGATCACGACGGACCCGACGATCGCGAGGATACCGATCGTCGTGTACTGGCGGCGAATGAAGGCGACCGCGCCCTCGAAGATCGTGCCGGCGACGTCCTCCATCGCCTTGGTCCCCGTGTCACGCGACAGGACGTCGCGGGCGAGGTACAGGGCGAACAGGACGGCGATGATGCCGGCCGGCAGGATGATCAGCTGGAGCGTGTCTGCGCTCATCAGGTTTCGGGGTCCTCCACTCTCCACTCGGGCACCGGATCGCGGACTGCGCAGCGGGACCGCGCTTCATCCGGGGAACGGGGCAGCTCGCAGGCGATGTCGGCAGGCGGGCCGCGAGGGAGTGTAGCAAAGCGCGAAGCTCGGCCGCCACACGCCGGATCAGGAGGGCGCGCCGGGCCCGGGCCCGGGCGCAGCGAGCGGCAGAACGTCCGGCGACCGCCGACCGACCGGCCCAGCGTCGATCCGGCCGAGGCACCCTATGCTTCAGCCGCCGTGTACGACCGCCAGACTCCGTCACCACCGCCGGCCGCCCCGGCCCCGCCGTCCCCGAATCGACGCGCCTTCGGCTGCCTGGTCGAGCTCGTCGAGACCGTCGTCCTGACCCTCGTCCTCTTCTTCGTCATCCAGAACTTCGTCGCCCAGCCGTTTCAGGTCCAGCAGTTCTCGATGCAGAACACGATCCAGGACGGCCAGTACGTCCTCGTCGACCGCCTGACCCCGCGTTTCGACGGCTACCACCGCGGCGACATCATCGTGTTCACGCCGCCGATCTCGGTCGAGGAGTCGCCCGATCTGAAGCCGTTCATCAAACGGGTCATCGGCATCGGCGGCGACACGGTCGAGCTCCGCGACGGAAAGGTCTATGTCAATGGCGTCGAGCTCGTCGAGCCGTACCTCTACGCCGTCGACGGGACCGCCCAGGCATCCCTCCCGGAGGGCGCCGGGGCGAGCTGGACGATCGCGCCCGGCCAGCTGTTCGTGATGGGCGACCACCGCGCCCGCTCGTCGGACTCCCGCCAGTTCGGGCCGATCCTGGTCGACCACGTCATCGGCCGGGCCTGGCTCCGCTACTGGCCATTGAACGACCTTGAGGTCCTGCCCACTGCCCAGCACCCGGAGCTGAGCACGACGAGCCCGTCGGCCAATCCGTCCGCACGCCCATCGGCCGGGCCGTCCGCCAGGCCGTCGGGAAAGGCGTCGGCCAAGCCGACCAAGCGACCGGCCGCGACACCCAAGTCCTGATCGGCGCCCGGATCGGCCGGCATGGCGGGGCCCGTCCGACGACCTATACTGCCGGACTTGTGACCACCCCGACACCGTTCTCGTGACCCGGAAGCCCGCGGTCGGGT
The DNA here is from genome assembly GCA_038204565.1 of Candidatus Limnocylindrales bacterium. GTDB lineage: Bacteria > Chloroflexota > Limnocylindria > Limnocylindrales > CSP1-4 > CF-46. The sequence continues at coordinate 43,936 of JBBRCU010000008.1, forward strand.
GCCTCCTGGAGATCATCGAGACCCTCGTCCTGACCCTGATCATCTTCTGGGTCATCCAGTCGTTCGTCGCCCAGCCCTTCAAGGTCCAGCAGCGGTCGATGCAGCACACCCTCGAAGAGAACCAGTACGTTCTCGTCGACAAGCTGACCCCTCATTTCGATACGTACAAGCGCGGCGACGTCGTCGTTTTCAACCCGCCCACGAACTGGGTCGCCAACGTTGGTGAGCCGTACATCAAACGGGTGGTCGGAGTCGGCGGGGACACGATCGAGGTCCACGACGGGGCGGTGTTCGTCAACGGCATCAAGCTCATCGAGCCGTATGTGTTCAAGGAGGACGATGGCTCGACCCAGTCAACCGACCCGACTGGGAGCGTCGACCACTGGGTCATCCCGGACGGCCAGCTGTTCCTGATGGGCGATCACCGCGGCAACTCCGCGGATTCGCGCGAGTTCGGCCCCGTCGACGTCGGGAACGTGATCGGCCGAGCGTGGCTTCGGTATTGGCCGATCGACACGTTCGCGGTGCTCCAGACCCCGCGTCACCCGGAGCTCGCGTCCCCGGCGCCATGAGCGGTCGCGAGCGACGGCGAGCGACGTGAACCCGGCCCTCGCGGCGCTTGCCGCGATCACGATCGGAGGGGCGGTCCTGGCCGTCGCCGGGCACGACCCGCGGGCGGTCCTGCTCGGCATCCTGGTGGTCCTCCTCGGTGGGCCGCTCGTCGCCGATCCGTGGCCGGATCCCGTCGCAATCCTCGTCCGGATCGCGGCGACCCTGCTCGCGGTCCGGCTCGTCGCGATCGGTCTGCGTGGCGAGGCGCTGACGGGCGGCACCCGGATCGGCTGGCCCGCCGAGGCGCTGGTCGCCGCAGCCGCAGCCGTCGTCGGGTTCGGCAGCCACGGGCTGGGGGCCCCGGCGCTCGGCCCGCCCGAGGCGCAGGCCACCGGTTTCGCCCTGATCGCGCTGGCGATCGCCCCGCTTGCGACCGGCCGCGACACCCTCCGCCTGGCCGTCGGCGCGCTCCTCCTGCTGGTCGGGGCTGGTTCCGTGCGGATCGCCCTCGACGCGCCGCCGAGCCAGGCCGAGCATCTCGTCGGCGCCCTCCTCACGATTGCGATCGGCGGCGCCATCGCGGTCCTGGCGACCGCGGCCCGGGCCGCGGGCGGCCTGGCAGCGGTCGGTGCGGGCCGCCCCGGCGAGTCGCGGCCGCGCCCGCCCGACGCCCATCGCCCGCCCGCCCGCCGGACCCGGGCAGGTGCAGGTGCAGGTGCAGGTGCAGGTGCAGGTGCCCCGATCCTGGAACCGGCGCCTCGCGAAGGCCGAAGTGGCGGCGACCGCGGGCGCGTCGGAGATCGTCCGGGCGAAAGGCCGGAGCGGCAGTGACCGTCCTGCCGTTTCTTCTCGTCGCCACCATCGCCGGCACGACCGCCCTCCTCATCCGCGGCTCGCAGCGCTGGTCGACGGCCGTCGCCGTCGGGGGACTCGGCGGGATGGCCGTCCTGGCCGCGGGGTTCGGGCCGACCACCGGTGTCCGGATCGCGGGGACGACTCTCGCGGCGTCCGACTGGCTCCGACTCTTCGCCTTGCTCGGCAGCATCGTCGGCCTGCTGCTGGTGGCCGTCGATGCGGCGACCAAGCACGAGCCGGACGTGCCCGGGATCATCGTCCTCGGGCTGGGCAGCGCGGTCCTCGCCCTCGCGCTGACGGACCCGGGCACGGCCGTCGCCGCGGCCACGGCCGGCGGACTGGCCGGAATCCTCGTCGCTGCCCCGGTCGGCGCCGCTGCGCGGGCGGTCTTCGTCGGGGTCCGCGAGTTGCGCGCACTGGCCATCGCCGGAGCCCTCGCAATCGGCGCGACCGCCTGGATCGGGCGGCCGTTCGGCGAGCTGGGCATCGCGCCCGCCGTCTTCGGACTGGCCTACCTTGCCTTCGCCCTCGCCGTCGCGATCCGCTTCGGCGCGATCCCGTTCCACCTGTGGGCGGCCCGCCTGGCCGACGCCGCGCCAGGTGTTGCTCTACCCCTGCTCATGGCCTGGGGGCCGGCCGCCTTCGCCGCGATCGCCCTCGTCTGGATCGACCGGTCGGTGGCCCCGCTGGGCCTGCCGCTCGATACCGAACGGTCGATCCTTGCCACGATCGGCGCCCTGAGCGTCGTCCTCGGCCTCGTCGCCGCCTGGATCCAGGACGATCTCGAGCACGTCGTCGGCTACACGATCGCCGCGGATGCGGGCTTCGTGGTCCTCGCCCTGGCCGGCCTCGACCCGGCGGTCTGGGCGCCGAGCCGGACCTGGCTGCTTGTCTTCGTGGTGGGGCGGAGCGCCTTCGCGGCCTGGGTGGTCGCCCTCCATGGCGCATTCGGGACACGACGGCTGTTGGAGCTCGCGGGCTGGGCTCGTCGGGCGCCGGTCCTGGCAGTCGCCCTGGCGGTCGGCGCCGTGGCCGCGGTCGGCTGGCCGGGGCTCGTCGCCTGGCAGGCCCGGGCCGATCTCGCCCGCCTCGCCTTGCCGGATGTCGTGGCCACGCTCGTTGCCTGGGCGCCTCTCGGGGCGACGGCTATCTACGCCCGGATCCTGTGGATCGGGCTGCAGCCGCCGGGGCCAGCTGTCCGGACCGGCGTCGGCGAGCGACCTGCCTGGCCGATCCGATGGCGACACCGACCGATGGTCGGCGTCGCGGGCCTGGAGCGGCTTCTCGAGCGGCTTGCTCACGCGTTCGGCGGCGTCCTCGACCAGCTCTGGGCGTTGCCCGCGGCCGCCCGCCTCAACCGCGTGCCGCTCGCATCGATCGCGGCGCTCGTGCTGGCCGGTCTCGCCTTCGCGATCAGCGGCGGCGGGTTCGGCGTCTCGGCGGCCGCCGGCGCGGTTCCCGCGATCGAGACGCCCACCGACAACGGACCCGGGTTCCAGCCGGTCCCTGGCCCGTCGGCCGGACCGCCGGCGAGCGCCCGCCCGACGGCCGCCCCGACATTCACCTTCGTGCCGATCGGTGGGTCACCGGCGAGCTCCCCGGGGTCGACCGGGTCGGGCCCAGATGGGTCGGGCCCGAGCGGGTCCGCGATCACGGGCGACTGAGGAGCACGGCCGGGATCGACCCGGCCTGGCTGGGCCGCCGGGGTCAGTCCGCCGGCGCGAGCACCCAGCGATCGATCTCCCGCTCATAGGCGTGGAGATCGTGGACCCCGAACCACAGCGCGATCTCGGCGGCGGCATTCTCGGAACTGTCCGAGGCGTGGACGAGGTTCTGGGCGGTCTCGAGGGCGAGGTCGCCGCGGATCGAGCCGGGCGCCGCCTCGTGCGGACGCGTTGCGCCGTTCATCGCCCGGACGACCGCGATCGCGTTGGGCCCCTCGAGGACGACCGCGACGAGCGGGGCGCTGGTGATGAACTCGACGAGACCCCGGAAGAACGGCTTCTCGCGGTGGACCGCGTAGTGGCGCTCGGCAAGATCGGCCGAGACTCTGATCAGCTTCAGGCCGACGAGCTTCAGGCCGCGGTCCTCGTAGCGGCCAAGGATCCGTCCCGTCAGGAGGCGCTGGACGCCGTCGGGCTTGATCAGGACGAGAGTGCGTTCGTTCACGATTCCTCCTGGGCGGGCTCGGGCGAGCCCGTGGGATCTGGTTGGGGGATCAGCTGCAGGGTCGGGTCGGTTTCGCCGGGCGATCGGCCGCGATCGGCGACGTCGGGATCGGCCCCGTCGGGATCCGGGAGTCCTCCCGCGGCGGCCGCATGATCGCGAATCGCCTCGACCTCGCGGCCGACGATTCGCTGGGCGTCGCCGCGAATCAGGGCAAGGATGGACTCGCTCCGGCCGCCGAGAACGTCGAGGACCGCGGGCGCCAGCCCTGGTGAGGCCCGCAAGGCCAGGATCAGGCCGGTCGCGGCATCCGCCGCCTGGCCAGCCTCGAGGGCCGCGCAGGCCCGGTGGAACAGCGTCGCCGCGTCGAGCGCGTCCGGGTCGAGAGGCTCCTGACCAGGATCCTCGTCACCCCACAGGCTCGGGCCACGCGGCTCCGGTCGGGCGCCAGGATCGGCCGCCTCGGCGCCATCGGTGGCCTCGTCATCCGACGCCCGGGACCGGTCGAGCCTACGCCCGAACGCCGCCGCCGACGGCAGAGGGTCGACGGGCAGCGGACCCGGGTGAAGATCGTCGAACAGGAGGCCCATGGTGGCGATCCCGCCGCCCGGCTCGACCGGCCAGATCGCGCTCCGCTGCATCCCGGCGAAGAGCGGGTCAAGGGAGCCGTGCGCCCGCTCGAGCGCCCGGCCGGCGAGCCGACGAGCCTCTCCGGGGCGACCGAGCGACGATTGCGCCTCGGCCGAGATGACCAGCCCGAGAACGTCGTCCGGGTGTATCTCGAGCCACGCCGCAGCTGCCTCGCCGGCGCCGACGAGGTCGCCGGTCCGCCAGCGGGTCTCGGCCAGATCGCGGATGGCGTCGTCGTCGAGCGCGCCGCGCCCGGCCAGCGTCTCGAGCTCGGTCCGAGCCAGGCTGAGCGAGCCCAGGAGGAGGTGGATCCGGGCGAGGACGAGGTCCGGATCGCGTGGTTCAGTTGCGCCGCCGGTCGCCTCGTCGACGCCGCCCGCGACGGCGGGGCCGGCCGGTGCAGCGCTCACGCCGGCAGCCGCAGGCGGCGCTCGAGGCCACGCAGATGACGGGCCGGGGCGACCACGGCGAGGCGGAGCCCTTCGTCCCGGAACAGCTCGCCGGCCAGACGCTGGACCTCGGCGGCGTCGACCGCTGCAACCGCCGCGAGCGCCTCGTCGAGATCGAGGACGCGGTCATGGAGCGCCTCCTGCCCGCCGATCCACGACGCGAGGTGGCGGGTCTCGTCCATCCGCAGCTCGAGACCGCCGGACAGGTACGCCTTCGTCTTCGCCAGCTCGTCGGCCGGCACCGGCTCGTCGCGCAACTGGGCCAACTCCCGAAGGACGGCATCGAGCGCCGCCGGCAGGCGCTCCGGATCGACGCCGGCCGAGACCTCCAGTGAGCCCGCATCGGCATAGTCGACCAGCCCGGATGACACGTCGTAGGCCAGGCCCTGAGCTTCGCGGACCGTGAGGAAGAGCCGGCTTGACATTCCGTCGCCGAGGACCGCGTTGAGGATGGCGAGGATCCAGGCATCGGGATGGTCGCGGCGGAGGGCGGGCACGCCGACGATCATCTGGGCCTGGGTCGTGTCACGTCGGGCCCGGAACAGCGCCCGCTCGCCGGCCGGCAACGGCGGCGCTGCGGCAAAACCCGGAATCGCTCCATGGCCGGTCCCGAAGGCCGTGCCGGCGAGATCGACGGCCGTGCCGTGGTCGATGTCGCCGGCGACCGCGACGACGGTGTTGGCGGGCCGGTACATCGTCCGCCAGAAGCTCCGGATCGTGTCCGACGGGAGGGCCCGGATGCCATCCTCGTCACCGCAGATCTCGCGCCCGAGTGAGCCGTCTCCGAACATTGCCTGCTGGAACAGCGTCTGGGCATATTCGGCCGGGTCGTCGAGATAGGAGCGGATCTCCTCGACGATCACCGTCCGCTCGCCGTCGATCTCGTGCTCGTCGAGATTCGGCCGGACGATCAGCTCGCCGAGGACGTCCATCGCCCGAGTCGCCTCGCGCCGCGGGACGCGGACCCAGTAGACCGTCGACTCGCGGTCGGTGGCGGCGTTGAATGACCCGCCGACGCCCTCGATCGCCTCCGAGATGGCCCGGGTCGACGGAAAGCGCTTCGTCCCCTTGAAGGTGATGTGCTCCATGAAGTGGGCCACGCCGGACTCCTCGGGCGTCTCGAGGCGCGAGCCGGCGAGGACATATGCCGCGATGGAGACCGAACGTGCGCCGGGGAGCCTGGCGCTGATCACGCGCGGCCCATCGGCCAGCGCGGTACATTCGAACATCGGGGCCGATGGTACAGGACGCTCCCAGCCGCGATGCCAATCGCCTCGGGTCCGGCGGGACATCTGTCGTCCACTCCTGATCACGCACCGTCGGGCGCCAAAGGCCGACACCGAAGCGCGACCCGCCAAAGGCTGCGATCGACCTTCCGGGCCGACCCCGGCGGGCTATCCTTCCGTCCTGACCGCAGCGGACCGGGACCCGTTGCGACACGTGGAGGAGAGGTGCGCGCCAACGGGGCGCGGCGATCCGCGCCGGAGCATGCGCGCGGAGGAGGAGGGTCCATGACCAGCATAAAGCTCCGGCTCGCGAGCCTGATCGCGGCGTCGGCGATCGTCGTCGGTGCGTGCGGCTCGACGCCGGCTGCGAGTGCCCCGACAGGCAGCGGCACCGCCTCGAGCGACTGCGCCGCAGGATCCGCGAGCGGTGGCGGAACGGGCGCCCTCCAGGTCCCCGAGGTCGTCGCCGGCAAGTTCAACGTCGCGATGGTCCTGATCGGCCCCCACGACGACGGCGGCTGGAGCCAGGCCCAGTACGAGGGTCTCCAGTACCTTTGCCAGCATCTCCCGGACAGCCACGTCGCCTACATCGAGCTGGTGCCGGAAGGGGCCGACTCCGAGACCGTCTTCCGGAGCCTCGCTCGGAAGGGCTTCAACTTCATCATCGGGACCTCCTTCGGCTACATGGACCCGATGGAAACCGTGGCCAAGGACTTCCCGGATACGACCTTCCTGCACCTGACCGGCTACAAGTCGAACGGCAAGAACTTCGGCAACTTCTTTGGCGCGGTCGAGGACTTCAAGTACCTCGCTGGGATGCTCGCCGGGTCGCGCGCCCACAAGGACGGCGTGCCCAAGGTCGGCTACATGGCGACCTTCCCGATCCCCGAGGAGATCCGCCTCGGCAACGCGATCGCCCGAGGCGTGGCGGTGACCTGCCCCGAGTGCAAGATCGACGTCCGGTTCATCAACACCTGGCACGATCCCCAGAAGGAGCGCGAGGGCGCGGCGTCGCTGTTCGATGCCGGCGCCGACGTCGTCTTCACCGGTGCCGACACCCCGGCCGTGGCCGATGTCGCGGCCGAGAAGAAGAAGTGGGCCGTCACCTACGACCATCCGTCGTCGTGCAACAAGGACAGCTGCCTGACCGCCCCGTACTGGATCTGGGGTCCCGAGTACACCCGCATCGGCCAGCAGGTGAAGGACAAGAAGTACACCGCCGGGTATGAGTACTTCGACGCCAATTCGAAGGCCATGGGGCTGTACGGCTTCATGGACGGCCAGACCCCCCAGAAGGGCATCAGCGACCTGCCGGCCGCCGATGTCCAGGCGGTCAAGGACCTTCTCGGCAAGGCCCTCGCCGGGACCTGGGGCCGGTTCGACGTCTTCGCCGGTCCGATCAAGGACAACACCGGCAAGGAGCTCCTGAAGGCCGGCGAGAAGCTCAAGCAGTCCGACCTCGATCAGTTCCCGCCCGGCGCCCCCGGCTCGGAGTGCACGACCTGCATGTACTGGTGGAACGAGAACATCACCGTTCCCCTCCCCAAGCTGGGCTGACGACGGTGGGCGAGGCCCGCGGGCAGCCGCTCGCGGGCCTCGCCGCGTCACCAGCGAATCGCCGATGACCGAGCAGACTCCGCTGCCGTTCCTGGCGCCGGCCGCCTCCCTCGCCCTCGAGGTGCGCGGCATCGCCAAGGCGTTCCCCGGTGTCCTCGCCAACGACAACGTCGACTTCGACCTGCGCCACGGCGAGGTCCACGCCCTCCTCGGCGAGAACGGCGCGGGCAAGAGCACCCTCATGAATGTCATCGCGGGGCTCTATCGCCCGGACGCCGGCGAGATCCTCGTCGATGGGGCATCCGTCGCGTTCGGCTCGCCGCGCGATGCGATCACCGCCGGGATCGGAATGGTCCACCAGCATTTCACCCTCGTCCCGTCGCAGACCGTGACCGAGAACGTCCTGCTCGGGCTGGACCAGCCGCGCTTCCTCCTCCGCGAGCGCCGGTCCGAAGCCGAGGTCGCCGCGCTGGCCGCCAGCTTCGGGTTGCGGGTCGACCCAAGGGCCAAGATCTGGCAGCTGTCCGTCGGCGAGCAACAGCGCGTCGAGATTCTGAAGATGCTGTACCGCGGGGCGCAGATCCTGATCATGGACGAGCCGACCGCCGTCCTCGCGCCGCAGGAGGCCGACGAGCTGTTCGCGACGCTTCGGACGATGACCGCCGCCGGGCGCTCCGTCGTGTTCATCAGCCACAAGCTCGGCGAGGTCCTGGCGATCGCCGACCGGGTGACCGTTATGCGGCGCGGCAAGGTGACGGCGTCGGGGCTGCCCACCGCCGGCGCGACCAAGGCGGAGCTCGCCCGGCTGATGGTCGGGCGGACAGTCCTCGATGTCTACCCGCGGGAGCCGTTCGCGCCCGGTCCGATCGTTCTGGCGCTCGACGGCGTCTCGGCCTTCAACGACCGCGGACTCCCGGCGCTCCGGGGCGTCTCGCTCGATGTCCGGGCCGGCGAGATCGTCGGGATCGCGGCAGTCGCCGGCAACGGCCAGAGCGAGCTCGCGGAAGTGATCACGGGGCTGCGGCCGTGCGCCGGCCGGATCAGCGTCGGCGGGAATCCCGTGGCCAACCGTCCGGCGTCGGACATCCTCGGCCACGGCGTCGCCCACGTCCCGGAGGACCGGACCGCGGTCGGCAGCGCGCCGAACCTCAGCCTGACCGACAACCTGATCATGAAGCGCTACCGCGAGGCGCCCGTCGCGAATGGCCTGTTCGTCGATGATGACGCAGCCCGATCGTTCGCCGGCGCCCTTCGGGACACCTATCGGATCGCCGCGCCGACGGTCGATACCCAGGCCCGGCTCCTGTCCGGCGGCAACCTCCAGCGAGCGATCCTTGCTCGCGAGATGGACACCGAGCCCGGGCTGCTCGTTGCGGTCCAGCCGACGCGCGGGCTCGACGTCGGGGCGATCGAGTCGGTCCACCGCCTGCTGCTCGACCTGCGAGCGCGGGGCGGGGCGATCCTCCTGATCTCGGAGGAGCTCGAGGAGATCCTGGGGCTATCGGACCGGGTCGATGTGATCTACGAGGGACGGGTGGTCGCAACGATGCCGGTCGAGGAGGCCGAGATCGGCCGGATCGGGCTGCTGATGACCGGCGGCGCCGACACCGATCGTGATGATGCATGGGCCGGGAAGGGCGAGACAGGGCCGACCGCCCTCGCCGAGCCGGCGGCGCCGGCCACGCCCGGATCGAGGGACCGATGACGTTCCATCTCGAGCCGCGGACCGTGACGCCGCGCTGGCTGTCGCCGCTGGTGACGGTCGGCGCCGTGGCTGTGGCCCTGGTCATCTCGGGTGGGATCATCGGGCTTGTCGGCGGCGACCCGGTCAGGTCCTATGCCCACATCCTCGAGGCGTCGTTCGGAAGCGTCGGCGTCCTGTCGGACACGCTGGTCAAGGCAACGCCGCTGATCCTGACCGGACTCGCCTGCGCCCTGGCCTTCCGGATGCGGCTCTGGAACATCGGCGCCGAGGGCCAGTTCCTCCTCGGGGCGTGGGGCGCAAGTGCGGTCGTCCTGTTCCCGCTGGTGCCGGCTGGCACGCCCGGGATCGTCCTGATCCCGCTGATGATGATCGCCGGGATGCTCGCGGGCGGCATCTGGGGCCTGATTCCGGGCGTCCTCCGGGCCCGCCTCGGGGTCAACGAGATCATCGTGACCCTGATGCTCAACTACATCGCCCTCGCCTGGATCCAGTTCTGGGTGTTCGGACCGTGGAGCGAGGGCGGCTTTCAGCAGACGCACCCGTTCCCGCCGGAGGCAGCCCTGCCGCGGCTCGCGGACTTCGCTTCGATCGTCCCGGGGTTCGCCGGGTTGACCGTCCATCTCGGGCTGGTCTTCGGGCTCGTTGCGGCCGGCCTGCTGTGGTTGTTCCTGGAGCGGTCGCGGTTCGGCTATGAGATCCGCCTGATCGGGGACAGTCCGCGGGCCGCGACGTACGCCGGGATCGACATCAAGCGCCGCCTGATCATCGTGTTCGCGATCTCGGGTGCGCTCGCCGGGCTGGCCGGGATGTCCGAGGTCAACGGTGCGGTCCACCGCCTCCAGGACCACATCTCGCCGGGCTACGGGTTCACCGCGGTGATCGTTGCTTACCTTGCGAAGTTCCGGCCCGGCCGGGTGGTCGTGGCCGCGATCCTGTTCGGGGCGTTGATCCTGGCCGGCCGCGAAATCCAGCCCTCTGGCGTCCCGGCGATGATCCAGGGGATCATCCTGTTCACCCTGATCGTCAGCGATGTCCTCGTCCGTTACCAGGTCCGGGTGACGCGGGGCGGACGCGGGCCGACCGTTCCGGCGACGCCCGCAGCGAGCCCGTCGGCCGGGTCCGCGGGCGGCGGCTGATGGACCTCGGGCTGATCGTCGCGGCCGGACTTGCCACGGGCACGGTCCTCCTGTTCGCCGCGATCGGCGAGATCTTCGCAGAACGAGCCGGCGTCCTGAATCTGGGCGTCGAGGGGATGATGCTCATGGGCGCGGTGACCGGCTTCTCGGTGACCGGCTCGACCGGCAACCCGTGGTTCGGGCTCGGCGCGGCGATGCTCGTCGGCGGGCTCTTCGGGCTCCTCCACGGCGTCGTAACGATCCGGCTTCGTGCCGACCAGGTCGTGTCCGGGCTTGCCCTCACGTTCCTGGGGACCGGGCTCGCCCGCGTGCTCGGCGAGGGCCTGACGAACACGAACGTCGAGCGTCTCCCGACGATCTCGATCCCGGTCCTCGCCGATCTGCCGATCGTCGGACCGATCGTGTTCGCGAACCAGAGCGTGCTCGTCTACGTCGGCTTCGGCCTCGTCCCGCTGGCCTGGTTCTGGATCACGCGGACCCGGCCCGGGCTCCACCTGCGAGCCGTCGGCGAGGCCCCTGCCGCCGCGGATGCGCAGGGCATCGGCGTGTATCGGCTGCGGCTCGGGTACGTCGTCGTCGGCGGGATCCTGGCCGGGTTGGCCGGGGCGACGATCACGCTCGCGGTGTCGCCGGGCTGGTTCGGCGACCAGACGGTCAACGGCCGCGGCTGGATCGCGATCGGGCTCGTCATCTTCGCCCGCTGGAGCCCGATCTGGGCTGCCTTCGGCGCCTATCTGTTCGCGGCGATCTCACCGTTCATCCTCGGGCTCCAGGGCGTGCCGACGATCCTCGGCGTCGAGAACCCGTTCCTGCCAGGGCGCTCCGCGACGTTCTTTCTCGAGATGCTCCCGTACCTCTTCGTCATCGGCGTGGTCATCCTCGGCTCACGCTCGGCGGCGCGGCGGCGGATCGGGGCGCCGGCGGCGCTGGGGATCCCGTATGTCCGCGGCGAGCGGGGCCACTGACCGCGAGCGGCAAACGCTGACGCGTCCAGGCCGGGGCGTCAGCCCTCGGTGTCGAGCTCCGTCGCTCGGCCGGCATGCTCCGCGCCATCCATGACCGGGTCGCCGACCGCCTCGTCCCCGCCGAGCCCGGAGAGCTCCATCTGGACGAAGCCGCTGGTGTCGAAGGTCAGCTGGCGCGCGCTGCGGGCGCCGCCCTCCTCGATCGTGAGCGGGGCGTACTCGATGATCACCCGCTCGTCGCCCTGCACGAGGGCGTAGACGAGGAGCTGGTCCGGCCGAGTCTCGAACTCGAGGTGCTCGAACGAGTCGACGTTGAGGCTGATCGAGATCGGGGTGAAGTACGTCGACGTGTTCGGGTCGTCCGCGACGATCCGCTCGACCCAGCCCGTGCCGTGGGAAATCAGGTCGCGACCACGCTGGTAGCGATACGACACGGTCTGCTTGAGCAGCGGCCGGAGGATGTTGTGCATGTCCACGCGACTGGTCACAACGCCCTGGTTCACGAAGAACTTGGCGGACGGGGCGCTCGACATCAACGGGTCTCCTGGGGAAGACGCGGGCGGTGGGCGTCGTCGATGGTAACCCAGCAAGGGCCCGCCGGCGCCACCGAATCGGCCTGGGAACGGACCTATTTCACCTTGATCCGAGCGTACGCGACGCCGTCGCCCGAGGTGCAGGCGCCTTCCCAGATCGGAAGGAAGGCAATCGCCCAGTCGCCGATCCTGTCCGGCGCCGCGATCGACAGCGAGCCGTCCTGTCGGAACCGCCAGGGGAGGGTGGTCTTCGGTCCACCGAGGTCCGCGAGGCCTCCGTTGAACGTGACCTTGGACCATGGAGACGCGGCGGCCGTCGTCCCGAGGAGGGTCAGATCCTTGGCCCGCAGGACGATGCCAGCGCTGGGACCGACGACGACCGCGATCTCGTTCCGGGTCAAGCCAATACCCCCCGGGATGACATCGTCGGAGTTCCAGGACCCGTCCAGCAGCGCGACGCCGGCGCCCGTGAACTCGATCGTGGCGCCACCGAACTGGAGCGTCCTGGGGCCCTTGTCGGCAGCCGCGAATCCGGCCTCGCCTGTGCCGCACGACGCGGCCGGCGCGGACGTCGGACGGGTGGTCGGGTTTGGAAACGGGGTCGGGTCCGGCGTCGCCTGCGGGACGTCCGTCGGCTCGTTCGTGGGGCCCAGCTCGGCGCCGGCCGTGACAACGGCCGTCGGCGCGGGCGATGCCGTGGGCTCCTGGCTCCCTTCCGGAGAGGCCGACGGGGCCAGGATGGCGACCGACGGCGGGGCCCCGGAACCGGTGATCGGGGTCGTCGTGGACGTACATGCGGTCAGGGCCAGGCCGGCGAGCAGGACGGCCAGGGCACGCCCAGCGCGTGATGACGGGAGCATCGGGTCTCCTGATGGGCTGCCGCAACGCGACAGAGACGAGATGGCTGCCCGATGGACGCTCGACGCGCCGGACGTGCGACGGCCCGTATGATCCCCGCATGCTGCTCGCGGTCGACATCGGCAACACGAACGTGACACTCGGGCTCTTCCGGAACGGGTCGCTCGCGGCAACCCGCCGGGCGGCCACCCATGCGCGGGCCTCGGCGGATGAGCTCGAGCACCTCCTCGATGCCCTCCTTCATCTCGACGGTGCCGCGTTCGGGGACGTGGCGGCGATCGCCTGCTGCTCCGTGGTGCCGGCTCTGACCGTGGCGCTGGAAACGGTGGCCGCGCGCCGCGAGCGCCCGATCCTGGTCGCCGCCGCGGGCACCGTCCCGATCGCGATCCGGGTCGATCGGCCGGCCGACGTCGGTCCGGATCGCCTCGTCAACGCCTTTGCCGCCGCTCGAATCCACGGCACGCCCGCGATCGTGGCCGATTTCGGGACCGCGACGACGTTCGACTGCGTCGCGGCCGACGGTGCGTTCGTCGGCGGGGCAATCGCGCCTGGGCTCGAGCTCGGGCTGGAGGCGCTCGCCGCACGAACCGCAAAGCTGCCCCGAGTCGAGCTGCGAGCGCCCGACCGGGCGATCGGCCGCGACACCGCCAGCGCGATCCAGAGCGGGACGATCTTCGGCTACCAGGCCCTCGCCGAGGGGTTGATCGAGCGGATCCGGGCCGAGCTCGCCAAGGGCGTCGGAGCGGGGCCCGGCGATGTCCGGGTGATCCTGACCGGCGGCCTGACCGCCGCGCCGTGGGCTCGGTCCCTCGCCGGCGTCGACGCGATCGATCCGGACCTGACCCTCAAGGGTCTCGCGATCCTCCACGCCGAGGTCGGCGGCGGTCAGCCGCTCGAGCTGGGTCTCGCCACGTGACGGGGTCGGGCATCGCCGGCGGCACTGATCGTGCCCGGCAGGGACGCCTGGCCGGACGCCTGATCGCCGTCGGCGTGACCGGCTCCATCGCCGCGTACAAGGCCGCCGACCTCGTCCGCCGCCTGCGCGACGAGGGCGCCGAGGTCGTCGTCCTGATGACGCCGGCCGCGACCCGCTTCGTCGGCGAGCTGACGTTCGCCGCGCTGACCCGCCATCCGGTCGAGACCGATGCCGGCGGCGGTCTGCTCGACGATCAGCGGATCGGCCACATCGTCATCGCCGACAGTGCCGACGCGATCGTCGTGGCCCCGGCCACCGCCCATTGGATGGCCGCCATGGCGGCAGGGCTCGCCGGCGATGTCGTGACGGCTGCATGTCTCGCGACGACGGCGCCAGTGATCGTCGCTCCGGCGATGGACGGTGAGATGTACGACCACCCGGCGACGCAGGCCAACGCCGCCCGTCTCCGCGACGCATTCGGCTACCGCATCGTCGAGCCGGACGCCGGTCCGCTTGCCAGCGGCCAGACCGGACGCGGCCGCCTCGCCGAGAGCGCGGCGATCGTCGCTGCGGTCGTCGCGACCGTCGCCGATCGGCCGATCCGCGCTCCGGAACCGAGCGACCGGCCGCAGATCGTCGCCGCGGCGCACGACGCGGACCTCGAGGGCCGCCGCATCGTGATCAGCGCGGGCGGCACGGTCGAGCCGATCGACCCGGTCCGGTTCATCGGCAACCGCTCGACCGGGAAGATGGGGGTCGCCCTCGCCCAGGCGGCGCTCGATCGCGGCGCGCGGGTCAGCCTCATCGTGGGCCAGGCCAGCGTCGCCCTGCCCGAGGGCCCGAGCGTGGACGTATCCCGGGCCGAGACGACCGCCGCCATGGGCGGGCTCGTGCGGGCCGCCATGGTCGGAGCCGACGCGCTGATCATGGCCGCCGCCGTTGCCGACTTCCGGCCGCGCCGGACCGCAGCCACGAAGCTCGGCCGCGAGACCGGGCTGACGCTCGAGCTGGAGCCGACCGAGGACATCCTCGCCGGCATCGCCGAGACCATTCCCGCCCGGGGCGATCCGACCCGCCCGATCCTCGTCGGGTTTGCCGCCGAGACCGGGTCACTCGATCGCGCTTCCGACAAGCTCCGCCGGAAGGGCGTCGACTTCCTTGTCGCCAATGATGTCGCCGAGGAGGGGTCCGGGTTCGGGACAGACACGAACCACGTCTGGATTCTGTCGGCCGACGGTCAGGAGGTCGACCTGCCGCTCCGTTCGAAGCGGGCGGTCGCCGACGAGATTCTCGATCGAGTCGTCGCAGCGCTGGACGCCCGCGACGGGCCCGCGCAGACTGCGCGTGAAACGCAGGAGATGCCCTCGTGAGTGCCACGTCCGAGACGGTTCGCCGGCTGACGGTCGGCGACATCGCCAAGCTCCATGCCGACGGTCAGCGGATCGCGATGCTGACCGCCTACGACTACCCGACGGCCAGGCTCCTCGACGAGGCGGGCATCCCGCTCCTCCTCGTCGGCGATTCGCTCGGCCGGGCGATGCTCGGCTACGAGAACGAAATCCCCGTGTCGATGGCCGACATGCTCCATCACACCGCGGCCGTGACCCGTGGCGCGAAGCACGCCCTCGTGATCGGCGACATGCCGTTCCTGTCGTACGCCGCCACGGATACGGCCGTCGCAAACGCCGGCCGCTTCCTGTCGGAGGCCGGTGCTCAGGCGGTCAAGGTCGAGGGCGGCATCCGGACCCAGCGCACGATCGAGGCGATCGTCAAGGCCGGCATCCCGACGATGGGCCACATCGGCTGGACGCCCCAGGCGGCGAACGCCGCGGGCAAGGTCCGGGTCCTCGGCAAGAACCGGGAGCAGGCCCGAACGCTGCTTCACGATGCCCTCGCCGTGCAGGAGGCGGGTGCCTTCGCCATCGTCCTCGAGCTCGTCCCGGAGCAGCTCGCGGCCGCGATCACCGAGCGTCTGCGGATCCCGACGATCGGGATCGGCGCGGGCGCCGGCTGCAGCGGTCAGGTCCAGGTGATCACGGACCTGCTCGGGATCGAGACCTGGCACCCGAAGCACTCGAAGCCGTACGCCGATCTGCGCGAGACGATCCTCGCCGCCGCGAAGGCCTACGCCGCCGATGTCGCGGCCGGCACCTTCCCCGGCCCCGAGCAGACGGTCCGAATGGATGACGCGGTGCTCGACGAGGTCCTCGGCCGCGGTGCGCGCGATCGCGGGCGCGATGACGACATGGTTCCCGGTGGCATTCCGTTGGATCGGGACCTCTGAGCGGAGGCCGTCGGCGACTCCCGATCTGCCCAGTGAATGGCCCGCCCGCCCGGCGGGTCATTCCGTTTGTCCCGGCCCCGGTGATGTGACCTCTGGCCCCTCTCGGCCGGGCGGCCACACGGGTCTACGGTCCGCCTGTCACCTGTGCGAGTCGGTCACCGACCCCGACGCTGCGGAGGAACAACTCACCATCAGTACGGACAGGGAGTCTGAACATGAACAAGCGGCTGCAACGCCTGGGCTTCGGCTTGGTGCTCATCGGGATCGTGTTCTTCGCGGCCGGTGGCTACACCTACGTGAAGACCCAGGCCGGGGCTCACGCGCTCCAGGCCTTCAGCACGGCCCAGAACGTCAAGCTCACCTACAACGCCCAGGGCCAGCTCGCGGACGCGACCGGCAAGACCGATGAGGCCGTCGCGATCATGGGCATGCTCCAGAACGACTGGGGCTTCAACGTCGACGCATCCGAGATGAACCCGAACGACCCGCTCGTGAACACCACGAGCGAGTACATGTACCAGATGGCCACCATCTCGTACCACACCCTCCATGCCACCACCTCGGTGGTCATCCCTGCCGATGTCATCGTCGACGGCAAGGTCGTCACCGCGGCTGGCACCTACCCGTTCGTGAACGACGGCAAGTACTGGACCGGCTTCGACCGGACCGACCCGATCCAGGCAGCCGCGCGCGGCCAGGTCTGGACCGGAACCGCGCTCGCCCTCGTCGGCCAGCTCGGCGTCGGCAGCGTCACGGCCTCCGCCCTGACGATGGGCCTCGGGATCGCTGCGCTCTTCGCCCTCGTCGGCACCACGATCGTCCTGACCGGCCTCGGGCTGGTGTGGGCGACCCGCCCGGTGACCGAGAAGGTCAAGGCCCCGGCTTTCAAGCCGGTCGCGAACCCCGTCTGAATTCCCGGGCTGATCGCTCCACGGCGGTCAGCCCGCGACATCGGGAGGCGAGCAGAGCTCGATATCGCGCCTGCCAGCTCCCGACCCGCCAGCAACGAACGGCGAGAGCCCAACGGCCCTCGCCGTTCCGCATGTCCGGTGTCCGATGCCGTAGCCTCCGCAGATGACCGACACCCGAACCACGATGGTGGTCCTCCGGACGCGGGAGGATCTCCGGGCGGCACTCGCCGACGCGCCGCGCCCACTCGGCGTCATTCCGACGATGGGCTGGCTCCACGCCGGCCACCGTTCGCTGATGCGTCGGGCCCGGGCGGACAGCGCCACGACCGTCGCCACGATCTTCGTCAACCCGCGCCAGTTCAACGAGGCGGCCGACTACCAGCGCTACCCCCGCGACAGAGCCCGTGATCTGGCGATCTGTGCCGAAGAGGGAGTCGACGTGGTGTTCGCCCCGGGGGTCGAGGAGGTCTACCCCCCGGGCTTCGACACGGTGGTGTCCGTCGGCGCCGTAGCCCGGCCGCTCGAGGGCGCCGCCCGGCCCGGTCACTTCGACGGCGTGGCCACGGTCGTGGCGATCCTGTTCGAGCTGATCGGGGCGGAGCGCGCGTACTTCGGCCAGAAGGACGCCCAGCAGGTCATGGTGATCCGCCAGATGGCCCACGATCTGGCGATCCCGACCGAGGTGATTGCCTGCCCGACCGTTCGCGAGCCCGACGGGCTGGCGCTCTCGTCGCGGAACGTCCACCTCTCGCCTGCCGAACGGACCGCCGCGCCCGTGGTCCGTCGTGCCCTGCTCGCCGCGCGGTCGCGATGGAAGGCCGGCGAGCGGTCGGCAGACGTCCTCCGGGCCGTCATGTCCGAGACGCTTGTGGCCGAGCCGCTGGCGTCACCGGCCTACGCGAGCGTCGCCGACGGGCGGACCCTGGCAGAGCTCGACCGTCTCGTCGATGGCGAGCCGGCGCTCCTGTCGCTCGCAGTCCGGTTCGGTGCCACGCGGCTGATCGACAACGAGCCGATCGGCGACGCTGAAGCGGCGGTCGAACAGGGCTGACGGCGATCGATCGTCAGGCTCGCCCAGACCACCGCCCGGAGTCGGCTGACGCCATCGAGGGCAGGCCGGTTGGGCGGACCTCCGCTCTCGTCGTTCAGTGGTTCCATCGCTGGTGGTCGAGGCGCCCTCCTCGTAGGGTCGGCGACATGGATGAACCCGCAGAGCGGCACCTCCCGATGATCGCCGGCGGGGCCCTGCTCGCGATCGCCGTCGTGCTCATGGGCCTGACCCTGCTCGGAGGACAGACATCGAAGATCCTCTCGACCGTCGGGAACTCGGTCGGCGGGACGTCGAGCGGCGAGGAGCCGGCGCCCGCTCCGACGGCAGCTCCGACGGTCGCCGCCGGCAGGACCGGCGGCCAGCTCGCCGCGACCGGTCCGACGGTCCCGACCCTGCTGATCGTCCGGACCGGGACGCTCGAGCTCGAGGTCGCCGACCTCGATGGCGCCGTGCGATCGGCCGATGTGGCGGTCGCTGGGTCCGGCGGGTATGTCAGCTCCTCAGAGCGCGCGGCAACGGGCGACGCAGCAGTCGCGGCCGTCTCCTACCGGATCCCGAGCACGGCCTGGGACGCGACCCTCGAGCGCCTGCACGGCGTGGCGAGCCGGGTCGTCGCGGAAAAGATCGCGACCGACGAGGTCTCGGGCCAGGTCTTCGACCTGTCTGCCCGGATCACGAACCTGCGCGCCACCGAGGCGGCGCTCCAGGCGATCATGGCGAGGGCCACGAAGATCTCCGACGTCCTCGATGTCCAGGGCCAGCTCACGACGACGCGAGACGAGATCGAGAAGCTCGTCGGCGACAAGACGCACCTCGCGAACCAGGCGGCGTTCGGCAGCCTGGCGGTCACCTTCCGACTGCCGCCGCGGCCGGTGCCATCGGCCACGCCGCTGCCGGTGAAGGGCTGGGACCCGGGCTTGGACGCGTCCCGCGCGACGAACAAGCTCGTCCGGATCGGCCAGACGTCGACCTCGATCGGGATCTGGCTCGCGATCGTCGGACTTCCCCTGCTGATCGGCGCAACGATCGTGATCGTCGTCGCCTGGCAGGTCTACCGACTCGGACGATGGGTTGCCGGCCGGCGCTGGACCGAAGGTCGAGCCACCGGCTGATCCTTCGGCGGCGCGTCGTCCGGGTCCGCCCGCGAATTCGTCGAGGGGAGCGGGCGGACCCGGCCCGCGGCGCGCCACGCGAGCGACCGATGTGCACGTGCCGTTTTAATCGAGCTGGGCGGTCCGCCCGATGATGGCGACGTCGATCCGCGTCTCGACGCCGAGCTTGTTGTTCAAATCGGCAGGACAGCAGGAGGTCGGACATGATCGGATCAGGACTGGCAATCAGGTTCCCGGGCTCGAGTCGTCGAAGCGATCCCGCGACGACGGTCCGTCGGCCGCAGGTCGACGGCGAGGTTGCTGAGGTCCGGACGACCGCGATGGACCATGCGTCACGATCCACGCGGCGGTCGATCGCTGCGTTCGACAACCCGATGTGGGCAATCAAGGCCGTCGGTCCTCTTCCGATCGGGGCTCGAAAGGTCTGGTGAGCCGAGTATCAGGATCGGGGCATCGAGCTCGGCTCTGCCTCATACCATGCTGGCCGCAGCGTCCTGAGCGCGAGCGACCACGAGTCGCCCTATTGCGTCGGAACCTCCGTCGCGACCGCCAGGATCCGCTCGATGTCAAGGTGCTCCGCGACGAGTGCCTTGATCAGCGAGATCTTCTCCACGTCGGCGGGATGGGTTTTGACGAGCAGGTCGTGGATCTCCGACGCCACGACATAGGTATCGCGCGGAGCGATCGTGGCGAAGAGATCGGCCTGGCGGATGGCCGCCAGGACGGCGTCGCGGGGCCGGTAGCCGCCGGTCAGGACGAGTCCGATCGCCGCTCCCTCGTGGCCCTCGACGTTGGCCGTCCGCTCGTTCGTCGCCTCGGCCGCGATCTGGGCGATCTTCGCTGCCTCCGCCGGGCCGGCGACCCGGAAGCGGCGAGCCAGGTGGGCCGTCGTCAGAGTCAGGATCACGTCCTCACGGTCGCCGGGCACGATCACCAGTGTCCCGGGCCCGACCCGCTGGAGCATGTGGCTCGGCTCCATCGCCCCGATCGCCACGCCGTCGATCACCCGGTCGAGATCGGGCCCCGGGTGGATGGTCTCGCCGCCGACGCCCTCGAGGACCATCCCGAGGGTCGGGTTCGAGAGGATCGGTCGGACCGGCAGCACGCCCAGGAGGCGGATTCCATGGAGGGCCAGACCGCGCTCGAGGACCTGCTCGATCCCGGGCTGTACGTCGAGATCGACCTTGTTCACGATCGCTCCCGCAACCGGCACGCCGTGGGCCGCGAACAGCGAGGCGTTCAGGACGATCTCGTCGATCGGCCGGCCTACGCCGCCCTCACTGACGATGATCGCCGGCGCCCCGAGCATCGACGCGACCACGGCGTTCGAGAGACCAATCACCGCTCCGACACCAGCGTGCCCGGTCCCCTCGATCAGGAGGATGTCGTGGTCCGCCCGGAACGTGTCCCGAGCGGCGACGATCCTGGCCCCGAGATCCTCGACGACGTCGCCGGCGATGTACTTCTTGGTGAAGCCGCGCGGGATATGGACCGGGCTCATGTTCGCGTAGTCGGCAGCGAGGGGGAATACCTCGTGCATGAGGACGGCGTCCTCGTCGGCCGGCTGGCCGTGATCGATGACCGTCCGTTGCCCGACCGGCTTCATGAACGCCGTCCGGAGTCCGGCCCGGAGGAACCCGTCGAACAGGCCAAGCGAAGCGGTTGTCTTGCCGCGGTTCTGGCCCGTGGCGGCGAGGTATAGCTGGCGCACTACGGAGTCCTGCCGATCCGCGCTTGAGTCTCCGCAGACTCAGGTGAGCCGGTTGCCTGCTCGGATCCGTTCCGAATCCGTTGGAAGTCGAGACAAACCACGCTTGCTGGGCCCCGATTTGAGTCCACGGAGACTCGCGGCTGGGTGGCGGTTGGTGGGCGTCGGAGCATGCCAGCGTCAATCAGCGGCGTGGGAAATCATCACGATCGCGACTCCAGCGCTGAACATCAGGAACAAGACTGGTGGCCCCAGGACGACCATCCAGAAGATCAGCCGGTTCCGGCGCCGTTCACCGCGTCGGTCCATCGAAACGATCAGCTACGGCTGGCCGTCTTGCGCTCGATCAGGGCGACCGCGTCGCGCAGTCGCGACAGCGTCTCGGCGTCGACCGCATCCGGCTCGAGGTATGGCCCGAGCCGCTCCATGACGTCGGTCACGAGCCCGAGGAAGACCGATGCGTCGGCCTGGAAGAACTGCGGCTCGTTGTTGTAGCGGACGAGCGTCAGGCGACCCTGGAGGACGCGCCGCTCCTCGACGTGGGCGACCTGAGTCGCGAAGTTGTGGCCCTGGATTCCGTCCGGGTTGTTGAGGAAGTTCAGGGCGTTGTCGATCGCCAGCCCGAAGCGCGCCCGCCACGCGACAAGCCGTTCGTGGACCTCGGAGGGGATGCGGACCTCGGCGACCTCCTCGAAGACCTCGGGCGCCACGGTCAGCAGCCCGACGAGCGTCGTCCCCGCGCGCGGCCCGAGCATCACCTGGAGGCTGCGCTCGAGGGTGAAGACCTCGGAATCGAAGCGCGGGCTGGTGATCACGTCAGTCAGGAGGTCCTCGACGTTGTCGAGGGTGCCGGGCTCGGCCACCGCGTTCGCGAGATGGAGGATCTCCTCCTTGAACAGGAATTTTTCTTCGTGATCGAGCATGCGCGGATGGTAGCAGCCGACCGTTCAGCCGAAGCCCATCAGCCGCCGTTCGATCAGGCCTGTCCGTCGCCGAGGCGATCGAAGAGGTTCCGCGTCATCCGGATGACCCGCTCATCAACGGGGGTTTGGACGCCGCGATAGGAGCGATCTCCGAAGCGGTCGATCGCCCACGACCACTGGAAGGTGCCGGCGGCGAAGACGGTCGCGCCGGATTCGGCGGTATAGATCGTCGCGTTGTGGATGGCCGGTCCCCGCGTGCCCTGCGTCCTGATCGCCGCCGCGGCCTGACTCGCCGGCGCCCGGCGGACGTCGATCGACCGGCCAGTCCTCCCCGCGAGCCCATGCCAGCGATGGACCCGGACGGGACTCGACGCCAGCAGCGTCGTTCCGGGCGGCGCGAATTCCGGAAAGAACGTGTCGAACTCCTGCCCGACGAGATTCCGGAGATGATCGCCGTCGCGGAGCCCCGTTCCCTCGTACAGCCAGTGGCCCGCGCCGGTGACGACCCAGTCCGCGACCCGCTCGACCGTGTGGCCGTACATCTGGCCGATGATCACGGCCTCGGGGTCGTCGACCGGCTGCTCCCGCCAGCGGCAGGTCGTCAGATCCGGCCGTGTCGCCGTGATCGGATCGGCGACCCGCGACTTGTAGCAGACGACCCGCCGCGCGGGCCCGAGGGGCGAGGCCTCGAACCGGACCTGCCAGAAGACCTCGTTGGCGGAGAGGAACGCGACGTTCGTGCCGGTGCCCAGGGCGCGCTCGAGCGTCGCCCGCATCGGTCGTGACCAATACTCGTGGTGGCCGGCAAAGACGAGGAGACGGCGGCCGTCGACGATCTCCGGATGGAGCTCCAGATCGACATCGGCGCAGCTGTCGACCGCCCGCCCCTCCCGCTCCTGCCAGCGGATGAACGGCAGCTCCCAGCGCGGCAGGTAGCCGGCCCCGAGGGCCAGGGCATAGGGCCGGTCGAAGCTCACCTGGGTGGCCCGTCGGCCGTGAGCATCGGTTGGGGCATCGGCCGTCGTCGCGTCGTACAGATCGGCGCCGCCCCAGGAGTTGTACGCCTGCCAGGTCGTCGCCGCGCTGACGAAGAGGACGGGCGCGGGCACGCCGCCGGGCGCCGGCCGGACGATGAACGGCGCGCGTCGCGGCTGCCCGCCCGGCGGCCGGATCACCGCGACATAGGCGCCGCTCACCCAGCCGGACGGGACGGTCAACGAGACTGCCGGCGCGAAGGCGGCCTCCGCCCGACCGGACGCTCGATCGATCGCGCGAGGGCCGGGCGGGCGCGCCCGGACGGCGGCATCCTGGCGGACGAGCCGCCCGCCGAGGCCGCCATACCAGCCGAGCCGATACCAGTCGACATCGACCGCGCTGCGACCGCCCAGATGGAGCGTGATCTGCTCGCCGGGCGCCACGGAGGCGGCGTCGAGGAATCCTTCCACGTTCGCGCGCCCGACGGATGCGTGCGGGTCCCAGCCGCGGTTGCCGAGACGCCGGTTCTCGACCGCGATCCGGTCATCGTGCCCTTGCCAGCGGGGCGCGATGGCCGGGGTGAAGGACGGTGGGGCGCTGCCGGTCGGAGCGAGGTTGCCGGTCGGAGAGGCGGTCGAGAACGCTGTGCTCGGCTCTCCGGTCCTGGACGGCAGGCCGGACCGAGCACAGGCGTCGACGGTGGCCGCGACCCCGAGGGCAAGGCCCGCCCGACCGACCGAAACGAGGAACTGGCGACGGTCCACGGGCCTCCATCCACCGGCGGTCGGGAGAACGCGTCCACACGCAACCTTGCCCCGGGTCCGGCGGCCGCGAGGATACCCCGCACCGAGCCTCGAACCGGTCAGCGATGAGGTATCGAATTCGTCACCCTGGCGCGGAACCAGCCAGAGGGGCCCGACGGAACGAAGCCCCGGTCGCGGACCGGCGCTTCGCGGCGTGTCAAGGCGTCGATCTACGGGTAGAGGCCACGCATCGCGGTGGCGTCGGCGACTCGCTGGACGGCCAGCAGGTAGGCGGCGGTCCGCATGTTGATCTGCTCGCGACGGGCGATGGCCAGCGTCTCACTGAACGCCTTGACCATGATCTCCTTGAGCTTCTCGTTGACGACGCGCTCGCTCCAGTGGTCCCGGTTGAGGTCCTGCACCCACTCGAAGTAGCTGACGGTCACGCCGCCCGCGTTGCAGAGGATGTCCGGGATCAGGAACTTGCTGTTCTTGAACAGGATCTTGTCGGCCTCGGGAGTCGTCGGGCCGTTGGCGGCCTCTGCGATCAGGCGGGCCTTGATGTTGCCGGCGTTGTGCTCGCTGATCTGGTTCTCGAGCGCGGCCGGGATCAGGATGTCGCAGTCGACCTCGAGGACCGCGGCATTGCTGATGTCCTCGGCGCCGGGGAAGCCCTGGACGGTGCCGTGCTCCTTCTTCCAGTTGATCACCCGCTTGATGTCGAGCCCGTTCGGGTTGTGGATTCCGCCGGTCGAGTCGGAGACCGCGACAACCGTCGCGCCCTCGTCGCCGATGAGCGTCGCCGCGATCGAGCCGGCGTTGCCGAAGCCCTGGACGGAGACCTTGGCCTTGTTCAGCTCGAGGCCGAGATGGCGGGCCGCCTCGACGATGCAGTAGACCGTGCCGCGGGCGGTGGCCTCGTTGCGGCCTTCCGACCCACCGAGGCTGATCGGCTTGCCGGTGACGACGCCCGGGACCGTGAAGCCCTGGTGCATCGAATAGGTGTCCATCATCCAGGCCATGATCTGGCCGTTGGTGTTGACGTCCGGGGCGGGAATGTCGCGCTCCGGCCCGATCAGGACCTCGATCTCGGTGAAGTAGCGGCGGGTCAGCGCCTCGAGCTCCTTCTGGCTGAGCTTCTTCGGGTCGACGATGACGCCGCCCTTCCCGCCGCCGTACGGAATCCCGACGACTGCGCACTTCCAGGTCATCCACATCGCGAGGGCCTTGACCTCGTCGAGGCTGACGTTCTGGTGGTACCGAATGCCGCCCTTGGCCGGGCCTCGGCCGAGGTTGTGCTGGACGCGATAGCCGGTGTAGACCTGAACGGAGCCGTCATCCATCTTCACGGGGAAGTGGACGGTGAGCTCGCGGCGGGGCTCGCGCAGGACGCGCCGGAGGCCCGGGTCGAGGTTGAGGCGTTCGGCCGCGAGGTCGAACTGCTGCTGGGCAACCTGCCAGGGATTGATCGACGCGGCGACTTGCTCGATCGTCATGATGCGAGGCGGACCTCCGTGTTGGCCGGTCCCGACGACCGACCCGAGATGTGGGTCGTCTCCCGGACGACCCCACGGGGCGCCGCCAGCGTCAAGATGGCAGGCGGCGCGTCAAAGCCTCGTCGAAGTATATCGGCGCAGAGCCGATCCGGCCTCCTGCCGTTCTCCATGTCGCAACCGGGCCGCAACCGCACCGCAACCCGTGCCATTGCGCCTGTCTGGCGCCCTCGTGGCGCGGGTCAGCGCTGGTAGAGGACCGCTGCACCGACGCAGCCGGGTCCGAGATGCGGTCCGACCGACGGCCCGACGATCGACACGCTGACGTCGGCCGGATCGAGCCCAGCTCTCCGGATCACCTCCTCACGGAAGGCCTCCACGTCCGGCGCGATCGTATGGAGGATCGCGATCCGCTCGATCGGACGGGCTGTGATCAGCTCGATGCACCGCTCCCGAGACTTCGAGCGGGTCCGCGGCCGGTCGGCCGTCTCCACCTTGCCATCCTCGACCGCGATGATCGGCTTGACCGAGAGCAGTGTCCCGATCGCCGCCTGGGCGCCGCTGATGCGGCCGCCCTTCTTGAGGTACTCGAGCGTCTCGAGCGAGACGTACATCCGGAGGTCAGACGCCCGATCCGCGAGGATCTCGGCGATCTCGGCCGCCTCCATGCCGCCTGCCGCGAGCTCCTGGCCCATGAAACACAGGATCGACTCGGCCATCGAGGCGCCCTTCGAGTCGACGACGTGGATCTCGCGATCGGGCAGCATCGACTTGGCGATCTCCGCGCTCTTGATCGCGCCGGACAGGGTGCCTGCAACATGGACGGAGATGATCGCGTCAGCGCCCTCGGCGAACGCCCCGTCGTAGATCGCCTTCACGTCCCCGGGGCTCGCGGCAGCGGTCTTCGGGAACGGCGCATCGGGCGCGATCATCCGGGCCCAGAAATCCTCGGTCGAGAGGTCGATGCCGGCCCGGAACGAGTCTGGCCCGAAGGTCACCACGAGGGGCACGACGCGAATTCCGTGGGCGGTCGCGACCGCCGGGTCGAGGTCCGACGCCGAGTCGGTGACGAAGACGATGCGGGCCACGGCTCCCTCCAGAGTGGCGATCCCCGCGACGATGATACGGGACCGCAACCGGCTTCAACCGATCTCAGGCGGCCAGGGAGTCCGCTCCGGCGGCGGTCCCGACCCGATGCTCGAACCGCCGCAGCCGGCGCAACGGAACGAGCGCGACGACGAGCAGGGCGAGAGTCGCGAGCAGGATGCCGTCCAGACCGAGGAGCCTGGCCGCCTCCGCGCCGAGGAAGCTGCCGATGATCTGGCCGATCGCGAGGAAGACCGAATACAGGCCCATGATCGCCCCACGGTCCGACGGGTAGGCCTCGCTCATGTCGGCGAGCAGGCCCAGGGCGGCCGGCGTTGCACCGGCAAGGACGAACAGCCCGGTCCCGGCGAGGACGGCGGCGGCAAGGACGAGCGGGACGATGCCCCCGGCATGGTTGACGCTCGCGGCGCCGACGACCGCGAGCGCCCCGCCGCCGATCCCGTAGAGGATGATCGTGGTCCGCCGGTAGCGTCGGAATCGCTCGCCCCAGAAGACGAGCCCGGCGAAGAAGACGATCAGGGCGACGCCGAGGCCGAGGGCGATCTGGGCGCCGACGAACCCGCCCATCAGGGCCTGCTCATGGAAGCGCGGGTCGCGTTCCTTGATCAGCTGGAAGATCGACTGGCTCGCCCACAGCCCGAGCGCGGCGTTGATCGCGATCCAGGTCGGGGCGAGGAGCCAGACGTGTGAGCTGGTCAGGACCGCTCGGTAGCGCCGCCAGCCGGTGTGCTCGCCGGCCGCCGCCGCGGCCTCACCGGGCACAGCTGGCACCCCGAATCGGTAGATCAGGAGGGACACCACGTAGAAGCAGGCGTTGAGGAGGAATGCGTCGCGATGCAGGCCACCCCACATCCCCGGGATCCCGTCGTAGAGGATTCCTGCTGCCACGGCGCCCGCGCCGATCCCGGCCAGCGTCGCACCCTCGAAGCGGGCAGACGCGCGTCCGCGCATCAGCTCGTTTCCGGCCGTGACCATCGCGATGAAGCCGAGGATCGACGGCACCGACGCGGCCGTCGAGGCGCCCTCGAGGAGCCGCGTGCCCCCGATCAGGGCAACGTTCGTGGTCATCCAGGTGAGGACCGACGCGACGATCCCGAACAGCGGCCCGACCTGCATGACCCGGTGATGGCCGATCCGGTCCGACAGGAGCCCGAACGGCGTCGCGAGGATCAGCTCCGAGGCATAGAACAGCGCCACCATCGTGGCCAGGGTCGTCTCGTCCGAGCGCGGGCCGCCGTAATCGTGGAGGTGGCGGAGGTAGAAGATGAAGAGCCCGCCGGTCAGGCCGGTGCTGAAGCGCAGCGTGAACGTCCCGAGGAAGACGGCGTAGAGGGATCGCACGGGGCAAGGGTACCGGCGGAAGCCGCCCGCCGAACGGAGCCGAACTCAGTCCGCGTCGAGCTCCGCGAGGACGCCACCCATGACATCCAAAGCGGCCGTCGTCTGGGGTTCGAACATGAACTCGAGCTGAGTGAAGCCGGCGTCCCGGATCGACCGGAAGGTGTCGGCGATCTTGTCAATCGGACCGGTGACGGCCGCACCGAACACGCTTTCGTAGGGACCAGCGGTCAAGGGAGCGACCATCAGCCCGGCAGAGCGGCGGACCGTTCCAGGGTCC
Source organism: Candidatus Limnocylindrales bacterium (assembly GCA_038204565.1). Classification (GTDB taxonomy): domain Bacteria; phylum Chloroflexota; class Limnocylindria; order Limnocylindrales; family CSP1-4; genus CF-46. Next base: position 71,409 of record JBBRCU010000008.1, read on the forward strand.
CGGCCGGCCGCCGCGCACGCCGCCTCGAACGGCGCGATCCGGGCGGCCAGGTCTGCCGTCGGGTCGGCGCCGGTTGCGTATGAGCTCCAGATGTCGGCGTGGCGGACAACGTGGCGATAGCCGCGGGGGCCGTGGGCTGCGAGCATCAGCGGGATCCCGCCCGGCCGTGGGCCGGGTGGCTTCTGGACCAGGTCGCGCGCGGTGTGATACGTCCCGTGGTGGTCGGCCTGGCCCGCCCGGAGAAGCGGCACGATGATCTCGAGCGCCTCCTCGAAGCGTTCGTAGACGTGGTCCTCGGGCAGCCCGAATGCCCGGGCGCCCGTCCCCCCATGGCCCGCGCCCAGACCCAGGACGAACCGGCCGCCGCTGATCTCGTCGATCGTCGCGGCAGCCTTCGCGGCAATGCCCGGGTTGCGGTGGAGCGCCGACATGACCCAGGTCCCGATCTTGACCCGGGTCGTCGACGCTGCCAGGGCCGCCGGCATCGCGATCCCGTCCCAGAACCCGTGAACCTCGCCCCCGCTGACCACCCGCCCGAGGAGTTCATCGGGGCTCCAGATCGTGTCGAACCCGAGCATCTCGGCGCGCTCCGCGAGGGCCCGCAGATCGGTCCACGGTACGGGCCGCGGGTCCGGCGTGGATCGCCAGGTCCCGAGGACGACACCAATTTGCAGTGACCGCACGAAATCCTCCAGGGAGCAACGATGCCCGCGAGTCTAGGCGCCCAGCGAGCCTCGAGTGGCGGCTCTTCTACAATCGCTCCATGCCCGATCGCCCGCTGGTCCCGATGCCGCTGATCCGGGGAGCCCACGGGGCGGTCGTGGCCCCGCACCACCTGGCGACCGCGGCCGGCCTCGCGATCCTGCGGGCGGGCGGGCATGCGGTCGATGCCGCCATCGCCACGAACGCAGTCCTCGGTGTCGTCCTGCCGTCCGGCTGCGGGATCGGCGGCGATGCGTTCTGGCTGATCTGGGACGAGACGGGCGGCCGCCAGACTGCCCTGAACGGATCCGGACGGGCGGCGGTCGGCGCGGATGCCGCCGCGCTCCGGACAACCGGGATGACCGCCCTCCCCTACCGCGGCCCGCTCGCGATCACGGTCCCCGGCGCCGTCCGCTCGTGGGACGACGCCCATCGCCGGCATGGGCGGCTCTCGGCGGCCGAGGTCCTCGCCCCGGCGATCGAGCTCGCCTGGAACGGATTCCCGGCCTGGGACGGGTTCATCTCAGCCGTGGAAGGAGTGCTTCCGGATGTCATCGCGGCGCTCGGGCCCCGGTCCGGATTCGAGCGGGTCTACCGGCCCCACGGCCGAGCCTGGCGGCTGGGCGAACGGGTGAAGCTGCCGGCCCTCGCCGCGACGCTCGAGCGGCTGGCCGAGGTCGGGTTCCAGGACTTCTACGACGGCGAGATCGGCGAGCGCCAGGCGGCCGGTCTCGCCCGGGTCGGCTCCGCGATCGGCGTCGACGACCTGCGGGGCCATCGATCGACGTGGACGGCGCCGATCGGGACCGAGTATCGCGGCGTCCGGGTCACCACCCATCCGCCCAACTCGTCGGGGATCGTCGCGCTGGAGCTGCTGAACCTGCTCGAGACGTTCGAGCCGCCGGATGCCGGCGCATTCGGTGCCGCCGGTGTGTCCGAGGCCCGCTGGGTCCATCTCGGGATCGAGGCCGCCAAGCTCGCGATGGCAGATCGCGACCGCTGGCTGACCGACCCGGCCTTCCTCGACATCCCAGTGGAGCGGCTGATCTCGAAGGATTACGCGACGGAACTGGCGGTGGGGATCGACCCCCAGCACGCTTCGCAGCCGCCCGCCTCGACGAACCCGCGCGGCGGCGGAACGATCTATCTCGCGACGGTCGACGCGGAGGGCAACGCCGTCAGCCTGATCGAATCGAATTACATGGGCTTCGGTTCGGGCGTCGTCGACCCCGACACCGGGATCCATTACCAGAACCGTGGTTCGTACTTCTCGCTAAACCCGGAACACCCGAACGTGCTGGCACCGGCCAAGCGGACGCTCCACACGCTGCTCCCCGGGATGCTGTTCCGGGCTGGCGAGCGGCGGCCGTGGGTCGTGACCGGGTCGATGGGCGGCGACGCTCAGCCGCAGATCCACGCCCAGGTGGTGTCGGCTCTCGTCGATGGCGGGGTCGACATCGCGACCGCGGTCGGGGCGCCGCGCTGGTTCGTCGACGGCCCCGAGCATTTCGCGCCACCGGTCGACGTCCGTGCGGAGCGCCGGTACGACTCGGCCGTCCTCGAGGCGCTCGAGGCCATGGGCCACCCGGTCAAGCGGACGATCCCGTTCAACGGCGCGCTCGGCCACGCCCACGCGATCGAGCTCGTGGACGGCGGCCCGGCGGAACCGGGAGGCTCCGTCGCAGCGGCGACCGATCCGCGGAGCGCCGGGTTGCCCGCGGTCTGGTGACCGTTCCCTCACGACGGCCTCTGCGTTATCCTCGGCCCCAACCGGTGGTGGGCTGCGCTCACACGACGCCGCCACCGGTCCTTTCCCCGCCCCGATCGCGGAGCCGTCCATGACCTCGAACGTCGGCCAGAGCTACCCGTATACGAGCGAAACCGAGGCCGACCGGGCCACCCGGATCGGGTCACTGGTCGCGGAGCGTGAGGGCCTGTCCGACAAGCTCAAGGCGGAGACAACGCCGCTCGATGCGAACGACCGCTGGTGGGTCTGGAAGTGCCCGACGAGCGGCTGTCCGGGTCTGCTCCACGTCGCGGGCTACGCAGCGGAGAAGCACGCGCTCTACGTCGTCTGCGACGGCACCTGCGGCAAGACCTTCTTGCGCTGAGCGCGCCCGACCGGCCCTCGCCGCCGGGCATCCCGCCGCTTGACCCGCCGGCCCTCGCTCGCGCCCGCCGCCAGCTTGTCCTCGACGGTCTCGGGATCGTCGTCAGCGCAGCCGGCTTCGGCTTCGTCTTCGGCCTGACAGCCCGGACGACCGGCCACTTCTCGCCGATCGAGGCGATGGCGATGAGCCTGATCGCCTTTGCCGGGGCGGCCCAGTTCACCGCGATCGGCTACGTCGCGACCGGCGTGCCGTGGCCGGCCATCGGACTCCTGACCTTCCTGCTGAACGCCCGCCACGTCCTCTACTCGGCCGCCCTCGCGCCGTGGTTCCGTGGCCGGCGGTTTGCCGAGCGGGCGGTCGCCGCTCAACTCCTCACCGACGAGGCCTTTGCGCTGTCGATCGCCCACTTCCGGCGGGTCGGCCGGTTCGACCCGATCGGCTACTGGTACCCCGCGATCGTCACGACCTTGATCCCGTGGAACCTCGCGACCTTCGCCGGGGTGATGCTCGGCGACGCGATCGTCAACCCCCAGCGGCTCGGGATCGATGTCATCTCGCCCGCCGCCATGGGCGGGCTGGCGGTCGGGCTGATCGCCGGCCGGCGCGAGCTCGTCGCCGCGTGCGCCGGTGCCGTCGTTGCGGTCGGCACGTCGCTGTGGCTGAGCTCGACCGTGGGGATCATGGCCGGCGGGCTGGTCGGCCCCTTCGTCGGGCTGCTGGTACCGCCGGTGAGCGGCGCGGCGCTCGACCCCGAAGGCGAGCCGTTGCCGCGTCTCGAGGACATGTCGCCGTGAGCACTGATCTCGTTCCACTGGCGTTCCTGATGTTCGCGGTGACCTATCCGTCACGCGCGATCGGGCTCCTCAATCCCGCGATCGACCGGCTGCCGCGGCGGTCGCTCGAATACCTCCGACTGGTCGGGCCGGCCGTCCTGGCGGCGCTTGCGGCAACTCAGGTGATGGTCGGCAGCGACCAGGGTCGGCCGATCTTCGTCGTCGGGCTGCCGTGGGTGTCGGTCATCGCCTGCCTGGCGATCGTCGCGTGGCGGAAGAACCTGTTTCTCGGTCTGATCGCTGCTGTCGCGATCGCCGTCGCCGGCCGGGCGGTCGGGCTGAACTGACACTTCCGGGTCGCGGTGAATGATCGGCCGGGGGGCAGCTGTACGGAGCGCCCACCGTTCCGCAGCCGGAGAATCCGATGACCGCCACCGCTCGCAGCGTCCTCGTCTACTCGATCTACGCGCTCGGTCTCGGGGCCACCCCGATCCTCGCGCCCGGCGTGGCGTTGCCGATCTTCGGCGTGGCGGCGCCGGCCGAGGAGGCCATCGCGAACTCGGACGACGGACCGGGCGCCATGTCCGGGACGGCCTCGACGCGCTGAGACGTCACGATCCGCTGCTCCGGCAGGCGTCGAGCTCGACCTCGACGCGCATCGACGGCTCGAGCAGCGCGGCCACGACGACAAGAGCCGAGACCGGTCGGATCGAGCCGAAGATGTCGCCATGGACGGTTGCGGCCGCCGATGCATCCGCGGCGTCTATCACGTACATCCGGGTCCGGACGACGTCCTCGGGCGCGAACCCGGCCGCCCGGAGGGCGTCGATCGCGATGCCGAATGCGGCCCGAGTCTGGGCGGCGGCATCGCCCGGGTTGGTCGACGCGCCGTCGGGGCCGGCGTCGGTCGTGCCGGCAACCCAGCACGAATCGCCGACGACGACGGCCCGGCTGTAGCCGAAGCGCTCCTCGTACGGCCCACCCGACGAGATGAGTCGTCGCGCTCCGCTCATCGGGCGGCGGGTGCTTCGGCCGTTCCGGGGACGACCGCGCCAGCAGCCCGCCAGCCGGCGACGACCGGGTCGCGTCCGATCGCCAGGAGCAGGCCCGCAAGGAGGGCAGTCCGGGGCACGACCGACGCCACCTCGAGATATTCCGCCGGTGAGTGGTCCATCCCACCGATCGGGCCGAGCCCGTCGATCGAGGCGACGCCCATCCCCGAGGTCGTGTTTGCGTCCGAGGCGCCGCCGGTCGCTGCGTCGTGGACCTCGAACCCCAGACGCCGGGCGATCGCCTGGGCGTGCTCGACGAGCCGGCCGGAGCGCTCCAGCTTCTCCATCGGCCACCAGCGGGCCATCGGCTCGAGCTCGGCAGTCACGTCTGGCACCACGAGGGTCGCGAGCATCGCCCGGATTTCCGCCTCGGCGGCCTCGAGATCTGCCCGCCGGACGGCCCGCACGTCGACCTCGAACGAGCACCGCTCGGCGACGACGTTCGGGCGGGTCCCGCCGTCGATCACGCCGACGTTGAACGTGACGCCCACCCAGCGCCCGTTCAGGGCGTGGATCCGGGTGACCAGATCGGCGGCGGCGAGCACCGCGGAGCGGCCCTTCTCGGGCTCGACCCCGGCGTGGGCAGCGCGGCCGTGGACGGTGACCCGGGCGTCGAGGATGCCCTTCCGCGAGGAGACGATGTCGCCGTTCGCTCGGGCGCACTCCAGGACAAGGCAGACGTCCGAGTCCGTGGCCACCTCGCGGATGTGCGGCGTCGAGCTCGGCGAGCCGATCTCCTCGTCCGGATTGGCGATCCAGGTCAGCCGCTCGAATGGAAGCGGCCCGGTCTCGGCCAGCGCCCGGACGGCGTACAGGCCGGCGAGGAGACCCGCCTTCATGTCGGTGACACCGGGGCCGTGGGCGATCCCATCGGTATCGATGGCGAACGGCCGCTCGGCGGCGGTTCCGACGTCGAACACGGTGTCCAGGTGACCGATGAGCAGGATCCGCGGTCCGCCCGGGGTTCCCCGCGCGCCATCCCAGGTTCCGATCACCGTCGCGCCTCGCGTGCCGGCCGGATCCGGGCGGACCTCGACCGAGGCGCCGCTCGCGGTCATGAACGCGGCCACGAACCGGCCGACCTCATCGACGCCGGCCGGGGTATATGAGCCGCAATCCGTGTTGACGAGCCGCTCGAGGTCGGCAAGGTAGACCGGCTCGAACGCGCGGATCGCGGATTCGAGCTCGGCGAGCTCCGCGTCGGTCACGGCGGCTCCGGATGGGGTGACGGTATCCATGGGCGAAGTCTAGGCGGCCTCGCGGGCCCGCGGGGGAGGCCGTCGATCCACCCGAAACGGACGGATCGGGCCCGGTCCGGAGCGCTACCATCCCCGAACCGTGCGACTCATCGAGATCCGCCTCCTCGAAGGCCCCAGCGCCTACCGGCTCGGGCCGGTGGTCAAGGTCGAGATCGCGATTGGGCGTCGTCGGACGTGGTATGGCCAGCGCAGCCCCGGCCGGCACGCCCTGGTCCACCTCGGCGCCAACGTCCCGGCTCGTGACTGGCCCCTGCCGATCGCCGAGCTCGTCGGTTGGCTTCGCCGGCTCAGGGCCGACCACGGCGAGGGCCGCGGCGGGATCGGGGTCCATCGCTCGTCCGACCCCGGCCACTGGATCGTGACCTGCGGCTGGACCGGCGCCGAGCGGGCCCGAACGATCGCCGAGGCGGCCCTGGCCCTGACGGACCGCGACGTCTCGTCGGCGCGGCGAGCGCAGCTCACGGGCAGCCAGGCGCGGCTGCTCACCCGCTGGGCGGCCCGGATCGACGCCGCGGGGACGACCCCGCCGGTCTGGATCCGCGACGCCGACCGGCGAATACCGATCGTCTCGATCACCGGCACCAACGGCAAGAGCACGGTCACCCGCCTGATCACCCACATCTTCAAGCTCGCCGGGCAGAGGGTCGGCACGACGACCTCGGACGGCATCCTTGTCGACGAGCGCCTCGTCGAGGCCGGCGACTGGACGGGTCCGGGCGGGGCGTGGCAGATCCTCGAGCGTTCGGACATCGACATCGCCGTGCTCGAGACCGCCCGAGGCGGTCTCGTCCTGCGGGGCATGGGCTACGAGTCGAACGATGCGAGCGTCGTGACGAACGTCTCCTCGGACCATCTCGACCTCCAGGGAATCCACACCCTGCCCGAGCTCGCGGAGGTGAAGTCGACCGTCGTGCGGGCCACGAAGCCCGACGGCTGGGTGGTCCTGAACGCTGATGACCCGCTCGTGGCAGCCATGGCCCGGCGGGTCCGCTCGCACGTCGCGGTGTTCTCGCTCGGGAGCGGGTCGGCTGGCGCGGGGGTCGTCCGGCGGACGGTGGCGGGCGGCGGCCGGGCGTATCTCCTGCGAGACGGTTGGCTGGTCGAGATCGACGGGTCCGGGGGCGGCGAACCAATCGAGCATCGGGTCATCGAAGTCGACCGGGTGCCGATCACGCTCGGCGGGCTGGCCCGCCACAACGTCGCCAACGCGCTTGCGGCAGCCGGCGCGGCGCGCGGGCTCGGAATCACCCTGGCCCAGCTCCGCGACGGCCTGTCCGACTTCCAGCCTGACTCGGAGCGGTCGCCCGGGCGGCTCAACCTCTTCCGCCTGGGAGCGAAGGTGATCATCGTCGACTTCGCCCACAACGAGGCGGGCGTCAGCGCGGTGCTCGACGTCGCCGAGGGGATCGCCGGCGGAGCGGCCGGTCGGGCAGCGCCGGTCACCGCGATCATCGGCACGGCGGGCGACCGGCCGGACGACACCCTCCGCGGGATCGGCCGGATCGCCGCGAAGCGGGCGCAGCGGGTCGCGATCAAGGAAACGCTGAAGTACCTCCGCGGCCGGAGCCGCGAGTCGATCGTCGGGGAGATCCTCGCCGGGGTCGTCGCCGGGGGCGGCGTCGCTAGCGACGTCCTGATCTACGAATCGGAGACGGAGGCGATCCGGGCCGAGTTGGCAAGGAACGGCGAGGGTGGGGCAAAGCCCGGCGCGGCCCGAGTGATCGTCCTGATGTGCCACGAGGAGCGGACCGAGGTCTTCGCCCTCCTGCAGGATCTCGGCGCAAAGCCGATCGATGTCGCGAGTGAGCTCACGACGCTCATCCCGAGGTTCCAGGCGCGGCCCCGCCGGGGCTGACGATTGAGCGCAGCCGGCCACCCACGCGTACCCTGAGGCGCCGTGGGCAACCTAAGCCGCTGCGGGCAACCTCAGGCGCGGTCGGGCAGCCAGACGCGGACGTCGAGGCGGGCGGTGAACCGGAGATGCGGCGGGCGATCCGGGAGCACGAGGCCGTTGGCGGCCGCCATCGTCTCGGTGACGATGGCCGCCTCGGCCGGTTGGAGCGGCCACGGGGCGTGGGCGATCCGGGTCGGACGGATCCCTCCGTGCGAGTCGACCGCGAAGAGCCGCGTCCGGTCGGTCAGCCACGCGTCGAGCGAGCCCGGTGCCGCCGGCCGCCCTCCACGGTCGGCCTGCTCGCGGCGTCCAGGCTCATGAAGAAGATGCCGGGCGTCCCGCGATGGCGGACGTAGGTGCGGACGTTGATCTCCGGAAACGTGCTCAACCGCGGGACGGCGGGCATCCCTCGCGGCGCCACGTCGGCCATCGTGAACGGCACGATCCCGAGCCACGCCTCGCCGCCGTACGTGTCGAGCTCGAGACCGGCGGGCAGGCACGCCGCGAGCGCCGCGCGATCAACCGGCCCATGGGCGATCAGCAGGTCGAGCCAGCGCATCCGGAACAGCCACGGATCGGGCATGCGCGTCAGGCGCCGACGGGGGCGGCGCCGGGGCCGAGCGACCGCCCGCCGCCGGCCGCCGTCAGAGTCGCCAACAACACGCTACTCACCGGTAGCACGATACTCTGCCGAGCGCCGGTGTCAATGTCCGCGGCGGCGATGACGAACGGCTAGTCCGCGGATGCGCCGGCGAGGAGCTCGTCGAGCCGTTTGAACGGCTGCCAGGCGCCCTCGGTCACGTTCGACTGGACGACGATCCGCTCGCCGGTCGCGGGATAGGCCCAGGCCCGGCAGCTGAACCCCGGATCCTCGCCGGCATGGCCGATCCGGGCGGTCGGGCCCACGCCGCCGTGAACGACGCCGAGCCCGTACCCGGCACGCTCGACCGGGCTGAACGCGTGGGGGCCGATCATCCGCTCGCGAGTGGCACGGCTCAGGAACCCGCCGGTCGCGCCCCGTCCGGTCAGTGCATCGAGCGCCCGGACCAGATCATCGGCCGTCGTCTGGGCGCCGCCATCGGGCAATCCGACCGCCGGCATCGCGTGGAGGTTCGTCCGCCAGGTCGTCGCGGGCGAGCCCGGCGCCGCTTCGGGGTCCGGTGGCTGATAGCCGACCGCGAGGTCCGGCTCGAGCCCGTCGAGCGCCCAGAACCCGCTCGAGTCCATGCCAAGCGGAGCGAACACCTCGTCCCGGACAAGATCCGGAAACGGTCGCCCCGTGACCTCCTCGAGGGCCAGCCCGGCGAGGACATACGCGCCGTTGTTGTAGCGGGTGGCGCCGGCCGGGTCGCCCGTCCTAGGCAGGTCGCGGAACCGCGAGATCAAATCTCGCGGGGAACGGATCATGCCGGGCGGGACCGTCTCCCAGATCGCCGCGTAGGGCGGGCCGTCGTACTCGTCGGCGTAGTCGCCGACGCCGGATGTGTGGTTCAGCAGGTGATGGAGGGTGACACGGGGATCCAGGTCGACCGGGCGGAGGTCCTCGGCAACCAGGTCGACCAACCGGTCCTCGTAGCGGACGACCTCGCGATCCACGAGGCGACCGACCGTCAACCCGGTCAGGAGCTTCGTCGTCGAGGCCGTCCCGAACCGAGTTCCGGCGTGGATCGGCAGGCCCGCCGCCCGGTCGGCGAGGCCCGTTGCAATCGCCAGCCGCTCCTCGTCATCGTCGCCGACGACCAGGACGACACCCGAGAATTCCTCGGCCTCGAGCCAGGTCCGGTATCGGCCACGATCGAGACGGGCGAGGCGGCTCACCGACGGCGGGCGCCGTGGGCCATCAGCCCTCCGGCACCTCAAGCTCGCCGGGATCGGCGAACGCGGTATTCCCGCGGGCGTGACCCGCAGCGGCCATGGCCGCGCGGTAGACGCCGATCGCGTCGTCGACGCAGCAGACGATGAGATCGCCGGGTGCCGCCCGGCGCAACGCGGCCCGGACTGCGGTCATCTCGTCGAGCATCTTCTCGGCCTTCAGGGCGCGCCCGCCGGCGGCTCGCGAGGTCCGGACGCCCTCGATGACGTTGCTGGCCGATACGCCCGGCGCCCGGCCGCGGAGGTTCTTGTCCTCCCGGACGATGATCTCGTCGAACGCCCGGGCGGCGATCGCCCCGTACTCGGTCTGGTCCTCGTCGCGGCGGTCGCCCGGGATCCCGATGACACCGATCGCCCGGCCGCTGCGGGCGTGACCGTTCGTCGTCAGCCCGATGCGGCCCGCCCGGGACTGCGGCTCGGTCATCATCCGCTCGACGAAATCGGCCAGCTGACGCATCCCGTCGACGTTGTGGCAATAGTCGATGACGACCCGGATCCCGCCCACGTCGAGCAGGTTGAGCCGGCCCGGGGCCTGGAAGAACGAGGTCGAGAACGTCCGGAGGCCCTGCCGGATGTCGTGGAGGTGGGCACCGGCAGCCCATGCTGCGGCGGCTGCCGCCAAGGCGTTTGCCACATTCATCCGGGCCCGGCCGCCGAACGTCGCCGGGACAAGGTGGGTGTACAGGACCGGCATCGTCCGCGGCCCGTGGCGGAGAACGATCAGCTCCCCCTCCGGACCAGGCTGGAGGACGAAGGCGGCGTTGCCCCGGGCGGTGTGGCCGTCGACCCGGTCGAAGCCGTCCTCGCCCTTCTGGATGGACATGCTGAAGAGGACGACCTTGCCCGCGCAATGGCGGCCCATCCGGTAGACGTGGCCGTCGTCCGCGTTGAGGACCGCGGTCCCGGAGCGCGGAACCGCCTCGACGACGACGCCCTTGACGTTCGCCAGCTGGCCGATCGTGTCGATCCCACCGATCCCGAGATGGTCGCCCGTGACGTTCGTGACCACCGCGACGTCGTTCCGGTCGTAGCCGAGACCTTCGCGCAGGATCCCACCTCGGGCGACCTCGAACACCGCGGTGTCGACGGTCGGGTTCTGGAGGACCATCTGGGCCGACTTCGGGCCCGACATGTCGCCCTTCTTGATCATTCGGCCGTCGATGACGATGCCGTCGGTCGAGGTCAGCCCGACCCGCCGGCCCTTGAGCTTGAGGATGTGGGCGATCATCCGGACGGTCGTCGTCTTGCCGTTCGTCCCAGTCACCGCCACGATCGGGATCCGTGACGGCGAGCCCGGCGGGAAGAGGCCGTCGATCACCGGCCGGGCGACGTACTGCGGCTCGCCCTCGGTCGGGTTGGTATGCATGCGGAAGCCGGGCGCGGCGTTGACTTCGACGATCGCGCCGCCGGTCTCGCGGACGGGCGTGGCGATGTCCGGGCAGATGAAGTCGATCCCGGCGATATCGAGGCCGACGATCATGGCCGCCGTCTCGGCGATCTCGATGTTGTCGGGATGGGCCTCGATCGTCCGGTCGATCGAGGTGCCGCCGGTCGACATGTTGCCGGTCAGGGCGAGCTTGACGAACGCGCCCGCGGGCGCCACCCCATCGAACTCGAAGCCCTGGTCGCGGACGAGCTCCGCGGCCGCCTCGTCGATCTTGATCCGGGTCAGGACCTTCTCGTGGCCGATGCCCCGACGTGGATCCTGGTTGGCAATATCGACAAGCTGACGGACGGTGTGCTCGCCGTCGCCGATGATGCTGGCCGGGACGCGCTCGGCGATGGCGGCGACCTTGCCGCCGATCACCAGGCAACGGTAGTCGCTGCCGGCAACATAGCTCTCGACAACGAGGTCGCCGCTCCGGCTCTGGGCCCGGGCTCCGTGGAACGCGGCCCGGACCGCCTCGTCGGACCGCAGATCGAGATGGACGCCACGGCCGTGGTTCCCGTCGAGCGGCTTGACGACGCACGGGAAGCCGATCCGGCGAGCGGCCGCGACGGTGTCCTCCTCGCTGTCCACGACGGCACTCTTCGGGACGGGCAGGCCGGCCGAGTCGAGGAGGCGGTTCGTCAGGCCCTTGTCGCTCGCGATATCGACGCCGATCGCCGACGTCTGCGAGGTCATCGTCGCCCGGATCCGCTGCTGGTGGACGCCCTGGCCGAGCTGGACGAGAGAATGCCGGTCGAGCCGGATGTAGGGGATATCGCGGCTTTCGGCCTCGTCGAGGATCGCCTGGGTCGACGGCCCGAACGCTGCTCGCTCGGCGAGCCGGATCAGGCGCTCCATCTCGGTCATGAAGTCGATCGCGACGGCCTCGTCGTTGGGGGCGACGAGATGGTTGACGAGCGCGACGGCGAGCTTGCCGGCCTCGACCCCGACGGCCTCCTCGCGGAACTCGTAGATCTCGTTGTACTGACCGTGGACGCCGGTGCTCCGGGTCTTGCCGTGACGGACGTCGGTGCCGGCAAGGTTCTGGAGTTCGAGAGCGATGTGCTCGGCGATGTGGCCGGCCCACGTTCCTTCCTTCAGGCGGGTGATGAAACCGCCGCGACGGCCGAGGCTGCAGGCGTGGTCCTCGAGGCTGGGCAGGAGCCCGACCAGGGCGTCGGTGAAGCCCGGGATCTTGTTGCTCGGGAAGTCCTCCAGGACGCCGAGGTCGACGACCATCCGGACGACCGGCTCGCGGGCCCAGTAGTTCGGACCGCGCAGGATTCGCGTCTCGAGAATTCGAAGAGTCGGCTCCGGGCGGGCGACGTTGGGCGGGCTGTCGGCCGAGCGGCGTCGCGGCTTGGTCGTGGCGGCGCCCTCAGCAGCCGCAGCGCCTGCCCGTGAGGATCGCGTTCGCCGTGCGGTCTCAGCCACTGCATCCTCCTGACCCGAACTGGGTGGCCCGAGTGTACCGGCCGCTACGGCCCGGCGGCGGCCCGGGTCGTCCGGCGCCCGGATGGTCGGGGATGTCGCGATGGCCTTCGGGGAGCTGCCCGATTTGGCCGCTGCCCTAGCTCGAGGCAGCTTCCTCAACGCCGCCCGAAATGGCGTGGAGCGTCGGGGTCGCGAGGCGCTGGCGGCGCCGCAGATCGAAGCGGTAGCCGGCCGGCAGCGAGTGCAGGACGACGCCGCTGATCATCAGCGGCTTGTGGCCGCGGATCTCCCATGCGTCGGTCTCGGAGGCGGCGCCGTCGACGACGGTGATGCTCCCCCGCCCGATCACCTCCATGACGTGGTCCGGCCCGACGACCCCCGCGGTGTCCTCATCGACACCGAGCCCGAGGAGCGACGGGTTCTGGGCGATCAGGCTGAGCAGGCGCCCGAGGCGATTCCGTTGCTGGAAATGCTGGTCGACGATGACGCCCGGGAGCATCCCGAGACCGGCGGCGATCTGGGCCATCCGGTGCTTTGGGGTTGCGCCCGACGCCCCGAACGCAATCATGTGGCTGCTCATCGCGGACGCCCCGGCCGACGTACCGGCCATGACCGCCCCCTGTCGGAATCGTTGGAGCATCGCATCGGCCAGCCGCGTCCCGCCGATCGTGGAGGCGAGCTTGAGCTGGTTGCCACCGGTCAGGAAGACGCCCGTGGCATCGCGCAAGGCGAGAGCGACGGTCTCGTCGTTGGCCTGCGGTCGGGTCGTCGCGTGGAGGGGTCGGACCGAATGGACCCCGAGATCCGTGAAGATCTGGCGGTAGCGCTCACCCGCTTCGGTCCCGAGGCTCGACGCCGTCGAGATCACCACGACGGTTGCATCGCGGCCGCCCGCGAGCGCGACGAA
>JBBRCU010000009.1:0-83489 GCA_038204565.1 Candidatus Limnocylindrales bacterium
GAGCGAGGGCGAGGGCGTCAATCCAATGTCCGCGGACGTACTGGAGAGGATCATGCGCTGAGAGGAGCCTCGCGCCGAACTCGCTGACGAAGACCACGGTCAGGATGACCTCAGCGACTTCCAGGTCCGGGCGGACGCCGCCACCGATCTCGTCAATCAGGAAGCCGAGCGCGACCCACACGAGTGCGAGCGCTCCCATCGCCAGTTCCCACGCGACCTCGTGGCGCTCGACAAACGAATTGAGACGTTCCCTTTGTCCCATTCGGCCCTCCACATCACCTTCGCATCGGACTACGCTCTCCTCACCGAACCAAGGGGGATCGACCGAGCCTGGGACGAAACTTTCAACGGATCGTGTTGAAGTTCGTCATCGTCGCGTTGGCAGGATGTTCATCCAGCCCAACCGACGCGGTCCCGACCGATCAGATCCACCAGTTCGTCGGCACGAGTCCGACCCCGCTGGCGACCCAGGCCGTGGACGCCGGCTCGCCTCGGCCAACTGCAAAGCCGACCGCGAAGCCCAAGACCACGCCGAAACCGGCGGCGAAGGCGACCTCCTACTACAAACCGCAAGGGTGGGACGGCTACTCGGACGTGAACTGTTCGGCCTTCGACACGCACGCCCATGCCCAGAGTTTCTTCGTCGGGACGGATGGAACGACAACGAACGATCCGTACGGTTTGGACTCCAATCACGATGGCGTGGCCTGCCAGTCGTTGCCCTGACCGTGCGGCGATCGCACTGGCCGCTCGTGCTTGTCGCACTCATCGTTGGCATCGTCATCCTCGCCGCCATCGGGAACTGGCTACCTGGCCCACGGGCGAGACTGTCCACGGCGCCACCCGGCAGTAACGCGACCGACTCAGCCGCGCCGCGTTCCGCCGTCGGGCTGCCTGATCCCAGGCGCACGCCCGGATCAATCAATCCAAAAGTCACCCAGGACAACATCGCCGACACGATCTGCAAACGGGGATGGACCGCCACGATCCGTCCGCCTGCTGCCTACACGAACGCTCTGAAGGTCGTCCAGATCCGCGAATACGGCTATCCCGATCACGCTCTCGCCGATTACGAGGAGGATCATCTCGTCCCTCTGGAATTGGGCGGAGCGCCCCGTGATCCGGCCAACCTATGGCCGGAGCCGCGGACGATCGCGTTGCCGGACGGGACGAGCGTCGCGGCCAGCGCGAAGGACGGCCTGGAGAACCACCTGAACGACCAGGTCTGCAATCGCTCCACGCCCCTCGCCAACGCCCAGCGCCTCATCGCTGGAGACTGGATCGCCGCATGGCTCGACGCGGGGCGGCCGTGACGCCACCGATCTCGGTCATTACTCCAATGGTCGCCTTCGGGCAAAGGGCTCACTCTATCGGGTCCCCGTCCGGCCTCGCATTCCGCACGGGCGGCCCATGCCTGCAGCAAGCCTGATGCGCGTTACCGGGCTACCACCGCCCCTGACGAATCCCCCCGGATGTCCGCTCGCGCCTTTGGTGGTGCCGGAGCCGGGGTTCGAACCCGGACGATCTTGCGATCAGCGGTGTTTAAGACCGCCGCGTCTGCCTGTTCCGCCACTCCGGCACGCAGCGCAGACTAACGCCCCGGAGCGGGCCGCGGGGCGATACTGGTGGGGTGTACATCCCGGACCACTTCCGCCCGACCGACGACGACGTCCGCGACCTCCTCGCCCAGCTCGGCGCGGCCGACCTCATTACCGCAACCGCAGACGGCCTCCTGGCGACGCTGCTGCCGCTGATCCATGAGCCGCCGGGCTTCAGCGCCGCGGCCGGCGAGCATGGCCGATTGCTTGGCCACGTCGCCCGCAACAACCGCCAATGGCAGGTACCGCCGCTCGGCGAGGCGATGGTCGTCGTCCGCGGGCCTGACGCCTACATCTCGCCGGCCTGGTACGCGACGAAGCAGGAGCACGGCCGCGTCGTTCCGACGTGGAACTACGTCACGGCCCACATCCACGGCCGCCTCGTGGTCCACGACGACCCGGCCTGGGTCGAGGCCAATGTCCGGGCCCTGACCGTCCGTCACGAGGCCGACCGGGCAGTGCCGTGGTCAGTCGATGACGCACCACCTCCCTACATCGCCGGGCAGCTCAAGGCAATCGTCGGCGTCGAGGTCGTGATCAGCAGGATCGAAGCGAAGTTCAAGCTGAGCCAGAACCGCTCGGTCGACGACGTTGATGGCACGATTGCCGGTCTCGAGACCCGCGCCCGGACCGGCGACGAGGAGGTCGCCGCCGCAATGCGCGCGGAGCGAGCGCGCCGCTGAGATGGCGTGCCGCCCGGGCCGCGCCGCACGGCCCGCGCCGCACGGCCCGCCGCGGCTTCGGACCGGTGGCGACTACTCGTCCTGGCTGAGGATCACGACCGAGTACGGCCCAAGCCCGACCGCGATCCGCTGGGCCATCCCGTCGTGCTCGTCGGGCTCGCTCTCGGCGTCGAGCGAATCGACGGTCTCGAAGTCCGGGTCGTAGCCGTCCCAATCGCTGTTGAAGCGAACCCGCCAGCGACCCGGCCGGGGCACGCCGACCTGGTAGTCCGGGAACGCGTCCGTCGAGAAGTTGGCAAGGACGACCACGTCGTCGCGCGGTCCGCCCTCGAGCCAGCGGTGCCAGCCGAGGACCCGCGCGGTCTCGTTGACGTGATGGACGGTCACGTGCTCGCCGCGCAGGCCGCGCGACACGTCAGCCGTGTTCCGGCGGAGGGCGATCAAGTCGCGGTGCAGGCGGAGGAGGCCGGCGCGTCGGTGCCGGAGCGTCCAATCGAGGCCGTCCTCGTCGTTGAACCACGAGCCTTCGACGAGCTCCTGGCCCTGGAACAGCATCGGGATGCCGGGGCTGGTGAGGACGATCGCGCTGCCGAGCGTGGCCCGCTTCTTCGAGGCCCACGAGTCGGCATAGCCCGGCCAGATCTCCTCGGGGACGCGGGCCGAGCCGTTGGCGTCCTCGTCGTGGGACTCGGTGTAGATCACCCGCCCGAAGCCGTCCGCGGCGGCGCCGCCGTTGTCGATGACCCCCGCCACGGACACGATGTCGCGGTGGCTGTCATCGCTCGCGATCAGGGCGGCCCGCACGAAGTGGACGAAGGCGCCGTCCCACTGGGCCCCGAACCCGGCGCCGCCCTCGGCCGCCGATCGGATGATCGAGAGGTCCGAGCGCAGATCCTCGGCGATCGTCAGCCGGCCTGGGAACCGCTCGGCGATCTCCGCATTGATGTCGGCCATGAGCTGCCAGCCGTCGTCGATCCGGTCGGGAGCTGCACTGCCGCCGCCGTAGACGCTGGAGATCCAGGCCGTCGCGTCCCAGCGCAGGCCGTCAATCCGGAACTCGTCGAGCCACTGGAACGCGCTGTCCCGAAGGAAGGCCCGGACCTCGGCCCGGCCGTAGTCCGGACGAGTGTCGCCCCACGGCGTGGTTGAGCGCTCGTCCTCGTAGAAGTAGATCCCGCCCATGCCATTCTCGGCCCAGCCGTCGAACTGCCAGATGTCAAGATCGGACGGTCCGAGGTGGTTGTAGACCACGTCGAGCAGGACGGCGATGCCCGTCTCATGAGCAGCTCGGACGAGCGCCTTGAGATCGTCCGGCGAGCCGTAGGTGCTCTCGACAGCGAACGGGTAGGCGGTGTTGTAACCCCACGAGCGATCGCCGGCGAACTCGAACGGCGGCATCAGCTGGATCGCCCCGACCCCGAGGCTCCGGAGGTACGGCAAGCGGCGGCGGACCCCTTCGAGCGTGCCCGGCCGCCCGGGCAGCCCTTCACTGAACGTGCCGACATGGAGTTCGTAGACAACCAGATCGTTCCATGGCGGCTGGTCGAAGACAGCGTTGCCCCAGTCGAAGGCGTCCGCGTCGTAGACGATCGCGTTGCCGACGGAGTTCGTCAGGCGGCGCGCCCGCGGGTCGATCCGGTTGCGTTCGCCGGCCGGCGTCTGAAGGACGAAGCGGTATTCGTCGCCGGCCCGGGCTTCGGCAACGTCGGCTGACCAGGTCTCGGCTCGGCCGGCGTCGTCGCGGGCCAGCGGGTTGCGGCCGGGATCCCAGGCGTTGAACGTCCCCACGACCGACACGGCCGTCGCGTGCGGGGCCCAGGCCCGGAACACGACGCCGGGGCCGTCGCCGTCGCCGGCCGCGTCGTCGTTCGCGTCGCCGCTCGTGGCAGGACCCGATCCGGGTCTCGCGCCGAACGGGATCGCACCCATGCCGGGGCGCGGTGAAGGTCGGGCGATCTCGGGCACCTCTGCGCTCGCGGTCGGTGGGCTCGGATGGATCGAGGCGGCGACGCGATTGATGCGGCGCCTCGGCCTGACGGCGACTCCCAGCATAGCCGAGCAACGGCCTCGCCCGATGGTCCGGCCGAGCAAATGGGCGTCGAGCCAGAGATACGGATAGCGGGTCCCCTCGAGGCGCCGCTCGCGGAAGGCGGCAAGATCGACGTCGAGCTCGCCGACCAGCCGGCTGACCTCGCTCTTGCTGATCCCGCTGGCGCCCATCGCGCCCGGACGAGGTCGTCGACCTTGCGGGTGCTGACGCCCTTGACGTACGCATCCTGGATGACCGCGACCAGGGCCCGCTCGGCCCGCCGCCGCGGCTCGAGCAGCCAGTCCGGAAAGTACGACCCGGAACGGAGTTTCGGGATCCCTCGTTTGTCGAGCGCTCGACAGGTGGATCGCAAGGTTATCGGTGCACGATGGCGCCGGCATGCTGAGCAGCGACCGCCTCCCCCGCCGCCGACCGCCGGCGAGCCCAGATCGGGTCCAGAGCCAGTTCCTCGCCGGGCGGACCGCATGCCTGGACCGTTTGGTCCGGGCAGGAATACAGCGCTCGCTCGCCCAGCGCTGGATTGATGCCTGGGACGTCAGCACTGCGGAGCTGGCCGACTTTCGTGAGGCCACCGACTTCTGGACGGTCGGCTTCAGCTACGCCGTCGAGGAATATCGGCGCGGCTACCTCCCACCCGCGACGACCCCTGTCCGTGGCCCTACAACAACCGAGACAAGTAAGGCGCGACCGCGGCCCGCCGTCGCCGCTGGTCTAGCCTCGACGACGTAGCCGACGCGCGGAGCCGCGGGCCGTTATCGGCCTTCGCTGCGCCCTCGTGTTCTTGGCGAAGGTCGCCGAGGCAATTCGCGCCCGGTTCGGGAATGCTCACAACGGTCGGGGTATCTGGTGCCGATCATGCACGAGAGAGGCAGCCTGATGATCCGGAGGGAGGTGTGATGGACGAGCTCGACCCGGCTGCATCGCCGGTGAACAATCTGCAGCTTCAGCCCGACATCCGGATCATCACAGATCCGTCGAAGTTCGATGTCGACTGGATCCATGACGCTCTGTCCCAGCGCGCCTACGGGGCCCTCGGACGCAGTCGCGAGACCGTCGACTCGTCGCTCGCGGGCTCGCTCTGCTTCGCGGCCTTCGCCGGCCGGCGCCAGGTCGGGTTTGCCCGCGTCGTGACCGATCAGGCGACCTTCGCGTGGATCTGCGACGTCTTCGTCGACGAGACGGCACGCGGCCGGGGGATCGGGGCGCAGCTGATCGAGGCGATCGTGACTGACGCCCGGCTGCAGACCGTCCGGATGGCTCTGGCCACCCGCGACGCAGGAGACCTGTACCGGCGCCACGGCGGGTTCGAGCCCCTCGCCGACCCCGAACGCTGGATGGAGCGGCCGCGCCGGGCGTAGCTGGCGCCAGCGGGAGCCCGAGGCCGGCTTTCGTGCTTGATTGTGGAGGCGACGACCGGATTCGAACCGGTGAGTAGAGGTTTTGCAGACCTCCGTGTTGAACCACTTCACCACGTCGCCAGGGCGTTGCACGCCCACGAACCTAGTCTCAGTGACCCGTCGTATCCCTCAGTTGACCCCAGAAGTCGGGTCCAAGGTGGGGTCCAACTTGGGCCCGTACACCGTGATCCTCGAGGCTCACGATGAAGTCCATGGGGGACGCTTACGCGCGTCCAAGAATATCAGACCCCACTCGTTGAGGTCCGCGACGACAAGTCGTCCCAGCCGAGCAAGCCCCCGCTCACCTCTTGGCCCAAGCCGAAGGCAGAGCGGTCGACCTGGGCGGCGCTGAGTGATGAACCGTATCCACCTGCCGGAGCGCCCAACGTTTTGTTGCTTGCTATCTTCAACGGCTGGTTGGCTGCCCGTCGGGGCCGATCCGGTGCCGGTTGGTTTCTGGCGACACTCCTTCTCTCGCCGATGGCATTACTCCTGACGATCTTCCTCCTGCTGCGGCGGACCAGGGCCGCATAGGAACGGCGCTCCCCCGCGCGTTCCAAGACTGCGATGGGCGGGTCAAGTTCGTGCACCCTGAGGGACCCACGGGGCCTCACGCCCGAGATGAGCTTCTGTCGAGCATTGCTTCGCCGCTCGGCCGGGCACATGCTGCCCGCCGCAGGGGCCGCCTGAGGGCGGAAGCCGGATGCGTCCCCCGGGCGTCACATCACCTGCCGTCCCGCGTCAAACCGCTGATCCGGTCCTGGATCACAGGGCCGGCATTCGAAGGGCG
The DNA here is from genome assembly GCA_038204565.1 of Candidatus Limnocylindrales bacterium. Taxonomy (GTDB): domain Bacteria; phylum Chloroflexota; class Limnocylindria; order Limnocylindrales; family CSP1-4; genus CF-46. The sequence goes on from JBBRCU010000009.1 coordinate 6,519, forward strand.
GGAACACGATGCTCCGAGCGCTAAGGTCTCTTTCGGTGGTCCTGTGCGCAACTGCGCTCGTGATCGGGTGTCAGGCGAGCACTCCGGCTTCCTCGGTGGTTGCGTCGCCCGGGCGGAGCGGGCCTGCCCAGTCAATAATCTCGACGCCGGTCGCGCCAGAGCCCAGTCCATCACTCGGGCCGACGGCCAGCCCGACCTCCTCCGCGACATCAACCCGCGCACCCGTGGCGACATACGGCCCGCTGCCACAGCCGTCAGTGGCTCTTGCGGGATCGGGCTCCCCGGCGTTGCCGACGAAGGTCCGGTACGCCCAGACATCGGAGCCGTGCGACCTCGGCCCCGATGCAAGCTGCTCCTGGTTCCGCGTCTCGTGGGTTGAGGCAAGCCCTCTCGACACCACCATCCGGGTATACGCCGTCACGACCTGCCTCCACAAGCCCACACCGTCGAGTGCGGGCGACGTGAAATGCCTCGTCAATGGCGATACGATCCCCGCCGCATCCCTCGTCCTCCTTGGAAGTTCGCCGGCCACGGCCGGGAGTCTCGAGTTCAAGCTCGGCGGGGGCGCAACCGCCAGTCTTGGCTTCCTGCCCGTTTTCGGTCCGGAAGTCGACGCCGTGGTGGTCCAGGCCGTCAACGCCCACGGTGGATCGATGTTCGCCTGGGCGGCGGTCAGCGGCAGCTGCTTCGGCTGTACGACCTGACTGTTCGTCCCTTGGGCCCTTCGCTCCGACCGCATCCGGCAGCGTTGCCGACCCCAGCTGGGGCGTCCTCCCGGAAATTGTCCGCGGGATGACTCGCACGACGTCAGCTCAAGTGACACCGTGCTTGTCGTGGATGAAACATCCGGCAGATCGGAACGTCTCCCGCCCGGCATGCAGGACCTCGCTGATTCCGATCTGGAGTTTGGCGGCGGAATCCGGGTCCACGTCGACCGCCGCGAAGCGATCGCGGCAGCGTTCGAGACGTACCACTCGGAGCTGTATGGGTTCATTCGGCGCCGAACACGCGACGAGGCCGCCGCGGAGGTCTGCTGCTGATCCCGCAGAGCGTCATCTGGGGCTGCGCATGTGGATAGGTCGCCATTGAGACGCCCCGTTCCCCCGTGGGTAACGCCTGCTTGCGCGCCCCGGCGAGCGGACACGCCGGACCTGGGCTGCTCGATGCCGTGGCCGACACCGGGGACCACAGGTTCCGGACAGATCGGGTCGGGTGGGATCCCCGGGCGGACCCCTTCGCCGTCGCCTCGAGGAGGGCGGAGTAGTGGGCGGCTGATGGCGCAACGTTCGGGGATCTCGGGCGTCTCACGGTCAACTAGTTTCCCTTCCGAGAGGCCTTATGCCCCGCATCGGCGTCGGCGCCGTCCTGCTCGTCGTCGCCGCCGCGATCGTCGTGGGGTGCCGGGCGTCGCCGATCCCTCCCGAATTGCCCGATGCGTCAACCGCGGCGGCGCCGTCGAAATCCGTTCCGTCGCCGACTGTGCCTCCGAGACCGCGGCCGACAGGTCTGCCCACGCCTATCGCGGAACCGACGAGCTGGCAGATCCTCGCCTCCCCGGCGGGCGTCGGGCCTGGGCATCTCCGTGACATCGTGTCCTTCCGCGGATCGCTGATAGCGGTCGGGGCCAGTGACGCTGACCTGGGACGGATCTGGTCGTCGCCGAACGGCGAAGCGTGGGCGTCGATCTCCGGGTCGCTCGCGCTCGACGGCATGCGGCTGAACTCCATCGCCGTCGGCGATCAGGGCATCGTCGTGGTCGGATGGATGGACACGGGCGCCGTCGCCCTGTTCTCGTCGGACGGGATCTCATGGTCGCGCCAGCCGTTGCCGGGCAGCCATCCGGGGTCCTCGGCGATGTCGGCCGCGTGGCGGGCCGGACGGTTCGTGGTGGTCGGCGGTGGTGGAGAGCCCAATGCCGCGGTCTCATGGCAATCGGACGACGGCAGGTCCTGGACGCGCACGTTTATCGTCACCGAGGGGGATCGGGAGTCGCTCGCGAGTGTCGTCGCGGGACCGACCGGTTTCCTTGTGGCGGGCGCGCGCGGCGGACACGGGACCATCTGGAGCTCGGCCGACGGGGAGACCTGGATTCGGGCCGACCTTCCCGGCTCGAGTCGCGCCGACCCGGGCCGCATCCGGTTCATCGATGGCACGATTTTCCTGCCGGACATCGACGGCACGATGTGGACGAGCTCCAACGGGCGCCAGTGGACGCGGACGACGGTGCCCGGGTTCGGCGTCGGCGTCTTCGATGTCGCCGCAATCCCCGGCGGCCTGATCGCCGTCGGGCGGTCGGGCGACGGAGATGAGCCCGCGGTCCTCGCGACCGCCGGGTCCGATCCGACGGCCTGGACGGCGCAGCCAATCGACCCAGCGCGCGGCAACGCCCTCGAGGCGGCGATCCTGATGGCCCCCGACGGCGGGTCGCTCATCGGGGTCGGGATGAACGTCGCCGGGGACTCCGTGTTCAGCCTCGCCAACCCGGGCAGCCTGCTCGCCACCTAGTCCGGCCTGAGCCTGGCGCCCCTGAGATCCAGGCCACGATGATGGCCCACCGGACCCTGACGAGCCGCAGGACGGACATTCGCGGCGATGGCGAACGCCGGCGCACGAGCGTGGCGGCCGCACGCGAGGGCCCGACTCGGCGCGCGACCCGGGTGCGCCTTCATGCGTGAACCGCCGGTCTTCGCGGCGGCTGTGTCCGCACGCCGACACTCGAGTCGGAACCAGCAACACCGCATGGTCTGGCACGTCTCCCCTCGCCTGATGGCCGAGCTCGACCAATGCGTTGACGGCCTGCCCAGGCGGATGGGCCGCGCCCTGAGAACCGACGCGCCTGATGGGGTGCTACCCAGGCCGAAGAACCGCTGGTTTCCCTGGGCGGGGGTGACGGCGGCGGCGCCCTGGAGCGGGGACGCTCACGTCAGAGGAGCATGAATGGACCATCGGCGCGAGTGGATCGCGGTCACATCGCACCGGCCGCGGCGAGGCGCTCGCGGAGCCGGCCGCGGGCGCGGCTCAGATGGGTCCGCGTGGCGATCTCGCTGCGGCCGAGGCGGGCCGCGATCTCTCGCGTCGCGAACCCGTTCGCGGCCATGACGATCGCGTCCCGGTCGTCGGTCCGCGCGATCTTGAGGGCAAGCCGGACCGCATCGTGCCGCTCCCGATCGACGATCCCCTGCTCGAGCGCCGGGACGACTCCGCGCTCGGCGAGGCGGTCCGCGTATCGGGTCGCGGTCTGGCGGCGGCGTACCGAGCTCACGACGAGGTTGCGGGCGACGCGCCTCAGCCAGGCCTCGGGGCAGTCGGGCAGGCCGTTGGCGCGGGCCGCTGTCAGCAGGCGAAGGCACGCTTCCTGGGTCACATCGGCCGCCTCATCCGAGTCGCGGACCATCGTTCGGACGTAGCGCTGGAGGCTCGCCGTCGCCGTCTCGACGATGACGACGACCTGGGCATCGATCGTGGGGTCCATCGGTGTCTCCCGTCTCGGCGGTCGTTCGACCGCATGGGAGAGGTATCGATGGGCGCCCGTCCCGAGCGCATGGGGCAGGCGTCCCGGGTAGCCGGGCAACCGGCCGGGCAACCTCGCGCAGCAGGGGCAGAACCCTCGCCGAGGCAACTCCCGGAGGGCCACGGACCACTCAGGGGCGGTCGGTGGTGCCGCCCTCGCTGCCGAGTCCCGCCTGCCGGGCGCGGACGATCGCCTGGCTGCGATCCGCGACCTGAAGCTTGTTGAAGATGTTGGCCACGTGGTTGCGAACCGTTTTCGACGTGATGGTCAGCCGCTGCGCGATCTCGCCATTCGCCCGGCCATCCGCGATCAGTTCGAGGATCTCGTGCTCGCGGTCGGTCAGATCCGGAAATGCGCTGGTCGCGCCCGGCCGGCCCGTCGTGAAGAACGCCATCATCCGCCGCGCAATCGAAGCGCCGAAGATCGCCTCCCCCACCGCCGCGGCGCGGATCGCCCGAACGAGCTCCTCGCTGTCGGCGTCCTTGGGCAGGTAGCCACGTGCGCCGGCCCGCATCGCCGCGAATAGCGACTCATCGTCCTCCGACATCGTCAGGACGAGGATTCCGATCGACGGAGCGGCCGCGAGGATGATCCGGGTCGCGTCGATTCCGCTCATCTCGGGCATGCGCAGGTCCATCAGGACAATGTCGGGCTCGCTCGTCGCGGCAAGGGCGACGGCCTCGAGCCCGGTTGTCGCCTCGCCCGCGAGGACGAGGTCTGCCGTCCGTTCGACGAGACCGCGCAGCCCATCGCGGAAGACCGGATGGTCGTCGGCGATCAGGACCCGGATCGGCTCGGTCACTGCCGTGCGCCCCCGATGATGCCGATCTCGACCGGCAGGCGGGCCAGCAGCCGCGTGCCCGATCCGCTGCCCTCGACGATCCGGACGTCGCCACCGACCTCGGCCGCCCGCTCCAGCATCGATCGAGTGCCAACTCCGCCCGCGGTCATTGCAATCCCGGTGCCGTCGTCGGTCACCTCGATCATCAATTCACTGCCCACCAGCTCGATCCGGACTTCACAGGTCGTGGCGGCGGCGTGCCGGACGACGTTCATCATCCCCTCGACGGCGATCCGATAGGCGGCAACCTCCACCGCCGCCGGCAGCTGTGGGAGCGGGGCGGAAGCCCGGACGATGATGACAGGCCCGTTCCCGCCCCGCGACCCGAGCTCGTCGGCCTGTTGCCGGACGGCTCCAACGACGCCGAGCGAATCGATCGCGGGCGGGCGCAGCTCACGGCTGAGCCGGCGGATCTCCCCGATCGTCTCGCGGACGCCATGGCGGACCTCATCGATGATCCGCTCGGCGGCGTCCGGGTCCGATCGAACGGACTGGCGGGCGAGGTCGAGCTTCAGCCCAGCCGCCGCGAGGGTCGGGGCGAGACCATCGTGGAGATCACGCCGGAGTTTCCGCCGCTCATCCTCGCGAGCGGCCACGACCCGTTCGCGGCTGCGGGTCAGGAGCGCGACCTGGAAGAGGCGGTCGCGCAGGATCGCGGCCACGAGCGCGACGACGACGGGGATCGCGAGCAGGTCGACGACGCCGCGACCGAGGAGCGGCCGGCCCTCGACAGCGATCGGGCCGGTGAGCAGGACCAGCGTGGCACAGGCCGCGAACACGAGGGTCAGCGCAACGATCCGGACCGAGGCGCGGATCGCCGCGCCAGCCCGGCGGTAACCGGCCACCGTCGCGCCGACGATCGCGACAAGCATCAGGGAGGAGATCGCGCCCATCGCCCGAGAGAGGCCGCCGACCCACTCGAGGGTCGTGGGGGCCGTGACGCGCCAGGCCAGCGCGACGACCACGAGCCCGCCCAGCGGCACGATGTACAGGGCGCCGATGAGGTTCGGCCGGCGCAGCGCGAGCGGGCTCCGGGTCGGGTAGATGGTGAGGATGTGGACGATCGTCGCCCAGAACAGGACGTCGAAGACCGCGGCGGCGGCGAAGCAGGCGAGGAACACGCTGCCGCCGAGGAAATCGGTCGGCTGGACGCCGAGGCTCCACGGAACGATGTCGGCGACGTTCGCGGCCGCGCCGACGAACAACAGCCGGACGACGGTCGAGCGTGGCTTGCGAACCAGCAACGCGAGCGCCAGGGCGAGCACGCCGGCGCCGAACGCGATGAGCCCGAGCGGCACTTGGACGAGGCGCTCCAGCGGGTAGGGCACCAGCGCCGCGGAGATCTCGAGGTCCCGCCCGTCGCGAACCACCCCGAAGCGCCGCGTCGTGGTGCCCTGGGCCGGCCCGGCCGCCGGCTGCGGGGCCAGCGGAAATGACGATCCGACCCACGTCTCGAGGGGGATGCCGTCGATGGCGGCGACCAGGTCGCCCGCCCGGAACGGGCTGTCGTTCGTGGTCGGCTCGACAACCACGCCATGGTCGGTCCACGTCCAGGACTCCGAAGGGACGACGGCCGGCTCGGAGAGTCCGAGCAATCGTGTGGCGATCGCGAGCGCGGCGACGACAAGGGCGGCGCCGCCGCCGGCGAGGGTCAGGAACCAGCCGCGGTCACGAGGGGGGATTGGGGGCTCCCGGATGTCGATCTGCGCGAACGACCGCTAGCGTAGGCGCCCGCCGTCGCGCTCGTGTCTCCGAGGGAGCGGCGCGGAAGGGCGACGGCACGCGGGGTGTGCCGGCGGCCCACCACGGGCCGCCGGCCGTCGCGCTCAGTACCCGAGGACGGCGGCGAACGCTCCGGCGATCGCGCCATAGCCGGCGACGTTGGCGTGGTTGTCCGGGCCAAGTGGCGGCCCGACGCAGACCCACGTCCACTGGCAGATCCGGGCCACGTTGAGCGGAACCTCGCCGGCTCCCGGCAAGGTCACGACGGTGTCGAAGTCGTTCGACGAGAACGCCCTCTCGATGTCGGCGACGTCGGCCCCGGAGGCGGTGAAAATGCCGCGCAGGACAGCGTTGACCGGCCCCATCAGCTGAGTCGCGCTCGCGCGGGCGAAGGCCTGACCGTCCGGACCGAGGAACCACGCCGCCAGGAACGGGTTGTAGATCGTCATCCCGACGATCGGCACGTCCGGACCCGCGGCGGCGCGGAGCCTGGCCAGGATCAGCGGCAGGTTGGTCTGGATCGTGGTCACGCCGGCCGGGACGCATTCGGCCGCCTGGCACGGGAAGTCGTTGGCGCCGATGTCGATCGTGACGAAGGCGACGTGGGAGCGGTGGGCCCGCAGGTAGGCGACCGCCTCGGCCAGCTGCGAGCCAGCCGAGTAGGGGCAGATCCCGCCGTGGAGCATCGTGGTCGTGGTCTCGCCGGGACACCCGAGCTTGAGCAGCGACAGCTTCGGCGTGCGTGCCTGGGCGATCTTGAGGAGCTGCTCCGCGTAACCATCGCTCGTCCGGTGCAGATCCGCCGGATCGCCGATCGGCTGGACGCCCGACGCGAGCGAATCACCGACCGACACGTAGGTCAGCCGGGCGTGGTCGCCGCTCGAGCCCGGCGACGCGAGGGAGCTTCCGGCCGTGGCCAGCAGAAAGAGCAGCGCGGCGAGCAGGTTGAACAGTCGGTTTCTCATGACGGTCTCCGGCGCGAGCCGGACGTCGATCAGAGCAGGCGTCTGGGCGACTCGCAGCTGAGGGACGTCCGCTCAGGGTTGCTGTTTCGGGTCCGGGCGGACGTTGTCATCCGCCCGACACGACCGTCACAGACCACGACGTGGAACGGCCGGCCGCAGGATCGCGACCGGAAGGTGGTGAGCGTGGCGCGCTCACTGTGCGTCCTGGGGATCCAGCAGACCGCGATGCCCGTGCCGCCACCGCGCGGTCGCCGTGACCGACTTCACCCTCGGCGCAATCGACCCTGCCACATCAGCAAGGCGAGGACGAACACGACCCCCGCGCTGGCGAGGAGCGCCACGCCAGACCCGTCTCGCGTGTCCGCGGGAGCGTTCGGTTCGATGGCCGTGTCGGGCGCGACGGGTCCAATCCGGAGTCTCGGCCCCGTGGAATAGTGGATGCCGCCGCCGGGTCCCGAACCATCGTCGCACCACCACCACAGCTGATCTGTCCCGTTTGGCAGGTCAGGCACCACAACGAGGGCGTCTCCGGTGGTGGCGCTCGAATCGGGAACCTGCTTGAACCTGACCCATTTCCCGATCGGCGGGAGCCCGGCTGCGGTCGGCCCGATGCCTGGGATCTCCAGCGACCGCGAGGTCAGCATGAACCGTCCAAGCTTCAACGGGTTCGTCTGGGTGCCGTCGTTGCTCAGACACTCCATCCCGATGAGCCGGACGGTTGCCCGTGGCATCGCCGATGGCGGGTCCAGCCAAACGGGAGCGTTCGCGCAGCAGGTGTCGGCCAGAACAGCGGGAGCGACCAGCAGTGACACGAGGAGACCGATCGCCAGAGCGACGACCCTCGAAGCTCGACCCCTTGCCCACCCCGCCAGAGCCGCAGATGTTCGGCGCTCATGATCCCGAGCCCGAACGTGCCCCTTTGACGCAGCAGGTGGAGAGAAGCGACCGCCCGGGCTGACCGACCGCCCTGCCTGCTCCTGCCGCTACCGAGTTCGGTCCGCCGGCACGGCAACGCGATGATCAATCGGTTGTGGCTGCCCCTCGAGGGTTCGAACCTCGGTTCACGGATTCAAAGTCCGCTGTCCTACCATTAGACGAAGGGGCAGCGGGCGGCGATCTCGAGTGTTTCCGGGTGTCGGACCCGGTCCGGGGACACTCCCCCGGGGCAGAAAAATGGAGCGGAAGACGGGACTCGAACCCGCGACCCTCACCTTGGCAAGGTGATGCTCTACCAACTGAGCCACTTCCGCTCGATGCACGCGACCACCGCCGTAACGATGGTGCCGAGAGCCAGGATCGAACTGGCGACACCGCGATTTTCAGTCGCGTGCTCTACCAACTGAGCTATCTCGGCCCGATGGCCAACCAGGTTTGGTCACCCGTCGGCGGTGGCGAGGATACCACGGGCCTCCGGCACCCTTCAAACCCGGCGGAGGCTCGGCGGAGGCTCGGCGGAGCCTTCAGCCGGCTGCGATTTGCGAGGTCCCGCCCAGGCGATCTCGCCGGCGATCAATTTCGAACAGATGAGCGTGCCGCTCCATGAGTTCGGCCGATTCTCGGCGGCATGAACGGATGGCCAAGCCCGTTGATCGACCGATTGATCGCCGTGGCGATCACGGCGCACGGCCGGACCTCGCGGTGAGTGGCCGGATCGGCCGGCCCGCTGCCGAGTCCTCGATCAGGGTCACGAGGCGGCGCTCCCGGGTCTCGGGCTTCTTCGCCGAGACGACCCAGTGGAGGGCCTGCTTCCGGAACGACGGTGGCTTCCTGGCGAACCAGTCCCAGGCCGGCGCATTTGCCCGGAAGCGGGCCTCCTCGTCGGGCGCGAGCGCGGGGTCCCGGGACTGTTCGAACGAGTAGACCGCCGTCCGATCGTCCCGGCGCAGGGCGAACGCGGCTTCGCCCGCGGCCCGCAGCCGGCCGGCGACCCGCAGCTCGCCGATCTTGGCGACGTTGACCGCGCTCCAGATGCTTCCTTTCCGGCGGGGCGTCAGGCGGATGACCCAGCCGTCACCCGGGACGCTTCGCCGGACGCTGTCGATCCAGCCGACGCAGAGGGCCTCTTCGACGATCTGCTCCCAGGTCACGGTCGGCCTGCCGGTCGCCTTCTTCCAGGCGCCGACGAACAGCTCGAGCGCGGTCTCGTGATGGGCGTCGAGCCAGTCGCGGAGCTCGGCCGGCGTCGTGAAGAAGATCGCGTCGTCGATGCCGGCCAACGGACGGTCAGTCGAGCCCGGACAGCTGGGCTGCCTCCGCCCCCTGAAGTGGCGCATCGCCGGTCAGCTCGCGGAGGCGATTGATCCGATCGAGCGTTGCGGGATGGGTCGAGAACAGCCCTGCCGAGCGCTGCTCGAACTTCTTGATCGGGTTCGTGAAGTACATGTGCTGGGTCGCCCGGTTCGCGACCTCGAGCACCTCCTGATCGCTCGAGATCTTGGCCAGGGCTCGTTCGATTCCATACGGATTGCGGGTGAGCTGGACCGACGAGGCGTCGGCGAGGTACTCCCGCTGGCGGTTGATCGCGAGCTGGACGAGGCGGGCCGCGATCGGGGCCAGGATCGAGAGGACGATCGCGACGACGAACATGATCGCCTGGAGGCCGTTGCCGCCGCCGTTCGAGTCACGATCGTTGGACGAGCGCCGGCCGCCGCCCCAGAACGTGAACCGCAGGAAGAAGTCGGACATCAGCGCGATGGAGCCGACGAGGACGCCGACGATGGTCGAGAAGCGGATGTCGAGGTTCCGGACGTGCGAGAGCTCGTGGCCCATCACACCCTGGAGCTCCTCCCGGTCGAGCTTCTCGAACAGCCCGCTCGTGATGGCCACCGAGGCGTGCTGCGGATCCCGGCCGGTCGCGAAGGCGTTCGGGGCCGAGTCGTCGATCAGGTAGACCTTCGGCATCGGCAGGTTTGCCGCCAGCGCCATCTCCCGGACGACATTCAGGAGCTGCGGCGCCGAGGTCTCGTCGACCTGCTTCGCACCCGAGACCGACAGGACGACCGAGTCACCGGCGAAATACGAGCCGGCCGCGGCGAGGCCGCCGAACAGGATCGCGATCAACGAGACCGCGATCGCCCCCGAGGCGCCACCGCTGATCGCGTAGCCGATCGCGAACCCGAGGGCTCCGAACAGGGCCATCACGATCACGACGAGCAGCAGCGAGTTGCGCTTGTTCGCGCTGATCTGGTTGTAGAAGGTTTCGGCCATGGATCAGGTCCGGAGCGCGACGAGGTTCGGCGGCCGGCCCGCCGGCCTGGCTGCCGCGCCGGCGGCCGTCGTCCGCCCGGTCGAGGTCAGGAGAGGTTCAGGTCGACGGTCGGGACCGCGGCGGCCTCGGGCTCGGCCGTGAAGAATTCGCGCTTGGTGAACCCGAACATGCCGGCGATCAGCACGGCCGGGAAGACCTGGATGGCGGTGTTGTAGTCGAGGACGCTCGCGTTGTAGTGCTGGCGGCTGAACGCGATCTGGTTCTCGGTCGTGGTCAGCTGCTCCTGGAGCGCCAGGACGTTCTGGTTGGCCTTCAGCTCGGGGTAGTTCTCGACGACGGCGAATAGCGAGCGGAGGGTCCCGGTCAGGGCGTTTTCCGCGGCGGCCTGCTGGGCGGGGCCCTGGGCGCCGGCGGCGACAGCCGCGGCCCGTGCGTTCGTGACGTCGGTCAGGACCTTCTGCTCGAAGCCCATGTAGCCCTTGACGGCGTTCACGAGGTTCGGGATCAGGTCATGACGACGCTTCAACTGGACGTCGATCTGGGCGAACGCCTCATCGATCCGGAGGCGTCGTTGGACCAGGCCGTTGTAGAGCCCGACCAGGAACACGATCGCGACGACCACGATCACCAGGACAATGATCAACGCTGGCATGCTCACCCTCTTCGGTCGGCTGTGGGAAGCCGCTCGGCCATCCCCCGCCGGTTCAGTCTACCAGCCGGCGGCGGCGGTTCGGCTGACGCGATCCTGGACGGCGAACCCGTGGAGCTCGCTCGAGCGCCCGGACGATCCGTGGTGGGCGGTACTGGACTCGAACCAGTGACCTTCTCGGTGTAAACGAGGCGCTCTGACCAACTGAGCTAACCGCCCGAGCGAGAGTATCGCGCGCCGCTCGCATGTCGCGCGGACGAGACCGCTCGGGCAGGGACTCGTTGGTCGGTTCGGTCATGGGGCGACCGCAACGAGAAAGGAGCCCGCTCGGGCTGGGGTTCGTTGGTCGGTTCGGTCATGGGGCGACCGCAACGAGGAAGGAGCACGCTCGGGCTGGGGTTCGTTGGTCGGTTCGGTCATGGGGCGACCGCAACGAGAAAGGAGCCCGCACGCCCGTTCCGCGGCCCGACACGAAACGACCGCCGGCGGTCCGGCGGTCCGGCGGTCGAGATCAGGTCAGGGGTGGTGCCCAGGCCGGGACTTGAACCCGGATGAGTTGCCTCATACGCCCCTCAAACGTACGCGTATACCAATTCCGCCACCTGGGCAGGTGTGCCGCACGATCCGGTGAGCCGAGAGGGTGGAGGTGGTACCGAGGAAGGGACTTGAACCCATACGCCCTTGCGGGCACTAGCTCCTGAAGCTAGCGCGTCTGCCAATTTCGCCACCTCGGCGTCGACCCGCCGGCCGGCCCGCCCGAAGGCTCACCGGTCGTCAGCGAGGCGCCATGTTAGCACATCACCGAATCGCTCCGACCCGTCGGAGACCTCCCGGGGAGCCAGCCCGACGACCCGTCCAGCGGCTGCAAAGACCCGGTCGGGCCAGGCGATCGGGAGCACAAAGGTGCCGCCCGTGAGTCGCTTCTGGAGGGCGATGAAGGCAGCCCGCCGGACGGCCTCCGCACCGGGCTTGCGGGCATTCGCCAGGAGATCGTCGAGGGGCGGATCCTGGAGTCCGATCACATTTGCGCCGCCGGTCCGGATCTGGGTCGAGGCGAGAAGCGGGTAGAGATCCGGGTCATGTCCGATCGCGATGTCGACGACGGCCGCCTCGAAGTCGCCGGTCCTGAGGTGGTCGGCCGCGATGATCGCCGGATCCGCCTCGATGACGTTGACGGTGAAACCCAGAGCGGTCCAGTCCGCCGCGATCTGGCTGCCCGCCGCGAACAGGATCGGGTTTGCGTCGCGCTTCGGGACGAGCAGCTCGATCGTGCGCGCGGTCGTGTCGCCCACCTGTCGCCAGCCATCCTTCGCCTTCGTCCAGCCGGCAGCCGCCAGCAACTTCGCGGCGGCTTTCAGGTCGCGCTCGACGGGTGGGCTGTCGGTCCCGTCGAACGCCCACGAGGACGGCGGGATCAGGCCGTCGGCCCGGGTCGCGGCGCCGCCGAACATCACCTCGACGATCCGCTGCCGGTCGATCGCGGCCAGGAGGGCAAGTCTGGTCCTCGGGTCGACGAAGGCGGGCTCGGTGGGGCGGAGATTGAGGACGACCGCGGCGAGGGTCGTCGATGGGTCGCGGATCGCCCGCGCGCCGGCTGTCGTCGCGAGGGCGGTCGCCGCCGCCGCGTCGAGGCCCGAAGCGACGTCGAGATTCCCGGCGGCGAATGCCGCTGACAGCGCGGTCGCATCGTCGAAGAATCGGAACTCGAGCCGGGTCAGCGTCGGGACGGGCCCACCGGAGCGGTGGGTCGGGACGGGCGTCGCGAGCGGGTCATCCGACGCCGGCACCGCTGAACCGGCGGCATCAGGCACCACCTCCGCTGCGACGAGGTCGAGGACTGCGTGGTCCCGATCGAGCTCGAGCACCCGGTATGGACCCGACCCGATCGGATCTCGACCGAACGTGGCATCGGCCAGCGCCACGATCGGCGTGTCCGCCAGGAGATGACGCGGGACGATCGGCTGCGTCGCCAACTCGAGGAAGCCGCCGATCGGCGTCGCGATGTCGAAGCGGACGGTCGCAGGGTCGACGGCCGTCGCCGTGATCCCGGCCCACGATCCGGCGCCCGGTCCGTGGTACGCCGGGTCCTGGAGGACCCGAATCGTGAACACCACGTCCTCGGCCGTGACGGGTTCTCCGTCCTGCCAGCGCCGGCCGGCCTTGAGCTCGAAGGTCCAGGAACCGCCGGACGGCGTCGCCGACCAGGACCGGGCAAGGGCAGGCCGGGGTGTGCCGTCGGCGCCGCGGGCGATCAAGCCCTCGAAGACCAGGGCGACGAGGTCTCGGTCGGCCTGCGTCCGGGCCGCGAGCGGGCTGACATTCGTCGGGCGCGACAGGATGCCTTCGCGGTATGGCGCGGCGGGTGGACCGGAGGGAAGGAGGATCGATGAGCCGGGGCCGGACTTCGGGGCGAGGGCCGACCCGCCGATTGCGACCGCCGCGATGACGAGGACACCGACCAGGATGGCGATGACGGCGCGATCGATCCGGTTCATCGGCAGACGGGCGGCGTCGAGGACGGGCCGCTCCCCCGGCGCGGGCGGCTCGGGCCGGGCCGGCTCAGATCTTCTGGAAGAGGTACGAGCCGACGGAGAACGCCACGAACAGCACGAGCAGTACGATCGTGAACTGCCACAGCCGCCGCTCGATGCCGCGTCGGCTTCGATACACGGCCGAGTCGCCACCGAACGTGCCCGACAGGCCGGTGCCCCGGGCCTGGAGCAGGATCGCGGCGATCAGGGAGATGCTGACGATGATCTGGCCGACAGCCAGAGGGGCATTCACGAGGGGGATCCTCCGATGGGAACGGCGCCGGATGATAGCACGGGCCCCGGCGCGGTCCCCGGCGCCGGATCGAGCAGCGACCGTCCGGTCATCCCCGGCCAGCGCTCCAGGCCAGACAGCTCGAGAAGCGTCGGGGCAACGTCGGCGAGGACGCCGTCGTGAAGTGAGCGGCCGGCCACCGACCGCCCGACGAGGAGGAACGGGACCGGGCTGAGCGAGTGGGCGGTGACCGGATTGCCGGCCGCGTCGCGCATGACGTCGGCATTGCCGTGGTCGGCGGTCACCGCGAGCAGGCTGCCGGGACCGTCCGGTTCGAGCGCATCGAGCGCCTCGAGGGCGGCCACGATCCGGGCCAGACAGCCATCGACGGTCTCGACGGCCGCCACCGTCGCCTCCCAGACCCCGGTGTGGCCGACCATGTCGGGGTTGGCGAAGTTGGCGACAATGAGGTCGTATCCGCCGCTCGCGATGGCCCCGACGAGAGCATCGACCACCCCCGCCGCGCTCATCTCGGGCTGGAGGTCGTAGGTCGAGACCTTCGAGCTGGGGATCAGCCGGCGATCCTCGCCCGGTAGCGGCGCCTCACGACCGCCGTTGAAAAAGTAGGTGACGTGGGCGTATTTCTCGGTCTCGGCGACATGGAACTGGCGCCAGCCGGCGTCGCTCGCGGCATGGGCGAGCGATCGGACTTCCTCCGGCCCGAACGCAACCTCGACCGGGAGGCCGCCCTCGTAATCGGTCATCGTCACGACGAGGAGGTCGCGCGGCCGTGGGCCGGCGGCGGACCGATCGAATCCGGCGAAGACGTCGTCGGCGAGGGCGTGGGTCAGCTGGCGCCCGCGATCGGCGCGGAAGTTGGCGAAGACGACCGGGTCACCGTCGCCGATCCGGCCATCGACGCCATCGATCACGGTCGGCAGGACGAACTCATCGTTCTCGCCGCGGGCATAACCGGCCTCGATCGCGGCCGTTGCCGAAGCGGCATGCTCCCCCACCCCGTGGACGATCGCGTCGTAGCCGACTTTGGTCCGATCCCAGCGCTGGTCGCGGTCCATGGCGTAGTACCGCCCGCCGACCGTGACGATCCGGGCCTCCGGATGAGCCACTCCGAGGCGAGTCTCGAGATCGCGGCTGAAGGCGAGGGCCGAGCGGGGCGGCGTATCCCGACCGTCGAGCAGGGCATGAACAGCGACCTGCGGGACGCTGTGCTCGGCGGCCAGCGCTGCCAGCGCCACGAGATGGCGGTCGTTGGCATGGACGCCGCCCGGCCCGATCAGGCTGACGATGTGAAGGACGCCCCGGCCGGCGCGGGCACGTTCGATCGCCGCGAGTAACGCCGGGCGGGTGGCGAACGTGCCGTCCGCGATGGCCGCATCGATCCGCGGCAAGTCCTGCAGCACGGGCCGCCCGGCGCCGAGGTTCAGGTGGCCGACCTCGGAATTGCCCATCTGGCCTGCGGGCAGGCCGACCGCATCCTCGGACGCGCGGAGGGCGCTGTGCGGCCAGTTCACCTGGAGCGCGTCCCAGGCAGGAGTATTCGCGGCGGCGATCGCGTCGTCGGCCGGGACGGGTCCGATCCCGAAGCCGTCGATGACGACGAGGACGATCGGGCGAGGCCGGATCAAGGCGGCGGTCACGCGGCCCGGGACCGGCTCAGGCATGGTCGGGCCTGGACGAGACCACGGCGGGGCGGCGTCACGAGATCGCGGCCATCCGGGCGGCTGCGGTCACCCCGGCGCGGCCGACAATTCCGGCCATCTCGTCCGGCTTGAGGGAGGCGCCGCCGACGAGGGCCCCGTCGATCGACGGCTCGGTGAGGAACTCCCCGATGTTCGCCGCGGTCACGCTCCCGCCGTAGAGGATCGGGACGTCGGCAGACGATGCGCCCCATCCCAGGCGGGCAAGGGCTGCACGGATCGCCTCGGCCATTGCGGCGGCATCGGAGCCGAGCGCGGTGCGGCCGGTCCCGATCGCCCAGACGGGCTCGTAGGCGATGACCAGTCCGACGTCGCTGAGGGCCAGCGGATCGTGACCGGCGAGCGCACCACCGAGCTGGGCATCGACGACGTCGACGGCGCGCCCGGCGTCGCGGTCTGCGAGTTGCTCTCCGACGCAGAGGATCGGACGGATGCCCGCCTCGACGGCCCGGGCCAGCTTGAGGCCGATCCGTTCGTCGGTCTCGGCGTGGTCGCGCCGCCGCTCGGAATGGCCGACGATCACCCAGTTGGCGAGCCCCACGAGCATCGGCGCCGAGATGTCACCGGTGTAGGCGCCGGCGAGCTCGTGGTGGACGTCCTGGGCGCCGATTCCGACTCCGGGGTCCGTGTCGGCGAGGGCATCGCGGACCGCGGCAATCGAAACAAATGGCGGGCAGATCACGGTGGTGACGCCCGGGACCCGAGTCCGACCGGCGATCGTGAGGGCCAGCTCAGCGGCATCCGAGGGGGTCGTGTTCATCTTCCAATTCGCGGCGATCACGACGGGGCGCATCAGTTGATCATGCCAGAGGCCGCCCGATCGCGAACCCGCTGCCGGCCCGCGGACCGTCGGACGGCATCTGCGAAAGCCGCTCGATTCGCTCCAGGGCGCGCTGCACGGCGGAGCGATGGATACCGAGCCGCTCCGCGAGCTCGGCGAACGTTGCCTCCGGGGTTTCGCGCCGGGCCTCCGCGACCGCCCGCACCATGTATGGCTGCTCGGAAAGCTCGCCGCTGGCGGTCACCTCCGCGATGGCGGCGAGCTGGCGGCCGGCGGCGCCGACGGCCCGCTGGAGGTTGGCCGATTCGGCGTTGATCACTCGGTTGAGGTCACCCCGCAGGGCCCGCGACACCTGGCGGGCCTCGACCTCGAGGAGGGCGCCCACAGCGCCGATCCGCCGCAGGAACGTGCCCACGAGGTCGCCGTTCTTCCAGGTCACGACCCCTCGACCGCGCCGGATCCGCCACGAGGCAGGCAGGCCGGCGTCGGCAAGGTGGACGGCCAACGGCTCCGCGTCCGCGGCAGCGACGACGAACTCGAGGTGGGTCCGGCCGCCCGACAGGCTCAGCGATCCGTGGGCGAGGAACAACCCGCGCAGCCAGGCGAGGCGGCAATGCTCGGGCGCCGAAGGCCAGTCGAACGCAGCGATCCCGGTCCGCGTCGGTTGGGTCGGCAGATCGGGATTCGCGGCCAGATGGCCGATCGCCGCCGCCGCGCGTTCATGGGCGAGGCGGATCAGGAGCCGGGCGAGCGGACCGTCACGCGGGGTCGCGACATCCGCGAGGGCGATGGCCTCGGACCGCCGGTCGCAGGGCCGGGCCGGATCGATCGCCGCGAGCTCGGCGCGGAGGGCGAGGACGAGGTCGCGCTCGGCGCCGCTCACCGCCCGGCGGCCCGGCTCGAACGTCCTCACGGACGGCGTCTCCGCCCAGCACGGCTCACGGGAATCGCTCGTTCAGGCGCTGCGCGAGGCGGAGCCACGGCGGCGGGCAGCACCCTCGCGCTCCAGGATCCGGATCACCGCAGCGGCAAGCCGGTCGGGATCGTGACGCTGGGCGGCCCGGCTGTCGACCACATCGTCGAGGACCAGGCGCGGCGGCGAGGTCAACGACGGCGGCCAGGTGAGCCGCACGGGTTCGGACGGGGGCCGCAGCATCGCCCGATCCCCGGGCCGGTTGTTGGCCAGGACGACGTCGACGATCGACGGGCCGGCGTGGGCGTCGAGCGCCTCGACGTGCCCGGCGAGATCGAGCCCGGACGTCTCGCCATCCTGGGTCGCGACATTGCAGACGTAGATCCGGAGCGCCGGCGAGGCGAGGACCGCGGCCCGGATCTCGGGCAGCAGGAGGCTCGGCAGGAGGCTCGTGTAGAGCGAGCCCGGGCCGAGCACGATCAGGTCGGCCTCGGCGATCGCGGTCAGGGCGTCCGCGCAGGCGGCAACGTTGGCGGGCGTCACCCAGGCCCGCTCGATCCCGCGGGTCCCCGTGATCAGGGACTGCCCATCAACGACCTCGCCGTCCCGGGTCCGGGCGTGGAGGGTCAGCGGCGCTGCTGCCGCCGGAATCACCTGACCGCGGACCGCGAGGACTCGGTTTGCGCGGCGGACCCCCTCCTCGAAGTCGCCGCCCTCGAGCTGGGTCATCGCGGCAAGCAGGATGTTCCCGACGGGGTGCCCGCCGAGCGGGCCGCCGGAACCAGGAACCGCGTCGATCGTCGGCAGGCCTGCGAACCGGTGCTCGAGGACCTCGCCGACCAGGTTCTCGGCATCGGCCAGTGCCGCCAGGCAGCGCCGGATGTCGCCGACCGGGGGGATCCCGAGCTCCTCGCGCAGGACGCCGGACGATCCGCCGTCGTCGGCCACGGCGACGATCGCGGTGAGATTGCTGGTGTGCTCCTTGAGCCCGCGCAGGATGGTCGACTGGCCCGTTCCGCCACCGATGACGACGACCCGCGGCCCGCGGGCGAGCGACTTGCGCTGGTAGATCAGCTCGACGAGCCGGCCTCCGCCGTGCGTCGGCCGGAACGGCGCAGTCAGGGCCCCGAGGGTCCGATAGGCGCCGAACCCGATCAGCCCGAGGCCCGCGACGATCACGATCAGGCCGCGCAACGGATACGGCAGGAACTGGAACGTGACGGCATCGAGAACGGCCCCGGCGATTCCGCCGGCCTCGAGGTCGCGCGTCGCCTGGCGGATCACGTGGGCGACGCCGAGAGCGAGGATCAGGAGGCCGGCAAAGGTCAGCAGGAGCCAGCGCTTGACGCCGATCCCGGGCGTCAGCCAGCGGCGGAGGGTGGTCGCGGCGAGCTGCCGGGCGTCCGTTCGTCGGAGCGAGCCCGACGTCCGCTCCGTGACGGCGACCGGCGAACCCTCGGCGCGCCGAGGTCCGGACCCGGTCACGTCCGGTCCAGCTCGCGGTGGAAGACGGCGATCGGCCCGAAGTCCTGCTCGCGAAGCCAGTCGGCCAGCGCCTCGGCCAGGGCGATCGAGCGGTGGTACCCGCCTGTGCAGCCAAGCGCGATCGTGAGACGTGTCTTGCCCTCCCCGACGTACGCCGGCAGGGCGAAACCGAGGAAGTCGCGGAGGTAGCGGAGGAATTCCTGGGCGACCGGCTGGCCGAGGACGAACTCGCGGACCTCGGCGGTGAGGCCCGAGTGCTGGCGGAGCTCGTCGATGTAGTAGGGGTTCTGCATGAACCGGACGTCGAACACGAGGTCGGCCTCGAGCGGCACGCCGTACTTGAAGCCGAAGCTGATCAGCTGGATCGACAGCCGGGTCGGATCTGCCGCCTCGCCGAGCCGGGTGAAGATCCGCTCCCGGAGCTCGCGCAGCGGCAGGTCGCTCGTGTCGATGACGACGTCGGATTCGCTCCGAACCGGGTCCAGCAACCGGCGCTCGGCGCCGATCGAGCTCGCGATCCCACGCTGGTCGGCGAGCGGGTGGCGGTGGCGCGTTTCGGAGAAGCGCCGGATCAGGACGTCGTCGCGAGCCTCGAGGAAGAACACCTGGGGCCGGATGCCCCGCCCTTCGAGCGCGCCGCGCATTGCCCCGAAGGCCATCGGCGCATCCCCTGAGCGAACATCGAGGACGATCGCGACCTTGCCGAACCGCCCCGGCTCGTCCGCCACGAGCTCCGCCAGCTCGGGCAGCAGCTCGCCCGGCAGGTTGTCGACGACCGTGTAGCCGAGGTCCTCGAAAAGCTTCGCCGCGGCGGTCTTGCCGGCGCCCGACAGGCCGCTCAGGAGAACGACGTGCTGGCCCTCGCCCTCGTCGCCGAGTTCTACGTCGTCCGCATCCTTCTCGGCGTCCACAGGGTCGTCCACCCCCGGGGCAGCGGCCGGATCGCCGTCGGGGATCATGCCCGGTGGCAGCGCGGGCGCAACATCAGCGTCCGCTCCGACGAATCGCGAGGATCGTCAATTCGAAGAGGATGGTCATCGTGATCCACAGGATCGTCGGGCTCACCAGATCGCCGCCCGGTGTCGCCACGGCCGCGAACACGAACAGGCCGGGGACGACCATCCGGCGCGCGGCGCGGAGCCGGGCCGAACTCAGGACCCCGACCCGAGCCAGGCCGAACAGCACGATCGGGAACTCCATCAGCAGCCCGAACGCGAGAAACATCGTGGTGACGAAGCTGAAGTAAGGCGGGGCGGCGAGGTTTGCGACGAGGGTGTCGTCGGTGAAGGCGAGAAGGAACGTGATCGCGAACGGCAGGATCACGTAGGCGATGGTGACGCCGAGGCTGAAGAACAGCAGGGCCAGCGGAATCCATGGCCGGAATGCGCGGCGCTCCGACAGGGTGAGACCCGGCGAGATGAACGACCAGAGCTGATAGAGCAGGACCGGCATCGCGAGGATGATCCCGGCGATCACCGCGATCTGGAGGGCGATCGCGAACCCGTCGCCGGGGCTCAGCACCTGGAGGTGCCGCTTATCCTCGGGCAGCGGCTGGATCAGGAAATACCGAATCGTCGGGACGAAGTAGAACCCGATTGCGGTCCCGACCGCGACGGCCAGGACGGACCGGATGATCCGCGAGCGCAGCTCAGTCAGGTGATCGACGAGGGTCATCACCTTCTCGGGCTCGGCCGCGGGTTGACCCGGGTTTGCCGGGCTGGCAGCGACGGGCAGCCGGTCCGGGAGGCCGGCCCCGCGAACCACGTCGCTGTCGGCCATCGGACGGCGAGGGTCAGGTCAGGCCGGCGGATGCGCCGGCTGGTCGGCCGTCGCAGGATCCGGCGGCGCCGCGATCGGCGCGGGCACGATCGACGCCGTCGGCGTCGGGACGGACGGCTCCGGGGTCGGGGCCGGCGAAGCACTGGCGGCGGGCGGCAACGGCGAGGTGTCGACGTGGGTCACTTCGGATATATCGGACGAGGCCTTCCGGAACTCCCGGATGCTCTTGCCGAGCGCCGCGCCGACGTCCGGCAACTTCCCGGGGCCGATGAAGACGATCGCGATCACCAGGATGATGATGAGCTCGGCGGGTCCGATGTTCGGCATGTCTGGCTGGTCTCAACCTCGGTTTCTTGGCTCACCCCTGGAAGGGCCGGATGCGCTGGCTAGGGTAGCACGGGCAGGCGTTCCGCCCAGTCCCGGGCCGCAGCAGCCACGGCCGCGCCCGGATCGATCGGTCCCGGCCGCCCGGCCGCCGCAACCGCTGCCCCCGCGACGCCCCGCGAGACGTTCACGAGCAGCCCGCCACCGGGCCGTCCGCCGGCCGGCTCGGCGGTGGCACGGCCAGCGGCAAGCACGGCGGCCTCGTCGCCGCCCTGGGCGCCGACTCCGGGAACGAGGAACGCCAACGCTGGGGCCAGGCGGCGGATCGCGGCCAGCTCCGCTGGAGCCGTGGCCCCGACGACGAGTCCGACCGTCGCGCCGGGGCCCCAACCCTGGACCTGCCGGGCGACCCTGGCCCAGAGCGGCTCAGCCGGAGCGCCGGTCGCTGGATCGGCCGCAAGCGCCAGGCCCTGGAACTCTCCGGCGCCCGGGTTGGAAGTCCGGCAGAGGATGTACGCGAACCGGTCAGCCCGGCCAATCAGCGGCGCCACGGCCTCCTCGCCGAGGTAGGGGCTGACGGTGATCGCATCGGCGCCGAGGTTGTCGTACAGCGCAGTTGCCTGGCGGGCGGCGGTCGAGCCGATGTCCCCACGCTTGGCATCCATCACGACAGGCAAGCCCGACGGAACCGCCGCCCGGATCCGCTCGAGGGCCGCCATCCCGGCCGACCCGAATGCCTCGAAGAACGCGAGGTTCGGTTTGACCGCAGCTGCCATGGGTCCCGCCGCCTCGAGCACGAGCCGGGCGAACGCCTCGACCCCGCGAAGGTCCCGGCTGAACCCGGCGGGAAGGGCCTCGGGGTCGGGGTCGAGACCGAGGCAGAGCACCGTCCCGGTCGCGCTCGAACGGGCTGCGAGCCGCTCGAGGTACGACGAGTCGGGTGTGGCGCCGTCCAGGATCGCGACCGCGTTCAGGGCGCCGTCCCGAGGCCCGCCGCGGGATTCACGGGGCGGTCGAGGAAGCCGGAGTACCGCTCGGGCTGGGCTCCGGACTCGCCGTCGGTAGCTCCGCGGCGGGGATGAACCAGCTCGGGCGCGACGCCCCGTCGAGGCCGGATACCGTGGTCAGGTCCACCGTGGCCTTGACCGTCCAGTGACCCGTCGAGGAATCGAGCGTCGCCATCCGGAGGTCGACGATCGTTCCTTCGAGGTGGAGGAACGCGATGGCGTCGCCGGCCGGAGACCACACCGGCGAGAACGAATGTCCGTCACCGGTGATCCGGAGGGCCTCCTTGCCAGCCGCGTCGAGGATGGAGACGTCGGTCCCGAACGAGTCCGTCCGGGTCGCCGTGATCCAGGTGCCGTCAGGTGAGTACGACGGGGTCAGGTAGCCCGGCCCGGTGAGGGCACGCGTCGTCTTCGCGGCGGGGTCGTAGCGATAGATCTGGGGCGCTCCTCGCGTGCCGTCGCGTCCGTTCTCGACGTAGAGCAGGTACCGCCCGTCGGAACGCCACGCCGGATCCTGGTGGCCGAGATTGAGCGATTCCGGGAGGTTGAGCGAGGTCAGCTTCTTCGTCGCGATGTTGTAGGTGTGCAGGACGATGTCGCTCTGGAGCGGGTTTGGCCCGTCCGACACGACGGCGACGGTCTTGCCATCCGGGCTCGGCACGGGCTGGCGCAGGAAGTAGTACCAGGTCGAGCTGCCCTGCCGATACAACCCGTTGAGGAGGCGCGTCGCACCGCTGCCGTCGGGCTTCACCCGCCACAGGCCGGGCGTGTCGAGGTCGTACCAGGCCGGGCTGCCGCCGCCGCCCGACGGGAACTTGCCGACGTCTGGCCGGATCCGGATGAAATAGATCCAGCCGCCGTCGAGGGAAAAGGTCGGCATCTCGTCGTTGCCGCCGGTGGTGATCTGGTGGACATCCTTGCCGGTCTGGACCCAGATGTTGCCGGCCTTCGCGTACACGATCGAACCCGGGAACGCCGTCTTCGGCGGGGTGATCACGACGTTCGACGGCGCGGGACTGGGCGTGGCCCCGCCGGGGCCTGCGCCGTCGCCGGGGCCGGGCTGACTGACCTTGAGAAACGGGATGTCGCCGTTGAGCAGGCTCAGGGTGAAGGCCGCAACCAGCATCAGCCCGACGACCGCGACGATCGGGCCGACGAACCCGGACACCGGCCCGATCCCGTACGGGTCCTGCGGCGGACGCGGGGTCCTGGCGCGAGAGGGCGCACCCTGTCTGGTCACGAGGCGACCGGCAGCGGAACGGGGGCCACGACGCCGGGACGCTCGGCCGCGCCATACCTCGCCGGGGAGTTCGCAACATCACCCATGGTGGCGGCGTTCAGACCGCTGCTGGCGACGTCGCGGATGTCGAGCTGAAGCGACTCGTAGCCGCCGAAGGTCCGGCTGGTCAGGCGCGCGACGACGTCGACCTGATCACCATCATGGACGGTCTCCGCGAGATCGGGACGGCCGAAGGCGATCCCGTCGAGGACGTCGAGCCGGCGGCGCAGGGTGAGCTGGGTGTGGCCACCGTTGGTCGCGCGCACCCGGGTCACGGTCAGCCCTTGAACGACCAGGAGCGGCTCCGGGTTGCCCTGGCCGCACGGATCGAGGCGGCGGAGGTCGCGGTGCAGGGCGTAGTCGACGTCGAGGGCCGGCAGGACCAGGTCGATCGCCAGGGGCAGGCGGGGATCGTCCGGCACGGCCCGTTCCGCGAGGGCGTCGAACGCGGCCACGAACTCCGGCCAGCGGGCGGCCTCGATCTCGAACCCCGCGGCGCCGGCGTGGCCGCCATGACGGAGGAACATCGGCCCGCACGCGTCGAGGGCGGACCCGAGATCCAGCCGGCCGTCGCTCCGGCACGAGGCTCGGATCGTGGCACCCTGATCGGACCCGACGATCGCCGGCCGGCCATGGTCGTCGACGAGCCGCGACGCGACCAACCCGACGATGCCGACCGGCCAGGGACCGTGGACGATCGTCGCGTGGCGGGCCACCGGATCGGGCGCCAGCACGGTAGCGCCCGGTGCCGGCCCGTCGACCGCGGGCGCGGACCCATCGGCGGCGATCGCGGCGACCACGGCCCGGGCCTCCGCCATGGCCTGGCTCGTCAGGTCGCGTCGGGTCTTGTTTGCCGTCTCCAGTTCGGCCGCGAGGCGATCCGCCTCGGTCCGGTCGTCCGTCAGCAGGAGGGCGGCAGCCGCGGCGGACTCCCCCACCCGGCCGGCCGCGTTGATCCGCGGGGCGACCGCGAACGACAGCGTCTCCAGGTCGACCGTGCCCAGCGCGGCCGAGGCGGCGGCAAGGAGCGCCGCAATTCCCGGCCGTGGCATCGCGTTGATCCGGCGCAGGCCGAGGCGGACGATCGCCCGCGTCTCGCCGAGGATCGGCACGAGGTCGGCGACGCTTCCGATCGTCGCGAGATCGCACAGCTCGAGCGCGGCCGCAGGGCCGCCGGGCTCGTCGGCGAGGAGCAGCTGGGCAAGCTTGAAGGCGACGCCGCTGCCGGCAAGCCGCCGCTCCGGGTAGCGGCTGTCCGCCCGCTGCGGGTTGACGATCGCGACCGCGACCGGGAGGACCGGCGGCAGACGATGATGGTCCGTCACGATGACATCGATCCCCGCCCCCCGGGCCAGCGCGATCTCGGGCAGGCTCGTCGACCCGCAGTCGACGGTCACGATCAAGGTCGCGCCGCCGGCCTTGGCCGCCTCGATGGCTTTCTCCGACAGGCCGTGACCCTCGTCGAGACGGCTCGGGACATAGGGCAGCGGATTGATGCCGAACGCGCGCAGGGCACGGACCAGGATCGCCAGTCCGGTCAGCCCGTCGGCGTCGAAGTCGCCGAACACCATCACCGTCTCGCCCGCGGTCCTTGCGGCCCGGACACGGCCGAGGAACGGATCCGCGTCCGGCAGGAGCCGGGGATCGTGGAGCCCGGCGATCGGCTCGGCGAAGAACGCCTCGAGCTCGTCCGACGTCGCCAGGCCGCGGGCGGACAGGAGCGCGATCGTCCGGGTGCCGAGCCCGAGCCGGACACCGGCGGCGGCCAGCTCGGCCGTCGGCGTCACCGCATCCGCGACCTGCCAGGCGAAGCGGGGTTCGATCACCCGTTCAGGATGCCACGGGTCGCTCACCGGCGAATGATCGTCGGCTGCACGGCGCCTGCCCAGCCAATCAATTTGCGCTTCATCGCGCAACGTAGGCGACGGCGACCGAGCGCCCGGGGCGAACGAGCGGCGGGGGTCACGGTCTCCCGCGGGCGGTCAGGAGGCCGCGCGGCGGGTCCGGGGCGTGCGCGAAGCACCAGCCCGGCCGAGTCTGCGATCTTCCCACTCGTGCCAAACGACGAGCAGGGGCGACGCGTTGAAGATCGATGAATAGGTCCCCGAGATGATCCCGATCAGGAGGGCCAGGACGAAGTTCCGAATGGCCTCGCCGCCGAACAGGTACAGCGAGAGCAAGGTCAGGACGACGGTGAAGCTCGTCATGATCGAGCGGGCGAACGTCTGGAGGATCGAGTGGTTGACGATCTCCGGGAAGGGCTCGCCGGCATGACGCGCCCGGTTCTCGCGGATCCGGTCGAAGACCACGATCGTGTCGTGGACGCTGAAGCCGATGACGGTCAGCATCGCCGTCACGAACAGGGCGTCGACCTCGATCCGGAAGATGGTCCCGAGCATTGCGAAGATGCCGACGACGACGATCACGTCGTGGACGAGAGCGACGAGGGCCGTGACACCGAACTTCACGTCCTGGAAGCGATAGGTGATCCAGAGCAAGATCCCGAGGCTGCCGACCAGGATCAGCACGAGGGCCTGGTTGATCAGGTCGGCCGAGACCACGGGGCCGATCGTCGTCAGCGACGCTTGCTCGGCGATCGGACCGAACGCCGCCTGAAGCGCCTTGACCATCAGGCCGCCCTTCCCGTCAGTCGGAAGCTGGGTGTTGCCGGTGGCGAGCGACGGCGAGGCGGACGGCGCGGCCGACCCGCCCGGGGACGCTGCCGCAGACGCGCTCGGAGCTGCGCTCGGCGCAGGGCTGGGCGAAGGGCTGGGCGAAGGCGACGGGCTTGCAGCGACGGACGCACCGGGCGAACCGGACGGGCCGGCGACGGAGGCCGCCGGCGAAGGCGATGCGGCGGGCGACGACGCGGCGGGCGAGCCGCTCGCGCCGGCGCTCGCGCTCGGGCGGGCCGAGAGAGTCGGGATGGGCGTCGCCGATGGAACCGCCTCGAGCAGGCCGATGGCCTCCGTCTTGATGTCCATGAAACCGTTGCCCTGCCTCACGACGACCGCCTGGAGGCCGTTGGCGCGGAAGACCGACGCCACCGCGTCGGCGTTGACGTTGGGATCCGCAAACCGGATCTGCCACGTCGTACCGCCGGTGTAGTCGATCGTGAACTGGAGACCTTCCTTGCCGCCGGTCAGCGGCGTCAGCAGGATGAAGAAGAGGCCGGGGATCGTGACGATCAGCGAGATCAGGAAGAACCAGCGCTTCTTGCCGATGATGTCAAACACGCGAGCGAGCCTCTCCTCGAAGCCGGCCGCGAACGGGCGCGCCGATGCCCGCGACGAACTCCTTCTCGCTCACGCCGTAAAGGACCGCCTTGCGTGACCATGGCCGGACCACGACCGCTCGGAGGATCGAGCGGGTGACGACGATTGCGCTGAACATCGAGATCAGGACGCCGATGATCAGGACGAGGGCGAACCCGCGGATCGTCGACGAGCCGAAGAGGTAGAGGATCGTGGCCGTGATCAGGCTCGACACATTCGAGTCGAGGATCGAATTCCAGGCCCGGCCGAAGCCGGCCTCAACGGCGGCCGGCAGGGATTTGCCGACGCGCATCTCCTCCTTCATCCGCGCGAAGTTCCGGGTGTTCGCGTCGACGGCCATACCGATCGACAGGACGAAGCCCGCGATCCCGGCCAGAGTCAGGGTGACCGGCACGAGCCGGAAGATCGCCAGGACGACGAGCGAGTAGTAGATCAGGGCGAAGCTCGCGATGACGCCCGGCAGGCGGTAATAGATGAGCATGAAGCCCATCACGAGCAGGATCCCGACCATCCCTGCGAGCAGGCTCTGGTTGAGGAACTGCGTGCCGAGCGTTGCGCTGATCGTGTTGTTCGAGAGCTCCTTGATCGGGAACGGCAGCGAGCCGAACTGGAGGACGGTGACGAGCTCCGTCGCCTCCTTGAGCGGATAGCCGCCGACCGTCGAATCCTGGGAGATCTGGACGTCCCCGTTCGGGATCGCGTTCTGGATCACCGGTGCCGAGATGACGCTTCCGTCCAGGACGATCGCGAAGAAGTCCTGGATGTGGGCGGCGGTGTAGTCGCCAAAGAGCTTCGCGCCGCGGTCCTTGAGATGGAACGTCACGACGCGGCGGTTCGTCGCGTCGTTCCCGATCGCCGCCGACGACAGCTCAGTCCCATCGAACAGGGCCGGGAACTGGGTGAAGTCGATCTTGTCGCCCTTGTTCTTCTGGGTCTTCCCGAGGGGCACGAATTCAAGGAGACCCGTCTGGCCGACCAGGCGCTGGATCGCATTCGGGTCCGTCACTCCCGGCAGCTCGACGACGATCCGGTCGCTGCCCTGGGTCGTGATCACCGGCTCCGACACGCCGGTCGAGTTCACCCGGTTCTCGATGATCGTCCGGATGACTTCAAGGTCCGCTTGGCTGGGCGCCTTGTCGCCGACCGGCACGGCCTGGTACTCGACGCGGAGGCCACCCTGCAGGTCGAGTCCGACCTTCGTCTCGAAGGCGCGATCCGGCTCCCACGGCACGGTCAGGCCCGGGACGAAATCGATGATGAGGGCGAGGATCCCGATGATGAGGATGAGGATCGGACCGGTCTTGCGCATCAGCGGCGGATGATACAGGAAAGGGACGCGCGGACCGCCCGACGCGGGCGACCGCTTGTGCGCCCTGCCCAACGCGAGGGCACTGCGGCAGGCGACGCGCCGCGACCTTGCAACGTCCGTCCGGCTCAGGCCTCGAGCGCCTCCTTGATCCGGGCCGCCAGGGCCGCGCCGATCCCGGGAACCGCCGCGATCTGCTCGACCGGCGCCTCGCGCACCCGTTTTGCCGACCCGAACACCCGGAGGAGCGCCCGACGCCGCTTCGGCCCGACGCCGGGCAGGTCGTCGAACGCGGACCGGGTCTGGCGCTTCGAGCGCAGATCGCGGTGATAGGTGATCGCGAAGCGGTGAGCCTCGTCGCGGAGTCGCTGGACCAGATACAGGGCGGTCGACGTCGGCGGCAGGACGACCGGCTCGGCAATCCCCGGCCGGAACAGCTCCTCGCGCTCCTTGGCGAGGCCCGCCAGGGGCAGGTCGTGGAGCCCGATCTCGTCGAGGACTTCCTTGGCCGCGCTGACCTGGCCCTTGCCGCCGTCGATGAGGACGAGATCCGGCATCGCCCAGCGGAGCGCTTCCTCCGCGCCTTCGTCGCCCGACTTCGCCCGGCGGAAGCGGCGTCGGAGGACCTCCTGGTGTGAAGCGAAGTCGTTCGGGCCCTCGACGGTCCGGATCTTGAACCGGCGGTACTCTCCCGTTCGCGGCTTGCCGTCCTCGAACACGACCATGCTCCCGACCGTGTCCGAGCCCTGGATGTTCGAGATGTCATAGCACTCGATGCGGAGCGGCGGACCAGGCAGGCCGAGCGCCTCGGCCAGCTCCTCGAGCGCGCCGAGGGTCTTGCCCTCGTCCGCCATCCAGCGAGCCTGCTCGCGCGCGAGCGTCTCGCCCGCATTCTGGGTTGCGAGGGCCATGAGCTCGCGCTTCTCGCCGCGCTGCGGCACGGCCAGCCGGGATGGCCCGCCGCGCCTGGCGGCCAGGAACGCCTCGAGGTCCGCGCCATCCGGCAGGACGCCCGGCACCAGGACCTGCGGCGGGATCGACGTCGCCCGCGCGTAGTACTGGAGCAGGAAGCTCGAGAGGACCTCCTCGTCGGACGCCTCGCGCGCGGCATCGAGGAGGAACACGTCGCGCCCGATCATCTGCCCAGCGCGGATCGCGAACAGCTGGATCGCGGCTTGATTGTCCTGGCGGGCAAGGCCGACGAGATCCAGCTCGGTCCGCTTGAAGGCGGCCATCTTCTGGCTCTCCATGGTCCGCTCGATGGCCCGGATCTTGTCGCGGACCTTGGCCGCCTGTTCGTAATCGGTCCGCTCGGAGGCCGCTCGCATCTCGAGATCGAGGGCCTTGACAATCGACTCCTGGCGGCCCTCGAGAAACAGCTCGATCTGGTCGATCTGGCCGCGATACTCGGCCCTGGACACAGCTTCGATGCACGGCCCCTGGCAGCGCTTGATGTGGTAGAGCAGGCATGGCCTGGCAAGCGCCCGCTCGCCGTCCTTGATCTCGATCGTGCAGGTCCGGAACGGGAACAGCCGCCGGACGAGGTTCATCGACTCGTCGACGCTGCTCGCGCTGGCATACGGCCCGAAGTAGCGGCTGCCGTCCTCGACGAGCTTCCGGGTCCGCTCGACCCGCGGGAAGGCGTCGGCCATCGTGATCTTGATGTACGGGTAGCTCTTGTCGTCCTTGAGCCGGACGTTGAAGCGAGGGCGATAGCGCTTGATCAGGTTGGCCTCGAGAAGGAGTGCCTCGCTGATCGAGTCGGTGATCGTGTACTCGACGTCCTCGACCCGGTCGATGACCGAGCGGATCCGGTGGACCTCGCCCGCTGGCGTCGCCTTCTGCCAGTAGCTCCGGACGCGGCTGCGCAGGCTCTGCGCCTTGCCGACATAGACGACGTCGCCGCGGGCGTCGCGCATCAGGTAGACGCCGGGGCGGTCGGGCAGCTTCTTGAGGGTCGCCGCAAGATCAGGGGTCACGCCCCCGATGCTAGGACACCCGGCGCGAGGACGCGCCGGGTGTCGTTCGAGGTCGGGCGTTGGCGCGGGGCCGTGGCTGACCGCGTGGCGGACGCCTACGACCTCCCGTTGCCCCTCGCCGGGGTCGCCGTTCCGACCGATCCGCCCCGGACGTCGAGCGTAAAGCTGCCGGCGGCATTGCCGTCCAGGCTGAGGGTCGCCCGGTAGCAGCCGGTCCCGCCGAGGGCGGAAGTATCCAGCTTGCCGGTCCAGCGTCCGCCGTCACGGCCCAGGACGATCTCGACGGCCGATCCCCCGGTGCACGGCGCCACCGAGAGGATCGCTCGGCCGGTCACCTGCTCGACGCCGTTGGCAAAGGTCTCGACCTTGACTGGAACCGAGCGGCTCCCGTTGACGACGAGAGCGCCGGACCCGCCCGAGACCGGCTCGCCCCAGACCGTCGACCAGGCGACGGGCGGCACGAACGTCACCGCCACATGGAACGACCTTGAGGACTCATTGCCCGAGGCGTCGCTGGCCGTGCAGGTCACCGTGGAGACCCCGACC
This sequence comes from Candidatus Limnocylindrales bacterium, assembly GCA_038204565.1. Taxonomy (GTDB): domain Bacteria; phylum Chloroflexota; class Limnocylindria; order Limnocylindrales; family CSP1-4; genus CF-46. Next base: position 36,570 of record JBBRCU010000009.1, read on the forward strand.
GGGAACGTCGTGCCCGATGCCGGCGTACAGCCGACGGCCGGGTTGGCGTCCACGACGTCACCGGCGGTCGGGTCCACCCACGAGACTTCTGCGCCCGCCGGGTTGCCGGTCGTGACGGCGATGTCGGTCGGGAGATGCGCCAGCACGGGCGCGGTGGTGTCGACCACGGTGATGCCGAACGATCCCTCCGTCGACAGCCCGCCGGCATCGGTGACCGAGCAGTTCACGACGGTGTGGCCAAGGGGCAGGACCGCGCCGGCGGCAGGGCCGCAGTTCGGAATGGGTGCCACCGCGTCCTCGGCGTCGGTCGCCGATACCGAGTATGCGGCGACGGCGCCGCCGGTCGTATCGCCTTCGACGGTCATGTCGGCCGGGAGATTCAGCGTCGGGGGCGTGTTGGTGGCGACATCCAGCACGAAGACCAGCGTGGTCGATGGCCCCTCGAATACGCTTGCGTCATCGGCCGTCGTGGGCGTCAAGCTGCGGTTCCAGGTGAACGAGTAGCGATAGCCGACGCCGACGTCGCCGGGGGCGGTGACGATCATGTGGAGCGGCGGACTGGTCATTGGTGCGAGATCCGCAGGACAGGCTGCTCCGTCGGCAGGCCATCCCGCGGGCGGCGCGAACAGGAGGCTTCCGACGCCGAAGCTCCCCCCGACCGGGACGGTGATCCGGCCCGGGGTCAGCCGCACGCTCTGGCCGGCGTCGACATGGATCATTCCGGAGCAGGCCAGAACGAAGGCGACATCGACATGGATGTCCTCACCCGGCGCCGCCGTTCCGAGGTCGATCAGCCCCTGGACCCCAGGCGTGACGGTGTCGCCGTCGGCGGTCACGGTCTCGGCGGACGCCGCGACCGTCGAGCACAGGAGCACGGCGACCGCAAGCGCGCCCGCTCGCCCGAACAAACGTCGTCGCATGTCGTCTGACTCGCCTCACGCGCAGGGGTTTGACAACGAGATCGTCCCGGGTCGTCCCGGGCCGGTCGATGGGCCGATCGGGGTCAAATGTGCCGGGGCGCACCCCCGAGGAGTACCGGTGCAGGCGATCAACGATTGGCGCGTGGCACGGCCCGGCTCGATTTCCGGCGGGGAGTCACCCTGAGCTCGGCGTCGAATCGTCGAGAGCCGGCCCTCCCCCGAGGAACCGGCCCTCGACGCGCGCTCGGAAGCGGGGAGGTCGACCCGTCGCGGGCGACCACGCCGACGCCGTGATCGGGCCGACCGACCGGCGAGCACGTACGGTCCCACATGGGATCGGCGTTTGGTACTGCCCCGAACCGCCTGAGACCACTCCAAACCAGCCGACGCGCCGACCTGCGGTGCTCACCGTCACCGCCTCGATCGGCCCAAGGTGGACGCCCGCCGGAGTCACCAGAGCCGGCCCGATGGGCCGGCTCCAGGGTGCAGAAGGAGATTTCGCTCGGGCAGACCCCGGTCACGGCACCGCGGCGTGGACCTCCGCGACGAGGTCATTGGCCCGACGCGTCAGGCCCTTGATCGCCGCCGAACTCGGCGACGGTCCGCCGGCCGCGAGGCCGGTCAGCATGTCGCGGATCTCGCCCCCCAGCCCGTCGCGTCGAACGACCCAGTCGTGCACCTGGGCGTCCATCGCGACGTACGCGCTGTCGTCGGCTCCGGAGCCGCTCGTGATGCCCGCGGTGGCGACCTTCAGGCTGTCGACGCCGACCGAGCCGAATGGCGCGGTCAGCTGCTTGTATGCGGCGCCGAGCTGCTGGAGCTCGCCGCGATGGACGTTGAGGCCGTGGGACACGGCGTTGCCATTGAGGATCTCGAGGATCACACGGCCGTCGACGGCGTAGTCGTCCGTCAGGCCGAGCGCCTCGAGCATGGTTGGCCGGACGTCGGTGTGGTCGGTCCAGACCTGACCAGTCTCGCCGAGGGTCCGGACGCCGGGCCCGACGAATCCGACCCAGGTGTTGGCGATCTCCGGCTGGATGTCGCCGTGGTTCCAGGCGAACAGCGGGTTGATGCAGGTCAGGCAGGTGGACGACGGGAAGTCGGTCAGGAAGTAGTTCGGGTCGCCGAAGTACGTGAACGACGCATTCCGGTTCGGATCTGCCGCGGCGTACATGTGGAGGAGCTTCATCTCCTCCTGGTCAGCCATGGCAACCATCAGGTTGTCGGTCGCGCCGGTGTACTGGTTGGCCGCGGTCAGGGTCGCGACGTTTCTCTCAAAAGCACGGTTGAGCGGATCGGTCTGGGCGAGCTGCCCGCCGCCGGCTCCCTTCTTCGCGAGGTAGAACGTCGGAGCGTCGTCGCCGTGGACGGTGAAGGCATTCGGAGCCGTGGCGCCCTGGAACTGGTCACTCAGCGCGGTCGGGAACTGGTTGTGGACGAGCGTCGCGATGTTGGCGTTCAGCTCGCCGACCTGGTTGTTCGTCGTCCAGTCGCATGGCGTGGTCACGCCGTCGCAATTGGCCGGAGTCGGCGTCCCGCCTGCGAAGTGGTCGCCCTCGTCGACCGTGAAGACGAACATCGTGTTGGACTTGTTGATGCCGTCATTGGCGAGCCGGGCGAAGAAGGCGCCGAACGCGTCGTCATAGGCCTTGAGCTGGGCGACGTAGCCCGCCGAGCCGGGGCCGTAAGCAGCATGGATGTTGCCGGCGTTGCCATGGTTGTCATGGGCGTCCGAGATGTAAGCGTACGTGATGGGCACGCCCTTCTCCTGCATCGCGGCGGTGTAGGCGAGCGAGACGGATGCGTACATCCCATCGAAGCCAGGAAAGCCCGGCTGGCCGAACGGGTCGACGATCGGGTTGCCGTCGAGGCCGGTCAGGGCTGTGGTCGCAGGCTGGCCGGTCAGGAACGGATCGATGTCCTGGGCGCCGAAGACACCGTTGTAGCCCGTGTAACCGCCCGGCTCGCCGGGCAGCAGGTCCGGATGTCCGGTCGCACCGGCGCACGTCGCCGACCCCTGGGCACAATGGATCGCGAAGCCGACGAAGTCCGTCTGGGCCTTCGCCCGGGCGGCCGTGCCAAACAGCGACGCCGCCGACGCCTGGGCCTCCGTTGCCTGCGGCGACGGGTTGCCGAAGACCTTCGTGATGTCGCCGTTAGCGCTCGTGCCGGTGTTCTCGAGGACGATGTTGGCCGTCGCCACCGCGCCGACGTCACAGCCGGCTCGCGTGTACGGAACCCACGGTGCCGGGGCGTTGGCACCGGTCGGCGTGATCATGTTGAAGACAGTCGGCGTGTTCGTGGCCGACACCGGGTCGGTCCAGTAGCCGAACGAACTCGGGAACGAGAACGCGCCGGTCGACGAGGTTCGAACGTAGCTGTTCGAGACAGTCTGGCCGTGGCGATCGGGATAAACTCCGGTCAGCGACGACAGGATGCCGCCCGCGGTGTGTGAGATCAGGATCGTGTGGTCGTTACTCAGGAGCGTGCCGTTATTGCGCATGAAGTTGAGCAGGTTCGGCATCTGCTCGAGGTCCGACGGCACATTCGGCAGGTCGCGAAGCAGGTGGGTGTTGTCGAACTGAATGTAGATGACGTGCCTGGTCGCGCCATTCGGTCCGAGCGAGCAGGACCCCGGATCCGCAGCCGGGTGCGCGGCGAGGGCGACGGATCCGACGGCGGCGCCGCCGAGGGCGAGCGAAGTCGCGAGCGCCGACGACGCAGCGAGGGACGCGAGCCGCCGAGCGACGAAATGCGGAGCGCGGGGCATGGCCACCTCCCGAATCGGAGGCGAACCGCCGGTGGACGCCTTGGCGACCCCGACGGAACGCCCTGACTGACGCAAACCCACCGGGCGAAATCAGCCCCGTGGTTGCTGCCGGAAGTGTCTCGCGGATCCCCGGTCTCTGCAATACACGCAGTTGAACCCTGGGGCAACACTCGGTCAACGGATCGCCGCGCGAGTGCAGTTGCGTCCCCGATAAGCACGGACCGCCATCCTGCGCAGATGGTGTTTCATCGGTCCGTCGTCGAGCGGCTCGAGAGGCTCGCTCCAGACCAGAGAGCCGCGGCCACGGCGCCGCCCGGTCCCCTGTTGTGCGTCGCGCCCGCAGGGTCCGGCAAGACGACGACGCTGGTCGCGCGGATCGCCTGGCTTGTCGCATCGGGGGCCGCCCGGCCCGACGAGGTGGCGGCGATCACCTTCAACAAGCGGGCTGCACTCGAGCTCGACGAGCGGCTCGTCGCGGCGCTCGAGCCGCTCGGGGTGGCTGCGCCCGGTGTCCGCGTCCAGACATTCCATGCCCTCGGCCTGGAGATCCTGCGCGACGCAGGTCGGCCGGTGGCGCCGCTCGTCGACCGGATCGCCATCCTCCGGCGGATCGCACCGGAGGTCGGGCCGGCCGGGTGGCGGCGGCTCGATACGGCGTTCTCGAAGTTCAAGCTCGATCTCGCGGTCACCGCCGCCGAAGTCGCGGCCGATCCTGCGCCCGGTCCGGTCGCGCGAGCATTCCTCGCCTACGAGGCCGAGCTGGCAGCCAGTGACGGGCTCGATTTCGACGACCTCGTCGGACGCAGCCTGCGTCTCCTCGAGTCCGACTCCGGGGTGCTGGCGCTGTGGCGCGGGCGGTGTGCTCATCTGCTCGTCGACGAGGCCCAGGACCTCGATCGCGCCCAGCTCCGGATGGCGTTGCTGCTTGCCGCCCCGACCAACCGGATCTTCCTCGTCGGCGATGACGACCAGTCGATCTACGGCTGGCGGCTGGCCGACGTCCGGCGCGTGCTGGCACTGGCCGAGGCGCTGCCGGGCCTTCGGCGGGCCGACCTGGTCGTCAATTACCGCTGCCCGGCGACGGTCGTCCGGCGGGCCGTCCGCCTTGTCGAGCACAACGTCGAGCGGTTTGCCAAGGCGATCGAGGCTCGCCCCGACGCGCCGGGTCCGATCGTCCTCGCCGCGGACGCTGCCGATGAGTCCGTCCGGGTCGGGCGGGTGCTGATGAACTGGTATCCAGCGGCCGAGCGCCGTCCCGGTTTTGCCCTGCCGAAGGCTCCCGGAACAGACGAGCCGACGCGAGGCATCCTGACCCGGACGAACCGCGAGTTGCTGCCCGCGATCGCCGCCGCCCTCGACCACGGCGTCGCCTTCCGTCCGCCGCCGATCGAGCTGCTCGTCGCTCTGCCCGACGTCGATGTCTGCCTTGCCGAGGTCGCGCTCGAATCACCCGATCGGCCGCTGCCCGTCCGGGTCGAGGCCGTCCGCGCGCGCTGGGCGGCGCGGCCGGCTGCGCCGGATGACGATCCGGATGGCATCCGCCCGGCCGAGGTGGCGGCCGCCGTCCTGGCGTGGTCGGCGCCCTACCCAACCCTCGATGAGCTGGTCACGGCGGTCATCGCCCGGCGGGCTTCTCTGGCGATGCTGTGCCGGGCTGACGCTCCACTCACGTTCGCGACGGCCCATGCGACGAAGGGGCTCGAGTTCGACCACGTCGCGGTCCTCGGCATGGAGAAGCATCGGTTTCCGAGCGCTCGTTCGCTCGCCGACGCCCCCGACCCGGCGCGGGCCCTCGAAGAGGAACGTCGCCTCGCCTATGTCGCGTGGACCCGTGCCCGACGCTCGCTCACGCTCGTCTACGATCCGGCCGCGCCGTCGGCGTTCCTGCTGGAGGCCTTCGACGCCGACGAGCTGGGCGTCGAGACGGCCGCCCGCGATCGCTAGACTGCGCCAATGACCGACGAACTGCCGACGGGCTCGCCCTCATTCCCGCCCGGTGGTCCGGTGCCGATCCTCGGCGGTGAGGTGGTCTACCTCCGGCCCGGCGAACGATCGGATCTTCCGCGCTTCGTCCGCTGGTTCACCGATGCCCGAACGACCAGAACATTGATCTTCAGCGCCCCGATCGGGATGGTCGGCGAAGAGCGCTGGTTCGACCGGGTGATGGAAGTCCACGGCAAGGACCGCTGGTTCTTCGTGATCTGTCGGCGTGACGATGATCGGGCGGTCGGATCGATCGACCTTCACGACGTCGATCTCCGGAACGGCAGCGCGAGTCTCGGGATTGCGATCGGCGACCCGGTCGACACCCGCCACGGGTATGGCGGGGAGGCCCTCCGGATACTCCTCGGGTTCGGCTTCGACCAGCTTCGGCTGGAGAGGATCTCGCTCGACGTCTTCGACTTCAACGGTGGTGCACGCCGGCTGTACGAGCGCGTCGGATTCGTCCACGAGGGCACCCTCCGTCACGCCTTGTACAGCGACGGCGCGCACCACGACGTCCATCGGCTGGCGATCCTTCGGGAGGAGTGGCTCGCCGGACGCGAGCCGGCTGGCCGCTCGTAATCCGCCCAATCGTCGCGCAATGACGCTCAGGCGGCGCCGGCGTCGCGCTTGTTCAGCTGCTTGATCAGCCGGTCGATCGCCTCGAGGAACGGCTCGGTGACATCCGGCGGCAGGACGTCCCGGACCGAGTCCTTCGGGCCGTAGGCCGCCCGGGCCCGGAGGGCAACCTGGCGGAGCGAGCGCGGCTCGTCGTCGCGGAGGCGGTCCGGCATCGTGTCGAAGTAGCGCAGCCAGCGGGTCGCGCCGGCGGTCTCCGCTGCGGCCACCAGCCGATCCGCCGCCCGACCCGCGATCAAGCCGGCCTCGTCGACAGCGGGCACTTCGTGCCGGGCGGGACCGCGCCGGTCCAAGCCCGAGCGTGAGCCCGTGTCGCGAGGTCCGATCGCACGGGGGTGGTCGCTGCGATCAGGCATCGGGCGCGGACACGAGGAGCGGCAGGCGCTTTCGCTCCGAGCCGTTGACCAGGATCCGGAACGAGTAGTCGCCGGGCGCGGGGAACGACAGGCTCCAGAAGTCGATCGAGAAGGTCAGGACCGTGTCGCGGCCGTCGGTGTGGCCGCGGGCCTGGAGTTTGCCCGCCGCCCCGGCGACCTCGCCACCGTCCGGATCGAGGAGGACGAACCGGACCTCGTGCTCATGGTCGACCTCGGGGGCGGTCACGTTCAGTCCGAGGACGAGCGCGAGGTGCGGATGGGTCAACGGGAACGTCCGCCCGCCGAGGCGCGAAATGCCGCCGCCGAGGACGTGGAACTTCTGGCCGGGCTGGGTCTCTGCCGAGTCGGCGAGAAACGCGTACTCGATGTCAGGCATGAGCGGATCGTAGCCGGTCGCGCTTCGCGCGGGATCAGCGCGTCGATGCGGCCGCGGCCCGCTTCCGGCTCGGGCCGATCTTCACGACGGGGCCGTGTCCGTTCGAGCCGTTCCGGCCGTCGCCACGACCCGCCTCGTCGGCGAACGACACGTCCGACAAGGGCACGAGCGGCTCGCCGCGGAGCACCCGATCGAGGTACTCCCCCGTCGCGGAGCCGGGCGTGGCCGCCACCTTCTCCGGGGTCCCCTCGGCAACGATCCGCCCACCGCGCGCACCGCCGGCCGGCCCGAGGTCGATGATCCAGTCGGCTGTCTTGATCACGTCGAGGTTGTGCTCGATCACGAGGACCGTGTTGCCTCCGTCGACCAGCCGGTGGAGAACCTCGAGGAGCTTCTCGACATCGGCGAAGTGGAGCCCGGTCGTCGGCTCGTCGAGGACATACAGGGTCCGCCCGGTCGCCCGCCGCGACAGCTCGGTCGCCAGCTTGACTCGCTGCGCTTCGCCGCCCGACAGCGTCGTCGCCGGCTGCCCGAGATGGACGTAGCCCAGGCCCACGTCGTAGAGCGTCTTGAGCTTCGTGTGGACGTTGGGGACGGCAGCGAAGAAGTCGACCGCCTCGGCGATCGTCATCTCCAGGACGTCGGCAATCGACTTGCCCTTGAAGTGGATCTCGAGCGCCTCGCGGTTGTAGCGCTTGCCCTTGCACACCTCGCACGTGACGTAGACGTCCGGGAGGAACTGCATCTCGATCTTCAGGATCCCGTCGCCCTTGCAGTTCTCGCACCGTCCGCCCTTGACGTTGAAGCTGAACCGGCCCGGCAGATAGCCGCGGACGCGCGCCTCGGGAACGCCGGCGAACAGCTCCCGAATCGGGCCAAAGAGCCCTGTGTAGGTGGCCGGATTGGAGCGCGGCGTCCGCCCGATCGGGCTCTGGTCGATCTCGATGATCTTGTCGATGTGCTCGGCGCCCTTCAGCAAGTCGTGTGCCCCGACCGGCTCGCGCGACCCGTTCAGTTCGCGGGCCAGGGCGCGGTAGAGGACGTCCGTGACGAGGGTCGACTTGCCGCTGCCGGACACGCCCGTGACCGCGGTGAACGTCCCGAGCGGGATCGTCACGTCGACGTCGCGGAGATTGTGCTCCCGGGCGCCCTTCACGATGAGCTTCTTCAGGTTGCCTTTGCGTCGCTTCGTCGGGACTTCGACCTTCCGCTCGCCACGTAGGAACGCGCCCGTGATCGAGCGCGGCTCGGCGAGGAGCGTCTCGAGCGTGCCATTGCTGATGATCTCGCCGCCGAGCTCACCTGCCCCGGGCCCGATGTCGACCACCCAGTCGGCCGTCCGGATGGTCTCCTCGTCGTGCTCGACGACGAGGACGGTGTTGCCAAGGTCGCGCAGCCGGGTGAGGGTTGCGATGAGCTTCGCGTTGTCCTTCTGGTGGAGCCCGATCGACGGCTCGTCGAGGATGTAGAGGACGCCCATGAGGGTCGTCCCGATCTGGGTCGCCAGACGGATCCGCTGGGCTTCGCCGCCCGACAGCGTGACCGAGGCCCGGTCGAGGGTCAGGTAGTCGAGCCCGACGTCGACGAGGAACCCGAGCCGGGCGGTGATCTCCTTGAGGACCTGGACCGCGATGGTCCGCTCCCGCTCGGACAACTTCTCCGGCAGAGCTCCGATCCAATCGAGCGAATCGGTGATCGAGAGGACCGCGACGTCGGAGATCGCCCGATCATCGACGGTGACCGCGATGACCTCCGGCTTGAGGCGGCGGCCCTTGCACGTCGGGCAGGGCCTCGTGACCATGTATTTCTCGAGCTCGGTCTTGATGTACTCCGAATCCGTCTCCTTGTAGCGCCGCTCGAGGTTGGTGATGATCCCCTCGAACGTCGCCTTGTAGGTGTTCTCGCCCCGCTCGTGGCGATAGCGGACGAGGACCTTCTCGTCCTTCTCGGCCCGGAGGATGTACTCGAGCGCCTCCGGCGGCAGGTCACGGATCGGCTTCTTGAAGTCCCAGCCGTGGGACTGGCAGATCGCCTCGAGGATCTTCAGCCGCCACGACGCGTCGTTCGGCATCTTGGCCCAGGGCACGAGCGCGCCCTGCTGAAGGCTCTTCGACTTGTCCGGGATGACGAGGTCGGGATCGATCTCGAGCCGCGTCCCGAGTCCGGTGCAGGCCGGGCAGGCGCCGTGCGGTGAGTTGAACGAGAAGTTGCGTGGCTCGAGCTCGTCCATCGTGAACCCGTCGTACGGGCAGGTGAAGCGCTCGCTGTAGCGGCGCTCCTCGAAGGACGGCGGCTCGTCGTCGCGGGGCGCCGGTGCGATCAGGACCACGCCTTCGCCGAGGCGCAGCGCGGTCTCGATCGAATCGGCGAGGCGGGTCCGGTCCGGGTCGGGGATGACCTGGCCGGTCTCCGCATCGATCGGGCGGCCGTCTGTCGCGCGCTCGGCGCCGTCGAGCGCGTCGGCGAAGCGGACGATGTAGCGGTCGACGACGACCTCGATGCTGTGGCGCTTGTACTTGTCGAGCTTCGGCGCGTCGGTGATGTCGACCATGTCGCCGTCGACTCGGACCCGGACGAAGCCCTGGCGCCGGGCACCCTCGAGGACGCGATCACCCTCGGTCTTGCGGTCCTTGATCAACGGCCCGAGGACCAGGAGACGGGTGCCCTCAGGCAGCTCCAGGACCTGGTCGACGATCTGCTGGACCGTCTGCCGCGCAATCGGATGGCCGGCCGGACAGTGCGGGTGGCCGGCCCGGGCGAACAGCAGCCGAAGATAGTCGTAGATCTCGGTGACGGTCCCGACGGTCGAGCGCGGGTTGCGCGACGCGCCCTTCTGGTCGATGGAAATCGCCGGACTCAGCCCGTCGATCGCGTCGACGTCCGGCTTCTCCATCTGGCCGAGGAACTGGCGGGCATAGGCGCTCAGGCTCTCGACGTAGCGACGCTGGCCCTCCGCGTAGATCGTGTCGAACGCGAGGCTGCTCTTGCCGCTCCCGGAGAGGCCGGTGATGACGACGAGCCGGTCGCGCGGGAACGCGACGGTGACGTCCTTCAGGTTGTGTTCGCGGGCACCGCGAACGACGAGCTGATCCTGGGGCATGACCTCGTCAGTCTAGCCGACGGCCGCCAAATCGTACAGATGTTCGATCCACGGTCAGCGGCGCCGCGGCGGTCGGCTGCCCGTTCGATGCCGGACGTTCGGTGTGACTGTCCGGTCCCAGGTCGGTCGATCGCGCCAGGCGGCCGTCCGCCCCGTGTCCTCGTGCTCGTCGCGGATCCCCGGCAGCCAGTCGGACGCGGTGTTCCGGTCGGCCTCGTCGCCACCCTCGTGGTCCTCGTGACCCTCCTCGTCGACGGCGGGCTCGACGGGTTCCTCGCCGGCCGGCAGAACGGTCACGCTCATCACCTCGAACGCCTGGTGCTCGCCGGCGGCCTCGTCGCGGCGGGCGCCCCGCTTCCGGTCGGCGGCACCGACCAGGCCGGACCCGCGCGACGACGCGGCCCGCTCCGCGGCGCGGCCGACGATCAGCGAAGCGTCCTGCTCGAGGACCCGCAGCCGGATGTTCTGGATCTCGTCGCGAAGGGCCGCGGCCCGCTCAAAGTCGAGCTCCTTGGCCGCCGCCCGCATCTCTGTCTCCATCCGGGTCACGAGCTTCTCGATGGCCCTGGTGTTGTCGAGGCTCAGCGCCCGGCCGGCCAGCTCCTCCCGCTCGGAGGTGTAGACGACGGTCCGATCGGCGACCGAGCGGAGGCGCTCGTTGATGTCGTGGATCTCCTTGATGATCGTCGTCGGCTCGATCCCGTGGGCCGTGTTGTAGGCGATCTGGATTTCTCGGCGGCGGTTCGTCTCATCGATCGCCGCGGCCATCGACTCGGTCGTCCGGTCGGCATACATCACGACCCGACCGTCGATGTTGCGGGCCGCCCGGCCGATCATCTGGATCAGCGACCAGGAGCTGCGCAGGAAGCCTTCCTTGTCGGCGTCGAGGATCGCGACGAGCGTCACCTCGGGCAGGTCGATCCCCTCGCGCAGGAGGTTGATCCCGACGAGGACGTCGAACACGCCGAGGCGCAGGTCGCGCAGGATCGCGACCCGTTCGAGGGTGTCGACCTCGCTGTGGAGGTACTGGACCTTGATCCCGAGCTCCCGAAGATAGTCCGTCAGGTCCTCGGCCATCTTCTTGGTGAGGGTGGTGACGAGGGCTCGCTGGCCCTTCTCCGTCCGGAGCCGGATCTCCTCCATCAGGTCGTCGATCTGGCCGTCCGTCGGCCGGACGTCGATCATCGGGTCGACGACGCCGGTCGGCCGGATCAGCTGCTCGACGATCCGCTGGCTCCGCTCGTGCTCGTACGGCCCGGGCGTGGCCGACATGTGGACGACCTGGTTGAGATGGCCCTCGAATTCCTCGAAGGTCAGCGGCCGGTTGTCGAGGGCCGACGGCAGGCGGAAGCCGAAGTCGACGAGGATCTCCTTGCGGGTCCGGTCGTTCTTGTACATCCCGACGACCTGGGGGATCGTCATGTGCGATTCGTCGACGACGAGGAGCCAGTCCGGCGGAAAGTAGTCGAGGAGGGTCCACGGCCGCGAGCCGGCTTCGCGCTGCGACAGATGACGGGAGTAGTTCTCGATTCCGGTGCAGAACCCGAGCTCTCGCATCATCTCGAGGTCGAACGTCGTCCGCTGACGGAGCCGGGCGGCCTCGAGGATCCGGCCCTCCACCTCCATCTCGCCGACCCGCTCCTCCATCTCGGCCTCGATCGCGACGACCGCCAGCTTCATCTTGTCGGCCGGCGTGGCGTAGTGGCTGGCCGGGTAGACGTTGACCTCCTTGCGCTCGGCAAGCAGCTCGCCGGTCAGCGGGTCGACCTCGGTGATCCGCTCGACCTCGTCGCCGAAGAACTCGACCCGGATCAGGGTCTCCTCCGACGCCGGCTGGAACTCGAGCGTGTCGCCGCGGACCCGGAACCGGGCGCGCTGGAGGGCCTGGTCGTTGCGCTGGTATTGGAGATCCACGAGCTGGCGAAGGATCGTGTCCCGGCGGTACGAGCCGCCCTGGCGCATGCGGAGGACCGTTGCCCCGTAGTCGACCGGCGCGCCGAGGCCGTAGATGCACGAGACCGACGCCACGATGATCACGTCCCGTCGCTCGAACAGGGCATGGGTCGCGGCATGGCGGAGCCGGTCGATCTCGTCGTTCCGCGACGAGTCCTTCTCGATGTAGGTGTCGCTCCGCGGCAGATACGCCTCGGGCTGGTAGTAGTCGAAGTAGCTGACGAAGTACTCGACCGCGTTGTCCGGAAAGAACTCGCGGAACTCGGCATAGAGCTGGGCGGCGAGGGTCTTGTTGTGGGCCAGGACGAGCGTCGGCTTCTGGTACGCCTCGATGGCCCGGGCGATAGTGAAGGTCTTTCCGGTACCGGTCGCTCCCAGCAAGGTCTGGTGCTTCAGGCCCTTCTGGAGGCCGTCGACGAGGCGCTCGATCGCACCCGGCTGGTCGCCGGTGGGCTCGAACGGGGCGACGAGGCGGAAGTCCGGCATGGCCGGCTCATCGTAGCGGAAACCGGCCATTTCGAACAGATGTGCGGTTCTGACCGAGCCCCCGAGGCGGCTGACCTGCGGATGGTACCGGGTGGGACGACCGGGCCATACCGAGTCACGTGTCGGGACCGCAGCATCCGGTGCAGATCGTCCACACCTCGGCCAGGGAACGACACGCGTCCGATCGGTCGCCGTGGTCCCCGGGCGCCGCTGAGCGGCATCGGTTTGCCGGGCGGAATCGCTGTCTACGGAAAGGTCGGAGATGGAACTGGAATTCCGCGATGATCGGAAGCGCGGGCGGATCATCGTCGCCGTCGGCGTGATCCTTGCCCTTGCGGCGGGCGGCGGCGCATTTTTCCTCGTCAATCAGGCGACCCAGACCGCCGGCCAGAGCGACCTCCAGAAGGTCTCCGTCGTGGTCGCGGTCCGCGCGATCCCCGCACGCCAGGCGATCGTCGCCGAGGACGTCGAAATCCGCGAGGTGCCTCTCGATCCCACGAATGTCAGCGGCGTGATCACCGATCCCGCCAATGTCATCGGCCGGATCCCAGCAGTCACGATCCTCCAGGGTCAGCTCGTCACCGACAACATGCTGGCATCAACGCAGGCGGGCAACGAGTTCTCCATCCTCGGGCCGGGCGAATCGGTCACGCCGGACAGCATCCCGTGGCGGGCCATTTCCATCACGGTCCCAGACGACCTTGCCGTCGGCGGCGTCCTGAAGGCCGGCGAGACGGTCGATGTCTTCGTGACCGCGACCGTCAACGTCCCGCCGGACATCGCAGCGGGTGGCCAGTTCACGACCGACAAGTCCACGAAGATCGCCTACCAGAACGTCTTGATCCTGTCCCGGAAGGATGCCTTCTACATCCTGAAGGCATCCTTGCCGATGGCCGAGGAGCTGGCCCATCTGACGGCGGTCGGGTCCACCACGATGAGCATGGCCCTCCGCCCGAACCTTGACCAGCGCCTGGTCGACGCCAGTGCCCTGGGCGAGACCACGAACCGGATCATCCAGAAGTACGGCCTGCCGATCCCGGAGACGTACCCCCGCGGCAACCAGCCGCTGCCGAGCCAGCCGCCGATCTCCTCGCCGACGCCGTTCCCGAGCTCGGGCCCGGCACCGTCAGGAAGCACGGCACCCTGAGGAGGACTCGGCGGCGCCCGAACGGCCCGCGGGCGATCGAGCCGGTGCAAACGAGCAACGCCGGACCGGAATCTTCATGGCAGCCACCGGTACGAATTGGCCACACCTGAAGCCTTATCCGGACCGGATCCCGGACCTACTGTTGAAGCATCGGGCCGCCCCCCATGGGGTGGTCGGGAGAACCATTGGCCATTCGTCGACGCCTTGCGATGATCCTGCGCGCCTTCACCCTTCGGGACGGCCGAACGCGTGAATCCCGGACCGGGCGCCCGACCGTCCGCCCGCGCGGTCAGTCGATCGTCGAGCTCGCCCTGATCATGCCGGTCCTCCTGGTCCTGCTCGCCGCCGGCGCCGATCTCGCCCGCCTGTTCCACTCCCAGGTCTCGATCGAGAGCGCGGCCCGGGCCGGCGCCCTCGAAGCGGCGGCGAACCCGACCTCGTTCGTCGCCGGCCAGCCATGCAATGCGACGACCAATCGCGTGATGTGCGCTGTGATCACCGAATCGAGCGGGTCCTTCCTGACCGTGTCACCGTCGGATGTGTCACTGGTCTGCGTCCCGTCGCCCTGCGTCGAGGCGCTCGGAAACCAGGTCACGATCAACGTTGTCGGTCACTTCTCGCTGATGACCCCGATCCTGTCCGCGTTCACCGGCGGGACCAATCTGACCTTCACGCAGAGCGCGTCCGCACAGATCGCGGTGCATCCAAACATCGGGGGTGCGACCGCATCTCCGAGCGTGACCGCGACGCCGACGGCCAGCCCGACACCCACGGCAACCGCCTCGGTCGCCCCATCCGCCTCGGCGACGCTCGCCCCGACTCCCACCCCGACCCCGTACTGCGACCCGCCGACCGCCGACTTCACCTTCAGCCCTTCGACCGGCACTCGAAACCTCACGGTCTTCCAATTCGTCGCCGCCGCCACGACGACCTCCAGCTGTCCGATCCTGGCTTACTCCTGGAACTTCGGTGACGGGGCCGGCAACTCGAGTGACACGACGTCGACCCAGCAGAACCCGACGAACAAGTTCCAGAAGGAAGGCGGCTTCACCGTGACGCTGGTGGTCTCGAACTTCGGAGGTCCCGCCACGCGGACGCGGACCGTGACGGTGACCAGGTGAGGGTGACCGGCCGACGCCGCAAGGCGGCCACACGTGGCCAGGCGCTCGCCGAGTTTGCGATCGGGATCACGGTCTTCCTGACGCTCCTGATCGGCATCGTGGACCTGGCGCGCGCCGCGTTCCTCTTCAACGGGGTGTCGGATGCTGCCCGCGAGCTCGCCCGGGTGACGAGCCTGCACCCCGGCACCGGATCCCTCGGATCGAGCGGCCAAACCGCAACGGCGCTCAGCGGCGAGCGAACGCTCGTCCCCGGCCTCACCGTCTCGTCGTACGCGTGCATCGACATTGCGGGCTCCATCGTCAGCCGCGCCTGCCAGCCGGGCGACTGGGTCCGCGTCTCGGTCCGAACCACCTTCTCGCCCGTGCTACCGCTCCTCTCAGCGTTCGGACCGTTCACGTTCGCCACGGCCAGCAGCGCCAAGATCCAATGACTGGAGAGTCGTCCGTGGGTGCACGCCAGCCAGGAAGTTCCCGCGACGAGGGCCAGATCCTGGTCGTCTTCGCCCTCGCGATCATGGCGATCATCGGGATGGTCGGGCTCGCCATCGATGGCGGGGCGACCTACGCCCAGCGGCGGGACCAGCAGACCTCCGCAGACCTTGCAGCCCTGGCCGGCGCCAACGACTACCTGCTGAACAACAACCCGAGCCAGGCCATCGCCCGGGCGAAGGCGGTCGCCGCCTCCAACGACTTCACCGACGGGTCCGGGCCCACGTCCGTCGGCGTGACGATCACGACCACGAACGGAGTCCAGGTGGTCGTTTCGGTCGCCTCGGCCCATCGCAACTCCTTCCTCGGCGCATTGGGCATGACGACGTGGCAGGTCTCGACTGCGGCTACGGCGCTGGCGGGCTTCCCGGACACCGCAGCCGGGGCAGGCCCGTTCATCTTCTCGATCGGCGCCTTCAATAACGACGGGACGCCCAAGTACCAGTCGGCGACCGACTTTGGAGACGCCAACGGCGACGTGCCCGTCAATGCCCTGGACATCGCCTGGACGAACTACGGCACCGGCAACGTCGACACCAGCCAGGTCGACGCGATCATCAAAGGCACGACGACCATCAACAAGTCGCTGTCCTATGGGGAATACATCGGCCAGAAGAACAACGGCTTCCACACGGCCCTGTTCTCCGATGTGAACACCTACCTAAGCGGGCTGGAGATGCCGGTCGCGATCGTGGACAACAACGGGAACTTCATGGGCTGGGCGACATTCCACGTGAACAGCGCTGACGGCGGCTCGAACAAGCACATCAACGGGTACTTTCTGAGTTCGTTCACGAACGCTCGGCTCACGGTCTCGTCGTGCTCGAACAATGCCTGTCCGCGCTACCTCGGGACCTACGTCCTGAAGCTCACCAACTAGGGCTGGATTTCGACCGAATGGGGTCGTCGGCGAACTGAGCCCCCGGACGTTCAGCGCCCGGCGGTCGCCTCGGCCCACGCTGCGGCCACGTTGGAGCGCGCGTCCGCGAGCGGCCCGGACGTATCGATGACGCGCGAGGCGGCAGGCCGGATCCGCTCGACGAGACCCGCCTGGGCGGAGATCCGCCGGTCCGCTTCCTCGGGGTTCGCGCCCCGAGCGATCACTCGATCCCGTTGAACCCTCGGCGCGCAGGTCACCAGCCAGACCTCATCGCACAGGGCCGCCAGACCGCCCTCGACGAGCTTGATCGCCTCGACGACCACGGCCGCGGCGCCGACGGCCTCCGCCGCGGCGATGTCTGCGAGGATCCGGTCCCGGACCACGGGGTGGACGATCCCCTCGAGGCGGCGCAGCGCTTCGGGATCGGCAAAGACGACCCGAGCGAGGGCCGCTCGATCGAGCGCGCGGTCATTGCTTCGGACGCCGTCACCGAACACGGCGAGGATCGCGTCATGGGCGGGCTGGCCCGGGGCGGCGACCTCGCGGGCGACCCGGTCCGCGTCGATCACGACCGCGCCCCGCTCGCCGAGCCAGCCCGCGACCGTGCTCTTGCCGCAGCCGATCGGCCCGGTCAGCCCGATGATCACCCCAGACCTCTCCGCGGTCGGAGGCGGAGCTCCGTCGATGCCATCGGCCCGAGGATTCACGGCGCCCGGTCCTCGAGGTCCAACCATGCGTCCTCAGCCACCGCCAGCGCCTGCTCGACGTCGGCGAGCTCGCTTGCGACGCGGCGCATCTCGACGAAGTTGGCAGCGACCGCCGGCGAGCCCATCGACAGCTCGAGCTGGCTCTTGCGAAGCCCGAGCCGGGAGAGGTCGGCGTCCACGATCGCCTTCTGGCGACGATAGGCGTCCTTCGAGAGCCTCTCTCGGCGCGCCAGCCGGGACGCGACGGACCGGCCCGGTGACGTCGTCGGCCCGGTCGTCGATCGACCCACGGGCGCCTCGGCGATTGCCGTCGAGCCGGGCCGTGATCCGCCGGCCGGCGCACCAGCCAGATCGCCGGAGCCGCTCGCGCCGGCCGCGGTCGCCCCACGGCCGCCATGCGCGCCACCGCGCAGCCGGGCCTCCTCGCGGGCCGCCGCCCCGTGGACGGTCCAGCCGTCGGCGACCGCCGCCCGCCATTCCGCCCAGCCCCCGGCGAACGAGACGGCCAGCCCGTCGTCGACCACCCACAACGTCGTGCACACGGTCTGGAGCAGCCGCCGGTCGTGCGATACGACGAGGAGCGTCGCCGGCGAATCGTGCATGAACGCCTCGATGGCCTCGCGGGCGGGGATGTCGAGGTGGTTCGTCGGCTCATCGAGGAGGAGCAGGTTCGAGGGCATGATCCCGAGCAGAGCGAGCTCGAGCCGCGATCGCTCGCCGCCCGACAGCTTGCCGACCTCCTTGAACACGTCCTCGCCGCGGAACAGGAATCGGGCGAGGAAGCCGCGCGCCTCACCGGGCGTGACCGGGATCGCCTCGAGGAGGGCGTCGAGGACCGTGGCTCCCGGGATCGCCGCACCGCGGAGCTGGGCGAGGTAGCCCGGCTGGACGGCGTTGCCGAAGCTGAGCGACCCGTCGAGCGGCGGCAGGTCGCCGGCGATCGTCCGGAGGAGCGTTGTCTTGCCGGCCCCGTTCGGCCCGACGATCCCGATCCGGTCGCCGCGCGTCGCGGCCAGGAACGGGACCGTCGCCACCTGCTTGGGTTCGGTGGCCGGAGTGCCGTCGGCAGTCACCGCGCCGCGTCCCGGCAGGTAGCCGACGATGAGCCCCTCGGCCCGGATGACGATCTCGCCCGACCGCGACGGCCCGCCGCCGGCCAGCGCCCCGCTCGGCAGCCGCAGCTTCTTGGTCGATTTCGGCGACTCGATCCGCTCGGTCTGGAGCTTCTCGAGACGGGCCTCGTGTTCGTGCATCTTGCTGAACTTGCGATGCGAGCGGTAGCGCTGGACGAGCTCCTTCTCGCGCGCGATCTGGTCCTCCTGGCTATCGGCGTCCTTGACCGCCCGAAGGTCGCGCTCGACGCGCTGGCGGTGGTAGGCGCCGTAGTCGCCGCGGAAGACCGTGAGCTTCCGGTCGCGGAGCTCCCAGATCCGGTTGACCGTCGCGTCGAGGAAGGCTCGGTCGTGGGAGGCGACGAGAAGCGCGCCGTGACGCCGCCGGAGGTGCTCCTCCAGCCATTCGATCGCGCCGATGTCGAGGTGGTTCGTCGGCTCGTCGAGGAACAGGAGGTCCGGCTGGGCGATGACGAGCCGAGCGAGGGTCGCCCGGGTCTGCTCGCCACCGGACAGGGCCGTCGGCGGCTTGGCCCACTCGTCGCGGGTGAAGCCGAGGCCGGACAAAGCCTCGTCGACGCGCAGGTCGAGGGTGTAGCCGCCGAGGATGTCGAACTGATGCTGGAGGTCGGCGTAGCCCGGCGCCACGACCTGGCCGGCATGCTCCATCTCCGCCAGACGGACCGCCATCGCCTCGAGGTGGGCGGCGCCGTGGCGGACCGCGGCCCGGAGGTCCGGGGCAGCCATGAAGGCCTCGTCGAAGTGCGACTCCTGAGCGAGCAGCCCGATCGTCAGGCCGCGCCTGCGGTGGACGGCGCCGGTGTCCGGCTCGTCGCGGCCGGCGGCCAGCCGGAGGAGGGTCGTCTTGCCGGCGCCGTTCGGTCCGACCAGCCCGATCCGGTCGTCGACGGCGATCGCGGCAGTGACGTCATCGAGGATGACGAACGTCCCGACTTCGCGGCGGACCTGCTCCAGACGAAGGATCGACATCGGTCAGCCACCGACCGAGGCCCGGGCAACGGCCCGGCGGGTAGCGGCCACCCGGCGCGTCCGCTCGGCGCGACCCGCGCGCACGCGCTCGCTCGATGTCGCTTCTCCGGCGGGTCCGACGCTCCCCTCCCCGCCTGCCAGTTCCGACCACCGCCGGCCCGCTCGCTCCGGGGCGGTTGCGGCGCGCAGGATCGCCCGGGCGGCGGGCCGGTCCACGGCGGGCAGGCGCTGGTCCCACGAGCAGAAGTGGGTCGCCCGGCCGCCGACGACGATCCGCCGGATCGGCCGCCCGCAGCGGAGGCATGGCTCGCCCGTCCGCTGGTAGACCGCGAGATGGTCCTGCATCTCGCCGTCGCCATTTGGCGCGGTGTAGTCGTCGATCGAGGAGCCCCGGCGGATCACCGCCTCGGCCAGGATCCGCCGGATTTCGAGCCACAGCCGGCGCTCGTCGGCCGGTCGCAGCGTCCGGGCCGTTCTGAGCGGGTGGAGGCGGGCCGCCCAGAGCGCCTCGTCGGCGTAGATGTTGCCGACGCCGGCGACGAATGTCTGGTCGAGGAGAAGCGGCTTGAGGCGGCCCTTCCGGGCGCGCAGCCGCTTCCGGAACACCGCCACCGTGTACGCGTCGGCCAACGGTTCGGGCCCGATGGCTGCGAACGGATCGACCGCCGTGGCCGTCGCATCCGCGCCATAGAGGCCGATCTTCCCGAACTTCCGGATGTCACGGAACCGGATTTCGCGGCCGTCCTCGAGGCTCAGGACGAGCCGGACATAGGGGTCCTCGGGCCCACCCTCGGGGACGACGAACAGCTGCCCGGTCATCTTCAGGTGGATCGTCAGGAATGCCCCGCCCGACAGGTCGACGACGATCTGCTTTGCCCGTCGTCCGACGGCCTCGATCCGCCGCCCGGCGACGCCGTCGGCGAAGTCTTGCGCGGTCATCCCCCGCAGGGTCCGCTCCCAGCGTGTCGTGGCGTCGACGATCGTGGCGCCGGTGATCAACGGTCGGAGGTCGCGGACGACGGTCTCGACCTCGGGCAGCTCGGGCATGGCCGAAGCCTACCGGCAGCGGGCGGAGCGGTCAGGCGATCGGTGCGAGCGCGTCCGCCTCGGGCTCCTCGCCGAGCTCCGCCGCGATCGCGTCCTCGCGGGTCAGCGGCGTCATCCCCTCCCAGTCGTCGCCGATCTTGATGTCCACGGTCAGCGGGACCGACAGCGGCAGGGCGCCCTCCATCGTCTCGCGGACGATCGCGGCGAGTGCCTCGACCTCGTCGCGCGGGGTCTCGAACAGGAGCTCGTCATGGACGGAGAGGAGGAGCCGGGCATGAAGACCGGCCGCGGTGACGCGCTCGGCCGTCCGGATCATCGCGATCTTCTGGATGTCCGCGGCCGTGCCCTGGATCGGCATGTTGATCGCCATCCGCTCACCCGCGCCACGGAGAGCCGGATTCGCCGCTCCGAGCTCGGGGATCTGGCGCTTTCGGCCGAGGAGTGTCTCGACGAAACCCTGGCTCTTCGCCTGCTCCTTGATCGCCATCATGTAGTAACTGATCCCGGAATAGGCGGCGAAGTACGAGCTGATGAACTCCTGCGCCTCGCGCCGCGGGATGTTCGCCCGCGACGCAAGCCCGAAGTCGCTCATCCCGTAGGCCAACCCGAAGTTGACCATCTTGGCCATCGACCGCTCGCCGTGGGTGATGTCCTCGGGCGCCTTGTGGAGGACGCGGGCGGCCGTCTCGCGGTGGATGTCGGCGTTCCGGGCGAATGCGTCCTTCAGGTGCTCGTCGCCCGAGACGTGGGCGAGGATCCGAAGCTCGACCTGGGAGTAGTCGGCGGCGAGGAGCGTCAGGTCCGGCGCGCCGGCGACGAATGCCCGCCGGATCCGGCGCCCAAGCGCCGTCCGGATCGGGATGTTCTGGAGGTTCGGGTCCGACGACGACAACCGGCCGGTCGCTGCAACCGCCTGATGGAAGGTCGTGTGGAGCCGGCCGTCGGGAGCCATCAGGGTCGGGAGCGCGTCGACGTAGGTCGAGCGAAGCTTGGTGTAGATCCGCCACTCGAGGAGCTTGTCGACCATCGGGTGAGCCGGCCGGAGGTCCTCGAGCACCGACGCGTCGGTCGAGAAGCCGGTCTTGGTCTTCTTGCCCTTCGGCAGGTTGAGCTCGAAGAAGAGGATCTGCTCGAGCTGCTTTGGGCTGCCCAGGTTGAACTCGTGACCGACGTCGACGTAGATCGCCTGCTCGAGGCGGTCGATCACCTCGCCGAACTCCACGGCCAGCCCCGCCAGGGCCTCGAGGTCGAGGGCGACGCCGACCGCCTCCATCCGGGCAAGGACCGGGATCAGTGGCAACTCGATGTCGCGGAACAGGCGCTCCAGCCCGACCTCGACGAGACGTCGCTCGAGTGGCTCCCGGACCGCCAGCGCTGAGAGGGCCTCGAGGCCGGCCCGCGCGGTGGCGGGGAGCTCGTTCGCGGGCGGCAGGATCTGGTCCAGCTGCTCCGCGACGACGTCGGCGATCGTCTGGCTCCGGAGAGCGGCATTCAGGACGTACGCGGCGATCTGGGTGTCGAACGCGACCGCGGTGGCGGGGCCCTCGAGATCGTCGACGAACCGGGCGACCAGGATCGACTTCACCTCATGCCCGACAAGTGGGATCCCGGCCGCCTCGACGAGATGACGCAGGGCATCAGACGCCGCTGCGCCCTCGGCCGCGACGACGCGCCCGTCCAAACCCGCGACGGCCAGCGCGAGCGGGGTGCCCCGTCGCGGGCGCGGATCGTCGGCGACGAGCGCGGCACCAACAGCCGGCTGGGCGGCGACCCAGGCCGCGAGCTCGGCGATCCGGTCGGGTCCGCGAACCTCGATCCGGCCGGGGTCGGCGATCGCCTGGGCGAGGGCGGTCGCGAGGTCGCCCGCCCCATCGGACGCGGCCTCGGTATCCGGGACCGCTTGTCCGTCCTCGCCTTCGCGGACCTCCGTCGCGGGGCCGCTCACGGTGTTGAAGTCGAGCCTGAGCTGCAGCTCGCCACCCTCCGGCCGAGGTCCGGTGCGTGCCGCCCCCCAGCCGTCCGGGCGCCCGGCGACGCGCGCCGCGGGCACGTACCCGCTCTCCACGACCGATCGGAGCGAGTCGGTGCGCTCCTGGGGCGTCTCGCCGGCCATCGGCGGGAGGCGCTCGATCAGGGTCCGGAACTCGTACTCGCGGAACAACCGGACAACCGTGTCGCGGTCGTAGTCGCCGAGGCGCGCCGCCGCGAGGTCGATCTGGATCGGGAGGTCGCGGACGATCAGCGACAACTCGTGGCCCATCCGGATCTGGTCGAGGTGGTCGCGGAGCTTGTCGCCCAGCTTGGCCGGGGATACCTCGTCGAGGCGGCCGAGGAGGCTGTCGAGATCGTCGAAGTCGCGGATGAGCTTGGCCGCGGTCTTCTCGCCGACGCCAGGTACACCCGGGATGTTGTCGCTCGGGTCGCCCTTCAGCGCCTTGTAGTCGACCATCTGGTCGGGCCGCAGTCCGAACCGCTCGTCGATCTTGGCGACGTCATACATGATCGTGTTCTCGACCCCCGACCGGGTCGTCATCAGGCGGACCCGCGGCGTGACGAGCTGGAGCATGTCGAGATCCACCGTCACGATCGTCGTCTCGAGGTCGGCCCGGCTGTCGAGCTGCTTCGTGATCGTCCCGATCACATCGTCCGCCTCGTAGCCGGCCATCTCGTAGACCGGGATCCGGAGGGCCTTGACGATCTCGCGGACCTTCGGGAACTGGTTGCGCAGGTCGTCCGGCATGCGGACCCGGTTGGCCTTGTACTCGGCGTAGGCCTCGTGGCGGAACGTCGGCCCCGGCAGGTCGAACGAGACTGCGAGGTAGTCCGGTTGGAGGTCCTGGATGCCGCGCAGGACAATGCTCGCGAAGCCGAACGCGCCGTTGACGAGCTCGCCTTTCGACGTTGTCAGGGGCGGGAGGGCGAAGTAGCCGCGATAGACGAGGCCGAACCCGTCGAGCAGCATCAGGCGTTCGGTCGGCACGGACGGAGTGTACCCGCGGTCACCGCCGCGGCGGTCCATCGGGAGCCGCCCGACCCGGCCTCCCGGCAGCCGGTCAGGCGGCTCGTCAGGCGGTTCGGCGGCCTCGGAGTGCGGCGGCAGCAAGGATCGCGAGCCCGACGACCACTGCCGCGCCGAACAGCAGGTTGAGCGGGCTGGTCGGCTCGGGAGCAACCGCGTCGCGGCTGGCGCCGGCGAGCCCGCCCGGCACCTCACTCGCGGTCTTGCCGTCCGCGGCGGCGATCGGCGCCGCCTGAGTCCCAATCGACGCGGCAGGAGCACCGGACACGCCTCCGATCTCCTGGCTGGCGGCCGCTGCGGGCGCCACGGACGAGGCAGCGTCCGGCCCGGAGCCGGTTCCGTTGCGAGCGATCAGATCGGAGGGAGCCATGACCATGTCGGGGTTGGCGGGGAGTACCGAGCTCGCGGCCCCCGCCGCTGACTGGGGCGCGGGCGTCGCCGCGCTCGATCCCATGAAGCCCGTGATATGGACGTTCCCGATGAGCAGCCCGACCAGGCCGAGCGTCGCGAGCCCAACCCCCATCGGCCGGGAGAGCAGCGTCGGCGACTTCGCGATTGCGGCAGCGAGCCGGCGCCAGCGACTCGGATGGAGACGGGCGGCGTCGGCGGGCGTCAGCCGGAAGTCGCGGGGGCGCGTCGCGACCGGCGCCGGCGCGGCGGCAGTGGCGCTCGCGAGGGCCAGGAGGTCGGCGTGGAGGTCGGCACAATCCGCGCAGGTCCGGGTCAGCGTGATGGCCTGGTCGCGGTCGGTGCCGGCGAGATCGCCGGCGGCGAGCGCGGCCACGAGCATCGGGTCGTGGTGTTCGTGGGAGGTCGGCCGGACCTCGGGGATATGCGGCATGAGGCTCAGACGACCTCCGCTCGAGTGCGGTTCCCGCTCATCAACGATCGGGTCGCAAGGTCAGCCACGAAACAGCTCCATCCGGTCCGCGAGACGCTCCCGGAGGGCAAGCCGGCCGCGATGAATCCGCGATTTCACGGTTCCCAGCGAGACGCCGGTCATGGCGGCGATCTCGGCATAGTCGTAGCCCTCGATGTCGAACAGGACGATTGCCGACCGCTGGTCGTCGGTGATCGACGCAAGGGCGCCGTTGATCGCCCGGTGGCGCTCGGTCATGAGCGCGGTCGTCACTGGGTCAGCCTCCTTGCCGGCGGGCGGCTGCCACGAGTCGTCATCGAGCTCAGGGTACGGCTGGACCGGTCGCCGCTTGCGGGCGCGCTGGATATCCATCGCCGCGTTGATCGTGATCCGATGGAGCCAGGACTTGACGCTCCCCCCACGGAATGCATGGAGGTTGCGAAACGCCGAGAAGAACGCCTCCTGGACGCAGTCCGACGCCTGATCGCGATCGGGGACCATTCGCACGACGAGGGCGAAGAGCTGATCCTGGTAGCAGACGACGAGGTCGTTGAACGCACCGAGATCGCCGTCGCGGGCGCTCTCGATCAGGATGAGGTCGCGGCGCTGGACGGGGTCTTCCGAGACCGTCGTCGAGCGAAGGCCCTCCACGGTCAGGGGGTCCCTCCGGACGGCGATTCTGAGGCGGGGCGAGTCTAGCATCGGACCGGCCGCCAGACGCCGTCGCCCCTTCCCCGGTTCCGCAGGTTCGGATGGCCTGCCGATCTCGCGGGCGCCAGCTCGCGGTCCAGTACGATGGCGGCCGCGTGCCGAAGTGGCGGAATGGCAGACGCGGCGGTCTCAAACACCGCTGATCGCAAGATCGTCCGGGTTCGAATCCCGGCTTCGGCACCACGACCCTCGAGCGTGATCCCCAGTAACGAACGACCGTCCGCCGGGTCCCCGGCGGACGGTCGAATGACGAGCGGACGGGCGGTCAGTGGACGGTGATCGTCCCGTCCATGCCCGGGTGCACCTGGCACAGGTACGTGTACGTGCCCACGGCAGCGCCCTTGAACGAGGCGGACCACGACGTGTGGAACGCCGAGTCCGGGAGAGCGACCGCGTCACTCGCCGCGTCAGAGGCGATCACACCGCTGTCGGCGACCGTTGCCGGCGACGTGATATGGCGGACGCCGTTGCCGCCGCCGTTCTCGAACTCGACGGGCGGGCCGCCACAGGTGAAGTCTCCGAGGCCGCTCGGCGGGAACACGGTCGGAGTCGCCGCCACGTCGACGACGCCCGATTCGCACATCGGCAGGATGTCCGTGTGGAGCTCCGTCGGGAACGTGACCGTATGGATCTCGTTCACCGACCTGGAGATCCACTTCACGTGATCGCCTGGCCGGATCGTCTGGTTCAGCGGCAGCATCTCGTCGACCGCGACGCGGCCATCGGGGCTGCCGGTGCCAGCCGACATCAGCCAGGTGCGGACGCCGTCGTCGACCGTCGACCGATGGACGTTCGCGGCGTTCTCGGCCGCCCAGCCCTCGCCGAGATCAGCGGCGATCTCGCTCGAGACCCGATGCGCGGCCTGGGTCGGGGTCGTTGCGGGCACGGAATCGGCGACGACGTTCAGCCATCCCTTCATTTTCGGGTGAACGAGGCAGATGACGCGGTACGAGCCGACCGGCGCGTTGACCGTCACGTCCATCGGGACCGGCGGTCCGGCGAGCGGGATGCCCGTGCTCACGGGCGAGGAACCGGTGAACGAGCACGGTGTCGCCGAGCTGCCGCAACCGCTCGGGATCGGAAAGCCCGCCCCAAGGTTCAACTGCGAATGCGTCGTCCCGTTCGGATTCCGCGTCGTGTCCTCCGAATCGTTCTGGAGCAGGCCCATCGATCGGAGACCGCTCGAAGCGGTCACTCCCGCCGGCAGCAGGGTGACGCTGTGGAAGCCGGCCACGGCCAGCGTGATCGTCTGGCCGCCGTGGACGGTCAGGGTCCGCGGGAAGAAGTCGTTGAAGGTCCAGTTGTGACCGGCCGGAACCGCCCATGGAGCATCGGCCGTGATCGTCAACGGCGGGGAGACTGCCACAGCCGGCACAACGAGCAGTTGCAGGCCCATCGCGGCACCCACAACCGGGATCAACAGCTTGCGCATCCGGACCTCCATCTCACGAGCACGAGTTGGAGGCTTACGGTACGAGTCGGATCGACAGTTCGCACGGTGCTCCAGCGCACCTGGTGACCGGGCGCACCGGAAACTGGCGCCGCACCCGGACGACGGGATGATGATCGCGCCGATGAGCAGCTCCCGAACCACGACGGAGCGCCGCCGGTCCGGGCCGGCAGCACGCCGACGAGGGCCGCTGACCGCCCGAGATCCGAGCGCCGCCTGGGCTACACTGGCGGCGGTCCGCCAGTTCGCCGAAACGAACCAACTTCGCGTACCGGGGAGCCGCGGAACGAGCCTCAGAGGTACCCCGTCCCTCGTGGATACCGGAATCAGCAGCCGCGACGCCGCGGGCGTCGCGAGAGGAATGACGGTCCGCCTCACCCGCTAGCGTTCGCGCCCGACTCGATCGGGCGCCCGCCTCGGCCGGGACGAACCGTCCACCGAGGTGGCAGAGATGCTGTATCTGAGCCGGGCCATCGGCCGCCGGGTTCGCGACCAGAACGGCGATCCCATCGGGAAGGTCGCCGACTTGATCGTGGCGGTCGGCGATCACTACCCACCGGTCACCGGCATCGTCATCGCGACGGACGGTCGCAAGATCTTCCTCCCCTGGACGTCCGTCGCATCGGTCGACGAGACGGGTGCGCGCCTCCGGACCGAAACGATCGACATCAGCAAGTTCCAGCAACGGCCGAACGAGATCCTCCTCAAGGCGGATCTCATGGACAAGCAGATCGTCGACATCGACGGCCGCCGGGTGGTCCGTGTCAACGACCTCAGCCTCGACGTCATCGACGGCTCGCTGCGCCTCGTCGCGGTCGACGTCGGCGCCGCCGGCCTCCTCCGGCGGCTCGGGATCGAGGGTCCGTACCGCGCGATCGCCCGCATCCTCCATCTACCACTTCACGAGCGGTACATCGACTGGGAAGACGTCGATCCCGTCGAGAGCTCGATCGCGTCGGTCAAGCTCCGGGTCCCCCACGTCGGCCTCGCCGAGCTCCACCCGGCTGACCTCGCCTCGATCATCGACCAGCTCACACCCCAGGACCGGGCCGGCGTCCTGGCGTCCCTCGATGATGAGGCGGTCGCCGATGCGATGGAAGAGATGGAGGCCGATACCCAGGTCGAGATCCTTGAGGACCTTCACCCTGAGCGCGCGGCCGACATCCTCGAGGAGATGAGTCCGGACGACGCGGCCGACCTCGTCGCCGACCTGTCCGACGCGGCCCGTTCCGAGATTCTTGCCCTGATGGCCCAGGACGAGGCCGACGAGGTCCAGGGTCTGCTCGGCTATCCCGAGGAGTCGGCCGGCGGGATCATGACCACCGAGTTCATCGCCGTATCGGCCACGCTCACGGCGGCCCAGACGATCGATCGACTGCGCGAGCTGGAACCCGAGGCCGAGACGATCTACTACGTCTACGTCACCGGCGAATTCGGGCGGCTGGTCGGCGTCCTGTCGCTGCGTGACCTGATCGTCGCCAGCGGCGATACGGAGATCGGCGCGGTGATGATCGTCGAGCCCGTCGCCGTCAATGTCCTAGCCGACCAGGACGAGGTCGCCCAGGCGGTCGCTCGATACAACCTCCTCGCCGTACCGGTCGTCGACGACGATGGCCGGCTCGTCGGGATCGTCACCGTCGACGATGCGATGGATGCAATCCTCCCAACCGCCTGGAAGAAGCGCCTGCCGCGGCTGTTCTCCCGGACCGGCGGATGACGGGTGGGATGACGCCCGCCGAGGTCCGGGCGACGGCGGCGCCGCGGCGGCCGCTTGGCCGGCGGGCGCGGTTCGCGGCAACCCTCGCCGTCCTCGGTCCGGGCATCGTCAGCGGCTTTGCCGATAACGACGCGGGCGGGATCACGACCTACTCCCTCGCCGGCGCGAAGTTCGGCTACGACCTGCTGTGGGTCCTCCTCGTGACCCAGATCGCGCTGTTCATCACCCAGGAGATCGGTGCCCGCATCGGGCTCGCGACCGGACAGGGCTTGACCGGCCTCATTCGCGAGCGATTCGGCGTTCGATGGGCAGCGTTTGCTGCGTTGACGATGATCGGCGCAAACCTCGGCTCGACGGTTTCGGAGTTCGCGGGGATCAGCGCCGCCCTGTCCCTCTTCGGGATCCCGACGCCGGTCAGTGCGCTCCTTGCGGCGATCGCGGTCATCACCCTCATCAGCCGGGGCAGTTTCGGCCGCGTCCAGTACTTCTTCGTCGGGATCGGTTTCCTCGTGTCGGCGGCCTACGTCGTGTCGGCGGCCCTCGCCCACCCCGACGTCCCGCGAGCCATCAACTCGCTGTTCGTCCCCCACGGCACGTTCAATGGTGCGTACATGCTCGCGGTCGTCGGCACGGTCGGCACGACGATCACTCCGTGGGGCCAGGGCTTCATCCAGGCGTACGTCGTCGACAAGCGCCTCCGCTCCGATGACCTCGCGGCCGAGCGGATCGACGTCCTGATCGGAGTCTTCATCACGAATGTGATCGCTGCCTTCATCGTGGTCGCCTGCGCGGCAACCCTGTGGACGAGCGGCCAGCGCGACATCAAGGACGCTGCCGACGCGGCACGGGCTCTCGGACCGCTGGCCGGTAACGTCGCATCGACCTTGTTTGCGGTCGGGCTCCTGGCGGCATCGTTGCTTGGCCTCGGGGTCGTCCCTCTCGCGAGCGCCTACACCGCGTGCGAGGCCTTCGGCTGGGAGCAGGGCGTCGACTGGCACTGGCGGGAGGCGCCGGCATTCTACGGCCTCCTGGCGTTCTTCATCGGGTTCGCAGCCCTGTTCATGCTGATCCCGGGGCTCCCCCTGATCCAGGTGATGTTCAGCGCCCAGGTGATCAACGGCCTGCTTCTGCCCGTCATCCTCGTATTCGTCATGCTCCTCGCCGCCGACCGCCGGATCATGGGCGAGCTCGTGAGTGGCCGGATCAACCTGACCCTCGGCTGGATCGTGACGACGCTGCTCGTGGTGATGTCCGCCGTGCTCGTCGTGACGTCGATCTCCAGCTGAAGGGGGTCGCCTGGCTGACGGGCGACCGATCTCCCGAAAGCCCGATCCGGAGCGGACTGCAATACTCGGGGGCATGACCGGCGCGAGCCTCCAGGAGCTGTATGCCCCGACCGGCCGCTGTTTCGGCTGCGGCCCGGCCAATCCGATCGGCCTGCACCTCGCCAGCGTGGCGAGCCCCGGCGACCAGGCCGTGCTCGTGGCCCGCTTCACGCCGCTGCCGGACCACGAGGCGTTCGCCGGGGTCGTGAACGGCGGGATCCTCGGGACCCTCCTCGACTGTCACGCCAACTGGACGGCGGCGATCTTTCTGATGCGCGCTCGCGGCGCCGATCAGCCGGCGCCGACCGTGACCCTCGAGTACGCGATCCGGATGCGCCGCCCGACGCCGTCCGACAGCCCGCTCGATCTTCGGGCGTGGGTCGTCGAGGCATCCGCCGACCGGGCGACGGTCGAAGCCGAGATCAAATCGAACGGGACCGTCACAGCGACGGGCCGGGGCATGTTCGTCGCCGTCAAGCCCGGTCATCCCGCGTACGGCCGCTGGTAGGAGAACTCCCGATGTTCCGTCGCTTCCTCGGCCTGGACCGCCGTCCGGATCCCCGCCTTCCCGTCGGCGACGCTGCCGCTCCCCTGCCCGACTCGGCGGCCGAGACCGCGACGGCTCGCCGGATCGTCGCCCGCCTGGAGGCGCTGCCGCCAGAGGAGGCCCGCTTCCTCGCTTGCTTTGCCTACGTGATGAGCCGGACCGCCAACGCCGATTTCAACATCAGCGACGAGGAGACGGCGCTGATGGAGCGGTTCTCGATCGAGCACGGCGGGCTCGACCACGCCCAGGCGGTCCTCGTCGTCGAGATGGCGAAGATCCAGGCCCGCGTCAATGGCGGGACCGAGGACTTCGTCGTGACCCGCGAGTTCCGCTCGATCTCGACGCCGGAGCAGCGTCTGGCGCTCCTCCGCTGCTGCTTCGCCATTGGCGCCGTCGACGGAACGATCAGCGCAGCCGAAGCCGGCACGATCAACGAGATCGCCCGTGAGCTGGATCTCGAGCTGAACGACGTGAATGCGGTTCGAGCCGAGTTCCACGACCAGCTGTCGGCCGTCCAGGCGCTCCGCAGGGGCGTTGCAGGAGGCTGACCGGGCGCTCAGGCCGGCGTGAGCTCGCCGAGGATCGTGTCGACGGTCTCGACGAGGCGGGCCGCGTCGGCGGCCGAGAACACCAGCGGCGGCTTGATCTTGATCACGTCGTGATCGGGTCCGTCCGTGCTGAGGAGGACGCCCCGTTCCGCCGCGAGGTTGACCAATTCCGCGGCCAGCGCGGCGTCGGGCTCGCGGGTGACGCGGTCGCGGACGAGCTCGAACCCGACGAACAGGCCTACCCCGCGGACGTCGCCGATCGGCTCATGCCGCGCCTGGAGCTCGCGGAGGCCGGCGAGCAGAAGGTCGCCGATGACCCCGGCATGCTCCTGGAGGCCCTCCTCGGCGATGACGTCGAGCACCGCCAGGCCGATTGCCGCAGACACGGGGTTGCCACCGAACGTGTTGAAGTACTCCATTCCATTCGCGAACGCCTCGGCGATCGCCCTGGTGGTGACGACCGCCCCGAGCGGGTGACCGTTGCCGATTGGCTTGCCCATCGTGACGATGTCGGGGCGGGCGCCCTGGGCGTCGAATGCCCAGACCGCGCTGCCGACCCGGCCGAACCCGACCTGGACCTCGTCGGCGATCGGGACGGCCCCGACGGCTCGGGCGGCCTCGAACAGCCCTGCCAGCCAGCCGTCGGGCGGCACGATCTGGCCGGCGACGCTCGGGATCGCCTCCGCGATCAGGGCGCCGGCGGGCCGGCTGGCGGCGTGGCCCGCGGCGAGAACAGCGTGCGCACCTGCGACATAGGCAGGCCCGACATCGGGCCCGGCCCCGCGGTGAGCCCCGCGATAGCGATCCGGGAGCGGCACGACCTGGACGTCGTCGCGCTGGCCGGCGCCGCCGGGGCCGTTGAACTTGTAGGGGCTGATCTCGACGAGCCGCTGCGTATTGCCATGGTAGGCGACGTCGACCGTCGCGACATCGGGACGGCCGGTTGCCGTCCGGGCGAGCCGCAGCGCCAACTCGTTCGCCTCGCTGCCGGAGTTGGTGAAGAAGCAGACCTCGAGCTGCGTTGGCAGGAGCGCCGTGAGGCGGTCGGCGTACCGAACGAGATTCTCGTGGAGGTAGCGGGTGTTCGTGTTGAGGAGGCGCATCTGGGCGACGCCGGCCGCGACGACCCGGGGATGGGCATGGCCGACGTGGGCCACGTTGTTGACGCAATCGAGGTAGGCCTGCCCGTCGGCGTCGAAGAGGTACGCGCCCTCGCCGCGGACGATGTGGAGTGGCGTCCGGTAGCTGAGCGAGAGGGACGGCCCGAGACGCACTCGGCGGGCGGCGGCGATCTCCGCCGAGGTCATCGCCGGCGAGCGGTCGGTCGTGGTCATCGAGTCGGCCGCGCATCGATGAGCCGGGCGAGCAGCCCCCAGGCAGGTGCCTCGGATACCGTCAGGTATGGATCGTCGGGCGCCAGGCTCGCCTGGTGGGCGCTCAATGCGACGCTGGTCGCGAGGCGGAGGGCGACGAGCTCGAGGAGGACGGCCCGCTCAGCCGGCTCCAGGGGCATGGCCTCCTCGAAGCCCGACTGGACGACGTCGATCGTGGCCAGCGGATCGGCGGCGTCGAGCGCGGTGTAGGCGCCGGCGACGGCGAGCTCGTGGACGAGGACGGACCAGACCGCGTCGCCGAGGTCGAGCAGGCCGCTGATCGAGGCACCGTCGTCAGCGACGAGGAGGTTGTGGTCGTTGGCGTCGTTGTGGATGAGGCCGTGGCGGAGCTGCGGCAGCGTGAGCGCGAGGGGAGCGAGACGCGTTTGCCAGCGAGTCAGGAGATCGTATCGGGCCGGATCCGTGACGGCGCCGGCGTGGGCGGCGATGACCTCGAGCCCTTCCTCGGCAGACCACTGGAAGGCACGATGGGCCGCAGGATGGTCGAATCCTTCCAGCCCGGCGACGGTCCGGCCCATCACCCGTCCGACGTCGACGAGCAGGACGCGCGGCCGCTCGGCCGGTGGCATCGCCGCGAGCGGTCGGCCGGGGACCCAGGTCAGGAGGCGAGCGAGCCGCGGAGCGCCTGCCGAGCCGAGGTCGATCACCTCGAGCCCAGCCGGCGTCGGGACGACGCGCTGGCACGGGACGCCGGCTGCCGCCAGGCGGTCCATCGCCCGGTGCTGGAGGTCCAGGAACCCGCGATCCTCGGACTCGTTCGCGATCTTGAGGACGTAGCGGTCGATCCCGTCCACCGCGACGGCGAAGTTCCGGTCACGCTCGCTGGGCAGGTCGCGCAGCTCGCCCTCGATCGCCCAGTGGCCCCGCAGGATCGCAGCGGCCTCGGCCGAATCGATCGACGGGCGGGTCAGGACGGCGCCGACGAGATCGCTCACAGGCTCAGGGTACGGGGTCGAACGCGGTCAGCCGAGGCTGAGATCGACGAGCCCCTCGCCGAGCCGGCGACGGACCTCGGAGAGGAGCTCGGCGTCGTAGGCGACCTTGCGGCTCAGCTCCATCGGCAGCGACCCGCCACCGCTCGGAGCCGGCACGTGGAGAACGACCCGCGTCCCACCCGGCCGTTCGCGGAGGAGCGTCTTGAACGTCTCCATCGCGAGGACGAGCCGATCGCTCGTGGCACGGCCGAACCGGACGTGGAGGACCTGGTCGGGTTGGCTGTCGATCTGCGACGTTGGTGCCCGCGACGCCTGGGCGGCTCGATCGCGGGCCTCGTCGGGCAGGGCCGGCTCAACGTCCGACTCCGCGAGGCCGCGCTCCGCCGAGGCGAAGCCGGCCGGCTCGTCGTACGTCGGGATCGGCTCGGCCGGGACGATCCGCGGCAGGTCCGCGGGCAGGCGAGCCTCGGCGCGAAGGGGCGAGACGCGGGGAACTCCCGGCCGGACCTCGTCGGCGCGGGCGGCGATCGGCTGCATGGCCGGGGCCAGTCCCGGGCCGACCGCGACGGGCTCGCGATCCGGCGAGAACGGGCTCCCGCCGGCGCCGTCCGGTCCGTCTGCGGTCTGCGGCGCCACGGCGGCGGCCACGGCCGCCGGCGCCGGCGCGAACGAGGTCGAGCGCTCACGCGAGCCACTGCCCGTCCAGCCGTTGCCGTTGCCGTTGCCGTTCGGCCCTCCGCCGCGGCGCGCCCCGCCACGACTCCGGTCGCCGGCCGCGACGTCCCGGGCGAAGGTTTCCGGGCCGCGGCCCAGCGCGTCCTCCCATTCGACCGCGAGATCGGCCAGCAGCGATACCTCCTCGCCACGATGGTCGATCCGGCCGGCAACGAGCAGGATCGCCCCCTCGGTCCAGGTCGCAGCAGTCTGCTCATACATCTTCGGGAAGACCACGACCTCGATCGTGCCCTGGAGGTCCTCGAGCGTCGCCACCCCCATCGTCGCGTTCGCCTTCGTGATCACCCGCCGGAACCCGGTCACGATCCCGGCGATCACGACGCGCTGGCCGTCGAGCGACTCGTCCTTGAGGTCACTGCTATAGGCGGTCACGAACCCGCCGACCTGCTCGGCGACGCCGCCCATCGGGTGGTCGGACAGGTACAGCCCGAGCAGCTCCTTCTCCCAGCGCAGCCGCTCCCGAACGGGAACCTCGGTCGTCTGCGGCAGCGGCCGCTCAAGGGCAGTGGTGTCCTCGGCGCCGAGGTCGAAGAGGGATGTCTGGCCGGTGATCCGGTCGCGTGACGCCGCCTGGCCGGCGTTGATCGCATCGTCGAGCCCGAGCAGGACCTGGGCGGGGTGACCGAGGGCGTTCAGGGCGCCGACCTTGGCCAGTGCCTCGAGGACCTTCCGGTTGACGAGGCGGAGGTCGATCCGCGAACAGAGGTCGGTCAGGGACTTGAAGGGGCCAGCCTCGCCCCGGGCTCCAACGATCGACTCGATCGCGCTCTGGCCGACGTTCTTCACCGCCAGCAGGCCAAATCGGATCGCCGGGCCCTCGACCGTGAACTCGACGTCGGAGTGATGGACGTCGGGGAGCTTGATCTCGATCCCCATCCGGCGGCACTCGGCGATTGCCGCCGCGACCTTCTCCTCGTTCGAGCGGAACGCGGTCAGGACGGCGGTCATGTACTCGACCGTGAAATTCGCCTTGAGGTACGCGGTCTGGTAGGCGATCAGCCCGTAGCAGAGGGCGTGGGCCTTGTTGAACCCGTAGCGCTCGAACGGCTCGAAGGCCTTGAACACGGCGTCGATCGTGTGCGGCTCCACGCCGCGCTCCGCGGCCTGGGTGACGAACTTTTCCTTCTGGGCCCTCAGGACGGACGACTTCTTCTTGCGGATGGCGTAGCCGAGGGTGTCGGCCTCGGGTCCGGTGAAGCCGCCGAGGGCGATCGCCGCGGCCATGATGTCTTCCTGGTAGACGAAGATCCCGTAGGTCTTGTTCAGGTACGGCTCGAGCAGCGGATGGAGGTAGGTGACCTTCTCCTGGCCGTGCTTCCGCCGGATGTAGGCGGGGATGTTGTCCATCGGCCCCGGCCGGAACAGCGCCACCATTGCCGCGATGTCGTAGATCGAGGTCGGCTTCAGTTCCCGGATGTAGCGGCGCATGCCCGCCGACTCCAGCTGGAACACGCCGGTCGTCTCGCCCGAGGCGAGGAGCTCGAACGTCGCCCCATCGTCGAGCGGGATGTGGTCGAGGTCGATCTCGATGCCGCGCTCCTGGCGGACGAGGTCGACCGCGTGACGCAGGATCGTCAGGTTGGAGAGGCCCAGGAAGTCGAACTTGAGGAGCCCCAGCGCCTCGATCCCGTGCATCTCGTACTGGCTCATCAGGGCGTCGGAGTTCGTCGCCTTCTGGAGCGGCATCAGCTCGGTCAACGGCTCGCGGCTGATGACGACGCCGGCGGCGTGGGTCGAGGCGTTCCGGGCGACGCCCTCGAGCTGGCGGGCGAAGTCGGTGATCTGCCTGACCGCCGGGTCGCCCTCGACCATCGCCTTGAGCTCCGGCGAGATCTCGATCGCCTCGTCGAGCTTGATTCCGAGCTGGTTCGGGACAGCCTTGGCGATCCGGTCGACCTCGCCGTAGCTGTGGCCTAGGACGCGGCCGACGTCGCGGATCGCGGCCCGGGCCAGCATCGTGCCGAAGGTGATGATCTGGGCGACGTGGTCCGAGCCGTACTTGCGACTGACATAGTTGATCACTTCGTCGCGCCGCTCGTCCTCGAAGTCGACGTCGATGTCCGGCATCGTCACCCGGTCGGGGTTGAGGAAGCGCTCGAAGGGCAGGCCGTAGAAGATCGGGTCGACCGGGGTGATGCCGAGGGTGTACGTCACGATCGAGCCAGGGGCGCTGCCGCGGCAGGTCGTCTGGATCCGCTGGCTCCGGGCGAACCGGACGAAGTCGGCCACGATCAGGAAGTAGCCGGCGTAGCCCATCGTCAGGATGACGCCGAGCTCGTAGTCGAGCCGCTGCTGGACCTCCGGCGTGACGGTCCCATACCGCTCCTCGAGGCCTTGCTGGCATTCCTGGCGGAGCCAGGTCTCGACGGTGTGGCCCTCGGGGACCGGGAAATGGGGGATCCGGAGCTGGCCGAGCGGCAGCTCCAGGTCGGTCATCTCGGCGATCCGGCGGGTGTTGAGGATCGCCTCGCGCTGGTCCGGGAAGAGCGCGGCCATCTGGGCGGCCGGCTTCAGCCAGAAGTCGCGGCCCTCGAACTTCATCCGGCCGGGTGTGTCGAGGTTGTTGCCGGTCCCGACGCACAGGAGAACGTCCTGGGCGTCGGCCTGCGGCTCGTGGACGTAATGGAGATCGTTGGTGACGACGAGCGGGATCCCGGTCTCGGGCGCGAGCCGGAGGAGCTTCGCGTTGAGCGCCCGCTGCTCGGCCATCCCGTGGTCCTGGAGCTCGAGGAAGAAGTTGCCCTTGCCGAGGATGTCCTGGTATTCCCCGGCGAGCTTCCGGGCCGAATTCCAGTCCTCGACCTCGAGGGCCCGCGGGATCTCGCCGCCGAGGCAGGCGCTCAGGCCGACGAGCCCTTCGCTGTACTTCGCAAGGTGCTCCCGGTCGATCCGCGGCTTGTAGTAATAGCCGTCGACATGGGCGTCGGTGACCAGGCGACAGAGGTTGCGGTAGCCGACGAGGTCCTTGGCGAGGAGGATCAGGTGGAAGGGCTGGGCGTCGGCCTTGCCCTCCTTCTCGGTCATCGACCGGCGAGCGACGTAGGTCTCGACGCCGATGATCGGCTTGATCCCCTTGTTCTTTGCCGCCTGGTAGAACGCGACCGCGCCGTAGAGGGCGCCGTGGTCGGTGATCGCGAGGCTGTCGAAGCCGTGGACGGCGGCTGTGTCGACAAGGTCCGTGATCCGGCCGAGCCCGTCGAGGAGGCTGAACTCGGAATGGACGTGGAGGTGCGTGAAGTCGTTCGGGGCGAGGGTCGTCACGGGGCCTCATGGTACCGGCGTCGGCGGCTAACAGGGGATGGAACACGGGCGAAGCCGCTTGGCACATCGGGACCTTCGACGCATTAACTCATCCCGATCTGGAGCGAACACTGGAACCATGGCCTGTGATCGGGCCGGAAACGATCAGCGGGCAGCGCGTCGACTCGCCTCGGCTCTCCTTGCTCCCAAGTGCGGACCTTGACGCAGAGGAGATTCGGCTGGATCCACGCCGAGATCGGGATCGAGGCGCCAGGTGTCGGGACGCGGATCGACGTCCCGCGCGACGCACCCTGGCTGTTCTGCCAGGTCTCGTCGCGGCCCGGTGATGAGCGTAGCGACGAGGTGCGTCTCTCTGGCACCCGACCGACGATCCGGAACGCCCCGCTTGGCGGATCGGCGAGCTGGAGCTCGCGGACCACAACGTCGTGACTGCCTTCACCGTCCTCGAGACGGCCCCCGGTTGGACCCGCCTCGGGCCCGAGGGCCGTGCCGTTCCTCGAGTCCGGCACCGGCACGGAGTATGGCTCGGCCGTCCGCGGTGATCAGCGCACGACCGTCATCTGGGTTCGCTGAGACGGCACGAGCGTTGAGCCGTCGAACAGGGGCCGGTTCCCCAGCGGTTCGCCCAAGCGAACCTCGATCGACCCACCCGTGTCGTACATGCCGACGATCGTCTGGGACGCCCAAGCATCGCTCGTGTGGAGCGTGATGGTGACGCGCAGCGGCGTGTCCTGGATCTCCGGCACCAGCCACGAGCTCTGCATCGAGGGGTCGGAAGGCCACTGGGCGACATAGACCCGGACCACCGCAGGGTCGAGAGGGGTCTGCTCCTGGATGTAGCCCTGGAGCTGCCACGAGACCAGACGCCCGGGCGGGTATGAGGACGACGGGAGCAGCAGGCGGGCGGCGAGCACGGCGACGACGATGAGCGCACCGACCACGGTCGCGACGCGAAGGGCGCGACCCCGTGCTACTGGACTTGTCCCCGCTACCGGTGTCACGTCATCCTCGCTCCGAACGGGCGCCGGATCGGGCAGGCCATGACTCGAGCATTGCTCCAGGTATGACGCAGCCACCCACGGGGTCCACCGACGGCCGCTTGGCGCAGGCGGGTGCCGGCCAACCCGCAACCCGATCTCGACAAGTTCTCCTTCCGGGCCGAGTTCGCGGGTCGGCGCCACGCCGCCTTCGAGTCGCTGCTGGCGGCCGTGGTCGCCGGCCGACGCTGATCATCTTCACAAGACACGGCAGCCCAAGGCGAGACCCCCCACCTCGACGGAGGCAGACCGAAAGGGGCTCTACGCCCGGCGGAGAAACTCGACCTGCTCCCAGCAGTTTTCACACTCGCCCGAGTGTCGCGTCACCCCCGTCACCGTCAGACGCCGGCGTGGCTGCGGAGACCCGGCACAACGGCAGGGTGCGGCCGCTGAGCCGGTCGGCAACCATGAAGGTGGCGCCGATCGCCGATGGCGCGCCACTGCTGTCGGCTGCCGCCTGATGTCGGGCTGGATCGCTTGCGGAGCAGGCTCATCCACCAATGTTGCGGCGCGGTCGGCGCTCGGGCAATGGGACTTTGCGCCGCTGTCGAGTTCATTCACACCCACTTCTGACCGGCCGACAGATTCGAACCCACATCTGGAGCAGGCTGTCATTCGGCAGCTTCCCCGCCCGGAAGCCGTGCTCATCCTCGGGGACCATCTTCGCAAGTCCCTGGCCAAGCCTTGGCAGCACGTCGCCGCCCTTCTCATTCGGTCTCGGAGACGACGGCCTCGGCGGGCGCAGTCGCGCTCTTGTCGCTCGCCTCCACGATGGTCGCAATTCATCGTCCGACGGGTCCTGCCCCGTCAGGCCCTGTCTCGCGGAGCCTTCGGAGCCAAGCCCGGCGCTCATCCGGGGCACTGTCATGGAGGCGAACGAAGACAGAAGGAAGTCCGAGCGTCACGAGGCCCTGCGACTCCCCGAGCCGGGGGGCCCCGCGGTCATCGATCAACACGCAGCAGCCCCCAAGGCGGCCGTCGAGCACGAAGGCCCGGTAGGTGTCCTCGTCGTCCCGCCCGGACCTACTCCGGTGTCCGGTCCATGCATCGACCCTGACGGTCGTATCGGTAGGCAATACGACGCGCAGTGCCGGCCCCTCGTCCGCGAGCAAGTTGACTTCGGCCTCCCCCGCCGTGCGATAGGCGCCCACGACCAAACTCGCGATCCCGTGGGTGTCCGAGGCCGGCGGGTGGGTGTGGCCGCAGGGCGCTCCGCTCATCACGCGAACGGCGGACCCGCGTCCGCGGTGCCGATCACGTGCTCCCAGGCTTCCCGGAGTCGAGGTTCGGCGCAGGCTCGTCCGGACCCAAGGACCGCGTCGGCAGCGGCGGTCGCCGCGCCCCAGGCGACGGTCCGGTCATCAGGCTCAAAGGCGCCTGGTCGGTGCGTCGTCGAGACTCCGAGATTGAGGCCGACGCGCACCCGAGCCTCGGCCATCTCGTCCCAGGGATGGGACCAATGGTCGAACATCGCCCAGTTGTTCAGATCGCGCTGGTGATCGTCCATGACCATTCGGGCAAGCGGCTCGAGATCGGGGGCCTGCCGCAGGGCGGCATCGAGCGCCAGTGCCTCCTCGGCCGTCAGGCACGCTGCCCGGTCGAGGATCGCGGCGACAGGCGGGTCCGGTGTGTCGGTCATTCTGGGATGGATCCGACGACCGTCACCCTCGTCCGTGTCCAGACCCGGACGAGGGATCCAGCCTCTCGGCGATTCGCGCCGCGCCGGGATCTTCCGTCGCCGCCTCGGGCGGCAAGCCGCGCTCGACGCGGAACGCGATCGTGATCGCCCTGAGGTCGTCGAGCAATCGTCGTTGGGCCGCCGAATCCGACGCCAGCGGCGTTCTGGCCGGCACGATCAGGGCGTCGGCAAGAGTGGCTTCCATGCCCCACCGACCTTCGAAGGCACTCGCGTATGGTCGTTCGTCGTCGGTCAGCCAGAAATTGCAACCAAGCCCTTCGTAGTAGTGGTCCGGGACCTGCGCGATGAGGCGGAGTGAAGCGCCGGACGGGATGACCGACTGGCCAGGGTCACTCGCGATCCCGACGATGTCCCGTCCCCGGACAAAACGCTCGTCATGGAACCTGAGGTAGGTCGTCATGTCCCTCTCGCGGCCGACCGCGAGATCGGCGATGGCGACGGCATCGGTACCTCGAGGGTCATTCCGCAGGTCAGGCGGAACGTCGTCGTGGATTCGCTCGCGCTGGCGCCTGACCAATTCCCATCCAAGCTCCCAATACCGCGGGTCGGCACCCGTCTCCAACGCCTCCCACGAGAACCGCTTGTGGTCTGGCACCAGCTCTCGACGGGCGGGCTTCACTTCGGGAGCACCTCGAGATCAGGATGCTCCTCGATCGTGGGCCCGTCTGCGCCGTGGACGTACGCATGGGTCATCGTGACCACAAGGTCCGGCATTCCAGGATCGAGCACCTGATAGCGCCCGACCGACGCCTTGAAGATGCCGCCGCAGGTGCCATCGAGATAGGCGGCGAGCTCGACGCGGCGAAGGAGCGTTCCGGCTTCGAGGATCACGGCTGCTGGGTTGCTGGTACCAAGCCCAGCGCCGATGCGACGGAGAACCCGGTGAGTCGGCACCGGCGTATCGCGATCACTGACCGAGAGATCCATCGTCCGATCCTGCGTCTGGTCCGTGGCTGGCGCAATAGGACCGAGGTACGCAGCGCTTCGTGAGTCGTGCGTTAGCTACGCGGTGATTCGGGGGCGATCATCTCCATACCGCAGACCCGGAGGACGCCGCCGCCGCTGTAGGGATCGCCCATGAGGGCGACCCGGGTCCCTGTCCGATACAGGACCTTCGCGTTCGCGTTGAGGATCTCGACCTGCGATCCGGACCGCCGCCCGGTATAGCCCGACGGCCATTGGACCGGCTCGCGACCCAAACTGGTATCAAGGGTGATTGAGCCAGTCGCTGGATCGAATGCCAAGTCGCCAATCGAACCGTCGTAGCATTCGGCGCTTCCGGTCCGAAGCGTCACGGGTTCCCCCGTTCCACAGGCAACGAAGAGCACCGATGCGACGAGGATGGCCACGGCGCGAGCGGGCTTCACGAGCCGATCGTCGCTTGCCTCCGTCGCCGGCGCAATAGGACGTTCAGGCCTGTCAAGCTGCCTGGTCTTGCGTTGCCCGTACTCAACCGGCAAGGCTGCACGCAGGAGATCGCTCGGGCCTCACGAGTGGTGCGGCGACCCCCCGATGGCTCGCCTATGCGACCCGCCGCGGGATCGCTTCACCTTGTACATCGCCGCGTCGGCGACAGCGAGAAGGTCCTCTGCCGTCGACCCCTCACCCGGATAGAACGCGCTCCCGATGCTGGCCGTGACCTGCAGATCCTGGCCCGCCGTGATCCGGCGGATCGCGTCGCGCACGCGTCTGGCGACTGCCTTGGCGTGTCTCGCGTCGGCCCTCCGGAGAAGGAGGGCGAACTCGTCGCCGCCGTTCCGGTAGCAGCGATCATCCTCGCGCGAGGACTCGCGGATCGCCGCCGCGACCAGCCGGAGGAGCTCGTCGCCGGCCGGGTGCCCGCGCGTGTCGTTGAACGTCTTGAAGCGGTCAAGGTCGAGAAGGAGGAGCCCGAACGGCTCCGTGGGCCCACGGGCGACGAGCTCGCGGATGTCCCGCTGGAGCGAGCCGTGGTTGTGGAGACGAGTGAGACCGTCGGTGTCCGCCTGGAACACCACGGTGTGATGAGTCCACGCGTTCTGGAGGGCAATCGATGCAAGGCTGGCGAAGAGCCGTGCCAGGTCGAACTCGGTCGGGGTGAAGGCCGCCTCAATGCCTGCGATGCGCGAGACCTTCAGGGTCCCGGCGACGATGCCGGCCCGCATGAGCGGAATGAAGATGGCCTGCTCGGACACTTCGTCCGTTCCAGGGACCTGGATGCCCCGCGGGTCATTGTGCGCGTCGACGAGGTTCAGCGACTCACCGCTTCGAATCGCCCATCCGGCGATCCCGTCGTCGATCGACCACGAGCCACGCATGAACGCGGCCTCGGCGTCGTGGTCCGTGAACCGGGTCCGAGCCAGGGTCGGGAAGGATCTGTGCGCAGCCCAGTCGGCCTCGTAGATGACGAGGCTGTCATACCAGACGAGCGGCTTAAGAGATTCGGCGATCAGCTCGAGGACTTCGGCCGGGTCGAGCGAGGTCAGGACGCGCTCGCTGACCTCGAGCAACCTGCGCAGCCCTTCGACGAGGACCTCAAGCTCGGGGCTCTGGCGCGAGCCGAATGAGGCGTCCTCCGCCCCGGCGATCTCGCTCGGCTCCATTCAGCGCCCCATGACTGGCTCCTACTCGCCCGGAGGGTACGCCGGATTCGTGGCGTCCTCGACCAGTCGATCGCGCGCTGCGCGATGTCTCGACCATTCGACTGCGGGCCATCCTGACATCTGGGGGATCTGTCCACAAGAGGCGCCGGCGACACCCGTCTGACATCGGCCCGAAGTCATCACGCGAGACGCGGGTTGCGCTCTATTGGTCGATCGACCGGCTCCAAGCCCAGGCGGCAGTCAATCATCCTGATGCGGCCTTCGTGCGCAAACTCCCTATTGACAGGTAGAGCTGCGAAAAATCATTTTGGGGCGATGGTGGTCACGGGAAGTCCATGGTACCGGCGCGGCGACCGGCAGGTCGGTATCGGGCGGGTCCGACACACCCATCGTGCAGTCGGAGAGGCATCGCTCCGGCGATCGCACCCAGTCTATTCTTCAAGCGCCGCGCTCTCAGTGCGGAGACCACCGCCGGGTGGAGCAGCGAGGGTGTGGCATGACGAGTAGCGCGTCATTTGCGCGATGACAGTGTCCGCCGGATCGGCACCCGACGGCGCCGCATACGACATTCGGGCGCAGTACACGAAGTACGAGTATCGGATCCCGATGCGCGACGGGACGAGGCTCTTCACCAGGGTGCTCGCGCCCAAGGACACATCGACCACCTACCCGATCCTGATCACCCGGACGCCGTTCGGCGTCGGCCCGTATGGGCCCGACGAGTACTTCGCGATAGGTTCCCAGACCGAGGCGCTCTTGAAGGCCGGGTACATCGTGGCGTGGCAGGACGTTCGTGGCCGACACATGTCGGAGGGCACCTTCGCGCATGTGACCCCCCATCGGCTCGAAAAGCCGACTCCGGCGGACGTCGACGAGAATTCAGACACTTGGGACACCGTCGAGTGGCTCCTGCGGCATGTGCCCGATCACAATGGCCGCGTTGGCCTCTGGGGCATCTCGTATTCAGGGTTCTTCACCGTGGCCGGGATCATTGACACGCACCCGGCCATCAAGGCAGCGTCGCCCCAAGCGCCGGTCGCCGACCTCTTCCTCGATGACGACTGGTATCACGGCGGCGCGTTCATGCTCGCGCACGCCTTCAACTCAGCCGGGGTGTACCAGCCGCAGTCGAAGCCGACGTCGCCACCAAAGGTCACGGTGCCGTTCGACTACGGCACGGAGGACGGCTACGAGTTCTTCCTTCGCGCCGGGCCATTGGCCAACCTGACAGAACTGCTCGGAGCGGCCAATCCCACCTGGGACGAACTCCTCGCTCATCCGACCTACGACGCCTTCTGGGTGTCGCGCGCGATCTGGCGGCATCTGAACGACATCCATTGCGCAATCCTCACCGTGGGCGGCTGGTTCGATGCCGAGGACCTGATGGGACCGCTGCGCGTCTATCGCGCGATCAAGGCCGGCAACCCGGGTCTTGCCAACACCCTGGTCATGGGACCCTGGGTCCACGGCGGCTGGTCCGCCTTCAACGGCCGGCGCCTCGGCGCCGTCGACTTCGCGACGGACACAGCGAGGTTCTACCGCGAGCGGATCTTCCTGCCATTCTTCGAGTTCCATCTGAAGGACAAGGCTGACCCAGCTTTGCCCGAGGCGTACGTGTTCGAAACCGGCACGAATGTCTGGCGTGAGTATCCGGCGTGGCCGCCCCCTGGCGCGAAGCCGCGAATGATGTACTTCCGCGAAGCAGGCGGGCTCTCGTTCGAACCGCCGGGCGAGACAGACGCGAGCGATTCCTACGTCAGTGATCCGTCGAAGCCAGTGCCGTGGGTTGGCTACACAACCCAGACGATGCCCGAGGAGTACATGGTCTCCGACCAGCGGTTCGCGGCGACACGGCCCGATGTGCTGGTGTATGTCACGGAACCGCTCGACGAGGATCTCAGCGTGGCCGGCCCGGTGTCACCGAATCTCTTCGTGGCGACCAGCGGGACCGATGCCGACTGGGTGGTGAAGCTGATCGATGTCTATCCGCCGGACCGAAGCACCCCGCCGACCAAGGACGGTGCGGCGGACGGTGGAGACATCGGCCCGCCGACCGTGACACTGGCGGGTTACCAACAGCTTGTGCGCGGCGAGCCGTTCCGCGGGAAATTCCGTCGGAGCTTCGAGACTCCCG
Source organism: Candidatus Limnocylindrales bacterium (assembly GCA_038204565.1). Lineage (GTDB taxonomy): Bacteria > Chloroflexota > Limnocylindria > Limnocylindrales > CSP1-4 > CF-46. Next base: position 80,620 of record JBBRCU010000009.1, read on the forward strand.
AGCCATTCGTGCCGGGGACGGTCGAGGCGGTGAGTTTCACGATGCCCGACGTGAATCACGTGTTTCGCCGCGGCCACCGAGTCATGGTGCAGGTGCAAAGCACGTGGTTCCCGCTGGTGGATCGAAATCCACAGACCTTCGTCGACATCCCGACCGCGAAACCTGAGGATTACCAGGCCGCGACGCAACGCGTCGTACGGTCCCGGACGCAGCCGTCGGGAGTCGAGATGTACGTGCTGCCGACCCTGGAGGATGCCGACACAGAGTAACTCGCCGACGAAGTCACTCCTGGCGCAAGGCACCACTGGGCGTCGCCTCGCACGGCGCGCTGTCGCAGATCGTCGTCGGGGACCAGATGGCGACCTTTCCTGGCTGCGTCGACGTCACGATTCCGTCAGTCCGTGCGTGAACTCCCATCTATTGACACGTGGAGCTGCGAAAAATCGTTCGGGGCGATGGTCGTCACGGGAGGTCAATGGTAGCCGTGCGAACGCGACCCGGCCCCGCCTTAGCGAGTATTGAGTCGCCACGTGTCCGGCGAGCCCATACGTCTGAGCGTCCCCTGCTCCCCGGCGACATAGCCTGAATCACTTGACCCGCCCCCGAGCATCTGTGGGGTATGGCGACCTTGATGGGCCGACTGGAGGAGAACCTCGCCGGGGCGGTGGCGTTGGCCGTCGCGGGTGACGAGGCGGCCTTCGCCAGCATCATCCGTGCCCACCACGACGACATGACCCGGGTCTGCTTCGTGATCTGCGGCGACCTCGATGTCGCCGACGAGGCAGTGCAGGCCGCGTGGGCGGTCGTATGGCGCAAGCTGGGCAGCCTGCGCGACCCCGATCGACTCCGGCCCTGGCTCGTGTCGGTGGCGGCCAACGAGGCGCGCCAGCTCAGTCGTCGGCGACGGCGCAGGGCGGTCGTCGAGCTTGCCGTGGCGGCCGCGGCGACGCCTGGTGGCGATCCGGCCGTGCACGTGGGCGACCTCGACCTGGCCAACGCGCTGGCCCGTCTCAACCCCGACGACCGGGCCCTGCTCGCCTTGCGCTACGTCGCGGGGTTCGACTCGACGGAACTTGCCCGCGCGACGGGACGCTCACCGTCTGGTACACGGGCACGCCTCGCCCGCCTGCTCGACCGACTGCGAACGGAGCTCCGCGATGGCTGACGGTTTCGACTTCGAAGCCCGGTTCGAGGCCCGTCTGCGCGCGCGGGCGGCTCTCGCCTCCCGCCCGTACAGCGCGCTCGCGATCGCCCACGAAGCGGTCGCCGCGGGCAGCCGCCGACGCTGGATCGGGCTGCTCGAGCGGCCATCGAGGCCCCGTGGGTACACCTGGGTCATCGTCGTTGTCTTGCTGGCGATCGCCCTCCTCGGCGCCGTCACCCTCGTCGGGGCACTGCTACGCGTGCCCCGACCCACTGCACCGTCCGTCGCCAAGGGCTCGATCGTGGTCTCCGCAAACCCTTGGGCCTTCGGCGGTGGGGAGAACGGCGACATCTACCTCCTGAGCGCCGACGCTCCTCCACGCCGGGTCATCGGCTCCGACGGCGACGGCGTCGCCCAAGCGTGCCCTACGTTCTCACCGGATGGACAGAAGCTCGCCTACGGTGAAGCTCGCGCCTCCGGCCCCGTCACGACCTACCGAGGCGTGTGGCCGGTTCTGAATCGAGCCGTGGTGATCGTCGGGCTGGACGCCAACGGCGACCCATCCTCACCGATCACGCGGGTGACCGTCCTCACCGATTCCGGGGAGATCATGTGCCCGCAGTGGTCTCCCGATGGCACGCAGGTCGCCTTCCGCCTGGGGTCTGATCTCTGGGTCGCCGACGCCACCTCAGGCAAGACGACCCTGTTCGCGGTCGAAGCGACGCCTTGGGGCCAGCAGGGATTCGCATGGTCTCGGGATGGGTCCCGCATCGCGGTGGCGGGGCCCGGCCAGATCCGTGTCGTGCCGATCGACGGCCGCCCGTCGACCGTGATTTCGGTCAGGGGGGCGACTCCCGGGTCGTTCACAGACTCCATGGGTTGGACGGCCGGCGACGAGGGCATCGTGTACGACGGCACGGACGCGCAGGGTGATCTGCTGAGTGTGAACCGAGTCGATGCCGACGGCACCCACGACATCCAGCTCGCCGCGGGAGGCGGCTCGGTCATCTCGCCCGACGGTACGAGAGTGGCCTACTCCTACTTCAGCGACGCGCTCCACATCCTGGCGGTGTCGGACAGCAGCGGCGCCCATGTCGTTGACGTGCCGATCCCGGCTGACTTCCGGTTGGAGGCGCTGGTCTGGTCACCTGATGGCAAGCGCCTGCTTCTTAGCTCCGTCGACGGCGTGGTGTCGGTCGCCGTGGCGCCCGACTCGTCGACCCCGATCGTGTATGCGACCGGGCAGCCCAACTCCCCTATGGGACTCAACCTGGAATGGTCGACCTCAGAGGTTACGTGGCAGCCGGTGCTGCCGTAACAAAGGTCGTCCGCGACCGCGCGGTCTCGAAATGAGGAGTCTGGAATGAACGGTTGCTCTCGCGGATCCACGCTGGCGGTCGCACTTCTGGCGGGCGCGTGCTAAGCGGGCGCCGCCAGCCCAAGCCCGACGCTGACCCCTGCTCCACCAACAGCTCCGCCGACGCCCAGTCCGTCGCCATCGGAGACTCCGTCGCCTTCGGCCGCGGCCATGCCGCTGCCAACATCCGATGGTGTCGCTCTCAGCGCTGGCACCTGCTACGTCGTCGCCCCGAGCCACCTCAATCCAGAGCTTGCTGAATCGTTCTTTGAACCATCCTCGCGGGAATCCCGCCAATACAGCGACGGCCGGCCTGCACCGGTCGTCACTGGACGAAGGTGAGGGATCGGTGACGAAGTCGGAACTGGT
>JBBRCU010000010.1:0-82732 GCA_038204565.1 Candidatus Limnocylindrales bacterium
GGCGCCGCCGACCTGTCCGAATCGAACCTGACCGACGTCAAGGGCGCCGAGAACTTCGAGGCCGACCAGCCGGGCCGGAATCTCCGGTTCGGCGTCCGCGAGCACGCGATGGGCGGGATCGGCAACGGGATTGCCTACCACGGCGGGTTCATCCCGTACGTCGCGACGTTCCTGACCTTCAGCGACTACATGCGCGGCGCCGTTCGGCTCTCGGCGCTGAGCGGCCTGGGCGTCGTCGACGTCTGGACCCACGATTCGATCGGGCTCGGCGAGGATGGCCCGACCCACCAGCCGGTCGAGCACTACGCCGCGCTCCGGGCGATCCCCAACCTGTGGTTCGTCCGGCCCGGCGACGCCAACGAGACTGCGGCGGCCTGGGCCCTCGCCGTGGAGCGCCACCTCGACGACCCGTCCGGACCGGTCGCCCTGTCCCTGACCCGCCAGAAGCTGCCGACGCTCGCGGGCACGGCCGAGAAGGCGCGCGAAGGCCTCCGCCGCGGCGGCTACGTCCTCCGCGAGGCGTCCAGCGGCGCGCCGCGGATCATCCTGATCGGGACCGGCTCGGAGCTCCAGCTGGCATTCGGGGCCGCGGAAGCGCTGGAGGCGGACGGCGTCCCGGCCCGGGTCGTCTCGCTGCCCTGCTGGGAGCGGTTCGAGCTCCAGGACGCGGACTATCGTGAATCCGTCCTGCCGCGGTCCGTCCCGGCTCGGGTGGCGGTCGAGGCGGGCGTGTCGCTCGGCTGGGATCGCTGGACCGGCGACGAGGGTGCGATCGTCGGGCTCGACCATTTCGGGGCGAGTGCGCCGGCCGGCACGATCTTCGAGAAGTTCGGGTTCACGGTCGAGCGGGTCGTCGGAGTGGCGCGAGACGTGCTGGCCGGCAGGATCCGCGGCCCCGTTCCCACGCTCGAGCCGGGCCACCTGCCCGCCCGGCATGGTGGCCATCCGACCCTGGCCGAAGGCGAGTCCGGTGTCGACCGGACGCCCTCGTCCGATCCCGGCCACAGCTGAGCGGGACGGAACGATGCGCGTCGCGTTCGCCGCCGACCATGCGGGGGCCGCCCTCAAGGACGATCTCTTCCGGCGGCTCGCCACGGCGGGCCTCGGTCACGAGCTGCTGGACCTCGGCGGAGACGGCTCCGATCCGCTCGACGACTACCCCGATTTCGCCGCCCGGATCGGCCACGCGGTCCGCGACGGCGAGGCCGATCGCGGGATCCTGATCTGCGGCTCCGGCGTCGGGGCGAGCGTCGCTGCGAACAAGATCGTCGGAGTCCGGACTGCGATCTGCCACGACACCTACTCCGCCCACCAGGGGGTCGAGCACGACGACATGAACATCCTGACGCTGGGATCGCGGGTGATCGGGCTGGAGCCGGCCTGGGAATGCCTGGTCGCCTTCCTGGGCGCGACGTTCAGCGGCGAGCCCCGGCACCGCCGCCGGCTCGCCAAGGTGCTGGCCATCGAGGCCGCTGAGCGCTGCTGAGCGCCGCTGACGCAGTCGACCGTTCCACCGACCAGGGAGGCACCGTGTCCGACGAGCTCTGGGCCGAGCCGGTCACGCGCCTGGCAGAGCGGATCCGCGTCGGCGACGTCTCGTCGGTCGCCGCGGTCGAGGCCTGCCTCGAACGGATCGAGGCCGTGAATGGCGCGTTGAACGCCGTCGTCGCCTTCGCAGCGGACCCGCTCGACCGCGCCCGGGCCGCCGACGCGCGCCGGGCGTCGGGAACCATCGACGGGGCCCTCCACGGCGTTCCGTTCACGATCAAGGACTCCCACGACACCGCCGGTCTCGTGACGACGGCCGGGACCATCGGCTGGGCGCACCGGATCCCGGACCGCGACGGGACCGTTGTCGCCCGCCTCACGGCCGCCGGAGCGATCCTCCTCGGCAAGACCAATACGCCCGAGTTCACCTGGTCGGACGAGACCGACAACGACGTGTACGGCCGGACCTCGAACCCGTATGACCAGGCCCGGACCCCAGGCGGCAGCTCCGGTGGCTCGGCCGCGATCGTCGCCGCCGGCGGGTCCCCCTTCGACATCGGCAGCGACACCGGCGACAGCATCCGCCAACCGGCCCACGTCTGCGGGATCGCCGGCCTGAAGCCGACCAGCGGCCGGGTCCCGCGGACTGGTCATTGGCCGGGCTTCGAGGGGATCGTGGCCAGCCTCACCCAGCTCGGTCCCCTGGCGAGGCGGGTCGACGACCTGGCGCTCCTGCTGCCGATCATCGCCGGCCCCGACGGCATCGACCCGCATGTCGCGCCCGTCGCCCTCGGCGATCCGGACGCGGTCGACGTCGGCCGCCTTCGGGTGGTCGCCTTCACCGACAACAGGATCCGGACTCCGACCACGGAGACCGTGACGGCCGTCGAGAGCGCCGTCGCGGCAGTCGAGGCGACCGGGGCCACCGTCGACTGGCGCCTGCCACCCTTCCTCCGCGAGGCGTGGGAGGCCTGGTTCGACGTGATCCGGAGCGACGGCCACGCGTGGCTGCAGCGGTTGATCACGGCTGCCGGGACTCCCGGGATGGGCTCGTACGACAGCCGCGGCTGGGTCACCGTCGAGCCACCCGTGAGCGCCGCCGAGCTGACCGCCCGACTCGAGCGGGGCGATCGGATCCGGTCGCGCCTTCTTGCGTGGTTCGGGTCCGCCGACCTGATCGTCTGCCCGGTCATGCCCCAGCCGGCGATCCGCCACGGGGAGAGCACGGCCGACTGGTTCGGCGACACGTACAGCGACGTCCACAACCTGACCGGCTGGCCGGCGGTCGTCGTCCGGGCCGGGACCAGCGACGACGGCCTGCCGATCGGCGTCCAGGTCATCGGCCACCCGTGGCGGGAGGACGTCGCGCTGGCCGCGGCGCGCGTCATCGAGCGGGCAACCGGCGGCTGGAGGATGCCGCCGCTCTGAGTCGCCCCGTGCGCCGCGCTCGGCGTGTCACGCAGCCGCAACGTGCGTCGCGACGCGGTCGGACTACCATGAACGCGATGCCTGACGAACTTGCCCCCCAGCCCCTGATCTCCCTTCCCGATCTGGCGCTCGCCGACGGCGCGGCCGCGTGGGAGGAGGCGGTGACCCGGGCCCGCGACGAGCAATGGGCGGAACGGGTCTGGGATCGCGACCCGACCCTCTGGTCGATGAACGAGCGCGTCCAGGCTGCGATCTCGGAACGCCTCGGCTGGCTCGACGCACCGACCCATTTCAGCGACCAGATCGCCGCGCTCGAGGGCTTTGGCGAAGGCGTCCGCGACGCCGGGTTCAGCACCGCGGTCGTCGGCGGGATGGGCGGCAGCAGCCTCGCCCCCGATGTCCTCCACCGGACGTTCGGCACGGCCGACGGCTGGCTCGACCTGCGCGTCCTCGACTCCACCGATCCGGCGGCCGTCGCAGCGACCGTCGACGATCTCGACCCGCTCGCGACGCTCTGGATCGTTGCCAGCAAGTCCGGCACGACCACCGAGCCCCTCGCCTTCCAGGCCGACGCCTGGGATCGAGCCGAGCGGGCCCTCCGGAACCACCACGCCCCGCGCAACGAGCACGCCGGCGAGCTGATGATCGCCATCACCGACCCCGGCAAGTCAGTCGAGGCCATCCCCCACCACGACGATCTGCGCGAGGTCTTCCTCAATCCGCCCGACATCGGCGGGCGCTATTCGGCGCTGACCTACGTCGGGCTCGTCCCGGCCAGCCTGATCGGGCTGGACCTTGACGCGCTCCTGGCCTCCGCCCTGGCCATGGCCGAGGCGTGTCATGAGCCGGATCCCGTGGCCAATCCGGGCGTCAGCCTCGGGCTCGCGATCGGAGCGCTGGCGAAGGCCGGACGCGACAAGCTGACCTTCATCGCCGACCCGACGATCGAGAGCTTCGGAGCCTGGGCCGAGCAGCTGATCGCCGAGAGCACCGGCAAGCACGGGACGGGGATCGTCCCGATCGACCGCGAACCGATCGGCCCGATCGAGGCCTACGGCGACGACCGGGTCTTCGTCCGCCTGACCGTCTCCGGCGACGCGAACCCGGCCGGCGACGCCCTCGTCGACGCGGCAGCAGGCGCCGGCCATCCGGTCATCCGGATCACCCTCGCCGACGCGATCGACCTCGGCGCGGAGGCATTCCGCTGGGAGTTCGCGACGGCGATCGCCGGAGCCGTGCTCGGGATCGACCCGTTCGACCAGCCCAACGTCGAGGAGGCGAAGGACCTGACCCGGAAGGTCCTTGCCGCCGCCGAGAGCGGCGAGCAGCCGGCGCCGCCACCACCGGCCCTCGTCACGGACGAGGCCAGCGGCTTGACCCTCCACGGCGATGCCGCGCTGCGTCTGACGGCCGGCGACGGGACCCTCGTCGGCGAGCTGGCCCGCCACCTCGCCCGGCGCAAGCCGGATGCCTATCTCGCGCTCCAGGCCTTCATCGAGCCCTCGGCTGCGACGGCGGCCGGCCTCGACCGGATCCGGGCGCTCCTCCGGGACTCGACCCGCTGCGCCACGACCGCGGGGTTCGGGCCGCGCTTCCTGCACTCGACCGGCCAGCTCCACAAGGGCGGAACGCCGAGCGGCTGGTTCCTCCAGCTGACCTCGGATCATCTCATCGACCGGCCCATCCCCGGCTGGCCGTACACCTTCGGCCGGCTGATCGACGCCCAGGCCGAGGGCGACTTCGCAGCGATCGAATCGCACGACCTGCCGATCCTCCGCGTCCATCTCGGCGACCCGGAGCGAGGGCTCGTCGCCCTCGAAGCGGCTCTCCGCGAGGCGCTCGGGAGAGGCTGAAGGAACATCCTGCGCGGTCCAGCCGGGCCGCGGCCACCACCCACAGGGAGACCAGTCGCGATGCGGATCGGGTTCGTCGGCCTCGGTCGGATGGGCGCCAACATGGTCCGTCGCGTGCTCAAGGACGGCCACGAGGTGGTCGCGTACAACCGCACGGCGGAGAAGACCCGGGAGATCGAGGGCGAGGGCGCGATTGGCGCGTATTCGATCGCCGAGCTCGTCGCCAAGCTCGAGAAGCCGCGCGCCGTCTGGATCATGGTCCCGGCGGGCGACGCGACCGAGGCCCAGGTCGAGGAGCTCATGGAGTACCTCGAGCCCGGCGACACCATCATCGACGGCGGCAATACCAACTTCCACGACGACCAGCGCCGCCACGCTGCGCTGGCGGCGAAGGGCGTCAGCTATGTCGATGCCGGGGTCTCGGGCGGGATCTGGGGTCTCCAGGTCGGGTACTGCCTCATGGTCGGCGGCGACGAGGCCGCCGTGAAGCCAATCGAGCCGATCTTCGTGTCGCTGGCGCCGCCGAACGGCTACCTCCACGTCGGCGGAGCGGGCGCCGGCCACTACGTGAAGATGGTTCACAACGGGATCGAGTACGGGTTGATGCAGGCGTACGCCGAGGGCTTCGAGATCCTCCACGCCTCCTCCTACCCATTGGACCTGGCCGGGATCGCCGACCTCTGGATGCAGGGATCCGTTGTCCGCTCATGGCTGCTCGAGCTGGCGGCCCGGGCGTTCAAGGCGAACGGCCAGGACCTCGACCACCTCAAGGGCTTCGTGGCCGATTCAGGCGAAGGCCGCTGGACGATCCAGGAGGCGATCGACCACGACGTCCCGGCCCCGGTCATCACCCTCTCGCTCCTGACCCGGTTCCGCTCGCGCCAGGACGACTCCTACGGTGCGAAAGTCCTCGCCGCACTGAGGAACGAATTCGGTGGGCACGCGGTGACGACGGAATGACCTCCCGGCGAGGTACCCGCCGAGGTCCGAAGAGAAGCTCCGCGACTCCATCGGCCCGAGGTGGGCACGCGGTGAAGGCGGAGTGACCGACACGGCGGTCCCGAAGCGGCGCCGGACGTCGGCCAGCCCCGACGCGCCGGCCGTCGCCCCCGAGACGGCGCCCGACAAGACGCCCCACCCCGCGCCGCGCCCCAAGGACGCGCCGCGGACGATGCGGGAGCTTCGCATTGCGCGCCAGGGCAAGCGCAGGCCGTCGCCGAAACAGGACGAAAATCCCCTGCGCGAGGGTCTTCGTCTTGAGCGCGTCCCGGATCCGAGCTGTCTCGTCCTGTTCGGGGCGACCGGCGACCTCGCCCATCGCAAGGTCATCCCGGCCCTCTACCAGCTCTGGCGAACGAACCTCCTACCGCACGATTTCGTCGTCCTCGCGATCGGCCGCCGGGACTACGACGACGACTCGCTCCACGCCGAACTCCGGATCTCGCTCGAGAAGTACTCGCGCGTGCTCCCCATCGACGAGACCGCCTGGCGCGGGTTCGCCGCCCGGATCCGCTACCAGAAGCTCGACTTCGCGAACCCGGCCGATTACGACGCACTGGTCACGGTCCTCGACGGGATCGATCGCGACCAGAACTCCCGGGGCAATCACCTCTACTACCTCGCGACGCAGCCGTCGGCCTTCGCCGAGATCGTCGCCCAGCTCGGTCGGGTCGGGCTCGACCATGAGCGCCACGAGGGCGGCTGGCGGCGGGTCGTCATCGAGAAGCCGTTCGGCCACGACCTGAACTCGGCGATCCGCCTCAACCGCGAGGTCGGCAAGGTCTTCCGCGAGTCGCAGGTCTACCGGATCGATCACTATCTCGGCAAGGAGACCGTCCGGAACCTGCTCGTCTTCCGCTTCGGCAACGGGATCTTCGAGCCGATCTGGAACCGCCGCCACATCGACCATGTCCAGATCACCGTCGCCGAGACCATCGGGGTCGAGAACCGCGGCGCGTTCTACGAGGAGACCGGGGCGAGCCGCGACTTCCTCCAGAACCACCTGCTTCAGCTGATGAGCCTGGTCGCGATGGAACCGCCGGCCACCTTCGACGCGGATGCCCTCCGCGACGAGAAGGTCAAGGTCATCCGGGCGATCGGCGAGTTGACCCCGGAGCAGATGCGAACCGATGTCGTGCGTGGCCAGTACGGCCCGGGCTGGGTGGCCGCGAAACCCGTCCAGGGCTACCGTCAGGAGCCCCAGGTCGATCCGGAGTCCGAGACCGAGACGTACATCGCGGCCCGCTTAGAGGTCGATGACTGGCGCTGGTCCGGGGTCCCGTTCTACCTCCGGACCGGCAAGCGACTCCCGAAGCGGGCGACCGAGATCGCGATCCAGTTCAAGGAGGTCCCCCACCGGCTCTTCCGCGAATCGGGCACCGATCCAGACCCGAACCTGCTCGCGATCCGGATCCAGCCCGACGAGGGGATCATGCTCCGGTTCGGGGCCAAGGTACCCGGGCTCGGGATCGACGTCCGGTCGGTGACGATGGACTTCACCTACGGCTCGGCGTTCACGGTCGACTCGCCCGACGCCTACGAGACCCTGATCCTCGACGCATTGCTCGGCGACGCTTCCTTGTTCACCCGGGCGGACGAGGTCGAGGGCGCATGGGCCCAGATCACCCCGATCATCGACTCGTGGATGGACGACGGCCCGCCCGCCTTCCCGAATTACGAAGCCGGCACCTGGGGACCCGACGCGGCAGACGAGCTCCTGGCCCGAGATCACCGGAAATGGCGGCGGATCTGACGTGCCTCCGTCGGTCGAGAGCGGAGTGATCGACGCGCCGATCCGCCCGAACGAGCCCGTCCTCCGCTGGCGATCGCGCGCACACAGCATCGAGGAGGTCGAGCAGGAGCTGGCCCGGATCTGGGCCCAGTCGAACCTCGCCATGCGCGTCGACCTCGACGGCGACCACGTCAACGACCGCCACATCGGAGCCCGGACGAGCGTGATGAACCTCGTCGTCATCGCCGGTCGGCCGGAGGTCGGCGAGCGGTGTGCGGCAACGATCCAACGCCTTGTCGGACGGCATCCCTCGCGGACGATGATCGTCCAACCGGCCGATCCTGACGGCCCGTCGTGGATCGACGCCCAGATCGTCGTGCACTGCATCATGCCCCGGGCCGACGCCCCCGAAACGTGCGCGGAAACGGTTCACCTGGTCTGCGGGGGAGAGGGTGGCCGGCACCTCGACGCGATCGTCGCGCCGCTCCTGATCCACGACCTGCCGGTCACGGTCTGGTGGCCCGACGAGCCCTCGTTCGGGAGCCCCCCGGTGAACGACCTGCTCGCGATGGCCGATCGACTCGTCGTCGACGGCTCCGGCTGGCACGGCACGGGGCTCACCCAGCTCCGGATGGTGGCCGCCGCGGCCGAGCGCCTGCCGCTGGCCATTGCCGACTTCGCGATGGTCCGCCAGTCGCGCTGGCGGGAGGCGATCGCCGCGATCTTCGATATCCCGGACTTCCTGCCCTATCTCCGCCATCTCCGCCGGATCGCGGTGACCTACGCCGTGCGTGACGAGGTCGACGCGGAGACGACGAACGTCGTCAAGCCGCTGTACCACGCTGCGTGGCTCGGGTCGCGGCTCGGGATGGAGGTCACGAGGCCCCTTTCGCCGATGGGTGGGGCCACCCGGAAGCCGCCGACCCGGGCTCCTGGCGGCCGTCTCACGACCCTCGCCAACCCCAACGCCGGCCTGAGCGCCACCCTCCGGCTCGAGCGGACTGACGTCGCCGTCGTCATCCGGCCGGTCCTCTCGACGATGCCCGCCGGCACGACCCTCCGTGTCGAGCTCCTCGCCGACTGGCGCGGATCGGAGCTCCGGGCGGATGTCACTGCCGAGCAGGACGCGGTCCACGTCCGGGTCTGGCAGGACGGCGTCCACGCCCTCGAACGCGGCTTCAACGCCCCACGGAAGACCGACGTCGACCTCCTCGCCGAAGCGATCGAATCGGGTGGACGCGATCCGGTGGCGGTCGGTACGCTGGCCCTGGCCGCGCGCCTCGCCGGAGGGACCCTGTCATGACCGAACCCACCATCGTCACCCTCGCCGACGGGGATGCCTGCTCCCTGGCCGCCGCGGAGCGGATCGTCGAGATCCTCGATGTCGCCATCGACGACCACGGTGAGGCGCACTGGGTCACGACCGGAGGCTCCAGCCCGGCAGCGATCTACCACCACCTCGCCGCGACCGAGCTGCGCGGGGAGGTCGACTGGCGGAAGGTCCATCTCTGGTTCACCGACGACCGCTTCGTTCCACCCGACCATCCGCTCTCGAACGTGAAGATCGCCGACGACGTGCTCCTCAACCCCGGGCGTCCTGGCGAGCCCGGATCCGGCGGCGTCCCGATCCCGAACGACCAGGTCCACGCGTTCGAGACCAGCGTCGCGATCGCCGGCGGGCACGACCAGGACTGGTGCGCCCATCAGTATGCCGAGGACCTCCAGGCAAACGGATCAGACACGAACGACGCCGGTTGGCCGGTGTTCGACCTGATCCTGCTCGGGGTCGGACCGGACGGCCACATCATGTCGGTGTTCCCGGGGTCGGCAACGTTCGATCGGAGCGAGTGGGCGCTCGGCGTGCCCGCGCCGACCCACATCGAGCCGCACGTCCCGCGCGTCACGCTCAACCCCGCGATCGTGCCGGCGGCCGCGGAGCTCCTCGTCGTCTGCCCAGGAGCGGCGAAGGCCGAGGTCCTGCGCGACATCCTGCAGGGCCCCCGCGACGAGCGAGCCCTGCCCGCGCAGCTCGCCCGGCGACCGGGTGCCACCTGGTTCCTCGACCGGGGATCCGCCCGGCTCCTGTAGGCCGACCCACGAGGAGCGACCCGACGCGCAGGGCGAGTGGATGGCAGCACGAACGAGGAGGGCCAGCCGGACGTCCGCCACGTCCGGCGATCGACCGGGACACGGGCCGGAGCGGCCGACACTCGGCGAGGCCGGGGTGGCGCGACCGCCCGGCTCGCGTACCGTGAGGGCAAGCCGCCGGATGGCAGTCGGAGCAGGTGGAGAGCGTGGGATCCGTGGCAACGAAACTTCCGGATCGCCTGGTCATCGCCCCCGATGCCGTCCGGATCGCGGTGTTCGAGAGCGGCAAGGGCCCGCCGCTCGTGCTCGTCCACGGCGCGACCGCGGATCACACGACGTGGCGGACGAGTGGACCGCTCCTGGCCGCTCGGCACCGGCTCGCGGCGATCGACCGGCGCGGCCGCGGCGCATCTGGCGACGGCGGCCCGGACGAGCCGTACACGATCGAGCGGGAATTCGACGACCTGGTGGCGGTGGTCGAGGCGATCGCCACGGAGGCCGGGGCGGCCGTAGATGTCGTCGGCCATTCGTACGGCGGCCGGATCGCCCTCGGGGCCGCCCTCCGCACTTCGAGCCTCCGCCGGGTCGTTTGCTATGAGGGGGCGCCGCCGGCTCCCGGGCACGAGTATCAGGACGCGGACGCGGGCACGGTCCGGCGGATCGAGCGGCTCGTCGCCGGAGGCGACCGGGACGAGGCGCTGGCCACGTTCATGCGCGAGATCGTCGGCATGCCCGAACCCGAGCTGGCCGCCTTCCGGGCCGACCCGATCTGGCAGCGGCGCGCGGCAGCGATGGCGACAACGGTCCGCGAATTGCGCGCGGAGACCAGCTTCGAGGGGTCGCTCCAGGCGCTCGGCGCCGTTCGCCAGCCCGTCCTCCAGGTTCTTGGCGGAGCCAGCTCCGAGCCGTTCGCGGCCGCCACCCTGGCGCTGGACGAACGGCTCCGGAACGGCAGCGTGGTCACGATCGTCGGCGCTCGCCACGCCGCCCACCACAGTCATGCCGCCGAGTTCTGCGCAGTCCTCGAGGCGTTTCTCGACGATCGCGGCATGGCAGACTGACCAGCATGGATAACCTGATCTACTGGATCCTCCTCGGCTTCATCGCGGGCGTCCTGTCCGGTGCGGTCGTCGGTGGGCGGACCGCCCGCGGCTGCCTGCCGAACGTCGTCGTCGGGATCCTCGGAGCGATCGTCGGCGGATGGCTGGCTCAGCAGCTCGGGTACGAGCGCGGGCCGGGGTTCATCGCAGCCGCCGTTGTCGCAATCCTCGGCGCCGTCGTCGTCCGGGTGATTCTCGAGGCGGTCAGCCCCCACGACCGGCGGCGCTGACCCCGACATCGTCTCCGCGCCATGACGACTACCATCAAACGATGACCGACTCGATCGCCGGCGCCGCGTCGCCCGGATCCGAAGCCACCACCACCGACCGGCCGTACTCGCCCGGGCTCGAGGGCGTCCTGGCCGGCGAGACCTCGCTGTCTCGCGTCGACGGTGCGAATGGACGCCTCATGTACCGCGGTTATCGGATCGGCGACCTCGTCGACCACGGCACCTACCCGGCCGTCGCGAACCTACTGTGGACCGCCGACTGGGACCCGCAGGCGCGCCTCGCGACGGGGCCGATCCCGGACGCGGTCATGGCCACACTGCGGGCCCTGCCCACGACCGCCAAGCCCATGGATGCCCTGCGAACGGCCGTCTCGGCGTGGGGCGCCGCGACCGGACCGACCTACCCGCCGACCGTCGAGCAGGCTCGGGCGTTGACGGCGTTCTCGCCGTCGGCTCTGGCGGCATTCGTCCGGATCCGGGAGGGCAAGAATCCGGTCGACCCGGATCCGTCGCTGAACCTTGTCGAGGGCTTCCTCTATCAGCTCAAGGGCGAGCGTCCGGATCCGGCGACGGCGCGCGCTCTCGACGCCTACTTCATCGTCGGCGCCGAGCACGGCTTCAACGCCTCGACGTTCACCGCTCGCGTCGTCACCTCGACGAATTCGGACATCGCCTCGGCCGTCTGCGCCGCGATCGGGACGATGAAGGGACCGCTCCACGGCGGCGCGCCGTCGGAGGTCGTCGACCAATTGGCGAAGATGGGCAGCGTCGAGCATGCCGAGGAGTGGCTCACCACCGCTCTCGCGAACCATGAGCGCCTGATGGGCTTCGGCCACCGCGTCTATCGCGCTTACGATCCGCGGGCCGCGGCCCTCCGCAAGGTGGCCGAGGGCATGGAGCACAAGCCCGAATGGCTGCAACTGGCGATCCAGGTCGAGGACATGGCCCTTCGGCTGCTCGCCGAGAAGTACCCCGATCGTCCGCTGAAGACCAACGTCGAGTTCTATGCAGCGCCGGTCCTGATGGGCGTCGGCCTGAGCCCGGACTTGTTCCCCGCGACGTTCTCGCTTGCCCGCCATGCCGGCTGGACGGCCCACACGCTGGAGCAGGCAGCGACGAACCGCCTGATCCGGCCTGACGTCCGGTATATCGGCCCCGCCGAGCGCGACCTTCCCGCCTGACCTCACCACCTGCTGACCGGGCCCACATGCCACGAGGAAGAGGCCCCGATCGCGGCGCCCGCCGAGACCCGATCTGGCCTACAGCCAGCCGCGCCGCCGGAACAGGATCGTGAGGAAGACGAGGACGGCCCCCATCAGCCCGACGACCACCCAGAACGAGAATGGCTCGTTCTCACCCGGGACCGGCACGTTCATCCCGTACACCGATGCAATCAGGGTCAACGGCAGGAGGATCACCGACACGGCCGTCAGGATCCGGAATGAATCGTTCAGGCGATGGGCGAGGACCGATTCGTTAGTCGACTCGAGGGCCTCGATGACCTCCTTGTCGTTCTCGAGCGTGTCCCAGATCCGCTCGGCGGCGTCGGAGATGTCGTCGAAGTAGATCTCCATCTCCTCGGCCAGGTAGCGCTGCTTCGTGCGCTCGAGGTCGCGCAGGACCGCCCGTTGGGGCCGCACGATCCGGCGGAAGTTGATGATCTCCTGCTTGGCGTTCGAGATGTCGCGGACGATCTCGCCCGAGCGCCCTTCGAGGATGTCGTCCTCGAGCCGATCGAGCTTGTTGCCCATCTTGCGCAGCATCGGGAAGGCGGCGTCAACGTTGGCGTCGACGATCCGGTACAGGAGATAGCCCGAGCCCTTCGAGAACGTCGACTCGCGCAGCTCCTCGCGAGCTTCCATCCGCTCGAACATCGCCTGGAGGGGCGGCAACGGGTGCTCGGTCAGGGTGATCAGGAAGTCCGACCCGACGAAGATGTCGACCTCGGCGGTCAGCAACCGCCCGGACGCCTTCTCGAAGAACGGGAAATGCATGACGAGGAACAGGTAGTCGTCGTAGACATCGAGCTTCGAGCGCTGGTTGCGCGAATAGACGTCCTCCCAGTCGAGCGGGTGGAAGTCGTAGTGCTGCTCGAGCCACTCGCGATGGGCGAGACGGGGATCCTCGATGTGAATCCAGCGGAGCCCGGAAGCCTCGACGACGCGCGGGTCGTCTACCTCGGCGATGCCGCCGGGCGCGTCGAGATCGCCGGCCCGTGAGGCGCGGCGGAGCCGGGGACGCGGGAGGGGCGGCAGGTTGGGCATCGACTGGGAGGCATCATGGTGCGATCGCCCGCATCGTAGCCCGCGGGTCGGCCCACCGTCGACGTATCGCGCTGCTCAGTGCTGGGCCTGGTCGGCCCGGGCCTCCCAGATCACGTGCTCCGGTGTCTCGAGCTGGAAGGTCGAGTGGTTGATGTCGAAATCGGCCGACAGGCACATCCCGAGGTGATCGAGGATGTCGCCGGGGCGGGCGTCCGGCCCGAGGACGACGTGGGCCGACACGACGTTCATCCCGCTCGTGATCGTCCAGGCGTGGAGGTCGTGGACGTCGATCACGCCCGGCGCCTCGCGGACATGGCGCTCGACGTCGGACAGGTCGACGCCCTTCGGGGTCGCCTCCAGGAGGACGTCGAGGCTGTCGCGGAGGAGGACGAGCGTCCGCGGCACGATCAGGGCGGCGACGACGAATGACGCGACCGCGTCGGCCTGCTGCCAGCCGCTGGCCAGGATGACGAGCCCGGCGACCAGCACGGCCACGGCGCCGAGGAGGTCGCCGGCGATCTCGAGGTAGGCGCCACGCATCGTGAGACTCTCGTGCTGACCGGCCGAGAGCAGGCGCAGGGACACGAGGTTCGCGGCCAGGGCAAACCCGGCAACAACGACAACCACACCCGGCCGGACGGCAGGCGGCGCGGCGAAGCGGTGGACGGCCTCGAAGGCCACGACGCCCGCGATGCCGAGCAGGAGCACGGCATTGGCGACGGTGGCGAGCATCTCGAGCCGGTACAGACCGAACGAGCGGGCGCCGGTCGGCGGCCGGGCGGCAATCCGGATCGCGACGAGCGAAAGAGCCATCCCCGACACGTCGGCGAAGACATGGCCGGCGTCGGCGAGGAGGGCAAGCGAGTTGGCAGCGATCCCGGCGGAGAGCTCCGCGAGGAGGACGACGACGCCGATTCCGATCGCCATCGCCAGCGGTCGGACGTGACGACCGGCCGCCGAGTGTGAGTGGGCCACGAGCCGAGGGTAGCGCCTTCCCGGTCGGAAGGCGGTGACGCCACAAGTCAGGTTCCCGCCGGCACGTCCAGCCAGCCCTCACGCAGGGCGCGCGTCGCGAGCGCGGTCCGCGACGCCAGGTCGAACCGTTCGAACAGACGCCGGAGATGCGATTCGACGGTTTTCGGGCCGATCCCGAGGCGCGCCCCGATCTCATCGTTCGAACGGCCTTCGACAACGAGCCGAACGACGTCGATCTCGCGCTCACTCAGCCGGGCGAGGCCGCCTTGCGTCCGCGGCCGGATCGAGTAGGCCATCCCGCCCCCGGCGACCTGCCGGATCGCGTCGAGCAGTTCAGCTAACGGGGCGGTCTTCAGGACGAACCCCGACGCGCCGAGTCGCAGGGCCGCCTCCGCGTACTGCGGGTAGTCGTAGGCGGTCAGGACGATCACCGCCGGGCCATCGGCGCGGGCCTCGGTCAGCAGGCGCAGCCCGGAGTCGGTCCCGAGTCGGATGTCGAGCAGGACGACGTCGGCCGGCACGGAGGCGATCAGCGCCGTTGCTTCATCGATCGCGCCGGCGGTGCCGACGACCGCGATCCCGACCTGGGCGGCCAGCAGGGCCGCCGTCCCGTCACGGACCACGGGGTGATCATCAACGACGATCAGCCGGATCGGCGGGCCGAGTCGGCCGATGTCAGCTTCGGTCAACGCGGCCGCCACTCGAGCGCGACGTGGGTGCCGCCGGTAGGCCAGCGCTTGACGTCGAGGATCGCCCCGATCTGCTCCGCCCGCTGAGCCATGTTGAGGAGCCCGAACCGGCCGGCCTTCTCGGCGTCGCCGGGCGCGGCGTCGGTGATGCCGGGTCCGGCGTCGTCGATCGCGAGGGAGATCCCACCGGGGGTCGAGCGGTAGCGGACGACGATCGGCGGCTTGCCGTGCTTGACCGCGTTCGCGAGCGCCTCCTGGGCCACCCGGAAGATCGCGAGCTCGACGTCCGGGTTGTGGCGAGCGTCGTCGCTCCGCTCGAGGCGGACCTCACCGCCGGCGAGCCGCTCGATCCGGAGGACGAGCCAGTCGAGGGCGGGGCCGACCCCGAGATCGTCGAGGATCGGCAGACGCAGATCGCCGCAGATCGCCCGCAGCCGGTCGGCGACGGTCCGCCCAATCTCCGCTCCCTCGGTGTCGCCCGAGGCTTCCAGCCGCCGGACGAGGAGCGTCAGCTCCTGGAGGGCGTCGTCGTGGATGTCGGCGGCGAGACGGGCTCGCTCCGCCTCGGTGGCGGCGACGACGAGATCCCGCTGGAGGGTGGCCCGGGTCGCGAGCCGGGCCAGAGGCCGGACGGTGAACCGTCCGGCGAGGGCGATGGCCGTCAGCCACAGCGCAAGTGGCCAGATCCCGAGCCCGCCACTCACCGGCAGGGCGAACAACGGGGTCGCCCCCACCAATCCGAGCTCCGTGGCGCGAAGGAGGCCGCCGGCTCCCCGGTTCATCCGACCGGCCCGGATGTCGAGCGGCCCCGCCGCGATGATTCCGGGCAAGATCGGGATCGCGCCGGTGAACGCCCAGCGGAGGTTCTCGAGCGTGTCGCGGTTGAGCGGCTGGGTGACGTAGGTGACGGCCATGATCGATGCCGCGATCGCGAACAGGCCGATCGTGACGTGGGCGAACCGGCGGTCGGCCGGCATGTCGATGCGGTCGGCGAGGGCGAGGGCCAGCGGGATCATCGCGGCCACCACCAGCAGGCCCGCGACGGCCGTCGGCAGGGGAAGCCGGGAATCGACCAGGGCCGAGACGCCGAACGGCGCCGCGACGGCCGTCACGAGCGGGGTCGCGAGGCTACGGATCGACTCGCCCGCGCGGCCCGTGACGATCCACCAGGCACCGCCGAGCAGGATCGCGAGACCGACCAGCAGGAGGAACGTCGACCGATCAACGTCGCGCCAGCCCGGATAGAAGACGCCCATGACGGCATAGCCGCTCGCCGCGCTGCCGCTCGCCAGGTCCCCGGGGTTGATGAGTTCCAGGGTGTCGATGGACGTGCCGATGAGCGAGGCGAGAGCCTCGGGACCAAGCCGATTCCGGGGGGCGGGTGGCTCCGCCCCGATGATGGTCTGCTCCCCGTCCGGGCTCGGCGACGAGAAGATCGGCTGGGGCAGGTCGATCAGGGGCGTCCCGTTGAGGCTCACGACGATCAGGCCCGGACTCACGCCGTCCCTGGCGGCCGGACCGAGCGAATCGACGCTCTGAACGGCGAGATGCTCGCCGGTCGAGTCCAGTCCGAGGGTGATCCCCGCCTCGTAGCGGGCGATCGTCAGCGGAAACAGCCCACAGGCGAACGCGGCGATCGCAATCACCAGCGCGAAGCGGTCCCGGAGCTGCGTTCCCGACATGACCGGGACGGTACCAGAGGGGCGGGAGCGGACCATACCGGGATGTCCCGCAACGGTTTCCCGGGGAGTGCCGGCTGGGACCGGCGCCGGCGCCACGGGAGGATGACGACGGCACGCCACGCGCGGCCGGCGCTCGCTCTGGGGGGCGGGCGCCGGCACGCTTCCGCGACGGCCGCCCGCTACAGTCGAGAGGCACCGCCGGCGGGGACCGGCACCAACCGAGGAGGCGACGGATGACGGCGGTCCTGGAGGCCCACGGGTTCGGCAAGCGCTACCGGCGGCGGACCTGGGCGCTGCGCGGCGTCGACCTGACGGTGCCGGAGGGCACGATCACCGCGCTGGTCGGACCGAACGGCTCCGGCAAGTCGACCCTGATCCGGGCGTGGATCGGTTTTGAGCGGGCGACCGAGGGCCGCCTCTCGACCGGCGGCATCGATCCCCAGCGCGACCGCAAGGGCGCCGTCGAGCGGGTCGGTTACGTGCCCCAGTCACCGTCGCTCTACCGCGACCTGACGATCGCCGATCACGTCGCGCTGGCCGGCACGCTCCGTGCCGGCTTCGACGCTCCGATGGCCGCGGACTACGTCGAGCGCCTCTCGATCCCGCTCCGGGCAAAGGCCGGCGAGCTGTCCGGCGGCGAGCAGGCCCAGGTCGGGCTGGCCCTCGCCCTCGCCACCCGGGCGCCGATCCTCCTCCTCGACGAGCCGCTGGCGAGCCTCGATCCGCTCGCCCGCCGCGAGTTCCTGCACCTGATGGTCGAGGCAGTCCGGGCGTCGGGCGCGACAGCCCTTCTGTCGTCCCATGTGATCACCGACATCGAGCAGGCGTGCGATCGGCTCGTCGTCCTCGGCAAGGGCCACACGCTGCTCGACGTGTCGGTCGCCGAGGCGCTCTCCCACCACCGGGTCGTGGAAGCGACGGCGACCGAGGCGGTCGAGGTAGCCGGCGTCGACGCCTTTGTCGGGGCATTCCCTGCCCCGGCGGGCGAGCCGCTGGCCCTCGTCCGCGCGCCGGTCGTCGCCCCCGCCGGAAGTCCGCCGATCGGACGGGCCGCCACGCTCGAGGAAGTCGTGATCGGCCATCTTGCCGCCGGCCGGCGGCGAGCGATCGACGCGGCGGCTGCGGAGGCGGCAGCATGACCCCGAGACTGTCGGCTGCCCGTCCGGCCGGTGCTTCATGGGTGCCGCTTCGGATTGCCTACCTCACCTTCCGGATCCAGCGGTTCGAGTGGACGATCGTGGTCGGTGCGACGTTCCTGTCCGTGCTGGTCTCGGCGCTCGTCGCTGCCTGGATCCGCTCGGCGGGCTTCGACAAGTGCCTCACCGACGATGCCTTCAGCACGACCCTGACGTGCCAGACCGGCGTCGCGCCATGGCTGTTCCGGATCACCGGCCTCTCCTTGAATCTGGTCGTCATCTTCCCGATCATCGCCGGGCTCCTGATCGGGGGGCCGATCGTCGCGCGGGAGCTCGAGACGGGCACGGCCCGGCTGGCCTGGTCGCTCGGCCCGTCGCGGTTGCACTGGTTCCTCCAGCGCGCGGTGCCGGCGCTGGTCATGGTGACGCTGGCTGGCCTCGTCATCGGCCTGACCGCGGACGCCCTGCTCCAGCTCAGCCGGCCGGGGATCGATCTCGATCAGACGTTCATCGGCTTCCGGGCGAGAGGCCCGCTCGTCGGGGTCAACGCCCTCGTCGTCGCGTCGGTCGCCCTGGCCGTCGGCTCGATCATCGGCCGGGCGGTCCCCACCCTGATCCTCAGCCTGATCCTCGTCGGCGTCCTGGCCCAGGCGGTCGACAAGGTCGAGACCCAGCTGCTCACCAACGAAGCGGTGGCCACCCGGTCCTTCAACTACGCCGGCGATGACTACTACCTCGCGTCCCGGATCCAGAACGACGACGGCCGGATCGTGACCTGGGAGGAGTTCTACGCCCTCCACCCGGAGTTCAACGAGAACGGTTACAACCCCGACGACTACCCGGACATCGCCCTCGTGATCCCGGGCTCGCGCTACCACGACGTCGAGCGACGTGAAGCACTCGCCCTCCTGGCAATCGGCGGGCTGTTCGTTCTCGTTGCCGCCGCGACCGTCGTGCGCCGCCGGCCGCGATAGGCTGGTGGGCGTGACCGACGCCCTCGCCACGTTCGATCGGGCGGCAGACCGCGCCTTTGCCGGATTGCGCCGAACCGCCACGGGTCGGCTGCCGGCGTTGTCGCGCCTGGAGACGCCGGCCGGGATCGGGATCGTCCTTGCCGTCGGGCTGTGGACGCTGATCATCGTCTTCGCCGAGCCATGGGGACGGCTGTGGGGCACCGGCCAAGACGCTCGCTGCTACTGGCAGGCGACCCTCGCCAACCCGTACCTCCACAGCGATTGGAACGACCCGATCGCCTACGTCTACTCGCCGGCCTTCCTCCAGCTCGTCTCGCCCCTGACCGCGTTGCCGTGGCAGGCGTTCATGGCGGCCTGGACCGCGATCCTGGTCCTGGCCGTCCGGTTCCTGACCGGCCCGCGCCTGCTGGCCGCGGGCTTGCTCTTCCCGTTCGCGGCGATGGAGGTCGCCGGCGGCAACGTCTCGTTGCTCCTCGCGGTCGCAATCGTCATCGGGTTCCGCTGGCCGGCCGCCTGGGCGATCGTGCTCCTGACGAAGATCACACCGGGGATCGGGCTGCTCTGGTTCGCGGTCCGGAGGGAGTGGCAGTCGCTGGCGGTCGCGCTCGGGGCGACGGCCGCGATCGCGCTCGTATCCGTCGTCCTCCTGCCGGACCAGTGGCGGACCTGGGTGGACGTCGTGATCCGGAACGTTGCCGCCGGCAAGGGCGGGACCTGGGCGTCGGTGCCGGTCCCGCTCTGGATCCGAATGCCACTGGCGGTCGCCCTCGTCGTCTGGGGCGCCCGGACGGACCGCCGCTGGACTGTGCCGGTCGCCTCGATGCTGGCCCTGCCGGCGCTGTGGTACGGCGGGATCTCGATGCTGCTCGCCGTGATCCCGCTGCTGCCCAGCCGCCAAGGGGCCGCTCAGCGTTCGGTGCCGACAACGGAGGCCTGAGCTCGCCGAGACGGACTGTCAGTAGTTTGTCGAGAGCCTCACGACCATCCGGTCCGGCGCACCCACGACGTGCTGCTGCTCACCGTAGAACCCGAAACTTGTCCGCTCGCCGCGGTCCCAGGCGACGATCCGGACGGCGTCCTGGTTGCGCGTCGCAGAGAGGGAGCAGGTGACGGGCCCGCCCGGACCATTCGGCGAGCACGGCGGAATCACCTTGATCGGACAGTCGATCGCCGGCGTCGCCGCGAGCGGCCGGTTGTCGCACCAGTCGCGAGGCGCACGCACGACGTCGATGGTGAACCCGGCACTCTCAAGCATCGCCGACGTCGGTCCGACGACCGCCTCCGGATGCGAGTCGATCACGTAGTACCGCGCGACCCACGACCCCAGAATGATCGAGCGGTGGATGTCCGAATGGGCGAGCGTCCACGTCGGCGGGATCTTGAACTCATCGAGAACCGCTTCGTGGGGCGCGGGGTCTGACCGTCGATCAATCGCGATCCAGACGCCCCCGATCGCGGCGGCAAGAACGAGGACGAAGAGCGCGACGACCCGTCGCCACGGGATCCGCGGCTCGGTCCGCCCGACGACCCACTGTCGCATCCTGCCTCCTCTCCGGCGGAGGCCTCCGCCGGAGACGAGGTTGCGCCACACTGCCAACCGTGGCAAGGAGGCCTGCACCGTCCGCCCTCGCCCATCTCGACGTCGAGGGTCCGGTCACGATCGGCCAGCTTCATCGCGGGTAAGTAAGCCGGGGCGTTGGGCCTCGCCCGGCCCGCCGCAGCGCGAGCACGAAGCCGAGGCCGCCGGCGACGATCAGGAGCCACGGTGCCGGAACTGGGGGTTCGATGAACCGTTGCCGAATCCGTGGCTGTGTCGGGGAGCGACCGTCCCACCCTGCCGAGCTGGTGCTGCACGACGGTCTTGCCCATCGTCCAGAAGAAGTCCGGCTGCTTCGCTCCCGCCGTGGTCGTCGCACCGATGCCGAACAGAACGACGACGCGGGCGCCCATCTTGGCGCCGTCGTCGGCGCACAGTCCCACCAAGAACCTGCCGCGGATCACGGGTCCTGTGGCGATGCCGTAGGCCCGCTCGACGTGGACCGACGTGATGACGTCGTATCCGTTCGACGCAGGCCCGATCGAGGCGACCGTCCCCACCACCGCAGCGTGCGCCCAGACGATGGCGTCCTCGTATCTCCATCCGCCCTCGCACGCTGCGCGGGCAACCGGCGCCCCGGCGTGCGCGGCGCCGAACCAACTCCCGATCACCGCCCCGATGAGGAACAGACGTGTAAGCGGGGAGTGACTGGTCCGTCGTCTAATCATGGCCTCCCCGTGGTCACCATCCTCGCCGACGCTATGGGCGATCCACGACTGCGACGAGTGCCGCCCGGCCTGCAATGCGCCCGGTCGTGGACGTCGCTCAGCCAGCGGGTGCGCGCGCGGCCGACGTCCGGACCCGGAGCGCGACGACGACTGCGCCCACGAGGAACACCACCGCGCCCGCCCAGAAGGGTCCGGTCGGACCGGCGACCGCGGAGACCGCCCCGCCCACGAGCGGCCCGATGATCCCGGCCGCGTACAAGGGCAGGTAGACGAGGTTGAGCGTCTGCGAGCGGCGGTCGGCCGGGACCTCGGTCGCGAGCAGGCTGAAGACCATCGCCCCGACCAGGGCGTTGGCCGAGGTGAATACGAGGATTGCGCCGGCCAGCGGCGGGATCGCATGGACCAGGGGCACCCCGAGGAGGGCGAACCCGCCGACGAAGAGGGAGATGATGAGCACGGGTCGGAAGCCGATCCGATCGCCGATCACGCCGCCGAGCGGAGCGATCACCGCGCCGACGAGAGCCGCCGTCCCGGCAACGAAGCCGATCGATGAGGCGAGCCCCGGCCCGGGTCCGACGATCGACTCGACGATCAGCGCCTGATACGGTCGGCTCATCTGGTTGGCCACGAACGCCACCCCATAGATCGCGAAGATCCGGCGCACCGTCGGGTCGCCCAGGACATTGCGCAGGGCGCCGTACGCCAGGGGCAGCACCCGACCTGACGGGACGACCACCGGTCGCACCTCGGTGGAGCCGAACCAGACGATCGCGCCGGCAGCAATCGACAGGCCAGCGGACACCCAGAAGATCGACGGCAGCGGCCAGCCCAGCCCATCGACCAGCCAGCCGCCAAGGGTCGGCCCGACGGCGAACCCGATCGGGCCGGACGCCCCGAAGATCGCGATGATCGTGCCGATCCGCCGGCGCGGGACGACATCCCGGATCGCGCCGAGCATGATCCCGGTGTTGCCCAGCTGGAACCCGATGAGGAGGAGGCTGGCCGCCAGCTGCCACGGCTCGCGCGACAACGCGACGCAGACGAAGACGACGGCCTCGACGAGGCAGCTCCGGACCACGACCGCCTTGCGGCTGTACTTGTCGGCCCACACGCCCCACAGCGGGACCAGCGGCATCCCGACCACGAAGATCAGCGCCGAGAACAGCCCGACGAACGGGGCCCGATCTGCGTCGGACACGCCGACGATGCGGAGATACGGGGCGAGGAAGGCGAAGACCTGGCTGACGCCGAGACCCTCGATCATCGAGGTCAGCCAGAAGACAGCGACGATCCGCTTCCAGTCGGCCCGGCCGAGGACGTCCCGACGCTCGCGCTCGACGGCGTCGCGGGCCAGATTCTCGATTGCGTTGGTGGGCATGGCGACGAAGCGTAGCCGGTTCGTCCGAACCGCCGTCGGGTCAGCCGACGTAGACTCAGTCAAGGAGGATTCGAGGATGATCGGTCGGTATTTGACTCGTGCGGTCGACGCTCAGGCGCGCTGGTCCAAGCCCTTTGGCGACTTCAACCATCGCTGGCTCGGCGCCCTCTTCCATCCGATCCGACCGGTCCAGAACTTCCTCAACGGGACCTGGTTGGGCCACCCGGTCCACGCCGTGGTCACCGACGTCCCGGTCGGCGCGATGACGGTGTCGATCGTGGCCGACGTGATCGGGCAGCCGCTCGTTGCCGATGTCTCGATGGTCCTCGGCGTGCTCGCGATGGTGGCCGCCGCCGCCACCGGCCTCGCCGACTATGCCGAGGTCGACGGGATCCCCCGGAACCGTGCGACGGTTCACGGCAGCATCATGGTCGCGACCCTCCTCGTCTACGTCGTCTCGCTGCTCCTCCGGAGCGGTAGCCCGGCGGATCGCCTCCTGCCCATCGCCGTGGCGGTCCTCGGCTACCTGCTCCTGTCGCTCGGCGCGGCGATCGGCGGCGATCTCGTTTACCTTGCCGGGACCCACGTCGATCGTCATGCCTGGCGCGGTGCCGGGGCGAAATGGATCAAGCTCGACCTCGGCGGCCTGCCTGACATCCCCGAAGGCGGGCCGACCAGGCTGAAGGCGGGCATCAATGACCTCGTGATCATCCGCGAGGGCGATCGGATCCTCGCCGTCCACGCCCAGTGCGCACACGCCGGCGGGCCCCTCGCGGAGGGGGCACTCGTGGGCGACGCGATCGAGTGTCCCTGGCACGGCTCGCGTTTCCGGCTGGCCGACGGCCACGTCGTCCGCGGGCCGTCGATGTACGACCAACCGGCCTACGAGGTCCGACGGGCCGAGGCCGGTGGCTGGGAGGCGCGCCGCCGGCCCAGCTGACGGCGGCCGTGGCGCCCGCGAGTTCGAACATCGCAACTCGTGATCCGACCGCCGCGACGAAGCGCAATGTGCCGTCGTGACGGCTTCGGCCTAACATCCGCCTCGACGCATCCCGTCAGCGCGCGCAACGACACTCGGGGGAGCAATGAGCCACCTGACGACCACGCTTGGGATTGCGGCGGCACCCGCCGACATCTTCGATCTGATCGCCGATCCATCCCGGAGCCCCGAGTGGCAGACCCTGCTCGCGGAGATGGGCGCCATCGCCGGGCGCTCAGGCGGAATCGGCTCGAGCTTTGTCGGCTACTACCGCGTCGCCGGCCGAAAGCTCCCGGGACGGTTCGTGGTCACCGCGGTGGAGCGGCCGAAGCTCTTCCAGGTCAGCGGCACGACGGCCGGCGGCCGGGCTCGCTGGACGACGATGATCGAGCCGTCCGGATTCGGCTCCGCGGTCACGGTGACACTCGAATACGAGCTGCCGGGGGAGATCGTCGGGTCGCTGTTCGGGCTCCTGACCGGAAACCGGCTCGAGCGCGAGTTCCACCGGACCTACGACAACCTGAAGGCCCTCGCCGAGACCGGGCGGGCGGCAAACACAGATGCGAGGACGACCCGCGGAGCCGATCGGGCCAGCGAGGACGACAGCGAGCCCAACCGCTCGGCCGCGAGGTAACAGCGGCGCACGCTGGCGACAGCGCCTGGCGCCGATCTCACTCGACCCGCCATCATCAGCCGATGATCGAGGTGCCGGTCCCCGGGCTCGTCGTCCTCGTCGGTGCGGCCGGCGCCGGAAAGTCGACGCTGGCGAGCCGGCTCTTCGGGCCGGAGGAGATCCTGTCGTCCGACGCCCTGCGTGAGCAGGTCAGCGGCGATCCGGCGGATCAGCGGGCGACGCGGACGATCTTCGCGATCCTTCATCGCGAGCTCCGCCACCGGCTCGTCGCCGGCCGTCTTGTGGTGGTCGATGCCACCAATGTCGAGCGGGCGGCACGGCTCCAGCTCCTCCGCGCGGCTCGCGAGGTCGGGGTCCCGGCGATCGCGGTCGCGATCCTGGCCGGTCCGTCCGACGTCCACGCCCGGAACGCCGGCCGACCCGGGCGACCCGTGCCGGTCGACGTCGTCGATCGGCACTTCGCGGCGATCGCCCGGATCGGCTCCGATTCCGTCTCGGCGCGGGCGGCCCTCCTGGCCGAGGGTTTCGGGGCCGCCTACGTCCTGGTGACGACCGGCGACCTCGATGCGGCCCGGATCCGACGCCAGTCGCAGTCGCTCGGGCCGCCGCGCACTCCTCCGGCGCCACGGGTTGCGGGGCGCCACTGAGCGCCCGCCGGTCTCCCGGCCGCGGACTCAGGCGTCCCGGACGCGGCCGAACGCCCTCGCCCGGAGCTCGACCCAGACGCCGTTCCGAAGGTAGACGTCGGCCCGGCACACGTCGAGGGCGGCCTGCTCGTCAACGGCCCGGACGACGATGATCGACGCCGACACGTCGAGAAAGGCGCCGGCCTCGATCACGATCCCCTGCCGCTTCAGCTCCTGGAGCCGGGCGATGTGCTCGGCCCGGAACGGCGCGCGGGCCTCGGCGGCATCCGGGCCGTACGTCGCCTCGACGAGCCAGACGGACTCGATCGGGGCTGGCGCGGTCGTTTCGGTCATTTCGTCCTCCAGTCACGGTGCCGGGCTCGTGGAGCCGAGCGCGATCAGCGAGATTGCGATCCCTGCGGTCACGATCCCGACGAGATGACGGCGGGTCACCCGCTCGTGGAGCAGGACGACCGCGAGGATCACCGTCGTCACCGGGTACAGCGAGCTGAGCATCGCCGCGACGTCCCGCCGCCCCGCCTGGGTGGCCAGAATGTACAGCCCGTTGCCGGCGAGGTCCGCGCACGCGCCGAACACGATGATCGGCAGGATTGCCGCGGGCACCCGCCAGTCGCGCCGGCCGAGGACCACGATGAGAACGATCGGGATCAGCGAGAACACCTTGATGACGACGAGCGGCCACGCGACGAGGTCCTCCGGGAACGCACCGACCGCGACGTTGAAGAAGCCGAGGCCGATCCCGCCGAGCAGGCCGTACTCGAGACCGGAACGGCGGCCGCTGGTATCTGCTGCCCCGGAGACGAGGATGACCGCGACGAGCGCAAGGAGGATCCCGAGCGCGACTTCCGGCCCGGGCCAGCCCTGGGTGACCATCCCGACGATCACGGGCAGCGTCGCCGCGAGGACGCCGGTCACCGGCGCGACCACGCCCATCCGCCCGACGGCGAGTCCCGTATAGAGCCCGAGGATCCCGGCCACGCCAAAGACACCGGCCAGCGCCGCGAGCGCCAAGGTCGTCGGGTTCGGAATCCGCTCGCCGATCAGCACCGCGATCCCGACCATGGTCGCCGTGCCGAGGACGTCGATGATGATCGCGATCGTCAGGACCGGTACCCGCCGCCCTGTCCATCCCCCCGTGAAGTCACCGGCCCCCCAGGCCACGGCCGAAGCGAGTCCGAGGACGACGACGGCGAGGCCCGGTCCGGCCGGATCAGCCGTCGGCGGCTCCGGCCGCCGGGGCAGCCGCCGCGAGCTGTCGAGAAGGCTCATCGACCGTCCCGTCATCGACCTCGGTCGGGCCGGCGAGCGCAACGACCGCGTCAGCCGAGGCGTGGTAGCGGTCCGACGTGGTCAGGTAGATCACCTGGAAGTCCTTCGCGATCGCGCGGAGCAGTTCGATCGCCCGCCAAGCCCGGTCATCGTCGAGGCTGACGAACGGGTCGTCGAAGATCAGCGGCGGCCGACGATCGCCGGTCACCAGGCGGACGAGCCCGAGGCGCGCCGCAAGGTAGACGAGGTCGAGGGTGCCCTGGCTGAGCGAGCGGACATCGACCCAGTCGCCCTTTTCGGGTGCGTGGAGGCGGATGTCGAGGGTCTTGTCGTCGACCGTGATCCGGCGATATCGGCCGCCGGTGATCCGCTCGACATCGCCCACCATCGACTTTTCCAGAAAGCGTGTCGCGGTCGTCATCGTCGCCTTCTCGGCCGACTCGATCTCCTTGAGCGTCCGATCGTAGACCCGGGACCGCCGCTGGAGGGCCGCCAGCTGGTCCCGCCAGGCGTCGAGTCGCTCACTGTGACCGGCGACCTGCTCGGAGTCGACGGCGTTTGCTTCAACCCGGGCGCGGGCGTTCGCCTCGTCGTCACGAGCGCGCTCCAGGGCAGCTTCGAGATCCCGGACCTCCACCTCGAGCCGCTCGCGGGCGCGCGGCTCCTTCGCGATCGGCCCGATGGCTTCGAGGGCGTGGCCCTTCTGTTCGACTTCGAGAGCGGCGCCATCGCGCAACGCGGGCAGGGTATCCGGTCGCTCCTTGCCGACGAGCCCGGCGAGCTGGGCCTCGAGTCGGTCGACCTGGCCGACATGGACCTGCTCGCGGGAGAGCAGGTCCTCGGCGGCACCGAGATTCTCCAACCCGAGGCCGGTGAGCTGCTGGGCCGTGTCCGCCTCGGCCTGGCGGAGCTCGTGCTCCATCTCGGAGCGACCCCGCAACCGGCGTTCGACCTCGACGTCGCGCAGCTCGGTCTGCGTCCGAACGCTTCGCCGCAGCCATAGAGCGACGAACGCGAGGATGAACCCGATCCCGGCGGCAGCCCCGCCGAGCAACTGCGGTGCCGATCCGAGGTCGACGATCCCGATGGCCTTGGCCGCGAAGCCGGCTGCGGCGACAAGGAGGCCGACGATGACAAGGAGCAGCCCGATCCGCGACAGCGGCCGCCAGGTCGGCTCGGGCGGAACCTCGAACGAGACCGCGACCTCGCCCGACAGGGCGGCCCGGAGCTCGCGGATCGTGGCATCGAGCGAGCGGAGACGGATGACCATCTGCTCCAGGACGGGCAGCGGGTTCGCCGACGGGTGGCTGTCATGGAGCTCGGCGACTTCCTCGGCGACGCTGACCGCCTGGCGGTAGCGTTCGAAGCGCTCCTGGGCATTGATCCGTTCAGCCGTCAGACGCTCGGCCTGGCGGGCCTTCTCGAGGAGCGACCGCCGCTCGGACAGGTTCGTATCGGTCTCGGCTCGTCGTTCGCGGGCGCCGGCGAGGGCGTCGCGGTCGCGCTCGAGCTGGGCGAGAGCCAGCTCCCCCTGCTGAACGGCGAGCTCGGCCTGGGCGACGGCGTCCTCGGCCACCTTCAGGCGGCCCGGGTTCTTGGCACCCTTCGTGTTCAGCTCGTAGAGCGCCTTGTCGAGCTTGCGCCTGGCCCGGGAGGTGCCCCGGTCGGCGCCGCTGATCGAGGCCTGAAGACGATCACGGAGCGTCGCCTCGTCGCGGTCCAGATCCGCCAGCTCGTGATGGCGAATCGACGCCGTCGAACGGAAGAAGGCCTCGCTGGGGATGCCGGTCATCTCGGCGAGGGCCTGATCGGCGAGCGTCGGATCGGTGATCGTGGTGCCGTCGACCTCGAGCCGGACGGTCCCCTTCGCGCCGCGGAACTCCTTGAGCAGGGTGCCGCTGCGGGCTCCTCGATCGTCGTCCTCGATCTCGAATTCGAGCCCGATCGAGGGCCGCTCCTCCTCGGCCGCGTCCCACGAACGGAGGGCATCCATATCGGTGCCGCCGCTCGTCACCTTGCGGGTCAGGGCGAGCTCGATCGCCCGCTGGATCGTCGTCTTGCCGGCCTCATTCGGGCCGTGGATGATCGTCATGCCGGGCGACAGGGGAATCTCCAGCTCCCGGTAGCGGCGGAAGTCGCGGAGGATCAGGCGGGTGATCCTCACAGGGTGACCTCGTGGCCGGCGAGGAGGAGGCGCCCGAGGCGCAGGACATCGCGCAATTCGGCGGCATCGCCGGCCGACGCGTCGTTGTCGTCGGCCTCCAGCTCCGCAATCCGTCCCTCCACGTTCCGGATGAAGGCGCCCGGGATCGTGTCCGGCGACGGCAGGCTGCCCTGGGTCAGCGCCGGCATCGACCGGTCGCGGACGCGGAGCTTCAGGAAGCTGCCCTTCAGCTGATCCTCGATCTCGTCGGTGGACAGATCCAGCTCATCGGGCCGGACGCCGGTGATCCGGACGTCGAGCACGACGTCGGGATCAGCCTTGGCGGCGATGGCGGCGATGACCGTGGGCTGGTCAGTGACGGCCGAGGCGTCGAGGTCGAGCTTCTCGAAGCGGGTCCGGCCCACGATCCGCTCGTCGACCCGGACCGTCCGGACCCCGTTGACCTCGGCGAGCTCGACGAGGAGGACCTTGCCCGCGCCGTCCTGGGTCACCGCCACCGGCTCGGGCGCGCCGGAGTAGGCCCAGGTGGTCGGACCGGCCCTACCCTGCTGGACTGAGTGCCAATGGCCGAGCGCGAGGTAATCGAGCCCGCTTGCCTCGATCTCCTCGCGGGTGAACACGACTTCGTCGCGGTCCGTCCGATCGGGGATCGCGAGCGATCCGTGAACCATCCCGACATGCCACGACGCCCCCTCGCCGGCGCTGACCTTCAGATCGCGGAGGGGGCTGTGCGGCGCCCGCTTCGAGGCAAAGACGGGGCCGTGGACGATCAGGTCGCAGCTCGCCAGGTGGACGCTCGGCCGATCCGGGGTGAGGACGGTCACGAGGTCGTCATCCTCACCGGAACCCGCGAGGGCGGCGAGGTCGTAGGCGCGGTACAGGGACGAGCGGTCGTAGACGTCGTGGGTGCCCGGGATCAGGACTGCCCGGATCTTCGACGAGCCGAGGCGCTTCAGCTCCGCGGCCACCCGCTCGACGGAGCGCCGCGGCTGGGTGTTCGAGTCGAAGAGGTCGCCGGCGATCAGGACGACGTCGACCTTCTCGGCGAGGGCCAGATCGATCGCGCCCTTGAACGCGGCGAACTGTCGCTCGCGCTGGGCCGCTGCCCGGTCGCCGAGGTCGGTGTGGCGGGCGCCGAGATGGACGTCGGCGGTGTGGAGGAGTCGGAGCATCCGGTCGGGCTGGCCTCCTGGGCCGTCGCGGCGTGGGGCGACGAGGCGAGATGGTGAGCCCGGCGCCCGCTGTCCGAAGCATTGTGCCAGACGCTGCGAGAGCGGCGACTCGGGGACCGGCCGAGCCTGGCGGGCCGCGAAACTGCTCGGGCGTGCGCACGATCCGTTGCGGCTGGTGCGTTGGCCGTCCCGGCTGTTGCAACGCCTGTTCTGGAGGATCGGTGTATGGTCGAGCCATCGACCAAATCCCGTGCGCCCCGATACAGGGACTCCATCACGGCACCTGGATAGCGCGGCGCCGGCCGTTCCCGACGCACCCGCCCATCCCGTCCGCCGTTGTGCCCGCCCCGGTGACTTGGCCGCACTCAATCCGCTTCCGGAGGAAGGGAGGTTTCGTGACGTACGTCGACCGAACGTTGAGCTGTGTCGACTGTGGGGTGGAGTTCATCCACTCGGCTGCCGATCAGGAGTATTACGTCCAGAAGGGGTTCGCCTCGGACCCGAAACGCTGCACCAGCTGCCGGGCGAGCCGGCGAGTCAGCCGCGAGGGTGGCTCGGATGTCCGCGAGATCGGCGGGCCGCGTGGTTACGAGCGCGGCGACGACCAGGTCGCCCGCGAGTACTTCGCCGTCGTCTGCTCATCCTGCGGCAACCAGGCCCAGGTGCCCTTCAAGCCGCGCATGGATCGCCCGGTCTATTGCTCCGATTGCTTCCGGCAGGTCAAGCCCGACTGACGCAGGTCTTGCCGCACCCCTGACCCGGTCGAGCTCGGTCGCCCAGACCCGAGCTCCCGGACCCGATCGTCAGACGCCCCGACCAGCCGGCCGGGGCGTTCGCGATTCATCGGGCCGGCGCGCGCGTCGCCGGTCAGGCGCGGACCTCCAGCCTGCCCGCCACCCCTAGATGCGGAAGGCATCCCCCGCCCGGAAGCGCTGGCGGTGCCGGCCGCTCCAGACCGTGACTCGGCCCGGGCCCATGACCTGCCACGACCCGTCGCGCCCAACGAGCGCGGTGTCCTCATCGATCCCGAGGATCGTCACCCCGCGCGGCGCCTGGAACACGAGCATCGCCGACATCGGCTCGGGGAACGCGTCGTAGTGCGGGATGACCGTTGTGCCCGGCACGAGGTCGAGCCCGGGGCGCCACCGAATCGGCCAGAAGAGCCGCCGCCGGCGGAAGTCGAAGTGGCGCTCGACGAGGGCCATCGCGCCGGCGGAGCAGCCCGCAAGGATCGCGCCACGGTGGTGGGCCGCCACCAGTGCATCTCCGACGGGCGAGCCGACGAGGGCGCCGCTGAGATGCCCGGGCTGGCCGCCCGAGAGATAGATCAGATCGGCCTCGCCGATCGCCTGGACGTGGGCGGCGTCGGCGGCGTCGAAGCGGTCGCGGACGAGCACCGGCTCGACCTCCGCGCCGAGCGCGCTGAAGTGCTCCACGCCCATCGCCGCCCAGCGTCGGAACACCTCCTCGCCGTCCGGCCACGAGGCCGTCGGGAGGATCGCCACCCGGGGCCGGCCCCGGCCGGTCGACGCGAGGAGGCTCGCGTCGACGTCCGCCATCCCGGGCAGGAACTCACCGGAGCCGACGAGCGCAATCGGTCCGGGTCCAGGCATGCCCGTGAGCATATCTGCGGCTGTGCGACACTGCCCGCCATATGACTCGTGCCCAACGCTGGACCTTGTTGGCGGCGATCGTCGCCTCGGGAATCGTCTTCCTCGACAGCACCGTCGTGAACCTCGCCCTGAAGCGGATCGGGCAGGAGCTCCCGACGACGACGTCGCTCGGCGTGCTCGAGGCCCAGGCCTACATCAGCAGCGGCTATCTCGCCGTCCTCGCGGCGCTCCTGATCGTCGCCGGCGCGCTCGCCGACCGCTATGGCCGACGCCGGATCTTCGCGATCGGCCTGGCCTCGTTCGGAGTCATCTCGGTCTTGTGCGGCCTCGCCCCGACGCTCGAGATCCTGATCGTGGCCCGCCTTCTCCAGGGCGCCGCCGGTGCGCTCCTCGTGCCGGGCTCGCTCGCGATCATCACGGCCGCGTTCGATGGCGCGGCGCGCGCCCGGGCGTTCGGGCTGTGGGCGGCCTCGACGTCGGCGCTGACCCTCCTCGGACCGATCCTCGGCGGCCTCCTCGTCGACAACGTGTCCTGGCGGGTCGCCTTTCTCATCAACGTCCCGCTGGTCGCGATCGCCCTGTTCGCGGCCATCCGCCACGTCGAGGAATCGCGGAACCCCGACAGCGACGGCCACTTCGACTGGATCGGATCCCTCGTCGGGGCGATCGCGGTCGGCGGCCTGGCGTTCGGCGGGATCCGCGGCCAGCAGTCGGAATGGCGGGACGGGGTGGCCTGGCTGTCGCTCGGGATCGGGACGGCCTGCCTGATCGTGTTCCCGATCCTGATGGCGAAACGGCCATGGCCCCTCGTTCCGCTGTCGCTCTTCCGCAACCGCGAGTTCGCGACGATCAACCTCGCGACGTTCCTGATCTACGGTGCGCTCTACGTGTCCTTCACCTACACGGCGCTGCTCTACCAGGGCACGCTCGGCTACAGCGCGACCGGGGCCGCCATCATCGGCCTCCCGGCGGGCCTCCTGATCGCCCTTGTCTCGGCTCGCGTCGGCGGGCTGACCGCCCGGTTCGGCTCCCGGATCTTCCTCGTCGTCGGGCCGCTCATCGTTGCGGCCGGGCAACTCTGGCTGGCCCGGATCCCGTCAACGTCGGCGCCGTGGCTGGCCGACCTGGCGAAGCCAGGAACGATGATCCCGCCGCTCGACCCGCTCATCGACGTCCTGCCGGCAAACCTGGCCTTCGGCTTCGGGATGGCGATGGTCGTCGCGCCGCTGACCAGCACCTTGATGGGCTCGATTCCGTCCGGCAACTCGGGCCTCGGATCCGCGATCAACAACGCCCTCTCGCGGGTCGGCCAGCCGCTCCTCGGAGCGATCATCTTCGTCGCGATCACGGCGTCCTTCTACACGGCCCTGGCGGCGCACGTGCCCGGCCTCGACCCGGCCGATCCCGCGGTCCGCGCCGCGATCGTGCCGCTCAATCCGCCAAAGGCCGGCACGCCCGCCGCCGAGGTCGCCGCGGCGACGATCGCGTCGGTCGATGCGTTCCACCTCGCCGCCCTCGTCTCGGCCGGGCTGATGATCGCGGGCTCCGTGACCTGTTTCGTCGGCCTCCGGCCGTCGATCGGC
Source organism: Candidatus Limnocylindrales bacterium (assembly GCA_038204565.1). Classification (GTDB taxonomy): domain Bacteria; phylum Chloroflexota; class Limnocylindria; order Limnocylindrales; family CSP1-4; genus CF-46. The sequence continues at coordinate 32,343 of JBBRCU010000010.1, forward strand.
CGGGCCGGCGAGGCGGCCGGGTCTGGTCCGGGCGGAACCGGCGGGTCTGGCGCGGGCGGGCAGCTCGCCGACGAGGGATTGACCGCAGGCGGCCCGGGCGCAGGCTGATCCGGCCCGCCGCAGCGCGACCTTTGCGGGTCCTCTGGGTGGCGCGTCGAAGCAGGCAGAAACGTCGCCACGACCCTGGAACTGCGCGACGAGGCGTGTATGCTCGGAACGATCGCGATCTGGGCGCCGGTGGATCGTGCCCTCGGCTCGCGGGGCCAAGTTCGATCGTTGCGCACGCTCTGCACGGAGGGAGCCACATGACCGGTCCTGATCCCACGACGCCAGCCGCCGATCCCGTACCCGCCGGCGCACCGGCACCCGCGCCCGCCGGCGCACCGATGCCCGCGCCCGCGCCCGCGTCGGGATTGCCGTCGTGGACCGCCCAGTTGACCTCGACCGCGCCCGTTGCCGGACCGGCCGGCCTGTATTACGCGGACGTCCCGAACCGGTCGATCGCCTACATCATCGACATCATCATCCTGGGGATCACCAACCTGATCGTGGCCGGGATCCTCGCGGCCATCGGCCTCAACGCCTACTCCGTTGACCTCAATGCGACCACCCTCAGCGGGCTCCTGTCCTACAACCCGCTCGTCGGCCTCATCCAGGCCGTCCTCTATACCGCGATCAGCGGCGGCTACTTCCTGTACACGTGGACCGCGTTGCGCGGTTCGGTTGGCCAGAAGGTGCTCGGCATGCAGGTGGGCAACGCGAGCGACGGCAAGACCCTGACGATGGACCAGGCGATCAAGCGCTGGATCGCGCTCGGCGCGCCGTTCGGCATTGCCCAGGCCCTCAACCCCCTGCCCGGCGTGGGGATCCTGATCGGCCTCGCCGCGTTCATCTGGTTCATCGCGCTGCTCGTCACGACGGCGCAGAGCCCGACGAAGCAGGGGCTTCACGACAAGTATGCCGGGACGGTCGTGGTCAAGGCGGCCCGCGCCGTCGGGTGACCGGGATCCAGACCAGCACTCCGGACCACGACCTCGCCGAAAGGCGGGGTCGTTCCGCGTTCGCCGCCGCGGCCCAGCCCGGCTCTGGTCCGATGCGGGATCGCGAGGCCAGGGCGTGACCGGAGCCCCGCGCGACTGGGACGCCGCCACGTACGACCGCGTTTCCGCGCCGCAGACCCTATGGGGATCTGCCGTCCTCGATCGCCTGCCGCTCGCTGGTGACGAGACCGTCCTCGACGCCGGATGCGGCTCGGGGCGGGTCACGGAGATGCTCGTCGAACGGGTCCCTGCTGGCTGCGTCATCGCGCTCGACGGGTCGCCGTCGATGATCGACGAGGCCGGCCGTCGGCTTGCGCGGTTCGGCGCCCGGGTGCAGTTCGTTCTTGCCGATCTCGGCCGGCCGTTCAGCCTGCCCGACACCGGACCGGCCGACGCGATCCTCTCGACCGCGACCTTGCACTGGATTCTCGACCACGACGCGCTGTTCCGTAACCTGGCGGCGGTCGTCCGGCCGGGTGGCCGGCTCGTGGCCCAGTGCGGTGGGGCCGGCAACATCGCCTCGGTCCTCGAGGTTCTCGCGACCGTCGGCGACGGCTGGCTCGGCGACAGGCACTTCGCGACCCCCGAGGCGACGGAAGCCCGGCTCGCTGCCGCCGGGTTCATCGGGATCGAGACCTGGCTCCAGCCCGCGCCGACGCGGTTCGAGCCCGGCGAGCCGTTCGAGACGTTTCTGCGGGCGGTGATCCTCGGCGACCATCTCGAGCGCCTGCCACCGAAGGAGCGGGACGGGTTCGTGCAAGAGGTCGCGGCCCGGATGGCCGAGCCGCTGATCGATTACGTCCGGCTCAACATCGTCGCGACTCGCGCTTGATCCGGCCGGCCGCGGTGATCCCCTGGACTGACTTGCGAGCGGGGGCGGTCGCAGATCCGCCACTGCCCATCCATGGAGCCCGCGAGATCGGACCGCGCCGGCTCAGCGCTCGACCCGGAACGCCTCGCCGTGGCCCGGGATCACGATATCGGCGACCGCGAGCACCCGCGCCCGCTGCGTTTCGAGGATGGCCTGGTCCGGCGCGAACGGGTCGATGTCCGGAGTCCGATCCTGGCGCCACCACAGGTGGGTGAGCGCATAAACCGCATGGTCGGCGCGGACGATCAGGGACATGTCCTCCTCGGTGTGGCCTGGCGTCAGCCACAGCTGGACGTGGTCGGTGATGTCCCAGCCGTCGCCTGGATGGTCGAGCCACAGGTCGTTCCTGTAGCGCGCCCAGAAGTCGATGACCTCGGCTTCGGGGAACAGCGCCGCGTTCATCGTGTGATCGGGATGGTGGTGGCTGAACGTCACGTGGGTCACGTCGCCCGCCGCGATTCCGCGTTCGCGGAGCGGATCAAGGATGCGGCTGTGGGATGCCACCAGTCCGGGGTCCGCGACGATGATCGCGTCACCGTCACGGATCAGGCTGATGCTGCTGCCGACCCGGCCATCGTCGCGGGCGTAGCCGGCATGGATCAATTCGACGGTCGCCATCGGCCGAGGATAGGACGCCGGCGGCCCGTCTGCGGCACGGGTCCGTCCCGTGGACCGGGCCGGGCTCACGGCCGAGCGACGCCGCCGTCATCCTCGGGCCATGACGCAATCCGGAGGTCCCGCCGACCTCGTCCTGACCGGCGGCCATGTCCACACCGTCGACCCGGCCCGGCCGCGAGCCGAGGCTGTCGCTGTCCGCGGCGAGCGGATCGTCGCCGTCGGGTCCGCTGCCGATGCCCACGACTGGATCGGGCCGCGGACGCGCGTCGTCGATCTGGCCGGCCGGCTCCTCCTGCCGGGCTTCCAGGATGCCCACGTCCATCCGATCTCCGGCGGCGTGGACCGGCTCCAGTGCGACGTTCGCGAGGCCCGCGGACGGAGCGGCGTCCTCGAGACGATCCGGGCGTTCGTCGCCACCCACCCCGATGACGAGTGGATCATCGGCAGCGGTTGGTACATGGCCGACTTCGAGAACGGGACGCCGCGCCGCGAGGACCTCGATGCGATCGTGTCCGACCGACCGGCCGTCCTCCCGAACCGCGACGGCCATTCGACCTGGGTGAACAGCAGAGCGCTCGAGCTCGCCGGGATCGACCGGGACACGCCGGACCCGTCCGACGGCCGAATCGAGCGCGACCCCGACGGGACCCCGACCGGGACGCTCCACGAAGGCGCAAGCGCGGCCGTCGACCGGCTGATGCCCGAGGTCACGCCCGAGATGATGGGTCGTGGCCTCCGCCTCGCCCAGGAATACCTCCATTCGCTCGGGATCACGGCCTGGCAGGACGCGATCGTGCGACCCGAGGACCAGGCCGTCTACCGGGCCGCGGCCGAGGCCGGCTGGCTCACGGCCCGGGTCGAGGGCGCCCTGTGGTGGGACCACGACCGTGGCGGCGACCAGATCGAGGAGCTGATCGAGCGCTCTCGAACGGGCGCCGTTGGGCGGTTCCGGGCGAACAGCGTGAAGCTCATGCAGGACGGCGTCCTCGAGACGTTCACCGGGGCGATGATCGACCCTTATCTCGACGGCCATGGCGGCGTCACGGCCAACCGCGGGATCAGCTTCATCGATCCGGAGCAGCTCCCCGGTTGGGTCGCACGGCTCGATGCGGCGGGCCTCCAGCCGCATTTCCACGCGATCGGCGACCGCGCCGTGCGCGAGTGCCTGGACGCCGTCGCCGCGGCCCGGGCGGCCAACGGGCCCACCGCCACGCGGCCGCACATCGCCCACATCCAGGTCATCCACCCCGACGATATCGCGCGCTTCGCCGCCCTCGACGTCGTCGCCAACGCCCAGCCCTTGTGGGCCGTCGAGGAAGACCAGATGACGATCCTCACGATCCCCTTCCTGGGCCCCGAGCGTTCGATGTGGCAGTACCCGTTCAAATCGCTCCTCCAGGCGGGGGCGCGGCTGGCGATGGGTTCGGACTGGAGCGTGTCGACCCCCGACCCTCTCGAGGAGATCCACGTGGCGGTCAACCGGGCAGCGGCCGAGAACGCCTCGGACGCCATGGGCAACGCGTCGCGCGAGCCGTTCCTGCCGGCAGAGCGGCTGAGCCTGACTGAGGCAATCGCCGGGTTCACGTCGGGCAGTGCCTGGGTCAACCACCTCGACCTCGAGACGGGCACGATCGAACCGGGCAAGCTCGCCGATCTGACCGTGATCGATCGTGATCTCTTCGGCGCCGACCCGGGGACGATCAGCTCAGCGCGGGTGATCGCCACGTTCGTCGACGGAGTTGCGGTGTTCGAGGACCCAGCGCTCGGCTGATCTCGGCCGGCTGGGTTCGTTCGCGCCGTCAGACCGGCGCCGGGCGCATGGTCCGACTGACGTACGCGATTGACGTCGGCCGACGGTGGGGCCGAGCTCGGCCACGCCGCATTCTCTCGTTGTGATCCCGAACCCCTGGATCGGAAAGGAGAGATCAGACGTGAACAGCCTCAGCCACCTCGACGTCGCCCCTCACCAGGACGAGATGCGCATGCTGGCCGCGAATGAGCGCCTGGCGCGAAAGCCCGCAAGCCGCAGCAAGATCGACCTCGGCGCCGCGCTCACGAGCGTCGGGTCGCTCCTGAGCGGGCCGGCCGAGCGGCCGACGAACCTGCCGACCCTTACCAACTCCCCGTACCGGGGCTGACTCCACAGCCGCCTCCGCTCCCTCCTCCACACGAACGCGTCCGTCCTTCGGCGGGCGCGTTCGACGTTTCCGGGAATTGTTCGGGCGTCGTCTTCAGGGACCAAGGTCGGCGGGGGTGTCGACGTCGCGCAGCGTTCTGGCGTCGGGGTCGAGGGGCCGCCACGCCGACTCGTCGATCACCCGGGTCGGAAGGTGATCGAACAGTGCCCGGAGCCGGCGCTCGCCATCGACGACCAGGCGGCGGGCGTGCTCGGCCGCGGCCCCGGTCCGGACAACCGCCGGGAACGGCTCGCCCCGCCCACGCCGCTCGAGGATCACGGCACCGATGGCGGTGTCCGCGCTCATCAGGGTCCAAACCATCAGGCGCAGCACGCTGGCGCCGAGCGTTGGCATGTCCCCGGCGGCGACGATTGTGAGCGGCTCATCGACGGTCTCCAGCCCGGCCAGGAGTCCGACGAGTGGCCCGCCGTAGCGCTCAAGGTCGTGGACGATCCGGATCGGCCGATCGAGGCGGGCCGGGGTCCGCTCGTCGCCCGGGGCGAGGACGACCACGATCTCGGTCACGTGCGCGGCGAGTGCGGCCAGCGAACGGTCCAGGAGCGTCGCGCCGTCGACGCGGGCGGCGAGCTTGTCGGATCCGAAACGGCTCGATCGGCCGCCGGCAAGGACGATCCCGCTCGCCGCGACCACCGCTGGATTCGTCACGGCGCGACCCCCCTCGGATGGTCGCGTGACGGCTCGCCGATCGGTGACGTTTGCGTCCCGCCGGCCTCGCCGAACTGACCGACTCGCGGCCCGGGCACATGGCCGGCATCCGTCCGGCGCAGGATCGCCCGGCGGTCGAGGTCCTCGAGGAGCGCCATCACGTACTTGCGGCTCGTGCCGGTCGCATCCCGGAGAGCAGCGGGGGTGACGGGCCCCGACGTCGCCATCTGGACCGCCCGCCTGGCGAGGTGTTCCCACGCCGTTGTCGCCCAGGCGAGATCGTCCTCGACCCGAAGGATCCGGTTGGCCTGCTCGAGCCGACGAATCCCCACTGCAGGGCAACCGCTGTCCTGCGCGGCCCGGGCGAGCGACGGCGGGTCCGGCCGGTCGAGGAGGCGGACGAGTCGATCCATCGTGGCGACGAGCTCCGCGGACACCTCGTCGATCCGGGCTCCCGGGACCTGGACGCGATCGCCGCTTCGCGCCAGCCGATGGGTGTCGACCAGCGCCTCGATCCGGGCAGCCACCATCTGCGCGGCCGGGCCGCGCTCGGCGCCTGGTCGCGATGGCTTCGCACCCGGGCCACTCCCTCCGAGGATCCCGCTCCGGCGCAGCATTGCTGTCCCGTGCCGCACGAGTTCCGCGAGTTGGAGACTGGGCCGGGCCGTCGCTTCGGTGATCAACCGCTCGTCGAGCGCGGTCGCGACGTCCTCGGCGAGCGTGGCCGGCGGTCCCGTCACGGCCCCGTGCAGGTCGAGCCTGGCCCGGTGCCAGTCCTTCGACCGCGGCGCGGCGCTCGCGAGCGCCTCGATCCGGCCCGTCGTGGCCCTCCGCCGCGCCAGCCCGCGCGGCGGGTCCGGGTCGAGGACCCGACCGCCGGCGAGCGTCCCGGGCGGTGACTCTCGCCGCAGGACGAACCGGTCGCCGGGCGCGGCCGCGATCGGCCGATCGAGGCGCAGGATGGCCGCCGAGCCATCGCCGTCGAGGTCGACGGTCTCGCGACCCGAGCGGCCGATAACGGCGGGCGATCGCGCGGTCCCGAGATGGACGCTGACCCGGGCGCGGTCGGCAGGAAGGAGGTGGGCGGGCCCACCCGTTCGGGCGCCGGGGCTCAGGCGTCCGGCCGGCTGGAGGGCGACGAGCAAGCGGTCGGTCGCGACGATTCCAGCATCGCTCGTCAGGACCGCGCCGCGGACGAGGAGCGGCGTCGCATCACCGGCCGCGACGTTGAGGGCCACCCGACCGGCTGCGGCTCGCGCCACCGCCCGGCCGTGGACCTGGACCTCGCGAATGCGCACGCTTCCGCCGCCCGGCTCGACGCGGAGGCGCATCCCGGCCTCGACGGCGGTCCCGCGGAGCGTGCCCGTGACGACGGTCCCGCGGCCACGAACCACGAACACCCGATCGATCGCAAGCCGGCTGCCCAGGTCACGGTCGGCGGCATCGGAGCCGGCGCGAGCCTCGACGCGATCCCGGAGGTTCGCCAGGGCAAGCTTGAGCTCGTCGATCCCGGCGCCAGTCAGCGACGACACGGTCAGGATCGGGCTGCCGGCCAGCGTCGTGCGGGCCAACAGGGCGGCAACCTCGGCCACGACCTCGGCCGCGCGCTCGCGGCTGACGCCGTCGACCTTGGTCACGATGGCGAGGCCGTCCCGAATCGCGAGCCCGTCGAGGAGATCGAGGTGTTCTCGCGTCTGCGCTCGGGGGCCGTCGTCGGCGGCCACGATCAGCATCACGGCGTCGATCTCGCCGGCCCCGACCAGCATGTTGCCGACCAGCCGGTCATGGCCCGGGACGTCGACGAAATCGAGCTCGGCCCCGTCCTCGAGCTGGAGGTGGGCGTAGCCGACGTCGATGGTCATGCCGCGGGCGCGCTCCTCGGGCAATCGATCCGCGTCGATCCCGGTCAGCGCCCGGAGCAGGGTCGTCTTGCCGTGGTCGATGTGGCCGGCGGTGCCGACGACGACAGTCATCGATCGTCGGTCGACCGAATCGCGGCGCCCACCGCGCCGGCGAGCCGGCCGTCGTCGTCCGGCGCGATCGTCCGCAGGTCCAGCACCACCCGGCCCGCGTCGATCCGCGCGACGACGACCGGCGTTCCCATCCGGAGCGCCGCCAGGAGCCGCTCGGCACCCGTCCGGCCGGCGTGAAGCGCGATGCCGGCCGACGGCAACGTCTCGCCCGGCAGGCTTCCTCCGCCAACGGCCGACTCGAGCTCGACCACCGACGATCCCTCGCCGATCGACCCGACCAGCGCGGCGGCCCGTCGGCGGAGCCCCTCGAGCGGGGCCGCGATCATCATCCAGACGGGGATCCGCGCCTCGGCGAGCCCGGCCCGGTACAGGCCGAGTGTCGCGGCCGTCCCGAGCATTGTCGCCTTGTCGGGTCGCATCGCCCGGGCGAGCGGGTCGCGCCGCATCCGGGCGATGAGGTCGGCCCGGCCGACGACGAGCCCCGCCTGTGGTCCGCCGATCAGCTTGTCGCCGCTGAAGGTCACGACATCCGAACCCGCGGCCAGGCGCTCGGCCGGCAGCGGCTCGTGGAGCAGGCCGTAGCGCTCGGTCGGCAGGAGCGCGCCCGAGCCCAGGTCGTCGACGACGATCGCGCCGTGGCCGTGGGCGATCTCCGCCACCTCGCGCGCGGCGGGGATCTCGGTGAAGCCGGCCATCGTGAAGTTCGAGGCGTGGACACGGAGGACGGCGCGGGCGCGGCCGTCGGCGAGCGGCGCCTCGTAGTCCGCCGCGCGGGTCCGGTTCGTGGTCCCGACCTCGACCAGCTTCGCCCCGGCCCGGCGGATGATCTCGGGGATCCGGACGCCACCGCCGATCTCGACGAGCTCGCCCCGCGACACGACGATCCCGGTGCGGCCCGCAAGGCCGACGGCCAACGCAAGCGCCGCGGCGTTGTTGTTCGTGATCAGCGCGTCCGCGGCGCCTGTCAGCGCGATGAGGTGCTCCTCGGCGAGCCGGAATCGGGCGCCGCGCCGGCCGGTTCCGCGGTCGATCTCGAGCAGGACGGGGCCCGCGGCACCAGCGGCCGCGGCAGCGATTGCCTCCGCGGCCCAGGGCGCCCGGCCGAGGTTGGTGTGGACGATCACCCCGGTTGCATTGATCGTCGGCACGACGGGATTGGCAGTGAAGGCCTCCAGGTGCGCGATCACCTGGGCGGCGAGCGCGGCGAGGGCCGTCGAGGTCGCGCCATTCGCGAGGGCTTCGCGCTCGACCGCTAGGATTGCGCGGGCGGCATCGACGAGCACGTCGTGGTCCTGGCCCGCCGGTCGCCGCGGACGGACCTCGGCCAGCAGCCGCTCGACACTCGGCGGGCGAGGTGCGGTCAACTCATCCTCCGGCTGTGGCGGGAGCGCATGGGAGTCGAACCCACCACGCCGCGCTGAGCGCAGCGTCACCGGTGTTGAAGACCGGGGGATCCACCGGGACCCAATCGCTCCCCTGCGGCGATGGTAGCGCGCGGTTTCCGAAGGCCGTGACCGATGAGTTCCGGCCACCCTTGAGTCTTGATTGGTTTCGCCGGCGATGCACGGTCACTGAGGCATCGTTGGCGCCTCCGCATGGGCGAGCAAGGGCCGGCATGGTCGTTGAGGCGCGTGGGGTTCAGGCGCGTGGGGTTCAGGCCCGCGGTTTCAGGGGCCGCGGTGTTCAGGCCCGCGGTATTGAGGCCATCGCTGCAGGCGGCGCGAGACATGGCGCCAGAGACCCGCCCAACCAGCTGGTTCGCGCGATTCCGCTCGGCTCGACACGGGCGTCGGGGAATTCAAGCCCGGCGCGGCCGCGTTTGATGACACGCCGGCCGCGGCTCCCAACGATGGCGTCGATATCGCCGCACGCACCCGGCCGATCCCGGGTCGCCGATATGATCGGGCGATGACGCCGACCGAAACCTCGCAGCCGCTGACGGTCCCGCCCGTCCGGCTGACCGAGTTGACCGATTGCGGTGGCTGTGCCGCCAAGCTCGGGGCGGATCTCCTGGCTGACGCGCTGAGCGGGCTCGGGGTCGGGTCGGGCGAGACGGAGCCAGCCGAGCTGATCGCGGGCCTCGCGCGGGCCGATGATGCCGCCGCCTACCGGGTCAGCGCTGACCTCGCGATCATCGGCACGCTCGACTTCTTCCCGCCCCTCGTCGATGACGCCCGGACCTTCGGTGAGATCGCGGCCGCGAACGCGCTGAGCGACGTGTTCGCGATGGGTGGCCGCATCCTGTTCGCCCTGTCGATCGCGGCGTTCCCCGAGGACCTGCCGAGGGACACCATGGCGGCGATCTTCGAGGGTGCCGCGTCCAAGGTTCGCGAGGCGGGCGGGACGCTTGCGGGCGGCCACACGATCCGAGATCCGGAGCCGAAGTACGGGCTCGCCGTGATCGGGGCGGCTCACCCGGACAGACTGCTGCGCAAGGGCGGGGCCAAGCCTGGCGACACGCTCCTTCTGACGAAGCGCCTCGGCACCGGGCTGATCGTCAGCGGCCATCGCCAGGGCCGGGTCACCGAGCAGGACCTCGCCAGCGCGGTCGACCAGATGCGGACCCTCAACCGGGCCGCGTCCGAGATCCTGGTCGCCAACGACATCGCCGGCGCCACCGACGTGACCGGCTTCGGCCTGCTCGGACACGGGCTCGAGATGGCGCGGGCGTCCCGAACGAGTTTCCTCTTCGAGGCCGCTGCGCTGCCTGCCCTCGCCGGCGTGCTCGAGCTCGCGGAGGCGGGAGTCGAGACCGGCGGCGCCGCCCATAACCGACGATTCGTCGCGCCGGCGCTCGTCATCTCGGACGGCGTCGCCCCCGCCGTGGTGGCGCTGGCCCACGACCCGCAGACCTCGGGCGGCATCCTCGCCGCGATCCCGCCGGCGCGTCTGGCCGCCGTCACGGGCGCATTGGACGACGCCGCCATCGAGCACTGGGTCGTCGGCCGCGTCGAGGAGGCCGCCGAGGACGAAGCGCCGGGCGTGCGGCTCGCGTGATCGTCGCCTTGATCCCCGGCTACAACGAGGCTTCCCGGATCGGGGCCGTGGTCCGGGCCGCGATCGCCCATCTGCCGGTTCTCGTCATCGACGACGGATCGACCGACGGAACCGCCGCTGCGGCTCGGGCGGCGGGGGCGACGGTGATCGAACAGCGTCCCAACCAGGGCAAGGGCGCCGCTCTGCGCACCGGCTTCCGACAGGCGCTCGCGGACGGCGCCGAGGCCATCCTCACCCTCGATGCCGACGGCCAGCACGATCCAGCCGAGATCCCGACCTTCCTCGCCGCCTGGGACGTGGATCGACGTCAGCCGGACCTGGTGATCGGCCAGCGCGAATTCCGGGCGATGCCGCCGGTCCGGCGCCTGTCGAACGAGCTCGGCGGCCGGGCGTTCTCGTGGGCGGTCGGCCGGAACGTGCCGGACAATCAGTCGGGGTACCGCCTCGTCGCGCGTCGCCTGGCCGAGGCCACGCTCGCCAGCGACGAGTCGGGATTCGCGTTCGAGGTAGAGCAGATCACGACCTGCATCCGTCTCGACGGGACGATCATGTGGGTGCCGATTCGGACGATCTATGCGGGCGCGCCATCCCACATCCGGCCTCTGGCTCACCTCCGCGACTTCATCCGGATCGTCCGCCAAGCGCGACGCGACGTCAGGACGCCGCTGGGCTGAGGCGGCCGTCCCGGGCGGTGTCAATGTGGCGCGCTCGCCGTCGGGCCCGGACGCGTCACGACCTCGACGACGACCTTGTTCGCGTATCCGCCGACCGCGTACACGAGGACAAGGATCAGGGCTGCGACGCTGAGCGTGATCGCGAGACCGGCGACCCGCGCCTCGTGGACGCGCGACCGGTCGCGGTGGACGGGCATCGACGGAGCCTAGCAGCCGGACGGGCCGAGGCCGCGGGGTCGGGCCGCGATTCCCCACGGCAGGCTGGGTCGAGGCTCAAGCCCCTCAACCAATCTGGTCTGCTTCGTGTTCCAATGGGGGAGCCCCGACCGCCCGTTGCGAGGAGCCGCCCGATGTCATCGTCGCTCGCCCCGGCCAACCGCGCCGAGGCCTTCCGCTCCCTCCACGTCCCCGGACGTCCCGTCCGCGTCGCGAATGCGTGGGACGCCGGCAGCGCCCGCCTGATCGAAAGCTGCGGCGCGCCGGCGATCGCGACGACGAGCGCCGGGCTGGCCTGGGCTCGCGGCTATCCCGACGGCAACGCCCTGCCAGTGTCCGTGCTGGCAGCGGCGGTCGCCGAGATCGTCCGGGTTGTATCGGTCCCGCTGTCCGTGGATGCGGAGGGCGGCTACTCCGATGACCCGGCCGCGGTCGGCGAGCACGTCCGGGCGATCATCGACGCCGGTGGGATCGGGATCAACCTCGAGGACGGCTCGAGCGGGCCGGACCTGCTCGTCGCCAAGATCGAGGCGGCCCGGGCGGCCGGCGACGCCGCCGGGGTCCGGCTCTTCATCAACGCCAGGACCGACGTCTACCTGCGCGGCCTGGTCCCGCCCGAGGCCGGCGTCGCCGAATCCGTCGCACGCGGCGCCCGCTACGCCGATGCCGGTGCCGACGGCCTGTTCGTCCCGGGCGTGAAGGACCCCGATGCGATCCGGGCCATCGCCGCCGGCTCAAGCCTGCCGCTCAACGTCCTGGTCGTTCCCGACCTGCCGCCGATCTCGGAGCTGGCAGCGCTCGGCGTGGCCCGGGTCAGCGCCGGCTCGGGGATCGCCCAGGCCGCAGCGGGGATCGCTCGCCGGGCGGCCCTCGCGTTCCTCGCCGACGGCCGGTTCGAGGCGATGCTCGAGCGCGACGCCGACTACGGGATGCTCAACGCCCTGTTCCGCTGATCGAACCGCGACTCTCCCGGTTCCCCACGGGCGGTTCGGGCGTGCGGCGCCCGCATGGGCCATCCCGGCGGGCGGTGCGGGCGTCCGGCGCCCGCATGCGCCGTTGAGCGCCGTCTCCGCGGGCGATTCGGGCGTCCGGCGCCCGCATGCGCCGTGGAGCGCCGTTTCCGCGGGCGGTTCGGGCGTCCGGCGCCCGCATTCGCCGTTGAGCGGGCCATGCCGTCCCCGGCACGGGCCGGGGACGCGCCGGGCGGAGGATGCGCCGGGCGTGAGGACGCGCCGGGGACGCGCCGCCGGCGCTAGACTCGGACGGTCAAGCGTCGCAGGAGGCACACCGTGCCGAAGGACTACGTACGGCTGACCCAGCCCCTCGTTCGCGACTCAAGGGACGCGCCCCTGCGCCCCGCGAGCTGGGACGAGGCCCTCACCCGGGTGGTCGCGGGCTTCCAGGCGGCGATGGCCGCTCACGGGCCAACGACGTTCGGGACCTTCTCGTGCTCGAAGGCGACCAACGAGGTCAACTTCGCGGCCCAGAAGTTCAGCCGGGCCGTGCTGGGCAGCAACAACATCGACAGCTGCAACCGGACCTGACACGCCCCAAGCGTCGCCGGTCTGGCGACCGTGTTCGGTGCTGGTGGCGGCACAAGTTCATACCGTGAGGTCGAGGAGACCGACCTGATCGTCCTGTGGGGCAGCAACGCCCGCGAGACGCATCCGATCTTCTTCCATCACCTCCTCCGCGGCGTCCGCAATGGCGCCCGGCTGTTCGCGATCGACCCGCGCCGGACGAGCAGCGCCGAGTGGGCGGACACGTGGCTCGGCCTCGACGTCGGCTCGGACATCGCGCTGGCCAACGCCGTCGGCCGCGAGATCATCGCCGCCGGCCTGGAGGACAAGTCATTCATCGCCCGGGCGACGGACGGCTTCGAGGCCTACAAGGCAAAGGTCGAGTCCTACACGCTCGCATACGCCGAGCGCGAGACAGGCGTCCCGGCCGCCGCCATCCGCGAGCTGGCCCACGCGTTCGCCTCGGCGGACAAGGCGATGATCTGCTGGACTCTCGGGATCACCGAGCATCACAACGCGGTCGACAACGTTCTGGCCCTGATCGATCTCATCCTCCTGACCGGCCACGTCGGGCGATGGGGCTGCGGCGTCAACCCCCTGCGGGGCCAGAACAACGTTCAGGGCGGCGGCGACATGGGCGCCCTGCCGGACCGCCTGCCGGGCTTTCAGCACGTCGAAAACGACGAGCTCCGGGCGAAGTTCGACGAGCTCTGGGGCGTGACCGTCCCGCCGACGCGTGGCTGGCACCTGTCGGGGATGTTCGAGGCGATGGAGCGCGGCGAACTCCAGGCCGTCTACGTCATCGGCGAGAACCCGGTCCAGTCCGAGGCCGACCAGGAGAAGGCGAAGCACCTCCTCTCGACCCGCGACTTCCTCGTCGTCCAGGACATCTTCCTGACCGCGACCGCCGAGCTTGCCGATGTCGTCTTGCCTGCGGCCGCCTCGTGGGCTGAGTCGGAAGGCACCGTCACGAACTCGGAGCGGCGCGTCCAGCGCGTGCGGAAGGCGCTCGAGCCACCGGGTGAGGCGCGAGACGACCTATGGATCATCGACGAGCTCGCCCGGCGGATGGGCGCCGACTGGGGCTGGAAGACCGCCGAGGACGTGTGGAATGAGGTCCGAGCCCTGGCGCCGCCCTTCGCCGGGATGTCCTACCGGCGGCTCGAGGAGCTCGGCGGGCTGCAGTGGCCGTGCTACGACGAGAACCACCCGGGCGAGCTATTCCTTCACTCGAGATTGTGGGAAGACCCGGTGCCCGGCAACCGGGTCCCGTTCGTGGCCGTCGACCACGATCCGCCGGTCGACAAGCTGTCGGAAGACTTCCCGATCCGGCTCACGACCGGCCGTCGGCTCGACTCGTACAACACCGGCGTCCAGTCCGGCGGCTATCGGTCGCCGCTGCGGCGGGGCGAATCGCTCGACATGTCGCCGGAGGACGTCGCGGCCTACGGCCTGGCGGAGGGCGAACGGGTTCGGGTCGTCTCGCGGCGCGGCCAGGTCGAAGTTCCGGTCCGGGTCGACGAGTCGCTCCGGCCCGGCCTCACGTTCATGACCCTCCATTTCCAGGACGACGTCGCCACCAACCTCCTGACGATCGACGCGACGGACCCGAAGTCCGGAACCGCCGAATTCAAGGCGACCGCGATCCGGATCGAGAAGCTCGCGGCTCCCGTTTCCATCTGACCGCGAAAGCTGGCCCCTCCTGGCCCCGAAATTGACTCTCGAATCTGACCCGGGCGGTAGTCGAGAACGTTCTGTCTGGCGACCGCGTGGGATTCGCACGACAAGTACGCGATCGGTCTCCACGCTCAACGGGGACGGAGGCGCGGCCGACGCGCTGTCCTGCGACCGCCTGGGATTCGCCTGACAGAAATGGGGCGAGGGTGACGCGTCGCTACACTCCCGCCATGAGCGTCCCCGCCCGCCTGAACATCGTCACGATCGGCGTGGCCAACGTCGCCCGCTCGGTCCGGTTCTACGAGGCGCTCGGGTGGCAGTGTTGCAGCTCCTCGATGGATGAGATCGCGTGGTTCCGGACGGCGGACAGCTATCTCGGGATCTTCCGTTGGAACGACCTTGCGGCGGACGCGAACCTCGTCGAGCCGACCCGGGGAACCTTCGGCGGGATCACCCTCGCAATCAACGTCGAGAGCCCGGAGGCGGTCGCCGCAGCGCTCGCCGAGGCAGTCACGGCCGGTGGCACGATCCTGAAGTCCGGCACCGAGCTGCCGTTCGGCTACGGCGGCTACTTCGCCGACCCGGACGGCCACCCGTGGGAGGTCTGCTACAACCCGTCGTTTCCCATCGGCCCCGATGGCCGGATCACGATCGACTGAAGGAGATCCGTGAAGATCATCGAGACACCGGAAGCGCCGTCCGGGAACGCGTCGGGACGATTCCCCTACAGCCAGGCGGTCGTGGCCGCGGGGCTCGTCTTCGTTTCCGGGCAGGGCCCGTTCGACCCGGCAACCGGCGCGATCGTCGGGACGACGATCCAGGACCAAACCCGGCAGGCGCTGACCAACGTGAAGGCGATCCTCGAGGCCGCCGGCAGCTCGATGGAGCGGATCGTGCACGCGACGTTCGTGCTGACCCGGTCCGAGGACTTCGCAGGGATGAACGAGGAGTGGGCACGCTGGTTCCCGTCCAACCCGCCGGCCCGCTCCGGGGCCCGTCATCCGCTACAGGCGGAGAACCTCCTGATCTCGATGGCGATCGTGGCCGAGGCGTGACCGACCTTGGGCACCGGGCGTCCCGGGTCATCGAGCAGCGGCCCGAGGTCGTCCACGACCGGCTCCTCCAGCTGGCGGCGCGCCTCCGGGACGAGATGCCGCCGGTCGAAGCCGGCACCCAGGCTGCCACGGTCCTCGGCTTCACCGGCCAGATCGGGGTCGAGATTGCCGACCGCGGCCCCAGCCGGATCGAGCTCCGGACGACGGAGGGCCGGATCCGCGGCGAGGGTGCGGCGGACATCGCCCCCGCCGACGATGAAACCCGGACACACCTGACGGTGACGCTCGATGTCAAGCCGCAGGGCTTTGCCGCCAACATGCTGCTCGGGGTCGCCCTCAAGACGAACCCCGGCATCGAGCAACAGGTGATCGACGGGCTCGAGTCCGCGCTGGACAGCCTCGCCATCGAGCTCGCCAGGCCCGAGGGCGAATGGGATCCCGCCGCCTGGAACCCGCCGGGGCTGCCGACGGGCCGCTGAGGATCAGGCGGGCGACACGACCGGCAGCCCGAGCGAGCGCGCGGCCTCGGCGAGCCGATCGTCGTAGGTCACGAACGCATCCATCTCCGGGCCCAGCCCGAGGGCCGTCGCCAGGTGGATCGCGTCGAGTGTTCGAAGGGACGTTGGCTTGATCGTCGCCGCAGCCGCCGCCACGACGGCGTCGATCTCGAGCACGGTGAAGGACCGCAGGACGCGATCGAGCTGCCCGGGATCCGATCCATTCCGAGCAGCTGCGCGGCGCGTCTCGATCACACCCAGCCGGCTACACGCCAGCCGTTCGGACTCGACATACCAGCGGAGCATCCCCGGGGACTCTGCCTCGTCAACCACCAGCTTCGTCAGGGCTGACGAGTCGACGTACGACAGCGAGATCACCGATCGTCCTCATCGCGCATCTCCTGGAGGATCTCGGAGAGTGGGCGACCCGGAATTCTCGGCGGCGGTCCGATCGTGCGGTGGTCGACCGTCGCCGGAGTGGCCCGGCCGGCCGCGATCATGCGATCGATGATCGACATCGGCTCGACCGGCCGGGGCCCGAGGCGAGCGACGGGACGGCCGTGGTCCGTCACCTCCAATGTTTCGCCGGCCTCGACTCGGCGCAGGTACACGGAGAGGTTCTGGCGGAGCTCCCGGACCCCGACCCGCGCCGGCTCTGTTTTGGCGAGGTCGCTCATGTAGCACACGGTAGCACAATCGCTCGGATGCGCCGACCGGCGATTCTCGCGGTGCGATCCTGTCACCCTCATCCTCCGCGGTCGCAAGGGGCGATCGGCCAGTGGAGGAGACCGGATGGGCCACTACCTGATCAAGGCTTCGTATACCCAGGCGGGTATCCAGGGCGTCCTGAAGGACGGCGGCACCGGACGGCGGGCGGCGATCGACGCCCTCGTCGCGAGCGCCGGCGGAACGATCGAGTCCTGCTACTGGGCGCTCGGCGAGGATGACATCTTCATCACCGTCGAGTTGCCGGACAACATCGCGGCCGCATCGGTCGCGGCCACGGTCGGGGCAACCGGCGCGGCATCGATCACGACCACGGTTCTCCTGACCGCGGCGGATGTCGACGCCGCTGTGGCGAAGCACCCGTCGTATCGGGCACCTGGCTCCTGAGCGACCGGCCCGTCCGACCGCCGAGGCCGGACGGGCCATGAAGCCGGCGACGCAGTGATGTCACGGCGGCGCAACCGGCACGGCTACACTCGGCGGGATGGATCTCCACATCATCGGACCACTCGCGTCGCCAGCCGAGCGTGCCGCGGTCGACGCCATCCTCGGGCCGGCCGAATCTGGGTGGCGGGGCGGGGCCCGTGACAGCGGGCTCGACGGGCATGTCGCCCGTGGCGGTCACGAGGCGCGCTCCCGGCGCGACCTCCTGATCCCGGTCCTGCACGCCGTCCAGGCCCGGATCGGCTGGATCAGCCAGCCGGCTTTGAATTACATCTCGCGGCGGCTCACCGTGCCGCCGGCCGAGGCCTACGGAGTCGCGAGCTTCTACGCGTTGTTCGCGACGACGCCGCGGCCGCCGACGGTCGCCCATGTCTGTGATGATCTGGCCTGCCGTCTCGCCGGCTCCGAACAGGTCTGCGCAGATCTCGAGCGGACGCTTGGGCCGGAGGGCGCCCCGGGTGCGGACGGTGAGCGGACCTGGCTCCGCTCTCCGTGTCTCGGCCTGTGCGAGCGGGCGCCCGCGGCGATGGTCACGCGGGCCGGCACCGAGCCCACGACCCTGACGGCCGGCCCGGTCGATGCGGTCGGGATCGAGGCTCGCCTGGGGCCCATCGCCGGCGCGATGACTGAAGGCCCATCGGGAGTGATCCCGCAGGCCGGTCAGCCCGGCCTCCGGCTCCTTGCCCGCGTCGATCGCGTCTCGCCGAGGCTCGAGGCGTATCGGGCGACCGGCGGGTTTGGCGGGCTCGAGCGGGCCCGCCGGATCGGTCCGCAACAGGTCATCGAAGAGGTCGCGGCGTCCGGCCTGGTCGGCCGCGGCGGCGCCGCCTTCCCGACCGGGAGGAAGTGGGCGGCGGTCGCTCAGCAGACCGCCCAGCCCCACTACGTCGTCTGTAACGCCGACGAGTCAGAGCCTGGGACGTTCTCGAACCGGGTGCTGATGGAAGGCGACCCATTCGCCGTCGTCGAATCTATCGCGATCATGGCCTTCGCGACGGGAGCGGCCAAGGCCTACGTCTACATCCGCGGCGAGTACTCGCTCGCTGAGGCTCGCCTGGTCGGCGCGATCGACGCGAGCCGCGAGGCGGGTCTCCTCGGTGATCTCGACATCGAGCTGCGCCGCGGCGCAGGAGCCTACATCTGCGGTGAGGAGACGGCGCTCTTCGAATCGATCGAGGGCAAGCGCGGCGAGCCACGCAACAAGCCGCCGTTTCCGGTCGAGGTCGGCCTGTTCGGCAAGCCGACAGCAATCAACAATGTCGAGACCCTCGTCAACGTCCTCCAGATCGTCGGCTCGGACGACGGAGCAGCAGCGTTCAAGGCGATCGGGACGGAGGGTTCGGCGGGCCCGAAGCTGTTCTGCCTGTCCGGGAACGTCGCTCGGCCGGGTGCCTATGAGGTCGATTTCGGGGTGACCCTGGGCGAGCTGATCGCGCTGGCCGGCGGCGTCCCGGACGGCCGCGCCCTCAAGGCGGTCCTGCTCGGCGGCGCGGCCGGCGTGTTCGTCGGCCCCGAGGCGCTCGACACGCCGCTCACGTTCGAGGGGACGCGAGCGATCGGGGCGACCCTCGGGTCCGGCGTCGTCATGGTCTTCGATGAGACGGCCGACATGGCCGGCGCGCTGATCCGGATCGCCCGGTTCTTCCGCGACGAATCATGCGGGCAGTGTGTCCCGTGCCGGGTCGGCACCGTCCGCCAGGAGGAGCTCCTCGCCCGTCTCGCCTCCGGCGCCGCGGCCGCCCACGGCCGGCGTGACGAGGAGCTCGCCCTGCTCCGCGAGCTCGGCCAGGTCATGCGCGACGCGTCGATCTGTGGTCTCGGCCAGACCGCCAGCTCGGCCATCGAAAGCGCCGTCCGGCGCCCGGAACTGGTGGCGCTGTGAGCGGCGACGGGCTCTCGATGGATCGCGATCCGGCCGGCGTCGCCAACGTTCCCCACGCCGGCGAGCCGCCGGCCGCCCAGCCCCTGACCGACATCCTGCTCCGCCCGGCCGCCCGATCGAGCCAGCCGCCGCAGGCGCCGCCCGAGTCCGCCCGGGCTGCCGTGGAGATCACGATCGACGGGGCCGCGGTGACGGTTCCGGCCGGATCGACGATCCTCGAGGCCTGCCGGGCGGAGGGGATCGACACGCCGACGCTCTGCTACCTCGAGAACCTCACCCCGGTCAACGTCTGCCGGGTCTGCGTGGTCGAGGTCACCGGCTCGCGGGTGCTCGTGCCGGCCTGCTCGCGAAAGGTCGAGCCCGGGATGGACGTCCAGACCGATTCGGAGCGAGTCCGGCTGAGTCGAAGGATGGTCCTCGAGCTTCTCGGCTCCTCGGTCGACCTCTCGACGGCGCCCGCCGCGAACGCCTACATCGAGCGGTACGACGCCGACCCCACGCGATACGGCCCGCCCACCGCGCCGGCCGAAGCGGGTGAGCGCGACCGGCACGAGGCGGGCCGCCACCACCCGCCGGCGCCCGACGCCGCCCAGACCGTCGCCCAGCCGGTGAAGGTCGACAACGACCTCTATGTCCGCGATTACTCGAAGTGCATCCTCTGCTACAAGTGCGTCGAGGCCTGTGGTGAGGACGCCCAGAACACGTTCGCGATCGCGGTGGCCGGACGCGGCTTCGACGCCCGGATCTCGACGGAGGCCGCGGTGCCACTGCCCGACAGTGCCTGCGTTTACTGCGGCAACTGCATCGGCGTCTGCCCGACCGGCGCGCTGATGTTCAAGTCCGAGTTCGACATGCGGGCGGCCGGCACCTGGGACGAGAGCGCCCAGACGGTGACCGAGACGATCTGCCCGTATTGCGGCGTCGGCTGCGCCCTGGAGCTCCACGTCCAGGACAACACGATCGTGACCGTCAGCTCGCCGCTCGATTCGTCGGTGACCGACGGCCACCTCTGCGTGAAGGGCCGCTTCGGGTTCCAGTTCGTCCAGAGCCGCGGACCGCGCCAGAACACGTGACGCCGGACGGAGGTTCCCGGTCGGGGTCGACGCGTGGTGAGGGACCTTGTCCTCGGGAATGTCGCGCTCCGGCGTCCTCCTGACGGGCCTCGCCTGACCGTCGCATCAGGACCGTCTGAGGGGTCGATCGATCCCGGTGCGCGACCGACGGGCGCACCCGCGGGCGCGAACCAAGCCTTGCAGTCCGACCGGAGTCCACGATGTGTTCCCATCAGGTGGCCGCGTTTCTGCTTGTGAGCGTCCTCGGAGTGGCCTGCGTCAGCACGGTCGCCCTTCCATCGGGCCCGGCGATCGAGTCCCCGTCGGGAGCGCCGTCGCCGTCGTCCTCACCCATTGCTGGGTCGCCCGTGACCTCGTCGTCGGCCGCGCTCCAGTCACCGGCGGAGTCTCCGCAGCCCATCGTCCAGCCCAGCGATCTCGTGCTCGTCGACCCGACCCCGGCGTCGATTCCGAGCCTGCCGCCGCCACCTGGCTGGCCTCGGCTCGCCGGGATCACGTCCACCTGGCAGGGCGGCTGCGGGGCGGTCTTCTTCACGACCGAGGAGATCGCGGGGGACGACTGCGGCCCGTTCGCCTTCCGGCCGCTCCTGGCGTCGACTCCCATCCGGGTCGTCGCCGGGTCGCGTCTCGTCCTGCGGTCTGCCGACGGCTCCTCGTTCTCGATGGTCGCCGCGGACCTCCCCGGGGTTTGGACGGTGAAGGTGGCCTCAGCTGCAGCCCTCGCGAACGCCCGGGCCGGCCCGACGAACGGGTTTCCCTCGGACGTCGGGGCGGTGCTCGCACGTGGCCGCGGCCCGGACACCGCGATCATCGTCACGATGCCGACCCGTCCGGGTGACTACGTGGTCCAGATCGAGTCGCCGATCGTCGTCGGGCGCTGGACCTTCGCGGAGGGCATCTACTTCTGGCTGATCCGCGTCGTCTGAATCCTTCGGGCCGGCTCCCGCCTCGGCGACCGCGGTCAGTCCAAGGCGAGCAGGTCCCGCAGGTCGATCCGCTCGTCGTGGGCGTAGACGTTGAAGCCGTCGCCGCGGAGGAAACCGACGAGCGTCACGCCGAGGCGATCGGCCGCCTCGACCGCGAGATCGGATGGCGCCGACACCGCGCAGACGATCGGGATCCCGGCGACGGCGGCCTTCTGGACGATCTCGAAGCTGACCCGGCCGCTGACCATCAGGATCCGCTGGTGAAGCGGCATCGCCTTGGCGAGGACCTGCGATCCGACCAGCTTGTCGAGGGCATTGTGGCGGCCCACGTCCTCACGGATCGCGAGCAGCTCGCCCGCCGGCGTGAACAGGCCGGCCGCATGCAGACCGCCCGTTTCATCGAAGGCACGCTGGGCGGCCCGGAGCAGGTCTGGCAGGGCAAGCACGACCGATCGCGACACCACCGGGCCGTCCGGGATCGGGTCGGACCGGACGACGACCTCATCGAGCGACGCCTTGCCGCAGATCCCGCAGGACGCAGTCGCGACGAAGTGCCGTTCGGCGACCTTCGCGTCGTCGAATCGGCGGCTCAGGTGGACCGTCACCTGGTCGTCCGGCTGGTTCATCGCCGCGGGATCGCCGGTCGCGATCCGGAGGATCTCCGGTCCCTCGATCAGCCCCTCGGTCCGGAGAAAACCGACGGCGAGCTCGTCCTCGAAGCCCGGTGTCCGCATCGTGATCGCGACCGCGACGGGATCCTGCCGCGGACCGGCGACCCGGATCTCTAGCGGCTCTTCCCCGACGACGCGGTCCGCCCGGAACTCCAGCGAGCTGCCACGGACGGCGACAATCCGGGTCGTGGTGACGTGGCGGGTCGGCGGGACGAGGGGCTCGGAGGTCACGGAGCCAGTGTAGGGATCAGTCTGGGACGATGGCCGAGCCGCTCGAGGGAGGCGTCACCCATGACTGCCCCTCAGCGCCATCACGCTGGGGGCCCTGCCGGCACCGACGGAAACCCGTCGCTGTCATGGGTGCATGATCAGGCGGTGTCCAGCGTGTCGACCCTTGATCCCAGCCAGCGTGCGTTCGTCGCGAGCGCCCGTACCGCAACGCTTGGGACGATCGCACCCGATGGCCGGCCCCGCCTTGTCCCGATCTGCTTCGTGGCCGGCCCGGACGGGCCGGACGGGCGACCCCGGCTCTACAGCGCGCTCGACGACAAGCCGAAGGCCTCGGCCGACCCGCGCAGCCTCGGGCGTGTCCGCGACCTGTTGGCCCGGCCGGATGCGACGCTGCTGATCGACCGCTGGTCGGAGGACTGGGACCGGCTCGGCTGGCTCCGTCTGGAGGTGCGCGGCGAGCGGCTCGAACCCGGAGGCTCCGATGGCGACGAACACGCCGCGGCGCTGACCGTCCTCCGGGCGAAGTATCCGCAGTACAGCACGCACCGCCTCGAGGAGCGTCCGGTTCTCCGCTTCACGGTCGAGCGCGCCACGTCGTGGGGTGATCTCGACGCGGCGCCGGGTGATCGCTTCCACGATCATTTCGCGAACGAACAAGCGTGACCGAAGGTCGAATCGAGAGGAATGCCGCAGGAAGTCGGCCGCGGCGACGCTCGTTCGTCAGGAAGTGATCGTCCCGGAGATCATGTCGCCCGGGACGCGGCTGGTAGCCCGGGGAGCAAGGCTCAGCGGTCGAGGTAGAGCGCCGCGGCGTGGGGTCGCAGGCAATGGGTCGAGCTCATCGCCTGGTGATACCCGCCGGCGTTGAGCAGGGCCACGATGTCGCCCTCTTCGACCGGTGGCAGGTCGTAGTCCTCGGCGAACAGGTCGCCCGCCTCGTTGATGTGGCCGGCGACGGTCAGCCGCTCCGTCCGGGCACCACGAGGCGCCCGGCAGACCACCAGCTCCTGGGCGTACCCGTAGATGAAGTGCGAGCAGTTGACGTTCCAGCCCATGTCGAGCCCGACGAATGTCGTCCCGTCGCGCTCCTCGACCGTCACGACCTCGGCGAGCAGGATCGCGGTGTCTTTGGCGAGGTAGTCGCCCGGCTCGCAGCCCAAGGCAACATCCAGATCGCCCACCTGGCGGGCGATCGCGGCGGCATAGGCGTCGAGATCGACCGGCGCCTCGTTCGCCCGCGCCTGGACGCCGAGGCCGCCGCCGACGTTGATCTCCGCGATCGGGTGGCCATCTGCCATCAGGCGGCGGGCGATGAGGACCACGCGGGCGAGGGCGGCCTCGAAGGCCGGGAGCCCGTCGGCGAGCCAACCGGATCCGGAGTGAACATGGACCGTGTCAATTGGCAGCCCGAGGCGCGCCGCGGCGGCAACCGCCTCAGCGACGCGGTCGGCGTAGATTCCGAATTTCGTGGGCCGGACCCCGCTGTATGCGAGCTTTTCGTTGTAGCCGGCGCCGGCTCCCGGGTTGATCCGGATCCCGATCGGCCGCGGCCCGAGGCCCGCTGCGGCGAGCCGGCGGCCGAGCCGCTCGATCTGGCTGACCGCGTCGAGATTGAGATGGACGGGCTCGGCCAGGATCGCGTCGAAGTCGCGGTCGGAGAGGTTCGTCGCGGTGACGCTGATGTCGGCCGCCGGCCACCCGCAGGCGCGGGCGTGGGCCACCTCGCCGGGCGAGCACGCGTCGATCCCGACCCGCGGGCGAAGAAGCTCGAGGGCCCGCGGATCCGGGTTGGCCTTGAGGGCGAAGCGCAGGTGATGGCGCAGGCCGGCTCGGGTCAGCGCGGCGGCCAGCCGGTCGGCATTCTCGACAAAGCGCGCCCGGTCGTAGGCAAAGAGCGGCGTCCCGTGCTCACGGGCCAGCCACTCGGCATCACGACCAGCGATCGTCAGCCGGCCGTCGACCGCGGCGAGGCCCGGCCGCTCCCACCACTGGGCGTCCGGGCTGTCCGTCGCGGCGTCGGCCCCGGTCGTGGTCGACGCCGCGATCGTCACGCCGGCGCCGCCGGTCGCCGGGCCCGGCCTGATCCCGGATGCCAATGGTCGGGCCCGATCTCGACCGTGGCGCCGATCTCCTCGAGCATCCGCCGCGAGACATCGGCGATCTCGGCGATCGCGCCCTCGAAGGCGACGCTATTGCGCTGGGACGGCGTGCGGTAGCCGCTGACCTTGCGGACGAACTGGCGGGCGGCCGCCTCGATCTCACCGGTCGTCGCCGGCTCGTCCGGACGGCGAAGGACCTTGATGCTTCGGCACATGCCGGGCAGGGTACCGCCATCGGCGGTCGAGGGGGCGGCGACAGCCTGCGAACCTGCTCAGCGAGACAGACGGGCCGCTCAGCTGGACAGCCGGACCCCGACCTACGGAAGCTTCCAGAACAGGGAACCGGTGTAGCAATGATCCAGAGCCTGGCACAGCCCGCCGGTGAGGTCCCACTCGCGGCCTGCGACGTACGGTCCGCGGTCGACGACGATCGCCTTCACGGTCCGGCCGTTCGCCGGATTGCGGAAGGTGACCCTCGTGCCGCAGGGCAGGGTCCGGTTGGCCACGCCGACCAGGGCGGTCGTCAGCGCGTAGCCGCAGGCAGTCTGCCTGCCGTAGAACCCGGGGCCGTAGAACGACACGTTCGAGTCGTAGCGCCATTGCGGAATGGCCACCGACCCGACGGGCGCGTCGGGCTGGATCCTCGCGGCGTCGGGGCGGCCTGCAGGGGCAGGCCGCTCGTCCGGGTCGAGCAGGACCGTCATGTCGCTGAGCGCACCGTCAGACCGGTACGCAGGGTCGAGAGAGGGAGTCATCGCCGCTGTCCCGTCGATGGAAGCCACATCCACCCCCCGGAAGAGGGTCGCTTCAATCGGTCGATCAGGGCTGGGGCCCTGGGATCCCACGGATCCGGGGACGGCGGCCGCGGCGAGCACGGCGATGAGCGCCATGCCCGCGACGACTCTGGGGCGTCGCACGTCCGGGGAACCTTAGCCCGGTGTTTCGATCCTCGCCATTGCGGGTGCGGCGAATGCCTTGCGGGAGCATTGCAACTGCTTCGCGGCGCGCTCCGACCGTTCCTGAAGTGTCCCAAATCGTGCTCGCTCGTCGGGCGCTGGCACCTTGTTGCGGCCATCGGGACACCGGCCCGTTCGCATGGCATCGGGCCGTCCGGGCATCGGGCGGTCAAGACACGGGCCCGTGGGACCACGCCGGAAGCGCCCGCGAGCCACCGTGGATCCGATCTGCCAGACTCGGAGCCGTCATGCCGACCCGATCCGTCCCCGTCGACGGGCCGCTCGATCTGCGCCGGACTCTCGCGATTCATCAGCGTGGATCGGGCGACCCGACGATGCGGCTCGTCGGCGGCCGGCTCGTCCGAGCAACCCGGACCCCGGACGGTCCGGCAACGATCGCGATTGCCCAGACCGGCGTCGCGATCGAGGCGGAGGCCTGGGGACCGGGAGCCGATCGCCTGCTCGAGGCACTCCCGGCCCTCGTCGGCATTGGCGAGGATCGCGCCGGCTTCGAGCCCGCTCGTCACCCGCTCGTGGCCGAGCTGGATCGCCGTCATCGCGGGATCCGCATCGGGCGGACGGGGGCGGTGCTCGAGGCGCTCGTCCCGGCGATCCTCGAGCAGAAGGTCACCGGCAGCGAGGCCTGGCGCGGTCTGCGGGGGCTGATCCGGGGCTGGGGTGAGCCGGCGCCCGGCCCGTTCGGGCTGCGGCTGCTGCCCGAGCCGGCGACGATCGCGGCGATCCCCTACCACGCGTTCCACCCGATCGGAGTCGAGCGCCGACGGGCCGACCTCGTCCGCCGCATCGCCGATCGCGCGGTGCGGTTCGAGGAGGTCCTCGGCATGAACCGGGAGGACGCCTACGCTCGCCTGACCGCGTTGCCGGGGATCGGGCCCTGGACGGCGGCGGAGGTGATGCTCCGGGCCGCGGGCGACTCCGACGCGGTGAGCGTCGGCGACTTCCACCTGCCGAACCTTGTCGCGTTCACCCTTGCCAACGAGATCCGCGGGACCGATGCCCGAATGCTGGAGCTGTTGGAGCCGTGGCGGGGCCACCGGGCCCGCGTGATCCGGCTCCTCGAGACGAGCGGCCTTCGGCCACCGGCCTTCGGCCCGCGCTATGCGCCGCGCTCGATCGCGGCGATCTGACCGGCCGGCCTGCGCCTCAGTCGACCGCGATTCGGTCGCGTCGAGCCGTCGATCGGCCTGGATCGTCGTCCGGGCGGGCCGGCTATCCGATCGTGCGGCCGACCCAGAGGCCGCCGACCACCGCCACCACGCCGAGCCCGGTCGAGCCCGCAAGGTTGACGAGCGCCAGCGTCGGCAGGCCGTCCTCGACGAGCCGCCAGCTGTCGAGCATCAGGGTGGAGAACGTGGTGTAGGCACCGAGGAAACCGACGATCAGTGGCGATCGCAGGTCGGACGGCAGGATGCCCCGCTCGATCACGAGCGCGGCAAGGACGCCGAGGACAAAGGCGCCGGTCAGGTTGACGACAAGGATGCCGAGCGGGAACGCCCCGGCATAACGGTCCAGGACCGCGCTGTCGACGAGATACCGGGTCACCGCGCCGGCGGCGCCGCCTGCGGCGATCATCACGAGGGTCACACGCTGCAGGATCGGGGCTGGCGGAACTGCCCGTCAACCTCCGCACCCGACTTCGGGACCGAACGCGGTCCCCGACCGCGGGTCCCCCAACGCCGCCGAACGCCGCCAGCCCCGCCCCAGTCGGGGTCCGTCGGCTACGGTAGGCCGACACACGACAGGAGACCCGGACGATGGCCGAACGCGCGATGCCGAGCTTCAGCAAATCGCCGCCAGAACTGGTGGACCGGTTCGCCGCCGTGCTGGACGGCTACCCAGACGCCGTGCGCAGGAAGATGTTCGGTTACCCCGCGGCGTTCGTCGGCGGGAACATGGCGACGGGCCTCTTTGCCGACACGTGGGTCGTCCGTCTGCCGGACGACCAGATCGAGGCCGCGAAAGCGGCCGGTGTTCGGTCGTTCGAACCGATGCCGGGCAAGCCGATGAAGGCGTTCGTCGTGATCCCGGCAGCCGCCGTCGCGGACGATGCAGCGCTCCGGGAATGGGTCGAGCGCGGCCTCGCTCACGCCGCCTCGATGCCCGCCAAGAAGTGACCGCTGGCCGAGGGAACGACGCTATTTGAGCTGCGCCGCCGACTGGGTGGCGACGTCGAGATCGGACGTGTCGATCACGACCACGTAGTCGTGACCGGCGTAGACGTAGTCGATCGTCTGGCCGTCGCCGTAATCGACCTTCGTCACCTGCTTGCCGCCAAGGGTGATCTCCGCCTTCTTGACGCCGTCGGCGCCTGCCGACAGCCAGGTGTCGATGACGGCCGCGCGGAGCTTCGCCAGGTCGGCGCCCGGCAGGCGGAAGGCGATGATCGACAGGTCGAGGGCGCCGCTGCTATCGAACGCCTGGGCGATCTGGAGTTTGTCGAGGGTGCCCCCGATGGACCTGATCCGGGCTGCGAGGGCACGGGCGTTCGGGTCACCGCCGAAGACGTCCGTCGCGCTTGCGCTCTGGGTGGTCAGCGGGATGCTCGGCTTTGGGGAGGCGGTCGAGGTGTTGTCGACGATTGCCGTCGGGAGCATCGCCTCGAGATCCGGGGCGAACGGGGCCGCCGAGGGGTTGACCGTCCCAGGGTCGTTCGAGGCAAGCGGGTCGCTGCTTCCGTTCGGATCAGCGCTCGGGATGGCGGCGGCAATCCCGGCGGCCTGCGGCTGGCCCATGGCCTTCGCGAGGGCCGCGGCGATCGCCTCGCGGTCGGCCTGGGCGACAGTCCCCGAGTCGGCCACCTGGGCGACGAGGCCGCCGACCCGGAAGAAGGTCGTCGTCGAGCCAGTGGACTCGTTCACGACGTCGTACGCGCCACCGGACTCGTCGCGGGGGGCCAGCGTGGCGCGCGCAGCGGCGGCCGCCTTGCGGTTCTGGTCGAGGGCCGTCTCGGCCGCGTTGCCGTAGCAGGTGACGCTGACGACGACCACCGGCTGCGACGTCGCGTCAGCCGCGGCCGGGCCGAGGATCGAGATCGTCATTCCGTTGGCGCTCAGATCCGTCGAGCCGATCGCCCAGGTCGCCGGCAGGTCATCGCGAGCCGGGATCGCGCCCCACGCGGCGCTCCGGCAGGCGGTGAGGTCTTCGCCGCCCCCGTGCGCGAGGACGACGAAGCCGACAGCGCCGGCGGCAATGATGATGGCCAGAATGGCGAGCCAGGGGCCGGCCACGTCAAGGAAGCCTCGCGGCTCATCACCATCGTCGTCGTCGTCGTAGAGCGCGACTGTGGGATCGGCTGGGCTGATCGGGCGTGTCGCCAAGCGACGCGGACTGGTCCGTCGGGTGGGCATCTGGCCTCACGGTCCGGACGGCCGCTGAGAGCCGTCTGAGATGGTCCGACCGGATTGCGCGGCCGGTGTGTTGGTCGGGGCGGCGGGATTCGAACCCACGACCTTATCGTCCCGAACGATACGCGCTACCAAGCTGCGCCACGCCCCGACCGGATGCCCGTTGTCACAGGGCATGGGCATGATAGCAGGCCCGCTCGCGGGGGCGAGCCGCGGCGACGTGGACGGCCCGCGCGGAGGCACGGGCCGGGCAGGTCCTGTCCGCGCCAGCGGGTCGGGTCGGCGCCGGTCAGGCGCCGGGATCCACGAGGTCGGTCGGCACGCGCCGATGCGGCTCGCGGATCGGGATCACGGCCAGCGCGGCGAGCACGAACGAGATCGCCATCAGCCAGAACACGATCGGCAGCCCGCCCTTGTCGCCGAGGGCCTGGATGATCGCGCCGTAGAGGGCGGTCCACAGCGACCCCACCCCGAACGCGAGGGTGAAGTACAGGGCAAACGACGTGTCCCGGATCGTGGGCGGGGCGATGTCCGCGAGGAGCGCCTGGAGCTGCGGCGACTCAGCGAAGCTGAACAGGCCCATCAGCAGGATGCCGATCCACAACCCGCTGATCGCCGAGCCGGCCAGAAGGAAGGCCGCGAACGCGATCGCCCCGCCGACGTAGACGCCGATGATCACCGGGCGCCGCCCCAGCCGGTCCGACAGCCAGCCGGCGACCAGCGGCATCGGCACGGACAGGACGATCAGGGCGCCGTACATCACGTCCGTCGTCGAGCTCGTCAGGCCGATGACGTTGGTCAGGTACAGGAGGACGAAGAGGTTGACGACGCCGAGGCCGCGGCCGCCGCCACCGAGAACCGAGGCGAGATAGATGAACCGATGGGACCGATCGCGGAGGACCGTCCTGAACGCGTCGCGGACGCTGCCGTGGTTGGTCGCCGCCTGGCGGTCGACGCCGCTCTCGCGGACGAACAGGAGGATCGCGAGCGCGATCACGATGGCCGGCACGCCGAACACGACGACCACCCCGCGCCAGCCGATCGTCGCGATCATTCCTGCCCCGACGACTGCGACGATGACCGTGCCGACGTTGCCGCCGCTGATGTGGGCGCTGATCGCGAAGCCGCGGCGCGACTCCGGGAACTGCTCGGCGAGGAGGCCATTGCCGACCGGATGCTGGGGCGAGCCGCCGATCCGCGAGGCGACGTTCACGATCGAGAAGGGCAGGAAGCTCTGCATCAGGCCCTGGGCGGCGAACCCGGCGCCGAAGAGCACTCCGCCGCCGGTCAGCAGGATCCGGCGCGAGACGACCCGGGTCAGCTTGGCGTAGCTCAGCTGGACGACGCCGCTGGCGAGAGAGCCGATCGCGGCCAGGTACGCCACCTGGTACTCGGTGACGCCGAACTCGACGATGATCCGGAGATAGATCAACGGCAGGAGCACGGCCTGGGCGTGATTGACCGCATGCGCGATCGAGAGCAGCCAGAGCGTGACATCGGGGTTGACCGGACGGGCCGGCAGGGTCGTCGGGGTGGTGGCCATCGCGGTGAATCCTGCCGGATCGGCGCAACCAAGGTTGGATCGGCGCGCACGTTGCGCCGGCTCCCCGTTTCCGGCATCGTTGGCGGACCGCTTCGTCACGCGATCGTCGCCTTCCGTCCGCCCACGAGGTCCCGATGCCGACCGTCCTCATCGTCGACGACGAACAGCACATCCGCCTTCTGATCGAGCAGACGCTCGAGGACCTCGAGGATGAAGGCGTCGAATTGCAGACGGCAGCCGACGGCGAGATGGCCCTCGATGTCGTCCGGAACCACCACCCGGAGCTCGTGTTCCTGGACGTGATGATGCCGAAGCTCAACGGCTTCGAGGTCTGTCGGGCGATCAAGGCTGACCTCGGGTTGGCCGCGACGACCGTCGTGATGCTGACCGCCAAGGGCCAGGCGTACGACCGCGAGCAAGGCCTGGCTGCCGGAGCCGACCGCTACCTGACCAAGCCGTTCGATCCCGACGAGCTGCTGCGGATCGCCCGCGAGACTCTCGGACTGCCCGGTCTGGCCTGATGGAGCAGGACCTCGCCCGCCTGATCGTCCGCCACCGCCACGTGGCGCCGATGCTGTCCGCGCTCCTGTCGGGCACGAACGCCGGTGTCCGGATCAGCAACGACGAGGGCAGCGTGATCCTGGAACGCGAGGCTGGCGGGATCGGATTCGAGCGATTCCCGATTACGGTCGACGGACGGACGGTCGGCTGGGTCGAGGGTGACCGGACCGGCCGGGCGATCGCCGCCGTCCTGTCGTATGCGGTCGCCCGCGAGGCCGACAAGCGGAGCCTCGCCAGGGAAGCGCTCGACCGCTACCGCGAGCTCAACCTCGTCTACGAGCTGGCCGATCGGCTCAGCGGCGAGCTCGACGTCGACGCGGTCGGGAAGGTGGTCGTGGCCGAAGCCTCGCGGCTGCCGGGCGGCGGCTCCGGGTTCCTCCTCATGCTCGACCCCTCGGGAGCCCTCCGGGCGATCACAGGCGAGCGCGACCTGGCGGCTCTCGGCGGGGCCGGCGGAATCGTCGCGGCCGTCGCCCGGTCGGCCGTGGCAGAGGAGGTCAACGACATTGCCGCCGATGCTCGGGCGACCGCCACCGAACGCCTCTTTGCGTCGTTGATCGTCGCACCGGTCGTTGCCCGCGGCCAGACGATCGGCGTGCTGGGCGCGGTGGCGCGGACGCCGACCGACTATCAGGCGGCCGACCTCAAGCTCCTCGCCGCGATCGCAGCGATCGGCGGACCGGCGCTGGCTCAGGCCCGCGGACGGTCCGGCACGAACGAGGCGTCCCACGTCGCCAGCGGCTGACGGCGTGGGCTCGATCGGACTCGCGCGACGATGGCGCCACTTCCAGCGATGAGCCGGTTCCGACTCCCACATCTCGAGCTGATCGCCGGGATCGGCGGCTCGATCGTCGTGCTCGCGGTGATCCTCGCCCGGCCACCGGGCTGGGATGTCCTTGCGACCGTCGGCGCGACCCTCCTGCCCGCGGGTCTCGTCCTGTACGGGGCGACGGCCGCGCGACGGGCGCGGGAGGTGGACGCCCAGCGTGACGCGCTCGTCCGGGAAGCCAACGAAACGACCCTGTCCCGGGCGGAGCTCCAGCGCCGGCTCGCTGAGCTGGTGGCGCTCAACGAGCTGGCCGCCGGGCTGAGCTCGACGCTCGATCTCGACGAGCTGCTGAGCCGGGCACTCGACGCCGTCATTCACCGCCTGCCGTTCGACCGGGCACTTGTCCTCCTTGTCGACGGCAAGGCAGGAGTGCTGACCGGAGGCCGGGCGATCGGCGGGTCGGCGGAGGTTGCGGGGCTGGTCGGGCAGGTCCACCTCAGCCTCAGCGACACCCGCTCGACCCTCGTCCAGCTCGCCCGTGCGGACGGTCCGATGGTCTTCCGCGGCGTCGACGTCGACCCGTACGAGCCGAATCGGCTCTTCGCCCGGGCGCTCGAGGTCACGTCGTTCCTGGGGACACCGCTCATCACGAATGGACGGACGGTCGGGGTGCTCGCCGTCGACAATCGGCTGTCGGGCCGGGAGCTCGAGCGCTCGATGGGGCCGCTCCTGTTCACGGTCGGCTCGCTTCTTGCCGCGGCGATCGAGAATGCCCGGCTCTATGCCTCGATCGAGGAGGTGAACAGTGAGCTCGAGACGCGGGTCGCGACCCGGACCGCCCAGCTGGCCGACGCGACCGAGGAGGCCGTCGCCGCGCGGGCCGCGGCCGAGGCGGCGAGCGCAACCAAGTCGACCTTCCTCGCCAGCGTCAGCCACGAGCTGCGGACCCCGCTGACCTCGGTCGTCGGGTTCACCAAGCTCGTCCGGAAACGGTTCGCCGACATCGTCGCGCCGGCCCTTGCCGGGCTGCCGGACGGCGGCGTCGCCTCCGACCCGAAGCTCGAGCGGGCCGTCCGCCAGATCGACGAGAACCTCGGGATCATGGCCATGGAGGGCGAGCGCCTCACAGCGATGATCAACGACGTCCTCGACCTCCAGAAGATCGAGGCCGGCCGGATGGAGTTCCGGCGCGACCCGGTCGACCTGCTGGCCGTCGTCGACCAGTCGATCGCGGCGACCTCCGCCCTGTTCGTGACAAGCGGTCTGGAGCTCCGGCGCGAGACGCCCGAGGCGGTGCCAACCGTGACCGGGGACCACCATCGGTTGATCCAGGTGGTGATCAACCTTCTGTCGAACGCCGTGAAATTCACCGGTGCGGGCTCGGTGACGGTTCGGGTCGTCGTGGAGGAGGGCGAGGCGGTGGTCGTGTCCGTGGCCGACACGGGGTCCGGGATCGCGCCCGACGACCAGGCCCGCGTCTTCGAGGCGTTCGCGCAGGCCGGCGACACCCTGACCGAGAAGCCAAGGGGCACGGGCCTCGGGCTGCCCATCTCGCGCGAGATCGTCGAGGAGCATGGTGGCCGGCTGTGGCTCGAGAGCGAGGTCGGCCGGGGCTCGACGTTCACGTTCCGATTGGCCGCGGCGGCGGCGGACCGTGGGCTCCCGTCGGTCGAGTCGAGCGCCGGCGACGCGTCCGGCGAGTCGGGCGCCGGCGACGCGTTCGGCAGCCGCGCTCCGGACGCTCCCGTCGCCGCGGACAACGGTTGATCAAGCGTCGCCTCGGCAAGGGCGGGCCCGAGGTCCCGGTCATCGGGTCGGGCACGTGGCGCGTCTTCGATCTCGGTCCGGGTCAGCAGGCCGTCGCGGACGGCGTCGTTTCGGCCGCCCTCGCCTCGGGCAGCCGGGTGTTCGACAGCTCGCCGATGTACGGCCGGGCGGAGGCTGTCCTGGCGGCGGCCCTCGGCGAGCGGCGCGCCGAGGCGTTCGTCACGACCAAGGTCTGGACATCGTCGGTCGAGGAGGCGCGCCTGCACTTCGGTCGGCAGCTCGCCTGGTTCGGCGGCCGGATCGACCTGCTGCAGGTCCACAACCTCGTCGCCTGGCGCGAACATCTGCCGTGGCTCGAGGCTGAGCGTTGCGCCGGCCGGATCGGCGCGATCGGGGTCACCCATTACAGCTCCGGCGCGCTCGACGAGATCGAGGCCGCGATGCGGACCGGGCGGATCCAGGCGATCCAGGTCCCGTTGAACCCGTCTGAGCGGGCGGCCGAGGCGCGCGTGCTGCCGCTCGCCGGGGAGCTCGGAATTGGCGTCGTGGCCATGCGGCCGTTCGGCGAGGGCGGGCTGCTCCGCCGACCGTTCCCGCCGGAGCTTCGGGCCGCCGGCCTCGAGACCTGGGCCGAGGCCCTCCTCCGCTGGACCCTCTCCGACGAGCGGGTGACCGTCACAATTCCGGCGACGCGCTCCACCGAGCACGCCGCCGCCAACGCCGCGGTCGGCAACGGCCCGTGGCTGCATCCACACGTGCGCGACCTCGTGGCCCGCTCCTCCAGCGCTAAGCCACGGTGAAGCCTCGGGAAACGGCGGGTTACGGCACGCGGCCGATCATCGGGCCGTGCCCGATCGACGACGCCGCAGCGCCGGAGCCATGCGCCTCGAGGGTCGCCGCAGGGCGTCCGCGATTGCCCGACGCATCTGGCTCGGACTGCGCGAATCGCGGCTGGCGTCGAGCCTGACGCAGGCCCAGGCCGCCGCGCGGGCGGGTGTCTCCCAGCCGTTCTGGAGCCGCCTCGAACGAGGGCTCGTCACATCGGCTTCCATCGAGACGCTCGCATCGTGTGCTGCCGCGGTCGGTGTCCAGCTTGCTGCGTTCATCGAGGCGCGGCCCGGAGCTGACCTTCCGCGCGATATCGAGCACCTGCGGCGGCAGGATCTGATCGTCGCCGTCTCCCGGCCTGGCAGCTGGGCGGCTCGGCGGGAGGTCGCGATCGATCCGACAGCGAGCAGGTCGAGATCGATCGACGTGTTGCTCAGCAGGAACGGCGGACAGGAGATCGCGGTTGTCGAAGTGGTGGATCTCATCGCCGCTGGCGGTGCCGCGATGCGGGGGCTCGCCGACAAGGTTTCGGCCGTTCGCAGGGTGAGCCCGGCGAACACGCGGGTCGCCGGCCTGCTGGTTCTCCGCGCAACCCACCGCAATCGAGCCACGATGAGGGAGCTCGGCGGATTGTTCGCGACTCGGTTTCCAGCCTCCTCGACCGAGTGGCTCAAGGCCCTGACGCGGCCTGAGATAGCGATGCCATCGGAGGACGGCGTCGTATGGTCGAGAGTCGCCGGCGATCGGTTGATGCCGGCCCGCCTGCCATCGCGGTTGAACAAGGCCGAACGCCCGATCGCTGGGTTGTGACTCCCCGCTCGTGCCGCTACTTCCCGGCCAGGGATATGCCGTGGAGGCTTATCCGATCGTTGATCGGAGGCCGATTTGGCATCAGGACGCCCGCCGGAGGTCCTGGTCACCGCTCGACTCTCGGCCATCGTGGATTCATGCCCTGGAAGCATCAAGGCGGGGTTTGTATCGGGCCAACCGATGCATCGAGCGATCGATAGACCTTCTTGGAATATCCGCCAAGGGTCGCCGTTGCCGCCGCGCCCGCGCAGGGCCCCCGAGCCGCCGTTGCCGCGGCGCTCCTCAGTACGCGAACAGCAGCTCGCGGTACTTCGGCAACGGCCACAGGTCATCGGACACGACCGTCTCGAGGTCGTCCGCCGCGACCCGGAGCGCGTTCTGGGCCGGGATCACCTGCTCGGCATACGCCCGGGCCTCAGCCGTGACGTCGCCGGCCTCGTGCGCCCCGTGCTGGGCGTGCTCGAGGGCGCCGATCGCGTCCATCAGTCCGTCCGCCAGCCCGGACACCTTCTCGCACATCTCATTGATTCCGCGCGACGCAGCCGACGCGGCCGAGAGCTCGTGGAGATAGCGCACCGTCGCCGGCAGGATCATCGTCCGGGCGATGTCGAGGGCGCAGTTCGCCTCGATGTTGGAGACCTTGACGTAGTGCTCCCACGAGATCTCAACCCGCGAGGCGAGCTCACGCTCGGACAGGACGCCGAACGACGAGAACAGCTTCTTCGCCTTCGCGGTCGAAAGCGCCGGGAGGGCGTCGACGGTGGTCCGGTTGTTCGGCAGGCCCCGCTTGGCGGCCTCGGCATGCCATTCCTCGGAATAGCCGTTGCCCTCGAACAGGACCTGCTTGTTATCGCGGACGATCTTCGAGAGGATCCCGCTCAGGCCTTCGAAGTCGCCCGGCTTCAGGCCCTCGAGTTCGTCGGCGAGCTGCTTGAGCGCGTCGGCAACCGCGACGTTCAGGACGGTCTGCGGCCAGTAGATCGGCGCCGAGGAGCCAACCGCTCGGAACTCGAACTTGTTGCCGGTGAAGGCGAAGGGTGACGTCCGGTTGCGGTCGGTCGCGTCCATGGACAGGGCCGGCAGCGAGGTGACGCCGAGCTCGAGCGAACCGCTCTTCTTCGACGCCGAGGCCGCGCCCTTCGCGATCTGCTCGATGATGTCCTCGAGCTGCGAGCCGAGGAAGATCGAGACGATCGCCGGCGGCGCCTCGTTGGCCCCGAGGCGGTGGTCGTTGCCGGCGTCGGCGATGCTCGCCCGGAGCAGGTCGGCGTGGATGTTGACGCCCTTGATCACCGACGCCAGGAACGCCAGGAACTGGGCGTTCTCGTGGGGATCGTTGCCCGGATCGAGGAGGTTCTCGCCATCGTCAGTGGCCATCGACCAGTTGTTGTGCTTGCCCGATCCGTTGATTCCGGCGAACGGCTTCTCGTGGATCAGGAACATCAGGCCGTGCTGCGGCGCGAGCCGGCGCATCGTCGCCATGACGATCATGTTGTGGTCGGACCCGACCGAGGTGGGCTCGTACACGGGCGCCATCTCGAACTGGCCCGGCGCCACCTCATTGTGGCGAGTCCGGGCGGGAATACCCAGCCGCCACAGCTCGCGGTCGAGATCCATCATGAACGCAAGGATCCGCGGCCGGATCGAGCCGAAGTACTGGTCTTCGAGCTCCTGGCCCTTCGGCGACGGGGCGCCGAACAGGGTCCGGCCGGCGAGGATCAGGTCAGGCCGCTGCTCCGCGAGGCGGCGATCGACGAGGAAGTACTCCTGCTCCGGGCCGATGTTCGTGAAGACCCGGCTCGTCGTCGTGTTGCCGAACCAGCGGAGGATCCGGAGCGCCTCGGCGCCGACCGCCTCCTGAGAGCGGAGGAGCGGAATCTTGTGGTCGAGCGCCTCGCCGGTGAACGACACGAAGGCCGTCGGGATCGTCATCGTGACGCCGTTCGGCTCGACCTGGAGGAAGATCGGGCTGGTCACGTCCCAGGCGGTATAACCGCGGGCCTCGAACGTGGCCCGGATCCCGCCTGACGGGAACGAACTCGCGTCCGGCTCGCCCTGGAGGAGGTTCTTGCCGGAGAACTCCGCGATCGTCGTCCCGTCGCCGGTCGGCGTCAGGAAGGAGTCGTGCTTCTCGGCGGTCGAGCCGGTCATCGGCACGAACCAGTGGGTGAAGTGGGTCGCCCCGTGGGCGAGGGCCCATTCCTTCACGCCGTGGGCGACCGCGTCGGCGATGATCGGGTCGAACGGCTCGAGGCCGGCGATCGTCCGCTGGAGGCGCTCGAACATCGGCTTCGCCAGGTACTGGCGCTGGGCGACCTCGTGGAAGACGTACTCGCCGTAGATCTCCTCGCCGGCGTGCGCCGTGTAGTCCTGGGTCGCAGCGACCTGGTGGCTGGCAATGGCGGCGATGGCCGTCTGACGGGCGGACATGGTGCTCCTGTCAAATAGGCCCTGATGGCGGACGCCGGGTCGGGGCCGGGGCTCGGGATCGCCGGCCGGCACACGTCGCACGTTCTTGTGCGGCGCGCACGACTCAGCCGATGATCGATCTTTGTGTGCGGTCAGGATACGTCACGATTGGGTCGCGTTGAAGGTTGCCTGCGCCCATGGACTTAGTCATCTTGCACAAGTCGAACCGCCAGCGCCAATGGCAGTCGCAATTCCGAGTCCGCCAGGCGCCAGCCCGTCGCGGCCTCGATCCGGCGAATGCGATAGGCGACGGTGTTGCGATGGACCCCGAGGGCATCGGCGGCCTCGGCGAGGCCGGGCTGGTCGAGGACTGCCCGGAGGGTGGCCAGGTGCTCACGCCGGACATCCGGGCGCCCGCGGAGGAGTGGCGCCAGGAGCGCCCGTGCCTGCCGCGCGCCATCGGGGAGGTTGTGCAGATTGCCAAGGAGCCGGTAGGCCGGCAGGCGGTCGGCGCGGGCCACCGCCGGCGGGTCGGCGAGGGCCTCGATGGCCTCCAGCGTCGCCCGTGCTTCGGCCTCCGCCGAGGACCGGCCGGCGATCATGTCGAACGGCCGCGAGACCGCGACGATCCGTCCGAGAAGTGCCCCGATCCGGCCACCGAGCGCCGACCCGTCGACGTCCGTTCCGTCTAGAGCGGCCACGATCCGAAGCTCCACGCTCTGGACGTCGCCGCGCAGGGACAGCTGCCGGGCCGGGGCGATCGAGCGGATCTCGCGGCGGAGGGCTTCGCGGCGGAGAGTCTCGCGCCGGGCGCCCTCGCCGGTCTCGTCATGCTCCGCACCTGCCTCGCCGGTTCCCTGGCGGGCGACGATGACCACCCACGGCGGCCCGTCCGCCGGCAACGGTTCGCGGCGGGCGACCTCGACGGCCAGGCCGAGCGCCTCGTCGCGGGCCAGCTCGAGTGCGACAAGCCCCGCGATCCGGGCAGTGGCCACCCGTTCGAGCTCGCTCGCCGGGCGATCCCCGAGGAGTGCCAACGCCCCGCTGTGGGCGCCGGGATCACCGGGGATCGGAAGGGCGACCCGCGCCGCAGCCGATCGCCGGCGCCGGTGATATGCGGCGACCGCGGCGCCGGCCCACGGCACATCCGGCGGCGCGTGGACCGCGAGCGGCGTGCCGGCGCGGCCCTCGATCGCGACCGGCCGGCCGAGGAACCCGGCGATCGCCGCGGCCAGGCCGTCGGGTCCGCCGCCGCCGAGCGCGACCTGTTCGAGGAGGGTCTCGAGGAGGGTCGCCTGACGCTCCAGCTCGGCCCGGTGGTTCACGAGGAAGCCGATGGCGCTGCGCTCGATCGCGACGGGATCGGCGGCGCCCGCATCGAGCACGGGTAACCCGCCGGCGGCCGCAGCTGCGAGCTGGCCGTCGAGTGCGGCCCGCTCCGCGGGGCTGCCCGCCACGCCGACGACGACGACGCCGGCCGACCCGGCCTCGATGCAGCGTCGGATGATCAGCTGGCGCGGCCCGATCTCGACACCGGGCCCGGCCGACCCGAACGCGGCCCGGGGGATGATCGCGAGGTCGCCGGGCGCGAGCGCATCCAGGACCGCGGCGCCTGAGCGGACGAGTCGGACCCAGGCCAGATCCCGGCTGGCCGCCGTCGACGGCGGCCGGTCCGACCCGGCGGCCAGCCAGCGGGCGTTCGGAAGGACGGCGGCGCGGAGCTCGTCGAGGGTAGCCATCGATCGCGGGTCGCCGCTCGGTCAGGCCGGGGCCGGGGCCGGGCCGGACGCCGGGCCGGACGGCGCGTCGGACCGGCGGGCGACGAGGTCGTCGAGGAGCCGGCCGAATTCGCGCTCGAGATCGACGTAGCGGTCGGAGCGAGCGACCAGGCGGACCTCGCCGGTCGGCGCAATCCGAGCCCAGATCCGACGGCGCGGCAGGTAGAACGTGATGGCCAAGCCGATGATCAGGAGGAGGAAGGCGGTCCAGACGATCCCCTGCCCCGGGTCCTTCTTGGCGATCAGCAGGACGTAGTCGCTGAAGGTCCGGACGCCGACCGAGAAGTCGAGCCCGGACGGCACCCGGGCCTCTCCGGCAGCGACCGCGATCGCGCTCTGGTCGAGGTATTCGATCTTCGGCGAGCCGTCGCTCTCGACGCCGGAGACGCGGTACGGCGCGACGATCAGGACTCCGAGCCCGTTGGCGTCCCGCTTGAGGAGGAGGCTGAGGCCGATCTCGCGGCCAGGCACGGCCAGCGTCCCGTACGGCAGGCCGTCGACCTGGTCCGTGAGGGGCACCGGACCGTCCCAGAGCGGCTTTCCGGCCGCGTCGGTGACAAGGATCACAGGGGCCGCCCCGAAGCCGTTCTCGTGGAAGCTGTAGCCGCCGACCTCGAGCGGGTCGTTGACCCGGATCGTCTTGCGGGCAACCTCCGTCCCATTCTGGAACACGCCCAGGTCCGTCGTGAAGTCCGCCGCCTGGCCCGTCTCGAGGAAGCCCGGCGCCTCGAAACGGTAGTTCTTCACGAGGAGCAGCCCGGGTGTCCCGATCGGCTGGACGGTCAGCGTGTCGCCCTCGCCGACGATGAGGCCCTGCTCGTCACCGAACTGCCAGGTCACGACGCCGGCGATCAGGAACAGGATCAGGCCCATGTGGCTCAGGAGCGTCGCCAGCTTCGTCCAGCGGTGACGGTCGCCGTAGACATAGTGGACGCCGTCGACCTCGGCCTCGCGAACCGCGAACCGCTGGCGGCCAAGCGCGACCCGGATGTCGGCAGCCGCCAGGCCGCTCATCGCCGCCCGGTCGGGCAGCGTCGGATCGTAGAAAGCCTCGGGCTGGACGACCCGGATCTCCTTCGACTGGCGCCACAGGCGGGGCGTCCGGTCGAGCGTGCAGATGACGATCGAGACGACCAGGACGATCAGGCCGAGCGTGAACCACGTCGAGGTGAAGACGTGGAAGAGCTGGAGGCGCTCCAGGACGTCCACGCTGCCGCGGCCGAAAGCCGGGTCGTAGCGAGCGTGGAGGGCGGCCATCGCGTTCTGGTAGTCGGTCGCCGATCGGAAGGCGAAGGTCGGCAGCTGCTTGATCGTCATCCCGACGAGGGCGAGGAGCGACAGCCCGATGATCTGGACGACGGCGAAGTCGACCGAGGTGAACAGGCGGAGCACGGCGCGGCCAAGCCGCTCGAACACGTCGGGCGCAGGCGGCTGGGCCGTTTCGGCCCACGTCGTCACCGGGCTGGCGATCGGGTGGTCCTCCGGGAGATCAGACGGGGGTCGGTTCGGGAACGGTCGGTTCGCCAGCCGCCTGAGCGGCACCTACGGCGTTCGAGAAATCGGCGATGAGATCGTCGAGATCCTCGAGGCCCACCGAGCAGCGCAGGAGACCGGCCGTGATCCCGGCAGCGGCAAGCGCCACGTCATCGAGCTGGCGGTGGGTCGTCGATGGCGGATGGCTGACGATCGTGAAGACGCTCCCGAGTGACGCAGTCCTGACCGGGATCGTGAGCGTGTCGATGACCACGGCTCCGGCCACCCGCCCGCCGGCCAGCTCGAACGCCAGCATCCCCCCGCCGCGGGCAAGCTGGCGGCTGGCGACCTCGTGCTGGGGATGGGTCGGCAGGCCCGGATACCAGACCCGGTTGACGCTCGGCTGGGTCTCGAGCCAGGCCCCGAGCGCGCTCGCTGTCAGCGAATGGCGCTCCATCCGGAGGGCAAGCGTCGAGAGGCCGCGCATCGCGAGGAAGGCGGCGTGCGGATCGAGGCCGGCGCCGGTGTCGACCTGGAAGTCGCGGACCCGCTGGACGAGGCTCGTGGCCCCGCTCACGACGCCGGCCATGACATCGCTATGGCCGGCGAGGTACTTCGTTGCCGATTCCACGACAAGGTCTGCCCCGAGCTCGATCGGTCGGCAGAGGAAGGGCGAGGCGAAGGTGTTGTCGACGATGTAGAGGGCGCCGAAGCGATGGGCGAGGTCGGCCAGGGCGACGTGGTCGGCGACGACGATCGTCGGGTTGGCGATCGTCTCGGCGTAGAGGACGCGGGCCGGCCGAGCCGCCAGGGCAACCTCGACCGCGGCGACGTCCGTGACATCGACGAACTCCGTCGTCACCCCGAGCCGGGAGAACATGCCGGTCAGCAGGGCGCGGGTCGTGCCGTAGGTGGCGTGCGAGGCGACGACGTGGTCGCCGGCGGACAGCACGGTCCCGAGGGCGGCATGAATCGCGCCCATCCCCGACGCGAACGCGTATCCGGCCTCGGCCCCTTCGAGCTCGGCGACGGCTGCGGCGAACGCGACGACCGTCGGGTTGTCGAGACGGCCGTAGGCATAGCCCGGGATCTCGCGGGTCGCGACCGCGCCGAGCTCCTCCGCGTCGGCCGCGGAGAACGTCACCGTCTGGTAGATGGGGACGGACGTCGGCGCCTGGTCAACGACGGGCAGGCGATGGGCCGCTCGGATCGCCCGGGTGGCGAAGCCGCGTGGCGTGACGTCGGCAGCGCCGCGCGGACGGTCGGTGTCGGCCATGCGGCCGATCCTACACCGACTGGTCGACGGGCTCGCGGGCGACGGCCCGCTCATCCGCAAGCGGATCGGATGACAGCGTCCCGCTGGTGATGGACGCGTCCATCACCGGGACCCCGGTCACGCGATTCTTGCCTGCCCGTTTGGAGCGATACATCGAGGTGTCGGCCGTGATCATCAGCTCGTCGCTCGTCCGGCCGTCCTCCGGGTAGCTCACGACGCCGATCGAGATCGACGGCTGGATGGGCGAACCTGCGACGTCGACCCGAAGGTCGGCCACGCCAAGGCGGATCTTCTCGGCGAGGACGAACGCGCCGCTCGAATCGGTCTCGGGCAGGAGCACGACGAATTCGTCGCCGCCGTAGCGCGCCGCCGTGTCGATCCGCCGGCCGCCCGACCGGATCACCGCGCCGACGCCGCGCAGGACCCGGTCGCCGAAGAAATGACCGTGCTGGTCGTTGATGAGCTTGAGCTCGTCGAGATCCATCATCAGAAGGCAGAAGCCGCGCCCGGATCGTGCGCTCCGGGCGATCTCGCGCTCGACCGCCGCGAAGAAGAATGTCCGGTTGAACAGGCCGGTCAGGTTGTCGATCGTCGAGAGCCGGATCGCCGCATCGCGGGCCCGGCGCTGCTCACGAGCGATGACCATCGCGACGTAGGCGAGCAGGATCAGGGCGGTGATGTTGATTCCGACGATCGCAACCGTCGTCGGCGGCAAGCCACCGGAGCCGGGCGGGGCAGTCGCGATGATGTAGGCGATCGATGCCGCGGCCGCGAGCCCGAATGTCACCCGCGGCGACACGACCAGGGCGGCACCACCCACGATCAATGGGAACGTGAAGAAGAAGGGGCTCTGGTCGCGGCCCGTCAGGACGACGAGGAGCGTCGCGAACGTCACGGCGACGCTGCCCTCGAGGATGAACTTGGCAGTCCCGAGCGCGCCCGGAGGGAGGAGATCATGGACGACGAGAACGAAGAGGCCGGCCGCGGCCAGCAGGGCGAAGATCGCGGGCTCGACGTCGCGCCAGAGGCCGGTGACGGCGACGATCGTCGAGGTCGCGAGGATGAACACCCAGGACACGACCCGGACGACCCGGTCGTAGGCGCCGGCCGGAACCACGCCTAGATCGGTCAGCTCGACGTTGCCGGCCTCGCCGAGCACGGCGGCGAGCTCAGCCGTCTTCCGCTCGCTTGCATCGCCGCCCGACCCGGTCTGGAGGGGGCTGCGCCGCCCGATCAGGGGCGGCATGACAACCGCGGCCATGACCACGAGATTGGCGACGACCGCGAGCAGGATCAGCGACTGTGCCTGGACCGGATCCACCGAAACGCTGGGACCTCGTCATCGGACACGACGGGACGGTCGT
Source organism: Candidatus Limnocylindrales bacterium (assembly GCA_038204565.1). Lineage (GTDB taxonomy): Bacteria > Chloroflexota > Limnocylindria > Limnocylindrales > CSP1-4 > CF-46. The sequence goes on from JBBRCU010000010.1 coordinate 75,275, forward strand.
CCCGCACGAATCCGCATCGTATCCGGTCAAACGTCGGGTGGCCTTCGCTGGTCGGGCCGGCTCATGTCGGTGGGGCCGGATTCCAGGTGCCCGGACGCACCGCCCGCGGGATCGTCTAGCGGGTCCCCCACTGGTACGACTGCTTGACCATCCGGAGGTAGACGAACGTCTCCGTCTCGCGGACGCCCTCGATCGTCCGGAGCCGTTCGGCCAGGAACCGGAGCAGGCCTTCGTTGTCCTCGCAGACGGTCTCGATGAGGATGTCGTACGTCCCGGCGGTGATCACGACGTAATCGACCTCCGGCATCTCCGCGCACCTGGCGGCGACGTCCATCAGGTGGTCCGCCTCGCACCGGATCCCGATCATCGCCATCTGCTGGAAGCCGAGCTTGAGCGGGTCGGTCACGCCGACGACCTGCAGGATTCCGCGCTCGACGAGCCGGTTCGTGCGGGCCCGGACCGCCGCCTCGGACACCCCGAGATCGAGCGCGATCTGGGTGAACGGCCGGCGGCCATCCTGCTGGAGGTGCTCGATGATCCGCTTGTCGAGGTCGGACACATCCTCGCCGGGCCGGCCGACCTGACGGCGCGCGGTGGTCACGGGGCCTTGCTCTTCGCCGGCTTGGGAGTCGCCTTCGGGGTCGGGCTCGGGGACGGCACCGGCGTGGCCACGGGGACCGGTGTCCGGCTCGGGATCGCCACCACCGAGCGCTGATCGAGCGGCCACAGCAGCGGGTCGAGGATTGCCACGAGGGCCGTCGCGGCCTGGACGCGGGTGGGCTCGGGCGCGGTCGGCGCCCGGGCGCTGATCGGGCCGAACGTGATCAGGATGTTCAGCCCGGCGAAGGCGTACGGCGCCTCGTCGCCGCCCGGCGGTTGTCCCGGGGTCCAGTCGAGGATCCGCTTCCGCACGGCCGTCGACTTGAATTGGGTGATCCGGACCGGCCAGCCGCCGATGTCTGCATTGATCACCTTGCCGATGTCCGGGTTGCCCTGGCCGAGGTTGGCATTGACGGCGTTGATCTTCAGTCCGCCCTTGCCGATGCGGATGTACATCTCGTCCGCGGTGACCGGCTCCCGGAGGTGCGGATCCGGGGTCACGACGGGGGTCGGCGCGACCGCCGGCTCGACCGATGCCGGGACGCCCGAGCCACACGCGGTCAGGGCGAAGGCGAACAGGCCCACGAACGGAATCGTCGGCCAGCGCCCCCAGACAGTTTGATTCGAATGTCGCATCGCCGGCGGGATGCTAGCACGAGTTTCGCACCTGCTGAACCCCTGACCTAAGTACCGCCACGCTGGGAACGTGCGGCGATCAGCCTCGATCGAGGATCGGCAGGGCATCTGCGAATCGCTCGATCGACGGGCGGTCGATCGGGTCCAGGACGACCTGGACCTCGCTGATCCCGACGTTGGCGTAGGCGGCCAGACCCGCCGCGATCGCCTCCGGCGATCCCTCCAGGGGGGCGATCCGCTCGGTCGTCGTCGCGTCGCCCATCGTCCGCCCGGCGCCGCCCGGCATCCGGACGTGGACGGCCACGGACCGGGCGATCGCGGCCGGATCGCGGCCGACATCCCGACAGGCGGCGTCGACGATCTCGCGGAGACGCGCGACACCCTCCGGACGGTTGTCCGTGTCCGAGTACCAGCTGTTCCAGGCTTGAACGTGGGGCGCGACGATCCGGAGCATCCGCGGTCCGTTCGACCCGATCAGGATCGGCGGCCCGCCCGGCCGCGGCCGGGGCAGCAGCTCGCAGTCGCGGGCCTGGTAGAAGCGACCGTCGAAATCGATCGCGCCGTCCTGGAGAAGCGTCCGGATGATCGTGAATGCCTCCTCGAAGCGATCGATCCGATGGTCGTAGGTGAACCCGAAGGCCCCGAACTCGGTCTCGTTCCAGCCAGCCCCGAGGCCGAGGACGAACCGCCCGCCGGCGATCTCGTCGATCGTGGCCGCCTGCTTGGCGAGGAGCGCCGGGTTGTGGAAGCTCGTCGCGGCGACCAGCGGCCCGACCGTCACCCGGCTCGTGACGGCGGCGAGGGCGGCCATCATCGTCCACGCCTCCCACGGGCCGCGGGCGGGGCGACCCGGCCAGCGGTACAGGAGGTGCTCGCCGACCCACAGCGCGTCGAACCCAGTGGCCTCGATGCAGCGGGCGAGGTCCAGCATCTCCGGCCAGCGGACTTCGCGCTCGACCTCCGGCAGCTGGATCCCGACGCGCAGCGGGCGGGTCATCGATTGAAGGCGTTCGCGACGTCAGCGTCCGTCGCCCCGAACGCCCCGATCGCCACCGCGTTGGCGAGGATCGCGGCGGCCAGGATCGCGCCCGCGGTCATCGACCCGATCAGGGCTAGGGTGATCGCCGGGATCTCCATCACGATCGTGCCGACGACCAGGCGGACTATCGCCGGTTGGGGGAACCGGGCCTGCGGGGCGAGGAACAGCCCCCACATGACGGCGAACAGGACGACAGCGACGATCCCGCCGGCGATGCCGAGCGGCGGCGAGCCGAGCGACGCGCCGAGGATCCCTGCCGCGACAAGAGCGGCGACCTCGAGGAGAAACCGGATCGCGAGCTGGGCTGGGGCCATCGGCGTCATTGTGACGAGTCGACGACCCGGGAACCAGGCGGTTGCAGCCCGTGTTTGATCGAGAGTCGGATGGCCGGAGAGGAAGGCCGCGCTCCAAGTTCTCGCTGATCGCCGACAGTCAGCGAAACGATGTGGCCACCGTGTGGCTCGGCGGGGCTGGTCGGAGCTCACTTGCACGCCGGATAGGGCAGACACCCTAGTGTGGTCCAGTGCGGTCAGTGGTTACGGTCGTGTCGGTTCGCCGAAGTCGACGAGCCGCGAGGGCCGATGCGAGGAACGCACGCCAGCATTGGTCCATCGCCAGACGCTCGGAGCGTTTCCCCCAACGCTCCGGGCGTCGTCCTGCACCTTCCCCTACGCCCACCAGCAGCGGATCCGACGTCTCGACGCCCCGCCACAGCCGAGGAGGTGGGCTAGGCCTGGCTCTGGCGAGCTGACTGATCAGGCGCGCGGACGCATGAGTGGTCGGGGTGGTCGGACTCGAACCGACGATCTCGTGCTCCCAAAGCACGTGCGTTACCAACTACGCCACACCCCGAGGTGATTCGCGCTCAGGAACCACACATAACCCCTGCGCACGACGATCGCGACTTGGCCTGCACCGCTCCAATCACATATGCTGGATCCCCAGCCGGACATCCAGGAGACGATCGGACCAGTGGCGAACCGAGCCCCAGCCGCACCCGATGATACGGCCTCATCCGAGCTGATCGGCCTCCTGACGTCGTGGCGCCGCCATCTGACGGCGCAGCGAATGAGCCCCGCCACCCTCGACACCTACTCCTCGTCGGTGCGCGGCCTCGATCGGTTCCTCGCCTCGGCGGGGCTGCCCCAGGCGGCGCCGGAGCTGCGCCGCGAACACATCGAAGCATTCATCACCGAGCTCCTCGGCAAGTGGACCCCGGCGACCGCCCACAACCGCTACCGAGCCCTCCGCAGCTTCTTCAGCTGGTTGGTGGAAGAGGGCGAGATCGCCGACAGCCCGATGGCCCGGATGAAGCCTCCGCGCCTGCCTGAGTCGCCGCCGCCCGTCCTCCGGGAACCCGAACTGCGGCGCCTGCTCGACGTCTGCGAGCGCGACAAGACGCCCGCCGGGCGGCGGGACGAGGCCATCCTGCGGATCTTCATGGACACCGGCGCCCGCCGTGGCGAGGTCCTCGGCCTCACTCTCGACGACGTCGATCTTGACCTGGGGCTGTTGCGCGTGACCGGCAAAGGTGACCTGCGCCGGTCGGTGGCCATCGGGGCCCACACCGTGCGGGCGCTCGATCGCTATCTGCGATCCCGGGCAAGGAGTCCGGACGCGGCCCGCCACGCCGACCTATGGCTTGGTCGGAAAGGGCCTTTGCGGGCTTCTGGCCTCGCCGAGCTCGTACGTGACCGTGGCCGGGCCGCCGGGATCAGCGGCCGTCTCCATCCCCACCTCTTCCGTCATGCCTACGCCCATTCCATGCTCGCCGCAGGAATGCAGGAGACCGATCTGATGGCGGTCGTCGGCTGGAAGAGCCGCGACATGGTCGCGCGGTATGCCGCGTCAACGCGGGCCGAACGAGCGCTCTCAGCCGCGCGTGCTCTCAGTCCTGTCGATCGGCTCGAGGGCGCCTGATGGGCGTGATCATCGGCAAAGGGCATCTCGTCCCGTCGGCCCGAGCTTAGCTGGCTGCTCCGCGAACGGCATCAGAGAGCTCCCGAGCTCGCGCCGCCGAGGCGACGTCGCCCTTCTCCTCGAACAGCTCGAGCGCGCGGCCGACGCTAATCGCCGCTTCATCGAAGTCGCCAGACCCGAAGAGGACCTCTCCAAGGCGGAGCGATGCCAACCCGCGCTGGTCAAGCCAGTCCGTCCCGTCGAGGAGCTCCACGCCGCGGCGAGCGAGGGCATGCGCGGTGACGTGCTGGCCGAGCCGCGAGGCCACTCCAGCCCGAAGCAAATCGAGCTGCGCGGCTGCCTCTCGGACGTCGGCCGGCGCGCGCGCCGGGAGCGTCTCGAGGACGGTTTCCGCTCGTCCGTGATCGCCACCGAGGAGCAGCAGTTCGCCGAGGAGTATCCCGTGGCGGAGCGCGACGGCGTCGTCCCGGGCCGCGGATAACCGGCCGAGTTCCGCGCGCACAACCTCGATGACAGCAGATGGGTCGTTCGTATACAGCCCGACGAACCCATCGGGCAGCCGATTCGAGAGGTCCCGCGTCCGGCCGCGGTCGGCCGCGATGGCGTCGCGCTCGACGAGATAGGCACGGGCTCGCGTGGCGTTGCCCACCATGGCGTACAGGACGGCCAGCGCGCCGGCGGCGAGGAAATATGAGTCCGGAGACGGCCGTATCGTTGGTATCGCCGCCTCGATCTCAATGATCGCCGCTGGAGCTGGCCACGGTCCGAACGCATACGAGTCCGCGACGAAGGCGAGCGCCTGGGCGGCGTCCTCTACATCTCCCACCGCCGTCGCATGGTCCGCCGCGCCGCGTGCGGCCGCGACCGACTCGAGCTCGCGACCCTCCCGCGAGAACAGATAGCTCTCAATCATCGCGAGCCGGGCGAGGCTGCGCCGGTCGCCGGCCTCCTCGAAGACTGCGCGCGCCTGAGCGACCGTTCGCCAGACCTCGTCGCGCGCCACCGCTCCCATCGCGTCGCGTGCGCCGAGTGCCGAGAGGGCCGCGTGCGCTTCGGCGACCGGCAGATTGGCGAGGCGTGCGTCCGCCACCGCAGCGTCGCCAACCTCGATCGCGTCGCGGAACCGCTGGACGTGGAACAGGCTGTTGGCGAGGAGTTGCCCCGCTGGCGCTCGAACGGCCGGGTCCGTCGCGAGCCGGTAGCTCCGCCCGAGGACGTTGACGGCCGCCGCGTGGTCCCGCCGGACGAAGGCGAGCTCGCCCGCGCGTCGAAGGATTATCGCCGCCCGGTTACCGAGGGCCGCGAGCGGCTCACCCGACTCGCCCAGCTCGGTCCGGTAGCGGTGGGCCTGCTCGAGGTGGTGGCCGACGATCTCCTCGAGCTCGGCCAGGCGCTCCCCGGCGGTCCGCTCGAGCCAGTCGGCGAAGCGTTCGTGGAGGGCCGCCCGGTCGGCCTTCGGGAGGGCCTCGTAGGCGGCGTCGCGGATCAGGATGTGGCGGAAGCGGAAGGCGTCGCCGATCGTCAGCTCGGAGCGCTCCGGGCGGACCAGCTCCTTTCGGACGAGGGCCAGCAGGGAACGTCCGACGGTCGGCTTGAGCTCGGCGTCGGCGAGCTCGCTGACGGCCGCCTGCTCGAACACCCGGCCGACGACGCTGGCCCGCTCGGCGACCGCCCGCTCGGCTGGGTCGAGCTGCTCGAGGCGGGCCGCCAGGAGGGCCCGGATCGTCGGTGGCACGCGGACCTCGGCGATCTCGGGGCTGGCCGCCCAGGTCCCGTCGGGCTGCTCCTGCAGGAGGCCGTCGTCGACGAGCATGGCGAGGAGCTCCTCGACGTACAGGGGGTTGCCCTCGGCGGCGGTCGTGATCCGCTCGACGACGCTGTCGGGCAGGGCGGCCCCACCGGGCAGGGCTTCGATCAGGCGGCCCGTGGCATCTGGGGCGAGGGCCTCGAGCAGGACGGTCGTGGCGTTGAGCTTGCCGCCGCCCCAGCCGGGCCGGCCGTCGAGCAGCTCGGGCCGGGCCGGGCAGAGGAGCAGGAGCGGCGCGTCGCGGCTCCAGTCGGCGATGTGCTCGAGCAGATCGAGGAGGGTCGGCTCGGCCCAGTGGATGTCCTCGACGACGACGACCAGGGGACGCTCAGCGGCGCAGTGCTCGAGGAGCTTGCGGATCGCCCAGAAGATCTCCTCCTGGGGGGCGGGCTCACTCGACAGGCCGATGGCGCTGCTGACCCGGGCGGCGAGGACGTCGGCCTCGCGCTCTCCCTCGAGCAGGGCCCGGACCCTGGCCCTCGCGGCCTCGGCCGTGTCGCTCTCGACGATCCCGGCGGCCGAGCGGACGATCTCGCCGATCGGCCAGTAGGTGATCCCCTCGCCATACGAGAGGCAGTGGCCATGGAGGATGGTCGCCTCGGCTCGGACGAGGGTCTCGAACTCGGCGGTCAGGCGGCTCTTGCCGACACCGGCCACCCCGAGCACGGTGTACAGAGCACTCGAGCGGTCGGCGACGGCCTGGCGGAAGGCCCCGCCGAGGCGCTCCAGCTCGCGCTCGCGGCCGACGAGGGGGGCATCGAGCCGGCGGCTCCGGCCGGCGGCTCCGGGGCGGACGCCGATGAGGCGGTACGCCGCGACCGGCGCGGCCTTGCCCTTGGCCGCGATCGGCTCTGTCGGCTCGGCCTCGACCGCGTCCCGGACGAGGCTCCAGGTGAGAGCGCCGAGGAGGATCTCGCCGGGTGGCGCCGCCTGCTCGAGGCGGGCCGCGGTGTTGACCGTGTCGCCGGTCACGAGGGTCTGCCCGGACGCCGGGTCGCCGGCCACGACCTCACCTGTGTTGAGCCCGGTCCGGAAGCGGATCGCGATCCCCCGGCTGGCGCTGAGCTCGGCATTGAGGGCGGCGAGCTGATCCTTGATGGCGGCCGCTGCCCGGACCGCCCGGAGGGCGTCGTCCTCGTGGACCTGGGGGATCCCGAAGATCGCCATGACCGCGTCGCCGATGAACTTCTCGACCGTCCCGCCGTGGGCCTCGATCACGGCCTTCATCATCGTGAAGTATCTGGCCATGATCGCCCGGAGGCTCTCCGGGTCGAGCTGCTCACCGAGGGCGGTTGACCCGGTCACGTCGGCGAACAGGATCGTGACGGTCTTGCGGACCTCGTGGGTCACCAGCGGAGCGAGGGCCGACCCGCAGCTCGCGCAGAAGCGGGCCCCCTCGGGGTTCGCCGCGTGGCAGACCGGGCAGGCAGCCATGGGCCGCATGGTACGCGCGGCC
>JBBRCU010000011.1:0-82345 GCA_038204565.1 Candidatus Limnocylindrales bacterium
CGTTCACCGGCAGCCCATCGGTCGGCTGGCGGATGAAGGAGCGTGCCGGCAAGAAACGAGTCGTCCTCGAGCTCGGCGGCAACGCCGGCGTGATTGTCGACAAGTCGGCCGATCTCGACTGGGCGGTCAAGCGCTGCCTTGCCGGCGCCTTCGCCTACTCCGGCCAGGTCTGCATCAGTGTCCAGCGGATGTTCGTCCACGAGGATGTCTGGGACACGTTCATGCCGCGGCTCGTCGAAGGAGCGCGGGCGCTCAAGGTCGGCGATCCGCTCGATCCCCAGACCGACCTCGGCCCGATGGTCGACCAGAACGCGGCGTCGCGGACACAGCGCTGGGTCGACGAGGCGCTCGCGGCCGGTGGCAAGGCGCTCATCGGCGGCACCGCTGACGGCACGTTCTTCCCCCCGACGATCCTGACCGATGTGCCCGTCACGGCTGCGGTCTGCTCGAACGAGGCCTTTGCACCGCTCGTCGTCGCGTTCAGGTTCCGCGACCTGGGCGATGCCATCCGGCGAGTCAACGACTCGATGTTCGGGCTCCAGACCGGGGTCTTCACGAACGACCTCGGTGGCGCCTGGCAGGCCTTCAACGAACTCGAGGTCGGCGGCGTGATCGTCAATGACGTGCCGACGTACCGGAGCGACCACATGCCCTACGGCGGCGTCAAGGACTCCGGATTGGGGCGCGAGGGCCTCCGCTGGGCCATCGAGGACATGACCGAGCTCCGGATCATGGTTCTCGCCTGGCCGAGCTAATCGACGAGCGTGCGGAGGATTGATCGTCGATTCGGGATGGCATCAACGCTTCGAGTCGACGTGTGTTCGTCCGCAATTGACTGCACGTGATGCTCAGGAGCACATCTCGATGCTCCGGATCGAACCGTCCTCGGGCTGAGCCTCCCGAGACCGATCGATGCGTCGCAGCCATCGACTTGCCCGGGCCCGCAGCACCCAACGGGGGTGAGCTCGAAAACGATGCCGGTCGCGCATCGCCGGGACGGCTGGTGCCGATCCGTGCGTCCGGGGCGCTGGTTGACGAGCCCTTGACTCCCGCCCGAGGGCCGCTTAGCATCCGATCCCATGCTAAGCGTCAAGGTCAGCACCAAGCATCAGATCGCCGTCCCGAGCGAAGCGCGCGCCCGCCTCGGGATTTACGCGGGCGACCGCCTCGACGTGACGGTCACCGACGACGCGATCGTCCTGACGAAGCGATCCTCTCGACCATCCGACCGACTCCGGGGGCTCGGCGCGTCGATCTGGAAGGGCGTCGATCCCGTCGAGTACGTGCGCGAACTCCGACGCGAGTGGGACGATCGGGCTCCACGATGACGATCGACGATCTCGTCACCCGTCATCGGCGCGTCGGAATCGACAGCAACGTCTTCATCTACCTGTTCGAGGGCAGCGGGTCGGAGGCGACGTCTGCCGGCCTGCTGCTCGATGCGATCGAGGCCGGTCAGTGCGAGGGGGTGCTCGCGACCGTCGGATTGACGGAGATCCTCACCCGGCCGGCGAGCGCCGGCGACGGCGCCATCTTCGAGCGTTACGCCGACGAGATCCGATCCATCCGGAACCTCCGCCTTGCCCAGCTCGACGAAGAGACCGCGATCGACGCGGCGTGGGGGCGGAGCAACGACCGGGATCTTGGCGATGCCGTCCACGTCGCAACGGCGAAGCACCTGAGCGCGACCGCCTTCGTCACGAACGACCGGCGCGTCCGGCCGCGATCAGGTGTCGAGATCGTCCTCCTGGAAGCGATCACCGCCTGACCGTCTGCGGCCCGCGCCGGTTGCGCCATCCGGGCCATGACTGACGGGTGACTGACCCGCCGTCCGTCGGCGATGATGATCCCCGGACCACGCAACTTGCCAGGGGAAGGGAACTCATGCGTCTCCGGATCGCCAGCCTCGCCGCCATCGTCGTGCTCGTCGCCGCGTGCGTTGGCAGCGCCGCCACCGCCACGCCCAAGGGCAACGCGACGCCCGCCGGTGGTCAGCCGTCGGCCGCGGCGGGTGCGACCACGAAGGCGGCCGGGAACGGCACGGTCGACTGCACGAAGATCAAGGCCGCTGTCGTGGAGCTCCTCTCCCTCCAGCTCCTCGCCCAGTTGAAAACCCCGGAGAACGTCGAGTCCATCCGGACCAAGCAGATCGGCAACCTCGACATCGACACGTTCCTCGCCGCTCTCCACGACCTCCACGCCCTCGATGGGTCGGCGTCGCCGCTCGGCGACCCGAAGGCCGCGATCGACTTCTACGAGAAAGCCGGCAACGCCGCAAAGGTTCTGTTCGCGACGAAGCCCGTGACCCAGGCCGCGATCGACACCTACGACCAGAACGTCGGCACGGTCGGCGACTTCCTCAGCAAGCAGATCGCGATCTCCGGGGCGATCGACGCGGCCCACTGCTGACCCGGAGGCGTTCCTGGCGGCCGCCGTGCACACACGGTGTGCATATGCGACATCCGATGCAACCGTCTGAGCCGTAACCGGCCCGGGACGCCCCCGATTCGGCCCGCTGTGCACGCGCGATGTGCATCAACGGCAAGATCGGGGCCTGGGTAGGGTCGAAAGGGGCGCATGTGCATGCCTCGTGTGCCCGGTCGCGATCAGCGACGTCGAGTGGCGCCCCGCCCCGGGTCTGCCGTCGCGCGACCCGGGACGCGCGGCGCGGGCGAGCGGCCGGCCGGTCATCCTCGGGCGGTGGACCTGACCCTCACCACCGTCCAGCTCGAGCTCCAGGCGCGCGCCCGCGCCTACGTCGTCGACGTCCTCCAGCCGGTCGAGGCCGAGTTCGAGCGGTCCGGCGGCCGGCTCCCGGCCGGGACCCGCGACGCGCTGAAACGCGCGGCGATCGACGCGCGGCTGCACGGCGGCTCGTTCCCGCGCGAGCTCGGCGGCCAGGGTTGGACCGTCCTCGAGCAGGTGATCGTCCACGAGCAGCTCGGCCAGGCGACCGGCGGCCTCTGGTCGTTCATCCCGGGCGCCTACAACGCCCTGATCCATGCGGACGCCGAGCAGCGCCGGCGGTACCTGGAGCCGAGCATGCGTGGCGAGCGTTTCGGGAGCTACGCGATCACGGAGCCGAACGCGGGCTCCGACGCCCGCACCCTCGAGGCGACGGCCGTCCGCGACGAGTCCACCGGCGACTTCGTCCTGAACGGCGAGAAGTGGTTCGTGACCGGGCCCCCGGACGAGACGGACTTCATGATCTTCCACTGCCTCGTCGTCGACGAGAGCGGCTTCCAGGAGCCCGAGCCGACTCTCTTCCTGATCGACTACGGCACGCCGGGCATGACGATGAAGCACGATCCGGACTACACCCACACGTTCGCCGACCGGCACCCCCAGTTCGTCCTCGATGACGTCCGGGTCCCTGCGTCGGCGATCCTCGGCGGCCTCGGCAACGCCGACTCGCTCACCAACGAGTGGTTCGTGGAGGAGCGGATCCATATCGGCGCGCGCTGCGCGGGGGCGATGGAGCGGCTGCTCGGCCTGGCGGTCGAATGGGCGATCGGCCGGGTCCAGTTCGGGCAGCGGATCTATGACTTCCAGGGCGTGTCGGTCCCGCTCGCCGACTCCGCGGCGGACGCTGCGGCGGCCCGCCTCCTCACCCGCGAGGCCGCCGCCCTCGCCGACGGAGGCGCGGATCCAAAGGTCGTCCACGCCAAGGCGTCGCTCGCCAAGCTCTTCGCGTCCGAGGCCGCCTGGCGTTGTGCCGACCGGGTCGTCCAGGTCTTCGGCGGCCGCGGCTACATGCGCGAGTTCCCCGCCGAGCGCTACCTCCGCGAACTCCGGGTCGATCGGATCTGGGAGGGGACCTCGGAGATCCAGCGGATGATCGTCGCCCGGGCGCTCGAGAAGCGCGGGGTCGGGCGGGTCGTCGGGTGATCCGGCGCGAGACGGCCGAGCCCGACGCCGGCGCAGCGGCGCCCGAGTCGATCGAGGTCGACCCGCCGCCGATCGACCTCCGCCGGCTCTTCGCGCCGCGCTCGATCGCGGTCGTGGGCGCGTCCGCCCGGGGCGGCATCGCCCAGACTGTCCGGAACAACCTGCGGGTCCTCGGCAGCGAGACTCGCTGCCACTTCGTCAACCCGCGCTACGACGAGCTCGACGGCCAGCCATGCTATCCGTCGATCGCGGCGTTGCCGGAGGTACCCGACGCGGTCGTCGTCGCGGTCAACCCGCTCCGCGCCGCGTCGGTCGTCGCCGCGGCCGCTGCGGCCGGGGTCGGGGCCGTCGTCATTCCGGGCGGCGGCGTCGTCGAGGGCGGCGCGGCGGCGGCGCAGATGCAGCGCGACGTGCGCGAGCTCGCGATCCGCCACGGGATTGCCCTCCTCGGCCCGAACTGCATGGGCCTCGTCGACCTCACGACCAACAGCGCGACGTACATCGGGGACGTCAACCCGTGGCAGCCGCGCGGCGGCGTGGCGGGGATCGCCCAGTCCGGCTCGGTGACCGACGCCTTCATTCATTCGGGCAGCCGGATCGGGTTCTCGCGGATCGTCGGCTGCGGCAGCGAGGTCGTCCTCGACGTCTGCGACTTCCTCGCCCACGCGATCGACGACGACGAGACCGAGGCCGTGATCCTCTTCGTCGAGGGGTTCAAGCGGCCCGAGCGGTTCCTCGCCCTCGCCGACCGGGCGCTCGAGATCGGCAAGCCGGTGATGGCGGTGAAGGTCGGCCGGAGCCGCCAGGCCCAGGCCGCCGCGATCGCCCACTCCGGGTCCCTCGCCGGCGAGGCGCGCGCGACGGACGCGGCCCTCGCCGCCGCCGGGGTGATCGTCTGCGACGACCTCGACCGCCTGCTCGAGACCGCCGAGCTCGTCTCCGGCTGCCGCCGCGTTGGCCGCCGGGTAGGGCGGGGGAGGACCGGCGTCGTCACCGTCTCGACCGGCGAGGCGTCGCTCATCGCCGACCTCGCGCCGCGGACCGGGATCGACCTGCCGGACGTGCCGGCGAGCGCCCGGGCCGCGCTCCTCGCCGATCTGCCGACCCTCGCCTACATCGGCAACCCGCTCGATCCGTGGGGCGCGACCGATCCGCCGACCGCCTACGCCGCGGCGTTCGAGGCGTTCGCCGCGTCGGGCGCATACGACGTCCTCGCCCTCGTCCACGACTTTCCGTACCGCTCCCTGCCGTCGGAAGTCGAGACGGCCCTCGAGGTGACGGCCTCGCTCTGCGACGCGACGCGCGACCGGCCGGACCTCCTGCCGGTGTACGTCTCCCTGACATCCGGTGAGCCGACTCCGGAGATCGTGGCAGCGATGAGCGCCGCCGGCGGCGGACCCGTCCTGCGAGGAGCGATGGAAGCGTTCGGCGCGATCGCCGCGGTCGCCCGCTGGGAGGCCCGCAACGCCGGCCGGCGCCGCGCCGGACCCGTCCGGCCGAGCTGGCCGCAGCTGGCCGCCGACCGCACCCTGCTCGGCCACGACCCGTCCGTTCCGGAGCTGCTGGACGCGTTCGCACTGACCGCGCCAACGGTCGGACGCGGCGCGATGTCGCGTGCCCTGCCCGAGGTCGAGAGCCTCGCCCAGCTCACCGCGGCGGGGATTCCGGTCGTGGACCAGGCGCGGGTCGCCGACGCGGACGAAGCCGTCGCGGCCGCGGCGGGGTTCGGCGGCCCGGCCGTCGTCAAGCTCGACCTCGTCGGGACCGACCACAAGACCGAGCTCGGCGGCGTCCGCACGGGCTTGATCGGCGATGCCGCCGTCCGGCGCGCCGCCGAGGACCTCTTGGCGCTCGAACTGCCGCGCGGCATCGTCCGGCGCGGCCTTCTCGTTGCCCGCCAGTTCGACGGGGTGGAGCTCATCCTCGGCGGCCGACGCGACCCGACGTTCGGGCCGATCGTCCTCGCCGGTCTCGGCGGGATCCTCGCGGAGGCCCTCGACGACGTCGCGATCCGGCTTGCCCCCGTTCATGCCGACGACGCGGCCGCGATGCTCGACGAGCTGCGCGGAGCGGCGATCCTCGACGGCGTCCGGGGGAGGCCCGGCATCAACCGGGCGGCGGTCGTCGACACCATCGTCCGGCTCGGCCTGCTGCTCGCCGAGCGTCCGGAGATCGTCGAGGTCGACTGCAACCCCGTGATCTCGGGCCCCGGTGGCACCGCGGCGGTCGATGGCCTGATCGTGGTTTGCGGCGAGGCGGACGTGGTCGGATGACGGATGGCGACCCGATCCTCCTGCGCGAGCCGGCCCCGTGGGGGGTGCGGCTGGTCCTGAACCGTCCGGCGAAGCTGAATGCGATCAGCGCAGAGCTCCGCGACGCGCTCAGCGCGGCGATCGCCGAGGCCACCGCCGACGAGCGGGTCCGGGTCATCGTCATCGCCGGTGCCGGACGTGCGTTCTGCGCGGGCTACGACCTGTCCGAGGCCGCGCCGGCGACGGCCTGGGACTGGCGCGACGTCCTCGCCCGTGACGTCGAGGCGACGCTCGCGGTCTGGTCGTGCCCAAAACCCGTCATCGCCCAGGTGCATGGATATGCATTGGCCGGCGGGCTCGAGCTGGCGATGGCCTGCGACCTGATCGTTGCCGCCGCCGACGCCCAGCTCGGCGAGCCGGAGATCCGCTTTGGCTCGGCACCCGTCACCCTGCTGTTGCCGTTCGTCATCGGCCAGAAGCGGACCCGCGAGCTCCTCCTGACCGGAGACCTGATCGATGCCGTCGAGGCCGAACGGATCGGCCTGATCAATCGGGCGGTCCCCGGCGACCGTCTGACCGACGAGGTCGATGCCCTCGCCGAGAAGCTCGCCCGGGTGCCGCCCGATGTCATGGCGCCGACCAAGTTGATGCTCAACCGGGCCATGGATGCCGCCGGTTTCGCGGCCGCCGTGGAGCTCGGGCTCGATCTCCAGTCATTCGTCAACATGAGCGCGACGGCCCGGGAATTCGACGGGATCGTCCGGCGCGACGGGCTGAAGGCGGCGCTCGCCTGGCGTGACGAGCGCTACGACGAGCGGCTCGCCGAGGGCGGCCGGAGCCGCCCGCCGGCGTCCTGATCTGACCGAATCAGGCCCGCGGCGATCATCCGGCCCACACCCGGAGCGGTGCGGGCGAGCCTCGAGATTTGCGACAGCGGACCACCCCTCCTCGACCGGTTCCGCACCCGACTGGCTGGGACCAAGGTACGGGTTCGGCTGGTCCCGTAGTCCCGTAGCGACCTACGTCGTCTGCAGCGTTCACTCCCTACGAACGGCGTCACCCGTTCGGGCATCGCGAGACCCATCGCCCGACCGGGCCGAACGTCTTCGGGGGCCGTCGAGCATCCGCTACGGACCGGAAGGTCCAGGCCTCAGTCCACGAATCGGGAAAGGGATCGCGCCACATGGACACCCAGCTCACCGAGCGCCAGACCGAGCGGCGCCGCAAGCGCCGTCGCGGGATCGTCGCCCTGCTCGGGGCCGTCGCGGTCCTCACGATCGGGGCGGGCTCGATCTCGCTCGCGCAGTTCACCGACAGCGCGACCTCGACCTGGGCCTTCACGACCGGAACGATCGATGTGAACACCAGTCCGGCCATCCTGACCGCAGTCAGCGGCATGATGCCTGGCGGTTCCTCGACGCAGGCCCTGACGGTCGCGAATGCCGGCACCGGCGACCTCCGCTACGCGATCTCCGTCGCGGCAACGAACACCCTCGGGACGCAGCTCCAGCTGACGATCAAGACCCAGGACGGCGGCGGCGGATGCGCGGCATTCACCGGGACCTCGGTCCTGGCCGCGACGACCCTCAATGGCGCCGCCGTCGGCAGCTCCGCCCAGGGCGCGAACGTCGGTGATCGGAACCTGACCGCGGGCACCAGCGAGGTGCTCTGCTTCCGGGTCAGCCTGCCGCTCTCGACCGGCAACGCGTTTCAGGGCGTCAGCTCTGCGGCAACGTTCACCTTCGACGCCGAGCAGACCGCCAACAACCCGTAATCCGCGTTCACCGGCTGCGCCACCGGCTGCGGCTCGTCCTGGGGGGGGCGAGCCGCAGCCGGGTCCTTCCCGCCTCGATCGATTGCGGGTGATGCCCGCCCTGGCGTCATGGACGGCAGCCCACCTGATCGGTGGGCGCAGCCTCGGGAGCCTGGAGGAAGTCATCGATGAGGATCCTCGCCGGCGCCGCAACCGCGCTTCGCCGGATCGTCGACCTCGGCCTCGTCGTCCTGATCGTCGTTGTCCTGCTCGGGGTGATCCTGGGCAAGGGCGCCCCGCTCGTCGGCCGTCAGTCGATCGTGATCGGCGGCGGATCGATGGAGCCGACGCTCGGGCTCGGCGCGGCGATCCTCGTCAAGCCGGCTGATCCGGCTTCGCTTGCCGTCGGCGACATCGTTTCGTTGCGGGTCGGGCCGGAGCAGACCACCTACACCCACCGGATCGTCGCGGTCATCGACCGCGCCGACGGGCGCTGGATCCGGACGAAGGGCGACGCGAACGCGGCCCCCGATCCATCCCTCGTCCCGGTATCTGCGGTCATCGGGCGGGTCGAGCTCGCGATCCCGTTGGCAGGCTACCTGCTAGCGCTGCTGTCGTTGCCCGTCGGCGTGATGTTCGTCCTGGGCCTCGCTGCCACCCTGCTGGCGGTTGCCTGGCTGCTCGAATCCCTCGAGCTCGAGCCGCGCGCCGCCCGCCCGGCGAGCGCCGGCGATCCGCCGCCGGTCGAGTCGCCCGCCCGACCAGGAGCCGTGGCGCTGCGGCCCGATCTCCTCGATGGCGAGCCGATCGCGTTGCGCCCGACCGGCGCGATCGAGCGGGGCTTCGCGGTTGGCACCTGGGTGTACGCGACGCCATTCGCCGCACCGGCCATGCAGCAGTCGCCGGCCAGACCGACGGTCCGCGCTCAGATCCAGCGGAGCCGCGAGGTTCGTCAGCGACGCGCTCGCTGGCAGCTGGGCCAGGCGCAGGACCGCCGCGCGGTCGACTGAACGATGGCGACCCGCCGCTCTGCAGGCATCGCTGCCGTCGTGGTCCTCGTTCCGGTCCTCCTTTGCATGTCGACGGCCACCACCCTTGCCCGGCTCGTAGACACCGCGGCGAGCACGGTGGCCATCACGACGGACACGCTCGATCCGCCGGCCACGCTCGCTGCGACGGGCGGTTCGAGCGCGACCCTGACGTGGACGGCGACGACCGACACCTATGCGACCGGATATGAGCTCCAGCGGGCGACGGTCTCCGGCGGTCCCTACGGCCTCGTCACGACCATCACACCGCGGACCACGCTGACGACGAACGACGCCCCTGGCTCCAGCGGCACGTACTACTACGTGCTTCGCTCCGTATTCCAGAATTGGCGGAGCGTCGACAGCAATCAAGCGTCGGCGACCATCTCGCTTGCGCCCACAACGACCGGATTCAAGGACTGTACGACCGCGTCGAACAGCGCCGATACCGGCGGCGACGGCGACGGCTACGAATCGCTTCCCGCCAACGGTTGCGTGACGGACGGATCACTGGCGACCGATGCGAACAGCGGCACGAACAGCAGCCTGGTCTGCACCGACGCCGGCAAGGACCGTCACCGCTTCTGGGGCTACAGCCTCGGAGTCCCGGCCACCGTCTCCGCGGTCGGCGGGATCCAGGTCCGGGTGGACATGGGACTCAACAACAATGGCGGCACGAGCCAGGTCTGCGCCGAGCTCTCGGGTGATGGCGGGACGACCTGGACCGCGCCCAAGTCGATCGCCGTCACCAGCGTCGGCGTGACAACCTACACGCTCGGCGCGCCAAACGACACCTGGGGCCGAGCGTGGCTCGGCTCGGAGTTCTCGAACGCCAATTTCCGGGTCCGCCTGATCGACGTCTCGGATCGGACCACGAAGAAGTTCCGGCTCGACGGACTCGCGGTCCAAGTGACGTACACGCCGTAACGGACCGGTCGGCTGATTGGCCGACATGCCGCAGAGAGAAGAGGCCCGGGACCCGGCCATGCCGGGAGCCCGGGGCCCGCCGTCCTGGCGCGACTCGTCAGCCGGCGCCGAGAACCTCGAAGGCGTCGATCGCGACCATCGGCCGGCCGGCGGTGCCGAGGGCCTTGACCACGATCGTGTGCGCGCCGGCGGTGACGCTCCGGACCAGGAGCATTCGACGCGCGACGAATGACGCTCCGGACTGATCGATCGTCGCGACCCAGTGGCCGTCGACGTAGACCGCGGACCGTCCGCGACCGGGGCCCCTCGGGCCGACGATGACGACCGCCGACCCACTGAACCGGAAGGTTGCGGTCGGCCCCGCCGTTCGGCTGTAGTGGACCGTTCCGCCGATATAGGCCGTCGCCGCCGCGGAACCCCACGAGCCTCGATAGGCGATCGAGGCCGCAGTGTCCCCGATCATCGAGCCCCGGACGGTGGGCGCCGCGGTCCATCCACCGACCCGACCGGCCAGGTCGACCGCGCGGGCCCGGAACGTGTAGCGGTGCCCGCTGACGAGCGACACCACCCGGCCCGTTGAGGTCGGAGTGGCGAGACTCAACGAGGTCCACGCGGCTCCGTCGACGCTGATCTGGAGGTCATACCGGCGCAGGCCATCACTCGTCCGGGCCAGACCGATATGGACGGCCACGGGGACCCGGCCGGGCGTAACCGACGTGCTGGCGACGCGGACGGTCGGGGCTGTCGTGACGGGGGCGGCGGTGGTGCCACCGGTGGTCCCACCGGACGAGCCACCGGACGAGCCGCCCGAACTTCCACCGGTCGTTCCACCGGGGGCCGGCGCGGCTGCCCCCGAACCGTAGAGCCAGTCGGTGAAGCCGATGGCCCGGCCGATACCGGCGCCCTGCGTCGGAATCGTCGTGCCGTAGCGGAGATTCAGCAGCCAGGGCATCTGGCGACTCGTGTTGGTGGCGTTCCAGCCCGTGCCGCCGGCAGCCGCGGATCGGCTGACGATCGCAGCGGCGCGCTTGAGCCCGGTAGCCGACCAGCCCCAAGCGTCCGGATAGCCGTTTCGATACAGCAGTTCCGTCTGGAGCCCGACGCCCTGGATCGCCTCGAGCTGGTAGGGGATCCCGGGGTCGGACGGTGGCCACCGGAGCGACCCGCCGCGGCTGATGTCGGCCGCGATTCCGCCATCCAGGTTGACCCCGGACTTCACGCAGCCGCCGTCCTCAGGGGTGTACGTCGTCACAACCCCAGTGCAGGACCAGGTCAGCGCTGCCGACGTGAGGTTGGTAGTGAACCCGGCATACGCCGTGCGGTCGCCGAGGAAGCCCCGGGTCACGAGCGCTGCGGACGCGAGATCTGCCTGGTCGCCGAGGTACAGGTCGGCCGCGATCCGCGACGCGCCGGCGTAGGCGCCCCAGTTGTTCGGCGAGCTTCGGTGCGTCCCGACGAGCGAATTCCAGATCGGGTGGCCACCGATGTTCTTTGTCCGGATCGCGCTCAGCCAGGATCGGAAGGTCGCGTCGTCGGTCCCCGCCAGGCCGGCGAGGTTGGCGGCCAGCACATAGGCCGTCAGCTGCCGCCCGAGGGCCAGGGCAGCGTTCGTGCAACCGACGCGCTGGGTCGGTAGGGCGGCCATGATGGCGGCCCTGGCCTTGCTCCCATACGACGCGATGCCGGTCCGGGCATATACCAGAGCGGCGGCCAACGTCCGGACATGGTGGCTGGCGTTGATGTCGCAGAGGTCGGGAGCCGGTAGAGCCGCATCGGCGACCGTCTTCAGGGCGGTCCAGGCGGCCCCGCTGGTGGGCTTGCTGAGGAGCTCGCTCCGCGGCATGAGGATGTAGGTGGAGGCCGCCGCGACGGGGGCGGTCGCCGGGACGTTGCCGCCGAGCGTCGCGACGAGGACGACGGCGAGTATCCAGCGCTGCCCGGGGCGGGCAGGTCGACGGAGGGCTGGGATCCGGCGACGTCGGGCGGGCTCGGCCGGCTCGGGTCGGTTCCGGCAGGTGGCTGCCAGATGGTGGTGTGCCGGGCTCGGCGGCGGCTGGGCGCCGCTCGGGCTTCCGTGATCGATGACCTCGACGTTCGGGCCAGACGCCATCGCGGCGCCGCGATTCTCCGATCGCATGATGCTCCTCTCTACCAGAACGCCGTCTGGGGACGGCGAACGCAGGGACGGGGCGCAGCCCGGCGCGGAGACCGGGGTCGCCGTGGATATCGGGACCGACATGGGGTGATCCCGAATCGTCGGGCCGCGACCGGGTTCCATGACGGAAGGCTGGGGGTCCCGCCCGGTGGGCCGACGATCGGTCCAGTCTGCACGTCCGAGAGCGATCGCGCTTGCCGGGAACGGACCACGACCCGGAAGCCCCCGGCCCAGTCGCGAGTTCTTCGTTCGGCCCGGTCGTCGCATGCCTCGCCCATCCGCCGTAGGACCATCGGGTGAGCCGGTCCGGTGGCGATTGGTGAGGCCGGAGGTCGTCCGGCCTGGTGCGCGCCGTGGCCGTTCCCGGTGCGTCGATCCATGGCGGTGACGATCTCGCCAGTGACAGCCGACCCGGAGCCCGGGTAGCTTCGCGGTCGTCTCGCAAGGTCGGCAAGGGGAGCCGGCCAAGAGGGTACGAACAGCCAACCCCACGGCGACGTGGGTGCACGGAACGCCCAGTGACTCCGTCGGAGTTTGACCGGGCTGCCGAAACCGTCTGCGGACGCGAGCGATGACGCCGGGCTCACGGCCTCGATCGATCGCCTCCGGCCCACCCGGGCGCTCCGCGCCCGCCGACCGCCACCCGGAGGATCCATGCCCACCGTCGTTGCCGCCTCCAGTCCGCTCCACCTGCCGACCGCCGGGCGCGACCGCGATCGCCTGCGCGATTGGCTCGCGACGGGCGCCATGATGCTCATCGGGGCGGCCCTCCTCCTGCCGTTCACGCCCGCTCGCGCCTCTTCCGGCAGCGTTCTCATCTCGCCCGCCGCGATCCGGGTGTTACCCACGAGCGGTCCGGCGTGGGCGAGCCTGCTGGCCTACGCAAATGCCGCCCCCGGAACGGCGAACATCGCCGACCAGGATTCGAACCATGACGTCCGGACCCTGGCGGAGGCCCTCGTCTTCGCTCGCACCGGCACTGCCTCCTATCGGACACGGGCCATCGCCAACATCCGGGCCGCAGTCGGGACCGAGGCCGGCGGACGAACCCTCGCCCTGGCCCGCAACCTGCCGAGCTACGTGATCGCGGCCGACCTTGTGGATCTCGTCAGGGCCGACCCGGCCTTCGACTCCGGGACATTCCGGCCGTGGCTCCGGAGCCTGCTGACGAAGGTCATGGCGGACGGCAAGAACCTCCGCCAGATCCACGAGCAGCGGCCCAATAATTGGGGGACCCACGCCGGGGCGGCTCGGGCAGCCATCGCGGCTTACCTCGGCGACGGGGCCGAGATGGCTCGGACTGCGACGGTCTTCCGCGGCTGGCTCGGCGATCGCACTGCCTATGCGGGCTTCAAGTACGGCAGTGACTCGTCGTGGCAGATGAATGCCGCGCAGCCGGTCGCGATCGACGCGTCAGGCACGGCCAAGTCGTACGACGCCACGAAGATCAGCCTCGACGGAGCGCTGCCCGACGAAATGCGGCGGGGCGGATCCTTCCAGTGGGCGCCGACCTATACCGGCTACCCCTGGGAGGCGCTGCAGGGTGCCGTCCTCCAGGCGGAGATCCTTCATCAGGCCGGGTACGACACGTGGTCCTGGTCGAACAAGGCACTCTACCGGGCGGCCCGCTTCCTGGACGTGACCGCGAAGTGGCCGGCGGTCGGCGACGATCGCTGGCAGCCGTGGCTGATCGATGCCCGGACCGGTGGCAACCTCCCCCGGCCGGCAACGACGTCGCCGGGCAAGAACTTCGGCTACGCCGACTGGCTCTACGGCGGCGGCTGACCCGAGCGAATCGGCGGGCCTCCCTTCGGGGCCCGGCCGCTGCTCAGCCCGAGACCGGCGTCCCCGACACCCGCCCTCGCCGGATCCTTGCAACCGCCGTTCGGCCGCGCCGCGGGGCGGACGTCGCCCCAGCCGCCGCGGTTGCGGGCGCCACGTCGGGCTCCTCCAGCCGCAGCCCGAGGTAGGCCGCGGCACCCGCGACCGCCAAGACGAGCCAGAAGTAGCGGGCATAGCTCAGATGAAGGAAGAGCCCCGTCGTCATGTACGTCACGACCGCGAGGAAGAGCCCCGTCGCCATGGCCGCCACGTCCGGTCTCGAGACGAGCCACCGCCGCCGAACCCGGATCAGGTCACGCAGGGTCAGGCCAAGAATGCCCATGAACGAGGCGAGCCCGAGGATGCCCGTCTCCGATGCGATGTGGAGGTACAGGTCGTGGGCCTGCCGGTCCGCGTTCAGGACGCGGATTCCGACATCGTCGGCATAGAGCCGGTAGTACGACGGGAAGCGACCCGGTCCGACGCCGATCAACGGGTGGTCCGCGAAGACGAGGAGCGCGGCGATGCCTTCGGTCGCGCGGCTGAGGACGGCGCCGTCCGCCGCGGCGCCGCTGCTGTCACCCGTCAGGATCGCGGTGAGATCGACGAGAGAGCCGACGCGGTTGCCGTAGGTCGGGACCGCGATCAGGAGCGCTGCGGCGGCGATCCCGACCAGCAGCACCTGGAGTGGCCGGATGTAGCCCATCGCGATCATGATCACGAGGACCAGGGCGAACCCGACGGCGGCGCCGCGGGAGAACGTGAGAGCCACACCCACGGAGATCGCCGCCGCGGCCGCCAGCGCCAGGAAGCGCGGCCAGCGCCGGCGGGCGCTCACCGCCCAGAACAACCCGAGCGGCACGAGCATCAGCATGATCTGGGCGTAGCGATTCTTCTCACCGATCGGGCCGGCCAGGCGCGGCTGGGTGTCTGCCGGCCCGGTACCCGTGTTGATCACGGCCGCGCTCAACTGGGCGAACCCGCCGTAATCGTTGGTGTAGGTCTTCGTTGCGTCCTGGTAGAACGACAGCGCCCCGAGGATCGCCCCGACAGCCAGCAGGATCCACACGACCCAGCGGAGGGTGTCGATCGAGCGGATCGAATTGATGATCAGGAAGTACAGGCCGATGCCTTCGACCAGGAACGTCGTGAGCTCAGTGAACGCCGACTGCACGTCGTCGGCGAAGAGCGTGCCGAGGATCTGCACCAACAGGAAGACAACGATGAGCGGGAACGCCGAGGTGACGACCACGGGGCGCTTCCGGACGACCAGCTCGTAGCCGACCGGGACCACGAGGAGAATCGGGACAGCCAGCGCGGCGAACGCCGGGACGCCGTGGAACTGGACGGCGATGGTCGCGGCATTGCTGTAGATCACGCCGACGACCACGAACGCCGCGATATCCGGGCGGATCGCCATCGAGATGGCCAGCAAGGTCGCCCCGACCGCGGCGATGGCCAGGACGGGGTTGTTTCCGCCGATCGCTCCGACTCCTGCCGACATCGCGACCGCCGCAAGCAGGACGACCACGACCGCCGGGGGACGCGCCCGCGCGGAACCTCCGCCGGTCTCGTTCGGCGCCCCTGCCCGCGCCGCCGCGGAGATCAAGACGCGAGGTCCACGCCGTTGTCGGCCCGGATGTCGCCGAGTTCCGATCCGGAACCCGGTCCCCGCCGGGGGTCGGCGCCGGGCGCCCGCTGCGGCTCCCACCGGTCGATCCGGCGGCCGCGCATGACGTTCACCGCGGCGTGCAGGGCGGCGAGGTTCACCAGGCAGAAATACGCCGGGAAGGCCACCAGCTTCGACTTGGCCACAGCCTGTCCGCGGGCGAGGACAGCGACGGCGGCGAGGCCATAGAACAGCACCTGGCCGGCCATCGCGAGCCGGTAGAGGGGGCCCGAACGGACCAGGAACGGGCTGCTCGCCGCCAGTGCGATCAGGGGGATCACCATCAGCCGGCGCAGCAGCTTGTGCCACAGCAGTTGCAGGGCATAGAAGCCGGTCAGGCGTGGATCGAGGAGCCGGCGCCGGAGCATCACGCCGCGCAGGCCACGGGTCATGACCCGGACCTTCCGTCCGTACTCGACGCCGCCCGTGGCAGCGACGGGCTCATAGGCCGCCGCCTCCTCGACGAAGACAAGGCGGCGGCCGGCGTCGACGACCGCGGTCGAGGTGATGAAATCGTCGGTCACACCGTCGGGAACGGGCGGAATCAGGTCGCGACGGACGGCGTAGATGGCTCCGGTCGCCGAGATGACATTCCCGGAGCTGCTCTCGGCCCGCTTCAACATCCGGTCCAGATCCCAGTAGCCGCGCTCCCCGCGGGCCATGCCGCCGGCGCCACCACGAAGGTAGCGCTGGTCCCCGGCGACGCCACCGACGCCGGGATCGGCGAACGGCCGGACGATCGCTCGGATCGTCGCGGCCGTGAACATGCTGTTGGCGTCGGAGAACACCACGATCTCGCCCGTTGCCTCCGCGAGAGCCGCGTTGAGCGCCGCCGCCTTGCCGACGCGTGGCAGGTCGAGCACACGGACCGAGGTGCTCGCGAACACCGTGGCGGCCGCGACCGTCCCGTCGGTCGATCCGTCCGAGGCGACGATGACCTCGAGCCGGTCGGCCGCATAGTCGCTGGCAAGGAGGTTTGCCAGCTTGGTCCCGATGCTCGGTTCCTCGTTGTGGGCGGCGACGACGACGCTCACCGTCGGCTCGATGTCGGCAGCCGCGACCGGATGGCGGATGAGTCGCCCGCGGACCAGGATCGCGGCCGGCATCACGACATAGGTCGCGGCGATCGTTCCGGCGGCCGACCAGAATACGGCGCCGGCGACCGGCCGGATCCAGCCGATCATCAGTCCGTCCGGTCGGTCCGGGCTGACCTCCGGATCGGGCGGTCGGCGTCCACCGTACGGTCGGCCGGCGCCGCAGACCGGCGCTTTGTGTCCGAGGCCGGGGCCGCCGGGTCGCTGGACTTCGCGCTGGACCGGGTCCGCGTCGTCGTCCGGATGACGGTCGGGGAAACGGCGGCGGGGACCACGTAGCCGCTCGGCTCGCCCGCCAACACCGGCGAATCCGGCGAGTCCTGCTCGCTCGGGCCTGGCCGATCGAGGACCGGCGTGGCCATGGGCGAGCCGACGCGCCAGGTGAACGGTGCCGTGGCCTCGGAGCTGACATCGTCGAGGCGCCGCGCAACGCTCGGGGCGATGGGTGCGGCGGCCCAGCGGGCGATGCGATCGCGGCGACGGAACCCCCGCCCGGGCAGGCGCTGAACGAGGACGGTGCCGCCGACGGCAGCGTTGACAAACCGGAGGCTCTCCATGGCCAGCCGAAGGTCCTCGCGGCGGCTCGCTCCACGACGGACCAGCAGGATCGATTCCTGGGCGGCGCGGGCCCAGGTCAACGCGCCTGCGGACCGCTGCATCGTCCCGCCGTCGATGACTACCAGGTCCACGACGCGGAGAAGGCCGTCGAGAATGTCCTGGGCCCGATCCACCGCGATCAGCTCCGCTCCACCGACCTCGCCCCGGGGCAGGACCATGACGCCGGCCGGCCCGGCGACGAGGAGATCTCGCGGGTCGAGGGAATCATGACCGAGCACCTCCCGCAGCCCGCGCCGGCCGCTCATCTCGAGCGACGCCGTGATGTCGCCATCGGGCGAGCCATCGATCACCACCGCCCGATGGCCGCTGCCGGCCACCGCCGCTGCAATCCCGAGGGCGACGATCGCGGTGTCGCCGTCGCTCACGCCGCCGACCATGATCGTCCGGGTCGGGAGATCCCCCTCCGCGAAGGCGACCTTCGATGCGAGGAGCCGGAGCGCCACCGCGCTCGGCGAACCCGGCGCTGTCGCTTCGGCCACCGGCAACGGGGAGACGGCCGGAATCCGCGGATCGACCGAGATCGTCGCGATCACGTCCGTGCCGCTGAGGCGGGCGAGGTCGATCCGATCGCGAACCGTGTCCGTCGCGTACTCGACGACGATCACGAGGACGAGACCGCCGATGAGTCCGGCGGCCATCGCCAGGAGGACGATCAGGGACACCTGCGGGGCGATCGGGCTGGTCGGCGGGACGGCTGCGCCGATGACCTCGAGCTGGCCCTCCGGTCTGGTCGTCGCCCCGGTGGTCAGCTGGATGAGCTCGTCGGCCATCTTGTTGGCGACGCTGGAGGCCAGCACCGGGTCCGAATCCTGGACACGGATCGCGAGGACGCGGGTCACGCCGTTGGCAGTGGCCCGGACGTTCTGGCCGAGCTTGACCGGGTCCAGGCCGCCCGCTTCCTGGGCCGTCGACTTGAGGAGCGGCGGGCTGATCGCGAGCTGGGCGTAGGTCTGGACCAGCAGGCCCGAGGCCGTGAGCGTGTCTCTGTCGGTGTTGATCGGACCCACGAGGAGCTGGACCTGCGCCTCATAGGTCGGGGTAATCCGAGACGCCACGAGGAAACCGGCCACGGCCGCGACCCACATCGCGACGAGCAGGGTCCACCACCACCGTCGGGCGACCGCGAGGTATCCGGTCAGTTCCACGAACTCTCCCCGTCCTGGCCCGCCGCAGACGGACCCGTTGCTGAAGATCGACGACGGCTGGGACCCGGACGAAGCGGGCGGATGAGCCGTCGGAATGCGAACGGCCGAAGGATACGGGCTGCGCCGCGATCGCGAAACTGGCCGACCAACGTAGGCGGTGCATCCGGGTACCATGGGCGCCGCGCGCGCTCCGATCGTGCCCTGGCGAAAAGGGCTCTCAGTCTCCCTCGACGCTGGTGCAACATCGACCGCATCGTCCCTCGCCCAGCCGCAACGCGACGGGCCGGGTTGTCCCGGTGGATCGGCCGCGCGCGGCGAGCCGCGGTCGCCCAGCGGCACCTCGCCGCCGACCGACGTGACGCGCCCCGGATCATCGCCGCGGTCGCGTCCGCTCGACCCGAGGCGGCGGGATGGGTCGTCCGAAGCGGACGATCCGCCGAACCGACGATTCTGCTGGTGGGGCCGCCGGGCGCCGGGCCGGAGGCCCTCATCCGCGTCGCCCACCAGCCGCGCACCGCGGACGGACTCCGTGCGGCGACGGCCGCCTTGACCACCCTTCGAAGGCATCTTGCTGGCGACCCGGCGGCAGAGCTCCTGCCTGAGCCGATCGGGACGGGCCGGATCGGCGGCCGATCGTGGGCGATGGAGGGCGTCCTTCCAGGGAGACCGGCCCAGGACATGCTCGAAACGCCCGACGACCGGTTCCGCATGCTCAGTGCGATCAGCACCGCGATCGGCCGTGTTCACGCCGTCACGTCGCAGACCGTGATCGTCGACGACCGCCTCAGCCGGTGCTGGGTCCGGGACCGAGTCGCGGCGGTCGCCGATATTCTCGACCGCCTGCCCGGACGGTCAAGCAGCCCGGGCCGACTGGCCGGCCTCGAGTCGGCTTTGACTGCCGAGCTGAGCGGTCGACAGCTCGCGATCGGCTGGATCCACGGCGACCTCTGGCCGGCCAACGTCCTGGTCCAGGGTACGGAGCCTGTCGTCAGCGGCATCATCGACTGGGACAGTGCCGCGGCCGACGAGCTCGCGGTCCACGACCTCCTCCATCTCGCCATCACGACCCGCCGGCTCATCGAGCGGACAGACCAGGGCGCCGTCCTGGCCGACCTCCTGAGCGGCGGCACGTGGACTCGTGACGACGAGGTCGTCCTTGGCCCGCCCGGCGCATTGGACTCGGCCGAGCGCGGCGTGGATGCGATGGACGACCGGCGGTTCGGCGGCATCCCGGCCCGGACGGCGGTGTGGTTGTACTGGCTGCGGTTCGTCGGCTCCAATCTGGCCCGCCATCAAGACCTGGCGACGGATCGTGCCTGGGTGGCGGCGAACGTCACGGCGGTTGCCGCATGCGCCTGAACGTGCTCGTCATCGATCGAGCCCCGCCTCTGTCGGCCGTCCAGGGCAGCGAACTGATCGCCCGGAATGTGTTCCCCCTGCTCCGCGCTGGCCACCACCTGACGCTCGTGGCCCCGGCCGAGGCCGGCGAACAGGCCGCCGCCCGATCGGCGCTCGCGGAGATGTTCGATGAGGTCCGCCTCATTCCCCGGGCCCATCGGCCGACCGCACTGGTGGGCTGGCTGGAGCCGCAGCTGGCTCGGCGCGGCGTCCGGACCCGAGGCCGGCTCGACAGCGCGGGAGCCGCTCGGGTCAGCCGGACGATCCGCGACGTCCTCGCCGAAGGGCGGATCGACGTGGTCCACGTCCGGCAACTGCCGATGGCCGGCTACGCCACCGACGTCGGCACCCTGCCTCGCCTGCTCGAGCTCATCGACGCCGAGACGCTCGCCACCCGGCGCGACCCGCGACGCGGCATCCGCGCCGGCGTTCGGCGGATGGTTGCAACCGCGATCGAGCGCCGCGCGATCCGTTCTTACCCCATCGTCACGGTCGTCGCCGAGGCGGACGCCGCCGCGCTCCGGGCATCCCGTCCGGGGCTCCGCGTCGAGGTCGTCCCGAACGGTGTGGACGCCACCCGATTCCAGCCCCGGCCCGACACCACGATCGTCGGGGACTCGGTCGTGTTCGTCGGCGCCATGTCCTTTCCGCCAAACGTTGCCGCGGTGCGGTGGTTCGTCGAGGCCGTGCTGCCGCGTCTCCGGGATCTGCGGCCCGGGGTCACGTTCACGATCGTCGGTCGCGATCCCACTGAGGCCGTTCGGGCCCTTGCCGCAGATCCCGCGGTCACGGTCACCGGCAGCGTCGACGACGTCCGACCGTGGCTGGCCGGCTCGGCCGTCGTCGTCGCGCCGATGCGCAGCGGCAGCGGCATCAAGAACAAGATCCTCGAGGCAATGGCGATGGGTCGGCCGGTCGTCGCGACGGCGATGGCCGCCGAGGGGCTGGCGGGGCAGGCTGGCCGCGACCTCCTCGTGGCTGATGGCTCCGACGAGTTTGCGCAGGCGGTCGCGGAGCTTCTCGCCGACGATGCCCGGGCCGCGTCGATCGCTGCCGCCGGACGCGCCCTGGTCGAGTCGACGTATACGTGGCAGGCGTGCGCGGACCGCTACGCCGCGCTGTACCGCGAGCTCGCCGCCAGCAGGGCCGCGCGACGATGAGCGACTCCCCGACGGCCACGACCGTTCCGCGCGCTGAGCCGGAGCCGCTGGCCGGCTCGGGGCGACCGCTGCGGCTCGCCTACCTGATGTCGCGCTTTCCGAAGGCGACCGAGACCTTCATCCTGTACGAGATCCTCGAGCTCGAGCGGCTCGGCCACCGGGTCGAGATCTTTCCGCTGGTCCGGGAGCGCGAGGCCGTCGTCCAGCCCGGGGCGGCGGACCTGGTCGCCCGTGCTCATGACTTCCGGCCGTGGTCACGGACAGTCCTCGCCGCGCAGCTGCACTGGCTCCGCCGTCGTCCGCGGCGCTACATGGCGGTCTGGCTGGCTGCCGTCCGCGGCACGATCCGCTCGCCGAAGTTCCTTGTCCGGAGCATGGTTGCGGTGCCGATCGGGGCGGCGATCGGGCGCCGCGTCGAGGAGCTTGGTATCGAGCACATCCACGCCCACTGGGCGACCCATCCGGCATTGGCGGCGTACGTTGCCTCGAGGCTGACCGGGCGGCCGTACAGCTTCACCGCCCACGCTCACGACATCTATGTCGAGCGGGCCATGCTCGACGAGAAGATTCGGGCTGCCCGTTTCGTGGTGACCATCTCGGAGGCGAACCGGCGTCTGCTCGAGGGCTGGTACGGCGAGCTCGCCGCCGCCCGGACGGTCGTGATCCACTGCGGGGTCGATCTGGCCGTGTTCCACCCGGCTCCGGCCGCCGCGGGCGCCACGGGTCGTGGCGCCGGTTCGCCGGACCGCCCCCTGGAACTCGTCTGTGTTGCCAGCCTCCAGCCGCAGAAGGGTCAGCGGTTTCTCGTCGAGGCCTGTCGAGTGCTGCTCGATCGCGGCCGGCGGGTCCATTGCACGCTGATCGGCGAGGGACCCGAACGCCCGGTCCTCGAGGGGCTGATCCACGATCGCGACCTGGCCCTGATCGTGACCTTCGCCGGGGCGGTCGCCCGGGACCGCGTGGCGGCCCTGGTCGCCGCCGCCGATGTCGTCGTCCAGCCGAGCGTCATCCTGGCCTCCGGCAAGACCGAGGGGATCCCCGTGGCGCTGATGGAGGCGCTGGCCTCCGAGCGCGCCGTGGTTGCGTCGGCGGTCAGCGGCATTCCCGAGCTCGTGATCGACGGCGAGACGGGGCTGCTCGTCACGGCGGGCGATGCCTTCGCCCTGGCCGATGCGATCGAGCGCCTGGCCAACGATGCGGCTCTCCGGGAGCGGCTCGGACGCGCCGGCCGGGACCGGGTGCACGCGGAATTCGATCTCCGCGTGACCACTGCCGAGCTGTCGCTCCGCTTTGCCGCCTCGGTCGCCGAGGGTCCCGTCCGGGGCTGATCCAGGCGGCATCGGACCGACCTGCCGCCTCGGGCCCCGCTCAATCGTCGTTCGGGCGAACGTCCTCCGCTCGAACGAGCCGGCCGAGGATCGGGATCCTCGCGAGCTCCGGCAGGGTCTCCTCGATCCGCAGCTCCGAGCGAGTCAGGATGAACACGACGATCGAGACGACCGCCGCGAGGATGAGCTCGGCGACGAGGACGAGATCGACGTGTCCGAACGGGATGGCCACCGTCGCCGCGCCCCGCAGTGGTCCAAGCGCGGCCTGCGCGACGAACAATCCGGCGGCGCCGGCGGCGACCACGACGTAGACCCGCAGGTAGCGCGGGTCGAAGAGGCTGATCCCGGTCGCCCGGTTCAGGCCGACCTGTTTGAGGACGTTGTGGACGATCAGGGTCGTCGTGGTCCCGATCGCGGCCCCGAGCGGGCCGTACGTCGGGATCAGGATCAGATTGAGGGCCAGGTTGAGGACGGCCGCCGCGACGTTGATCAGGACGATGGAACGCATTGCCCCGTAGACCCGAAGGGTCAGCCCGTTGAAGCCGAGAGCGGTATTGAAGTAGTAGGCGAAGGACAGCATCGCCAGGTAGATCGAGGAGCCCGCATACCGCTCGCCGTACAGGGTCCGGGTGACCTCGCCCGCGAGCGAGAACGTCAGCGCGAAGAGCGGGAACGAGATCACCGCCATCCAGATCGCGGTCTGCCAGTACAGGTCCCGGACGCCCTCGCGATCGTTCCGGGCGAAGAGCCGCGCCGCGGCCGGGACGAACAGCAGGGTGAAGCTCGAGAAGACCAGCTGATTCAGCCCGGCCGCCGGGATCACGACCCGGAACGCGGCCACATCCTCCGCGCCGCGGAACCAGCCGAGCAGGATCGCATCGCTGGTATTGAGGACGATGTAGACAAGATCGGTGGTCAGCAAGGGGATCGTGAACAGCACGAGCTCGCGGACCGGCAGCTCGAGGTGGCGGGGCCGGAACCGCTCCCAGAGACCGCGCACCCGGAGGAGCCGCGCCAACAGGAACCCATAGACCACGATCCCGATGAGGCCGGCGATGACGTAGCCCCACGCCAGGAATTGCACGCCGGCCTGGCTCAGGACGAGCAGGGTGATCACCGCGAGCTTCAGGCCGGGCGCGACAACGAAGCGGCGGACAAAGATCGAGCTCGGGCTGGCGAACACGGACAGGACGCCGGTAAGAAGCGAGTCGAACGCCTGGATGGGCGCCAGCACGATCAGGATGACGAGCAGGGTCGCGCCGTTCCCGTCACCGGCGAGCCCACTCGGCGCGAACGACTGAAGGCCGTCGACGAAGAGGACGACGGCGAGCCCGAGGCCGCCGACTGTCGCCAGGGCGAAGACGAGCGTCCCGAAGAGCCGGTCGTAGCGCCGCTCCTCGTCGTCGATCGAGAGGAACCGGGTGATCGTCCGGTCCATCCCGAAGGTCGCGATCATCTGGCCGAGGTCGACGATCGAGAGGGCGTAGGCAAACGCGCCGTAATCGGTTTTCGTCAGGTAGCGGACGGTCAGCACCTGGACCACGAAGTTGACGGCCATCGCGATCGCCCGGCCGACGAGCAGGAGGCTCGAGCCGCGGATCTGGGAGCGGGCGCTCGTCGACGGGGCCCCGCTCGGCGACGCGGCCGTTCGGGCTGGCGGACGGTCCCCGGGATCGGCTTCCTCAGTCACGCCCGTCGACCCCGGCGATCCGGCGCCACGTCCGGGCGATTGCGTCACGGCGGACGGCGTCCGGATCGCGCGACGCATCGAGCACCTCGGCGGACGGCATCCGGGCGGCCAGCGCGAGATAGCCCCGCCGCTGGAGGTCCAGCGTGGCCACGTCGTGCTCGCCCTTGCGGGCGAACATCACCTCCGCCGGGGCGTCGAGCACGAGCACGAGCGCGGGATCGGGGATGGCATGCCGCAGGATCCAACGCCGAAGCCGCGCCTTGAGCGACGCCCGGGGCAGGCCGACGAGGGCGTCCAGCCCGTGACGGTCATAGACGACGACCCGTCCACGGAGCCGGTGCCACAACCCGACCGTCCAGCCCCGCCAGAGGCTGGTCAGCCGGCGCGGTCCGCCGAAGCGTCGGACCCCTGCGAGCTTCGCCCCGTACAGACCGAGATAGATCGTTCGGGTCGGGACCAGGAGGCCCGTCGCGAGGGACGCGGCGAGGGTCGACTTGCCCGATCCATCGGGGCCGAGCACGGCAACGTCGATGCCTCGCCGCCGCAGGGCCGTGTGCGGCTTCCGGAGCCGTTTCGTGACCTCGTGGACGGCTCGTCGCCGCAGGGCGTCGCCCGCGGTCGTCCGCGCCCAGCGCCGTGCCAGCCTCCGGCCGACGGCCTGGGCGGACGTCATGTCGCCCGTCCGGATGGACCCAGCCAGCCGAGCGGCCGAGCCGGCTCCCCCAAGCTCGTCGATCCGCCGCCCCAGCGACCCGTCCGGGCCTGCCTGTCGGACGAGCGTCGACAGCGCGCGGAGATGGGCCGGCGGGCTGTCCGGGCGATCGAGGAGGTCGTGCAGCAGGAGGACCCAGAACGCATCGTCCGGGGCCAGCCGAGTCACGCTGCCCGCCTCGACGCGTCGCTCGAGAATGACTTCGGCCATGCTCCCCAGGAGCAGCCAGCCGCCCGGGCCGAACGCGAGCTCGGTGACGACGTCGAGGGTCAGCCACGTGTCGGACGCCTCGTCATAGGTCCGGAAGAAGCGGTGGCCCCCGTGGCCGATCGCCGCGAGCCGAGCGAACCCGGCCCGTCCGAGGGCCCGGCCAAGCTTGGCCGCGTCACGCGGATCGACGAGCACGTCGATGTCGCCGTCCGCGCCGTCCGCCGTGCCCCGCAGCAGAGCCCAGCGAACCCCATCGGCGGTGAGAGCCGCCCACGCCGACCGCACGACGGGGTGCGGCCCGAGCGCCGCGGCTCCATCGTCGTCGGATAGCCCGAGCGGCCTCGATGCATCGTCGTCGTTCAGCTCATGTCCGGTCATCGGCGGCCCGCGATCGTGGTCGTCATGCTCCTGCCAGTTCACGGCCTCGCCCTGAATCGGGTCGGCCCGGACGGCGACGATACAATGTCGAGCGATCGTGTTACCCGACGACGTCACTCCGCGGGCTCGAGATCGGACACGTTCCCGGCCGTTCCGGCGAGGCGGCGCGATCGCGATCGTCCTGCTCGCAGCGGCCGCGATCGCGATCATCGGCGTCATGTCCCGCGCTTCCGGGCGGGCGATCGTGGCCCCATCCCCACCGCCCGGATCCGTGGCCGCCGGCTCGTCGAACCCGGCGCCGCCGGCGGACCACGGTTACCTCGGGTCGCTGGCCGAGCTGCGCGACCGGGCCGCCCGCGCGGCTGCCGGACAGGCCCCCGAGGCTGCCGCCGTGAAGGATCTGCTCGACTGGTCCAGGGGAGCCGTGGACGGCCAGCCCAACCCATCCGAACCCCTCCGGATCGACGGCACCACGGGGCCGTTCGTCGACGACAGCGCGTCAGCCTACGGCCTCGCCCTCGCCTGGGCTGTCAGCGGCGATCCGCGCGATGCCCTGGCCGCCCGGCGCTACGTGATGGCCTGGGTGGCCCAGACAAAGACGCTGCTCGGCGCCTGTCCGTCGGATGGAGACTGCCAGACGTCGCTCATCGTGAGCCGGGCAGCCCCCGGGTTCGTGTTCGCCGTCGACCTCCTCGGGCCGTCGGGCGTCCTGAGTGCCGCCGACGACAGCGAGTTCCGCGACTGGCTCCGAACCGTGATCCTGCCCGCGGCCTCCGAACGAACCAACAACTGGGGCGACGCCGGCGTATTCCTGCGGGTCGTCGGGTTCGATTTCCTCGGCGACACCGCCGGGTTCGGTCGGGCGGTCGACGCCTGGCGGGCCCAGCTCGACCTCATCGCGTCCGACGGCCACATTCCCGAGGAGGTCCGGCGCGGCTCGGCCGGCCTGTCGTATACCCAGGAGGCACTGATGTACAAGGTCGCGGTGGCCAGGATCGCCGAGCGCCGCGGCATTGACCTGTGGTCGTACGTCGGGGCGGGCGGCGGAACCGTGCGGAAGGCAGTCGACCTCGCCGCCCGCTACGAACAGGATCCGACCGGCTGGCCCTGGGCCCAGGGAGTCGATGTCCCGGCGCCTGCGCCGCTCTGGGAGCTCGTCTATGAGCACTGGCCCGAGTCGACGTTTGCGGTCGTCCTTGCTGCCGGCCGCCCATTCGGCTCGGCCGGCCATTCGGCCGTGCGCTGGACCACCCTCACCAACGGCATCGCCTTCGGGTCCTGAGCGCGGGTCGCGATGGCGCCCGGCGGCCGGCGTCCCGGTCCGGCGCCCACCAGGGCATCCGCCTTCTCATCGAGTCGGTCGCGGCTAGCGCCGGGCAGACCCGGTGGACCAGGCGATGACGGCGACGCAGCCAACGACCACCACCACGATGAGCCAGATGAACGGCTCTGCCTGATCGGGGACGAGGTCCGTCCGCGGGACCAGGACGATCACCGCGCCGAGGATGCCCGGCACGATTCCGAGCATCGCTCCGACCGCGTTCGGCCGGTCCATCAGGTGGGCGCGGCTTCGGACGAACCAGACGACGAGGATCGTGAGCGAGCCTGCCGCGATGAGCGCCAGTTCGATTTGCTGCACCGGGTCGATGGTAGCCGCGGCGCCGGCTCGACCGCGGGCGTTGGTGCCACCCCGCAACGAGAACTGCGCCCAGAACCGGGCCCTCGCTCTCGAGGCCCTTTGAGTCCGGGCTCCGAGGCGCTACCCTTCGCGACATTCAGCCTATTCCGGAGCGCGCGCAGGACGCCCCGGAGGATCTCGACGAGACAACCGAATCGCTGTTCGTCCATCGCCCGCACTCATCCCGATCATCAGACACCACCGGACAGACAGCGGCAGGCCTCTCGAGTTCAATCACGGACCGCGGCGTTCCCGGCGACCCTGGGGGGGGCGGTCCCATGGAGGATTCGTCATGCCGATTGCCCACCGCCTGCCCAGATCACGAGGCACGGCCTCGTCGGGCCGCCCGCGCGGCCTAGCCCGGCCGCTGATCGCAACCGTCGCCGCCACGCTGACCGCCGCCGCCCTCGGTCTGGCAATGGTCTTCAGCGGGATCGCCAGCGCCTCGACCCCGGTCACGGTCGGCTACCGCGACTTCGGCTACGGCGGGGCGCTCGCGTCCCGGGCCACATCGGATCCGGAGCAGTCGAAGCTCTGGTACAACGACGGCGCCTGGTGGGCCGGCCTCTTCGTGTCCTCGGGCAAGGGTTCGGGCGGCTCGCACTTCGACATCTTCAAGTTCAATCCGGTCAACCACAGCTGGGTGGACACGACCCGTCAGATCGACATCCGCGACCTGTCGCATGCCGACTACCTCTGGGACGGCGCCCACAACAAGCTGTACGTCGCCTCGTCGAAGAGCATCTGCACGGCCGCAATCGCTCCGCCAAGCCAACCCTGCAACGACTCCATCCGGGTCTATCGCTACACGTACAACTCGGCTGCTTCGACGCTCGCGACGAAGTACACACTCGACAGCGGCTTCCCGAAGGTCCTCGCCGGCGGTCAGTACAACGGCGGCAACTTCACCGGCGGCGGCTCCAACGCCGTGACGATCGCCAAGGATTCGGTCGGTGGCCTGTGGGTCGCCTATACCCGGGACGACCCGACGACCGGCGCGCCACCGAGCCCGCATTTCAACTCGACCGTCTACCTCGCAGCGAGCTCGGACGACGGCCTGACCTGGTCGGCCCAAGCCAAATTCGCCGGTGCCAGCGTCGGCCAGCTCGACCAGGACAACACCGCCTCGATCGTCGCCTTCGGCGGCACAAATGTCGGCCTGTACTGGACCGACAAGCATGCGACCGGTGCCTCCAGCGCGTTCTTCGCGACCCACACCGACGGCGATCCGTTCGGCACCTGGTCCGGAGCCGAGACGGTCATCACCGGCACGAATGCCGCCGAGAATCAGGTCAACCTCAAAGCGGACTCGGCCGGCAAGGTCTACGCGATGATCAAGACCGGCGTGTCGGACCAGGAGAAGCTGTTCGATCGCTCGACGAGTGGCACGTGGACGAGCCACGTCGTCTCAAAGGTCGCCGACGGCAACACCCGAGCCCAGGTCGTCCTCGACGAGGACCTCGGCCTCGCCTATGTCTTCTCGTCGAGCGGATCGACGACGGCCGGGGCGATCTACGTGAAGTCCGCGCCGCTGTCGACGCTCGCATTCCCGACCGGGAAGGGCGCCGCGTTCATCCAGAGCGCAACAGACCACGCCATCGATGACATCAGCCTGACCAAGCAGGTCGTCACGTCCACGACCAACCTCGTCGCCGAGGTCAGCGATCGGTCGACCTTGTGGTTCCTCCACGGCGAGTTGAACCTGGCCGCGGCGGACACTACCCCGCCCGTCGGGACCGTCACGATCAACAACGGCGATGCCGCGACGACCCTCGCGGCCGTCACGCTCGCGGTGCCGGCGACCGACGCCGGCCTCGGCGTCAACCTCGTCCGCGTGGTTAATACCACCGGCCATGTCGACGGCAGCGGGATGCTGGACGGAGCGGGGGCCGCGAGCTCCAGCTGGACCGCCACCCTCCCGTGGACCGTGTCCGGTGGCGACGGCACGAAGACCGTCTGGGTCCAGTTCCAGGACGGCGCCGGCAATTGGTCCGCCCCCGTCAGCGACACCATCATCCTCGACTCGACCGGGCCCGTCGGCACGGTCACGATCAACAACGGCGACGCGGCCTCCGGCGACTCCGCCGTGACCCTGGACGTCACGGCAACCGATGCCGGTGTCGGGGTCGTCAGCAACGTCCGGATCGCAAACGATCCGGCGACGAGCGGCGGCCTCCTCAGCGACGCGTCGGCGGTGACCTCGGCCTACGCGACGTCCAAGCCCTGGAACCTGGCACCGGGCCCCGACGGGGCGCGCACGGTCTACGTCCAGTGGGAGGATGCGGTCGGGAACTGGTCGGGCGTGTCGAACGACACGATCACCCTCGCGGACGTCGTCAAGCCGGTTGGTCACGTCGCCATCAACGGTGGCTCCGTCGGGATCCACTCCCTGTCGGTCACCCTGTCATTCCCACTCACGAGTATGGACGTCACCGAGGTCCAGATCTCGAACAGCCCCACGATGGCGGGCGCGACGTTCCGGCCGTTCGCCGCGTCGATCTCCTGGACACTCCCGGGTCTGCTGACCAACTACAGCGTCAAGGCGGTCTACGTCGTCTTCAAGGACGGGGCCGGCAACATCAGCGACCCGATCGCCCCCTCGTACAGCGCCTCCGCCACGGCCAGGGTCGACCTGACCAAGCCGGTCATGCACAGCCCGATCACGCCGCGGTTCTATGCGCCGACGAACCACGTCGGCAGCACCGTCCCGCTTCGGCTCGGTTGGCCGGTCGCCAGCGACACGGTCACGGGCGTCGGTAGCTATCGGGTCCTGGCGTCCCGTGACGGCCATGCCTACACGGTGCTCGGCGCACCGACGGTCAACGCCCTGAACACCCTCGTCTACCCAGGCCACACGTATCGTTTCCGGGTGTATGCGGTCGACCGGGCAGGCAACACCAGCGCGGCGGTCTACACGCCGACGATGCGCGTCCTGGCCTACCAGGATTCGAGCCGGTCCATCCGCTATTCAAGCGGCTGGCATGCCAGCTCGTCCATCGTGTACTACGGCGGGACGGCTCGCTGGGCGACCGTCCACGGCGCCAGTGCGAGCCTGACCTTCATCGGACGAAGCGTGGCCTGGACGTCGCTCGTGGCGACGACCCGTGGCTCAGCCAATGTCTACGTCGACGGCCGCTTCATTGCGACCGTCAACCTCAACACGGCAACCACCTCGGTCCGCCGGATCGTGTTCGCAAGGACGTGGTCGACCGCCGGGACCCACACGATCCGCATCGTGGTGCTCGGAACGGCCGGCCACCCGCGCGTCGACGTGGACGACTTGCTCGTCCTCCGGTGACCCGATGCTGGCCAGATCGACGTGGGTCGTGACGGCCAACCGCAGCAGCTCCGGACCGCGCGCCAATCGGCCGCGGTCCGGATCGTTCCTCGCGCGCTGAGCCGGCGGCACGGCCCGGCACGTCCGCAGCGGACCGGCCACATCCCATGTGGTCGGTCCATCCACGATGTGAGGTCTTTCGGTTGTCGCGTCGCACGCTGGTCCTGACGGCCCTGGTCGCCGCGCTTTCTCTGGCGGTCCTTGGCATTTGGCTAGAGACGAAGCCCGGAGGGCTGCCGGTCAGCGCGTTGCCGAGTGCGAGCGGCCCGGCGAGCTCGCCCACGCCAAGCCCGACCGTGCCCCCGCTGGCCGCCACGGCGACCTATCCGGATGGCCCGTTCGGTTCGCCACTCACTCACGCCCCGACGGAGGGCCAGGCCCAGGCCAAGCTCTGGCGCAACGACGGAATCTGGTGGGCGACGATGGTCGACCCGGCAAGTCAGCAGCTCCGGATCGCGCGCCTTGACTGGTCGACGCAGCGCTGGATCGACACGGGCACCCTGGTCGATGGGCGCATCCAGGTCAAGGCCGACGTCGTGTGGGACGGAACCCACCTCCTGATCGTGACCGCCGGGGCCAAACCGACAGCCGGCCAGGCGGCGAGACTGAGCCGCTTCCACTACGACGCTGGCGCGCAGCGGTTCGCCATGGATCCCGACTTCCCGATCACCGTCGTGGCGACGGGGATCGAGGATGCAGCCCTCGCCCGCGATTCAAAGGGAACCCTGTGGTTGAGCTACCGGGTCGGCGGCGTGCTGGTCGTCCGCCACACCCTCGCCAACGACGTCCTCTGGTCGCCAGGCAGCGTCCTCGCCGTTGACGGCGTCGTCGGCGCCATCAGGTCATCGGCCCTCGAGAGCGACGGGACGCGGATCGCGGTCGTCTGGAACCGGCTCGACGACTCGACGCTGCGGGTCGCCTTCCACGCCGACGGCGCGCCGGACACCGCCTGGACGCTGGCCTCGACCGCGGTCGACGGACTGGGCAAGGCGCCCGGTGGCCTGTCCGTGAGGAGCGTCCCCGGCGCCACCGGCAATCGCCTGCTCGTCGCCTTCGAAACGACGCCGAACGCGGTGCCCAAGGTGAATCCCCTCGACGCCGGCGCACTGGTCATGGTCCTCGATCCGGACGGAACCTGGTCGAAGGTGCAGCTCGGCCGGGTCCAGGACCACCTGACCGCGCCGATCCTCGCGATCGATCGACAGCATGGCCTCGTGTACGCGATCGCCGCCACGACGGTGACCGGACAGATCACCTACAAGTGGTCGCCCGCGGCGAACATCGCCTTCGAGTCGGGCCGGGGCACAGAGCTGATCGCGACCGCCAGCGATCTCGCGATCCGCAATCCCGCAACGACCAGCCAGGACATCGACAGCACGGCCGGGTTGGTTGTCCTCGCGGCTGATGACGGGACCGGGCGGTACCTCCACGGCGTCCTTTCGACGGGTGTCGCCCCGCCGACCGTCAGCCCGACATCGTCCCCGTCGCCCGGTTCGTCGGCCCCTCCGCCGCCTGTCGGCCCGCCCGTCGTGAACGTGCTGATCAACGACACGTTCGACCCGTGGCCGGTCGGGCTGCACTCGCCGGCCGGCTGGGCCATCACGTCCCAGGGCAACGGCGTCGGTCAGCTCCTGATCGCCGGCGTTCCGTCGCCGACGAACCACAGTCTCGAGCTTGTCCAGACGTCGGTCGTGGGTGCAGTGCGCTCATGCAAGTCGTTCGCTCCGACCGCTGACGGCGTGCTGTTGGTCAACGCCCTCGTTCGGATCAGCGCGATCGGCACGTCCGACATCGAGATCGCCGCGGTCCGTGGCCCGGGCGGGGAGACGGCGTCGCTGCGCGTCACCCGGCATGGTCTGCTGGCATACTTCAATGGCACCGCCAAGATCACCACGACCGCCCTCGTGCGGCGCGGGACCTGGTACCGGGTGGCGATCGTGGTCCGCTTCCGGACCCACACGTTCGACTGGTCACTGGCGACGGCCGGCGGGCAGGGCATCGCCCACGCGAATGGGGCTCGCTGGCGCGATTCGACCGTCGCGGCCGTGGACTCGGTCTGCGCCCAGACCCCGCAGACGCGAGGCGTCGCGATCTTCCTCGATACCGTCACGGTCCGACACTGACATGCGAATCATGGTCACCGGCAGCGCCGGGTTCATCGGCTCCCATCTCGCGGAGCGCCTTGTCGCCGACGGACACGACGTCGTCGGCATCGACGCGTTCGTCGACTACTACCCGCGCGCCCTCAAGGAGGCGAACATCGCGGGCCTGCTCGGCGGCCCGCGCTTCACGCTCGTCGAGGCCGACCTCCGACGCGACGAGCTCCTCCCGTCGCTCGAGGGAATCGAGGCCGTGGTCCACGCGGCGGCGATGGCCGGTCTCCCCCGGAGCTGGACGGAGTTCCAGGACTACATGGACTGCAACATCCTCGCCACCCAGCGGCTGCTCGAAGCCGCCAGGACCACCGGGATCCGTCGCTTCGTCCATATCTCCACCTCATCGGTCTACGGCCGGGACGCGGTCGGCGACGAGCGGCTGCCGACTCGCCCGATCTCTCCGTACGGGGTGACCAAGCTCGCCGCCGAGAACCTGGTCCTCGCCTTCGTCGACAGCTTCGACTTCCCGGCGACGATCCTCCGCTACTTCTCGGTGTTCGGCCCGCGCCAGCGACCGGACATGGCCTATCACATCTTCAGCGAGGCGCTCCTCGACGGACGGCCGATCATGGTCTTCGGCGACGGCGAGCAGACGCGGAGCAACACCTTCGTCGCTGACATCGTGGGGGCCACGATCGCAGCAATCGAGGGCGGCGCCCAGGGCGAGATCTACAACCTGGGCGGCGGCGAGGTGATCACCCTCAACGACGCCATCCGGACGATCGGCGAGGCCCTTGGCGTGGAGCCCGAGATTCAGCACGGGCCGGACCGCCTGGGCGACCAGCGCCACACTCAGGCCGACACCACGAAGGCGCGCCTGGCATTCGGGTTCCGCCCGGCAATCAGCCCGGCGGCGGGCCTCTGCGCCCAGGCCGAATGGCATCGATCCCTGCGAGCAGGCGGCCCGGCAGAGCCCACCCACGCCTCGCCCGCGGTCGATCGCTAGGGGGTTCGTCGAGCGGGCCGTCCCCGGCCCGCTCGGTTGCCCTGGAGGTCTGCGGCCCGGGAACCGTCAGCTGCCGGTCGCCGCGATCCGGCTGAAGGACGCATCATCGAGCCACGTCGTCGAGTCGTAGCGGCCGAGGTCGACCTCGAGGTACGCATTCTGATCGCTCGCCAGGACGGTGCTGTCGATCGTCAGCACCTGCCACTCCGGACCGATCGTGTACAGCCGCGTGGCGTACGTCACGCCGTCGGCCGAGGCGAGCCGGATGCGGACCTCACGGCTCGTTGCAGCGCGCGCAGAGATCGTCACGACATAATGACCGCCGGTCTCGATGACGAGGCCTCCCTGGCGAACCGCAATCGAGGCGCGCTCCACGCCGGCCGTCGTGATGTCGACCCGAGCCGATGCCGCGCCGCTCGCGTGCTCGGCCAGATCCTGCGACATCACCGCGGAACTCCCGCTCGCGACGACGAGCTCCCAGGGGCCGCCCGTCCCGCTCTCGAAGCCGGGGTTGACGATCCCGGTCGTGGACGAAGCCAGCGGGGTCGGCGTCGGCCCTCCGTCCGGGGTCCGGCTGGGGGTCGGCGAACTGGTTGGCGAATTGGACGGCGACGAGCTCGGACCCGACGAGCTCGGACCCGACGAGCCCGGCGGTCCGCCCGATGGTGTGACGTTGCCCGCCAGCAGGTCGCGCAGTTCTGCGTCGATTGCCGGCAGGTCGGCGAGGATCTTGACGACGGCCTTGGCCGCCGACTGATAGGCCGCAGCATTCCGCAGGGAGTTGTCGAGCGCGTCCGAGATCGCCACATGCACCGAGGTGTAGAGCGCGGTCAGGCGCGCCCCGACCGGGGCCGAGGCCCGGAACTCCAGGAGCCGAGCCGGTGCTGTCGTCGACGCCACGACCTCCGCGTTGAGGCTGCGGAAGATGGCAGCGACGTTGGCTGGCGCGAAGATCGAGCTCGCGAGCTCCGCCTTGAGGGCCGCGCCGTCGTCCTCAAGCCGGCGGTTGACGACGAGACACGCCTGGATGGCGCTCGGGTCGAAGCCGGGATCCGACGGAGGAACCACGACCGGGGTTCGGGTCGCCGTCGGCAGCGACCCGGCGGGATCGTGGGTCTGGCCCGCGGCGCCGGTCAGCAGGCCCGCTCCGAGGACCGCGACGATCGCCACGACCAGAACCCCCGCGATGAGCTCGGGTCCGATGGATCGGGTCCGGCGCGGCTCCGGCAGCCCCGGCCGCTGCGGTCCGCCGGCGACGGCGTCATCTTGCGGAGACGGTCCGCTCACGGGTGGGCGGCGGCGATCGGGACGGACCCGGAGAGTTCCATGATTGCATCGTCCACGGGCCGCGCAACCATGCCCGCCAGCGCCTGGAAGGCGAGGACGAACGTCCGCCCTGAGCCGTCGTCGGCAACGCCGCCCATGACCAGTCGATCGGCGAGCAGATTGGCCTCGATCCCGGCGAGAGGCAGGTCGAGGTCGGCGTGATTGGTGGCGACGTCGATGGGGCCGATGATCCGGAGCCGATCGTCGGTCCTCGCGATGAGGTAGCGCATGCCCGCGACGAGGCTCTTTTCCGAGCCGCGGACGTAAACGCCGATGGCCAGCATCGTCATCTCGGAACCATCGCCTTGGCCGGGCCCCGCGCGACCGGACGACAGGACCCTCGGACGCTGGGCCCCGACCGCCGACAGCCGGTCCGGGCCGGCATCCTGGCCGGTCGCGTTGCTGTCCATCACGGGAACACCGACGCCGCGGTCGGCGGCTGGCAACGGACTACCGCGGACGATCGCTGCCGACGGCCTGGCTCCCGATGCTCCGCGGGGCGCACCTGGAGCGCCTTCGATACTCGCGGCAAACGGCCGGCGTCGCAGCCGCAGGTCGAAGCCGCACGCCCGGCAGGCGGTCTCGAAGCCGGACGTCGGCCCCGAGCAGGCCGGACAGGTGGCTGGAGGTGCGAGCAGAACCAGGGCCAGGG
This sequence comes from Candidatus Limnocylindrales bacterium, assembly GCA_038204565.1. GTDB lineage: Bacteria > Chloroflexota > Limnocylindria > Limnocylindrales > CSP1-4 > CF-46. The sequence continues at coordinate 35,322 of JBBRCU010000011.1, forward strand.
CGATCGGCCCGAGGCACACGCCGAACACCAGCCAGACCGCCGGATTGCGGTGGCGCCGTGCTGCCAGCCAGGCCGCGCTTGGCCCGAAGGCGATCGCGGCGACGGCGAGAACCGGTGCAAAGGCGAGAATCGCGTCACCCAATGTCAGGGCCATCCCCAGGCAATCGGACCATTCACGGGCCCCATGATCGCATCGCAATCGACCCGCTGGATGGGAGCGCGGTGCGCGCCGTCACCGCGAATGCCGGGCCCGCCGACCCTCCTGAGCGTGAATCGACCTTCACAACGATTTTGAAACCCCCCGCGGCCCTTGATTTCGTACCGGTCAACAGCAGATTATCGTACTGTCCAGATGGGGCTCAGCGGACGATTGCGGAACGCCAGAACTTATCCCTCTCCATCGTTTCCGATCTACTACCGCGATCGATCCTGACCCCTAGATGTGCGGCAGCGCCAGACCTCACGGCGCTGCTTTCTGTATGAGCCGGTGGGCGGCTCGAAGGGGGACTTGAGCGTGCGAGTATCGGTCGTCGGGTTGGGGTATGTGGGCCTCGTGACGTCGGCATGTCTGGCGGAGCAGGGCCACGATGTCGTCGGCATCGAGGTGTCGGCTCAGCGGATCGAGGCTCTTCTCGAAGGTCGGATGCCCTTCCACGAGCCCGGCCTGGATGTGATGGTGGCCGCGAATCGCGCGGCGGGGCGGCTGTCCTTCACCGCCGACCCGGCCGCCGTGGCGGATGCCGAGGTGATCTTCGTGGCCGTCGGCACCCATGACGGCAATGGCGGGTGGCAGACCGGGACGATCCAGGCATGCCTGAACGAGATCGTCCCGCGCCTCGCAGACGAGGCGGTTCTCGTCGTTCGGTCAACGCTTCCGCCGTGGTTCCTGGCCCGCCTCGCGGGCATCGTCGGGAGGATGCGGGAGGAGGCGGGTCGCGGCGAGGTGCCGGTGATCCTGAACCCCGAGTTCACCAAGGAAGGGACCGCGGTCAAGGACTTCCTGGAGCCTGAGCGCATCGTCCTAGGGATCGCCCACGATGTCGACGCCCGCGGAGCGGATCGGCTGCGTCGGCTCTATCGAGGGTCGGACGCCCCGATCCTCGAGATGAGCGCGACCGACGCCTCGCTCAGCAAGCTCGGCGCAAACCTCTTCCTCGCCACGAAGATCAGCTTTGCCAACGAGCTCGCCCAGCTGTGCGATCAGTACGGTGCCAACATCGAGCAGGTCGTCGCTGCCATGGCCTACGACTCGCGCATCGGGGGCGGCTTCCTGCGGGCCGGGATCGGGTTCGGCGGCTCGTGCCTGCCGCACCAGGTCACGATGACCGTCTCGATGGCGGCCGAGAGCGGCCAGCCAACCCCGCTCTTCGCGGCGGTCGACACCGTGAATCATCGGCAGCGAGAGCGGATCGTCGAGCGGCTCGCCGCGCTCCTCGACGGCTCCCTCGCGGGGGCCACGGTCGCCCTCCTCGGCGTCACGTTCAAGCCCGACACGGACGACCTCCGCGAGGCCCCGTCGCTCGACATCGCGGCGCGGCTCATCGAGGAAGGCGCCACCGTCGTGGCGTTCGATCCGATGACGTCCGCTCTGGAGCGGTTCGGCGAGCTGGTCCCGGGCGTCCAGCTCGCGGCGAGCGCCGACGAGGCGCTGACCCGCGCCGACGCCGCGGCGCTCGTGACCGAATGGCCGGTCTTCCGCCAGCTCGATTGGCGTCGCGCCGCCGGACTCATGCGCCGGCCGATCCTTGTCGACGGGCGGAATGCCCTGTCCGTCATCGAGATGGTGGACGCCGGGTTCGCCTACTCGTCGTTCGGCCGTGGGACCTGGGGAGTCGAGGCGATCGATGAGATCGCAGCCGTGATCGCGGAGTCGCCGGCGGTGCCGGAGGCGGACGCGATCGCGAGCGACCCGATCGTGGCACGACCGGTCTCGAACGCGCTCGACATGGCCCGGAGCGAGTGATGGAGCTCGCCGACTCACCCTCCTCCGACTTCTCCCCGTCCAGTCGCCGTCGGGCGGGCCTGCTGCGGCAGCTCGCCGCGGGTCTTCTACCGGTCCTCGGAGCGGTCGCCGGCATCGGGATCGGGCAGCTGTCCGGCCAGTCCGGCGGCGTACCGGCGGTCGGGCTGCTGGTCGTGGCCGTCGGCGCGCTGTCCCTGGTGGCAGCCCGGGCCGTCGCTCGACCGTCGCCCGATCTCCTCCGGGTCAGCGGCCGCGATGCGCTCCGCAATGAGCTCGACCGGGCCCGCCGTCATCGACGGACCTTCGCCCTCGCCCGCCTCCGCCCGATCGGCGGGTCTGCCGCCGCGGGCGCCATGGCAGGTGCTTCGGGCGGGATCGCGGCCGAGACGCTCCGGCTGATCGGGGCGTCCCTGCGCATCACGGATCGAGCCTGGCTCGATGACGACGATGTCGTCCTCCTGCTCCCTGAGGCTGACCGGGCGACTGCGGACGCCCTCGCCGACCGTCTTCGCCAGGCAGCCCCGGACCGATTCACCGCAGACGTCGCGATCGCGGTCTTTCCCGACGACGGGCTGACGAGCGGCGCTCTGCTCGAGGCCCTGGACCGGGAGATGCATGGCGACCAGCTGCCGTCCCCGCTGCCTCGAACGGCGGCTGCGGCAACGGGCCTCGACGCGTCGCCCGTCGGGATTATCGGATCGGATGTTCGCGTCGAGTCCGGGGTGGGCTGACCCGATGATGGTCGTCGGACCCGGCTTCCTCCGGATCAAGCGGATCATCGACGTGACGCTCTGCATCCTCATCGCCCCCGCGGTCCTGGTCGTGCTCGGCGTGTGCGCGATCGCGATACGCCTCGACTCGCCCGGACCCGTGTTGTTCACGCAGCAGCGGACCGGGCGCCACGGGAACCGGTTCCCGATGTACAAGTTTCGCACGATGGTTCGCAACGCCGAGGAACTGAAGCCCTCCCTTCAGCACCTGAACATCCTGCCGCCACCGGACTTCAAGATTCCCGACGACCCGCGGATCACCCGGGTCGGTCGGCTGTTGCGCAAGACGAGCCTGGATGAGCTGCCCCAGATCCTGAACGTCCTTCGCGGCGAAATGTCCCTTGTCGGGCCGCGCCCGACCTCGTTTCACGCAAGCACGTACAGTCTGTGGCACTCGCAGCGCCTCGAGGCCACGCCTGGCATCACTGGCTTGTGGCAGGTCGGTGGCAGGAACGAGCTCACGTTCGATGAGCGGAATCGGCTCGACGCCGAATACGTGCGGAACATGTCGCTTCGCCAGGATTTCAGGATTATGCTGTTGACAGTCGGATCCATCATCAAGCGATCCGGCCACTGACGGCGGGTGGGGAGAACTGAATAAGATGACGACAACATGGCGGGCGGCCGCCATCGGCCTGGTGTTGACGTCGGTCACCCTTGTTGGCCCGGTGGCGGCGCAAGCGGCGGGCCGAGCCGCCCCCGCTGCATCGCCGCCAATCGTCTCGGCGATGCCCATCGCCGCTGCGCCGCCGCCGACCGTCGTCACCCTCGACGCCGCGGCCCCGTTCGGGACCAAGGACCAGTCGTTCAGCGGGGCGAGCACCGCGCCCTCGGGCTCGAAGCCGGAGAGCAAGCTCTGGTTCAACGACGGGATCTGGTGGGCGTCGATGTGGAGCACGACGGCGGGCAGGTTCCACATCTTCCGGCTGAGTGACTCGGGCGACGTCTGGCAGGACACCGGGACGACGATCGACAGTCGAGGGAGCACCCGCGGCGACGCACTGTGGGATGGCAGCCATCTGTACGTCGCCTCCCACGATGTCGCCAGCGACTCCTCCCACAACACGATCAATCGGCCGGCCAGGCTGTATCGTTTCAGCTACAACAGCGGCACCCAGACCTACAGCCTCGACGGCGGCTTCCCGGCCACGATCACGACGGTCGCCGTCGAGACGCTCGTCATCGACAAGGACTCGACGGGGACACTCTGGGCGACCTGGACGCAGGCCAAGAAGGTGGTGGTCTCCCACACGGTCGGCGATGACCTCACGTGGGGAAGCCCGTTCACCCCGGCAATCACCGGCGACACGAGCCTCAGCAGCGACGACGTCTCGTCCGTGATCGCCTTCGGCGGCAACCGGATCGGCGTGATGTGGAGCAATCAGGCCAACTCCCATATGTACTTCAGCAGCCATCGCGACGGCGATCCGGACACGACGTGGTCGTCGAGCGAGGCGGCAACCTCCGGTTCGGGCAGCGCGGACGACCACATCAACCTGAAGACCGATTCGAGTGGTCGGGTCTATGCCGCTGTCAAATCGTCGTTCACGTCGAGTTCCGCCGTCCTGACCCACCTCCTCGTGCGGGCCGCGGGTGGCGGCTGGTCGGACCATCCATTCGGGACGGTGGCCAACAGCCAGACGCGTCCGATCGTCCTCGTCGACGAGCCGAACGCGACGCTCCACGTATTCGTGACGGGTGCATACCCCGGCAGGAGCAGTGGCCAGAGCGGGGGCACGATCTACGAGAAGACAGCGCCATTCTCGACGATGGACTTTCCGACTGGAGCGGGGACGCCTGTCATCCAGGACCCGTCCAGCGCGGACATGAACAACGCCAGTTCTACCAAGCAGAATGTCGGGTCAGCGAGCGGCATCGTCGTCCTGGCCACGAACGACTCCACGGGGTTCTACTGGCACGCGAACGAGACGCTGGGCGGCGCCACCACCAGCCCGACCGCGAACTTCAGCGGCACTCCGACCACTGGCAGCGCGCCGTTGACGGTGGCCTTCACGGACTCGTCCACCGGCGGACCGACCTCATGGGCCTGGGACTTCGGCGATCCCGGATCGGGCGTCGCCAACACCTCCACCAGCCGGAATCCAAGCCACGTCTACGCCGCGGACGGGACCTATACGATCAAGCTCACGGCGACCAACGGATCCGGCTCGGACACGAAGACCCGAACCGGATATGTCACGGTCGCCACCGCGCCGACGGCCGACTTCAGCGGCAGCCCGACGACAGGCAATGCCGGCCTGAACGTCTCGTTCACGGACTCGTCCGCCGGCGGACCGACCTCATGGGCCTGGGACTTCGGCGATCCCGGATCGGGCGTCGCCAACACCTCCACCAGCCAGAACCCGAGTCACGCGTATGCCGCCGATGGGACGTACACGGTCAAGCTGACCGCGACGAACACCAACGGCTCGACCTCGAAGACGCGGACCAACTACATCACCGTCGGCACCAAGCCGGTGGCCGATTTCAGCGGTTCGCCGACCAGCGGCAACGGCCCGCTGACCGTCAATTTCAGCGATGCGTCGACCGGCAGCCCGACATCATGGGCCTGGGACTTCGGCGATCCGGGATCGGGCGCGGGCAACACCTCGGCGGCCCCGAGCCCATCACACCTCTATTCGGCTGACGGGACCTACACCGTGAAGCTGACCGTGTCGAACACGAGCGGCACGGACACCAGGACGCGGACCGGCTACATCATGGTCGGCACGGCTCCGACGGCGGCATTCACCGCCACCCCGACGAGCGGATCCGCCCCTCTCACCGTGAGTTTCACGGACACATCGACGGGCAGCCCGACGTCATGGTCGTGGGACTTCGGTGATCCGGGATCCGGCTCGGCCAATGGGTCGACCGCCCGGAACCCGAGCCACATTTACAACGGTGGCGGGACCTACACGGTCAAGCTGACCGCGACCAATGCGAGCGGCTCCAACACCGCCACCCAGACGAGCCTGATCAGCGTGACCTCGTCGGCCGTGACACTGACCCTCAACCCGATCGCCGACTCGTACGTGAGCTCGAGCAACCTCACCGGCAACTACGGGACGCAGACCACGATGAAGGTCCGTGAAGGCGACGGCTCGAGCAGCAACCCCAACTACCGGACCTATCTCAAGTTCGATGTCTCGGGTGTCTCCGGCACCGTCAGTGCCGTGACGCTCCGTCTGTTCGTGACGGACAGGTCAGCGAACCTGGAGTCCATCTATGTCGTCGGCAACAGCAGTTGGACCGAGACCGCGATCACGTATTCGAACGCGCCGGCGATCAACGGTAGCGCCGTGGGTACGACGAGCGGGGCTCCGCTCGGGGCATACGTCTCGATCACCCTCGTTCCCTCGAGTGTCAGCCCCGGCTCCTCGCCGCTGACCCTGGCGATCGAGAGCTCGGCCACGGACAGCTTCGTCGTCGCCAGTCGCGAAGACCCGACGAACAAGCCGCAGCTGATCGTTACGTTCCAGTAGGCCATCAAGCGGCATCCGACCTCGTTCCGAGGACGTTGCGCATCGGCGCGTCCGCGACGTTCGCGTCGCACCGTCGGCGACCCGTCGCGCGCCGCCAGGTCAGGGATCAGTTGCTGGCGGGTCCTTCGGATAGCCACGTGCGATCGAGCGCCCGTCGGATCACGAGTCCGCTGATCAGGATGCCGAGGTACAGGGTCAACTCCGGGAGCTCGCCGAATTCGGTGATGCGCTCGCCTGCGTCCGGCAGGAACGCGACCCGGAACCCCCGATAGGCGAACGGCAGGAAGAACAGCGTCGCGAGACAAAGCGGTGGGATGAGGAGCCGATCGAGGCCGAGCCGGTCCAGCCTGAACCCCGTTCGGATCCGGCTGCTCGCCCAGAGGATCGGGACGAGGAAGCCGTAGAGGCCAACCGTGCCCTCGCCGAGATTGAAGAACTTCTGCAGGCTCGTGATGTTGTGGATGTTGATCTCGCCCTGATGGTTCACATTCTTGAGGGCGTCGGGCGTGGTCAACCCGAGGAGGCGCTGACCCCATGAGATCTCCTCGCCGGCCACGACGAAACTCATCAGCGCGGCGAGGAGCAGGACCACGGCCAGGCGGGCCCGGCCCAGCCGCCTCGCGGTTCTGGCGGCGAGCGCGAACACCACCGACGCAGCGAGGATCGCGAAGAACTGCGTCCACTCGATGACGTGGTCCTCGTCGACGAGGAAGTGGTAGAGGTTCGGGTGCGGGACCGTCAGTGCGAGCAGGACCACCGCGATCGGCGGCGCGACGAGGAGCACGAGGGCCGCCACGGCGGGGATCCCCCAGCCGGCGGCATCCGCGCGTATCACCCTTTCGAGGCGGCGGAACGTGTCCAAGGCGTGACCCACAGGCGACCCCGCGTCCCGGTTGACGATCGTCAGTCACAAGGTTACGGCATCGAGGACCGCGAAATCGCGTTCGGACGATGGATGCCTGACGTGGAGCGGCCCGGTCCGGATGGACGCGGGCCGCCTGGCCGATCGATAGATCCGTGCAGGTCGGCAGACCAGCCGGGCTCAGGGGGCCGGGTTGACGACCACGAGCTGGCCGATGGAGACGAACGGCGCATTCGCCGTTGCGGTCGGAGCGCCCGTGTCGCCGGTGGCCGTGAGCCAGCGCGTGGCGACCTCGCTCGAGGCGAGATACGTGCCGCCGGCGGACGCTGCCTCGGCGCCTTCGGTCATGCCGACCGGCGAAGCGATCGTGGTCGCCCGGGCCATGCCGAAGAGTCCGACAAGGACGCTCCCGGTCCGATTGGAGGCCGATGTCGCGGTCGTGATCGAGACCGACGACGCGACGTTCGTCGAGCCGCTCACGGCAGCGATCGGGTTCGTCGGATCGACGCCGCCGAACGCGCTGACGGTGCCGGCCGCGGACTCCTTCTTCGAGAAGGGCCAGGTCCAGCTGCTCGGCTCCGATCCGCCGGCCGTGTGTCGGTACACGAGCTGGGCGACCGTGGTGGAGATCGCATCCGAACGGATCAGGGTCCATCCGGCGGGAGCGGTCACTCTCGGCGACGTACCGCCGCGGATCGTGATGGCTGCGATGAGGAGGTCACCCGCGGTCGTCCCGGCCGGCTTCAGCATCGACAGGGACGTGGTTGTCCCGTTGCCGGCCGCCGTCGAGCCGTGTCCGATGATGGCCGTGGATCCCGGGCTCGGCGTGGCGCTGGGCGTCGGAGTCACGCTCGGGAGCGGCGTCGAGTTCGGCGTCGAGTTCGGCGTCGGCGCCGGCGTCGCGGTGGGCTTGGCGGTCGCGGTTGCCGACGGACTCGGGGCCGAGGAGCCGCCTCCCGCAAACGCGCCGTACCCCTTGGCCACGGCATCGGCCGGGTTGAAGCCGGAGCAGCCGGCCGTCGAGTCGAACAGCGGATCGCGCGGGAAGACGTTGCCACCGCCGTCGGCGATGTTCGATCCGTCGATCATCTTCGTCGAGCTGAAGCCGAGGTTATTGGAGGCGACGTTGCCGGCGCCGGTCAGGCTGTAGCCGTAGATCAGGTGGTTCTCGAGGCTCCTGCCGAGGATGTTGTGATCGACTCGGTTGTTCCGCGACGCGCCGCTCATGCTCACGTTCTGGCTCGCGTTGAACATCGTGTTGTAGCTGATCGAGACGTTCTGGGTTCCGTTCGTCGTGCTGATCGACGCGGCCCCGAGCTTGACATTCCGGCCGTTGGTCGCGTTGAACAGCACGTTGTGATCGATCGAGCCGGGCCCGGCCGACAGGCCGCTGTTGACGTAGATGTTGTGATCCTGGTTCGTCGAGTTCGACGGGTACGTGTCGTGGATGCAGTTGTTCGTGATCCGCCAGTTCGACGGATTGGAGCCGACGAGGATTCCGGCGAAGCTGTGGGCTCCCCAGACCTCGCTGTTCTGGTAGGTCCAGTTCGACCCGCCGTTGAACTTGACCATGTGCTGTGACGCGTTGTCCGTGGCGCTGTCCCACGTGACGTTGAGGCCGTCGATCGTCCACCAGGTCGGACCGCTGAGCCACATCAGCCCCTTGACGATGGGCCGCTCGCCCGTCGCGGCGCGGACGACGATCGGGGCGCTGGCGGTCCCGGCGTGGAGCGAGACCGAGACGTGTTCGACATAGGTCCCGCCGTGGACGATCAGGGTGTCGCCCGGGTTCAGTGAGGTCAGAGCATGCTGGATGGTCCGCCACGGGGCCGTCTCGGTGCCCGCCGCACCGTCCGATCCGGATGTCGAGACGGCGTAGGCGTTTCCGGCGGCGCGGACCTGGCCGATCGTGGTCAGGGCCAATGGGGCGAGCAGGCTGATCGACGTCAGGAGGGCGGCCCGTCGAAGGATCGGTCGGCCTCTTGATCGCCCTGCGGGGCGCGCGGAAACAGGCATGGGCTGATGCATGGGACTTGCCTCGGTGTATCCGCTCGGCACATGAGCGGCTCGGCGGCGACCGTTGGGGTAGGTCACCGGTGCGCATCTGCAACGTAGCGGCCGAGGCTTCCCTGCGGCTTATCCCCGGATGTCCGCTCGCTTCAACGGGATAGGCCCGGGATCACGTCACCCAAACGGCGGAGGGACCACCTGCAGCGCGCCTCTCGGGGTTCCAATGCGTCCTCCCATGCGAGCCGCCAGGCATCGGAGGAAGCCAGGTTCGCGAAACCGGCCGAGTCCGTGCCGGACCCGGCCGAGCTTCAGTCGCCGACGGTGAAGGTCGTCGAGGCGAGGACGCGCCAACGGCCGTTCGCGGAGAAATAGCCCTCCTCGGCCGTGCAATCCGCGCCGCCCGATCGCCAGGCCGCGGACGAGTTCAGCGGGACGGCGGCGCGATGAGCCGAATCGATCCGGACCCACGCCGCGAGCACGACTGCCTTCGACTGGACGCAGGTTGCATGGACCCACATCCCGATCTCGCCGGGATCGGCCGTCACGATCGCGGTACCACCGAACTGAGCGCCGGCCACGGACATCGACGGGTTCGCCTTGCCGGCAGTTACGGCACCGACGATCCCGCCCGATTGGGTTGCCCCGGCCAGCGTCATGGCCGCGATCCACACGATTGTCGCGATCAGGAACGCCTCGAGCGCGACGAGACCGACGTGGCGCATCGTGGCGACCCCGCCCGCTCCGGTCCTCATCGGCTCTCCCATCCCGGTTGGCCTGCAACTCTGGCAGCCGAACCGGATCGTGGGTCGCGACGCACTGAACGGACATGGGCGGTTGGTCCCCCTCGCCGTCCCAGAGGTCAGCCCCGAACTGCCCCCAAACCCACCGGACGGCCGCGCAATCGTCCCCGCGCGGTGTTCCTCGGCACCGCCGAACGAACCGACGCGCCCCCGTGGGTCAGCCGAGCGTGCTGCCGGGCGTGGTCGTGTGGACGACCACGTGCCCCAGCCCGCGCTCCGCGAGGGCCGCCCGAAGCTGACCCGGCGTGCCGGCGAGGAGCCCGAACGTGCCGTAGTGCATCGGCGCGACGTCGCTGACGCCGAGCAGCTCCACCGCCTGCGCGGCACCGACAGGATCCATCGTGAAATGGCCGCCGATCGGCAGGAAGGCAAGGGTTGGTCGGTAGCGCTCGGCGATCAGTCGCATGTCCGAGAAGACGTCCGTGTCGCCCGCGAAGTAGAACCGGTACCCGTCCTCGAGCTCGACGATGAACCCGACCGGCTCGCCGAGGTAGATCGGCGCCTCAGCTCCGGCGTAGATGTCGCCGGCCGAGTGATCGGCTCGGACCATCGTGATCTTCAGGCCGGCGGCCTCGACGGTCCCGCCCTTGTTCATCCCGATCAGACGGTCCTTGTGGGCGAAGTTCCGGCCGAGCCACAGGCTCATCTCGTGGATGCACGGCCAGATCGGCCGGGTCCGGCTGGCGATCGAGAGGGCGTCGTGGAAGTGGTCGTCGTGGCCGTGGGTCGCGAGGAGGACGTCGCAGTGCTCGACGGCGGCGGGCGGCTTCGGGCTCAGGGGGTTGCCGTACCACGGGTCGAAGATGACCGTCTTCCGGCCGGGCGTCGTGAGCTCCCAGCAGGAGTGTCCGAACCAGGTGAACGTGGCGGCGGGGCTCAGGGCCATGGTCATCCTCAGCTGGCTTGGCGGCATCGGCGGGGCGCATCAGGCCCGCGGCCCGAGCGGATGCGCCCCGATGATCGCTCGCCGCGAGCCGGCCTGCAGGACTCGCGGGATTCGGCGGGGCCGTCAGCGCCGCGCCGCGCTGGCGGCGGTCTCGAGGGGCCCCTCCGCTACACTCGCCCGGTGCCTGCCGAACGGATCGCCGAGAACCTCGCGTATATCAACTGGACGGTCCTGACCGGGCTGGCGTTCGGGTCGTTCGCCGCTGTTGTCCTCGCCCGCTTGCGGACTGACGCGACCCGCGGCTTCCTGTCGTTCACGGCCGCCTGCGCGGTCGCCCTCGGGATCCTTGCCTTCCTCTCGGACCAGGCTCTGCCGATTGCCGCCGGGGGCGGGCCGATCCGGTTCGATCCGGCCTTCGACCAACCGCGTCGCCTCGCCCTCGGATTGTTCTGCGTCCTGGCCGCCGTGTACGTGGTCCGCCTGGCCCGGGGGAACCGCGCTCCGCTGGTCGCCGCCGCCGCGATGGCCGCCGCCGCCGCGACCCTCCTCTGCGGGGCCTTCGGCTGGGGCGGTGGGATCCTCGTCGCGATCCCCCTCCTCGTCCAGCTCGTCGTCCTGGCCCTGGCGACCGGTGGCGTCCTTGCCGCGATGATCCTGGGCCACTGGTATCTCGTGACCCCGAAGTTGCCCGAGGCACCGCTGATCCTGATCTCGCGCCTGCTCCTGGCGGTTCTCGGGCTGCAGGTCGTGCTGTTCGCCGTATGGGCGGCGACCGGTGCCGGTCCCGGCGGCGGCGGGCCGTTCACCGTTCTCGTCGGGCCGTGGGCGATGTTCGTCTGGCTCCGTTTGATCGTCGGCCTGATCTTCCCGCTGATCGTGTCATGGGCGGCGGTCCAGACCGCCCGGAGCCGTTCCATGGAGTCGGCGACGGGCCTCCTCTACATCAACGTCGGGACCATCGCTGCCGGCACGATTCTCGCCGCCGGCCTGTTTTTCGGGGCGGGTCTGCTCGTCTGAGCGCTCGGCCGGTCGCGGATCGGTCGGACCGCCGCACGCCGTGGTTGGAGGAACGATGAAGGACGACAAGGCCTGGGTCCCCGGCGCGGCCGAGGCGCGCTGGATCGAGGGATTGGCGATGCCTCAGCCGGCCGCCCTTGCCGCGATCGAGGCGGCGGCCGAGCCCGGCGACATCCCGATCGTCGACCGTGAGAGTGGCCGAGCGCTGGCGGCGCTCGCCGCCGGCCGCCGGCGGATCGTCGAGGTCGGCACGGCCTACGGCTACTCGACCCTGTGGCTGGCCCTCGGCCAGCCGGCCGACGGGACGATCGTCACCATCGATCCCGATCGCGCGAGGACCGATCTTGCCCGGGGCTGGTGGCGCCAGGCCGGGATCGCGGATGAGCGGATCACGGTCGTCAACGCCAGGGCGCTCGAGGCGTTCCAGCGCGCCGATCCCGTTCTGGCGGGGCCGTTCGACCTGGCCTTCATCGACGCCCTCAAGCCGGAATACGGGGGCTATCTCGAGGCGTTGATCCCACGGCTCGCCCCGGGCGCACTCATCGTCGCCGACAATGTCCTCTGGAGCGGCCGGGTCCTCGACCCGAACGTGGCTGACGCGAACACAGCCGCCCTGCGGGACTTCGACAGGGCGGTCCTCGGCGACCCCCGGTTCAACGCCACGATCCTGCCGATCGGCGATGGGCTGCTGATCGCCGGGCTGCGCGGCTGACCAGTCGTGGCCAGTGCACCGACGACCGGACGGCACGGGTGGGGACGACCTGCGATCCGGCGGTCCCCGGCGTGAGGATCCGCGTCCGGCTGTTTGCGATCCAGCGCGAGCTCGCGGGAACCCGTGAGGTGCCGCTCGAGCTGGGCCCGGGCGCCACGGTCGACGACGCCTGGGCGGCCGTCGCCGCGCGGTTCCCGGTCCTCGGCCCGGGTCGAGCCTCGGTTCGGTTCGCCCGCAACGGGGACTACGCGGAGCCGACGACGACCCTGGCCGACGGAGACGAAGTGGCCTTCATCCCGCCGGTCAGTGGCGGCTCCGGCGAAGCTGCGGCCGTGGCGCCGGGGCGGCGGCGCATCCTCGAGCTGCGCGACGCCCCGTTCAGCTCGACCATCCTCGCCGATCTCGAGGCCCGCCTCGCCACCGATGCCGATGGCGCGGTCGTCGGGTTCGTCGGCAGGACGCGGCTCTCGCCCGGGACGCCGGCGCCGGGCCAGGAGGGAGAGGCGTCCCGCCACGCCGGCCGATCGGTCGAGTCGCTCGGCTACGAGGCGCACGAGACGATGGCGATCCGGGTCCTCGACACGATCGCAGCAGAGATCGAGGAGCGGTTCGGTGTCGAACGCCTTGCAATCGTCCATCGCACGGGCGAGGTCCCCCTGGGCGAGGCGAGCATCGTCGTGGTGGCCGTGTCGCCACATCGCGACGCGGCCTTCCAGGCGGCGCGCTACGCGATCGACGAGACGAAGGCCCGCGCCCCGATCTGGAAGGCTGAGCGGTTCGCCGACGGCCATGTCTGGATCGGCGCGCCCGCCCGAAGCGGACCCGAGCCCGGCTGACCGGGCCTGCCGCCGCGATCGAGCCGCGCGGGGGATGATCGGGATCGGAGATTCGGTCATTTCGGGACCTGCTGCTCGGACTGGCTGCCCAGCGCCGCGCCAACTGACGCCATACTGCGGTCGATGACGACCGATCTCGGCCCGCTCGACCGCCTCGCCGACCACGCCGCCTCCCTCGCGGGTGCGTGGGCCGGTCGCGCCCGGGCCTCGACGACCGTCGGCCGGGAGCGGGCAATGCTCCGGATGATCGGGGTCCACGGCCTCGACGCGGCCGGCCGTCCACTTGCCTGGTCGGTCGTCGATCGCTACCTCGCCGGCGGAGCGGACCGGTTGGGCGGAGGGCTGCTCCTACCGTTCGCGATGGCTCTTGCCGAATATGACCTCGACCCGCAGCGTCTCGCCCTCGATGCGGCGTCCGGCGCGGTCGACCTCGGGATGGAGGCCCTTCTCCTGAGCGAGCCGGACCGGCGAGCGATTGCCGAGGAGGAGGCCCGCCGTCTCGTCGCGGCCGCAGTCGAACGGATCGACGCGAACCGGACCGCCCGAACCGAGCTGCTCGACGTCCTCGGTGATCCGGCTCGGCCCTGGATCGGCGCCGCGATCGGCGAGCCGGACCTCGCCGGCGCGCTCGACGCCGCCAGGGCCGCCGTCGACGCCGGCGCCGACCTCGTCCAGATCGATGTCCCGATCGGCCGGGAGCTGACGGAGAGACTTCGCCGGGCGGGTCAGGTCGCTCCTTCGTGGCAGCCCAGGCCAAGCCGTGCGGGACCCGACCTGGCCGAGTCCGAGCAGGTCCCGAGTGGCAGCCAGCGGGCCTTGGGCAGCCTCCGTCGCGACCTCGACGAGGCCGCAGCCAGGCGTCGCGGCTACGTCCGGCTCGGAATCGTGCCACCCGCCCTCGGCGCGCCGGAGAGCGCGATCGTTGCTGCGTTCGAGCGCATCGACATCATGGCCTCGGATCCGCTGGCCGAGATCGTCGATGGCCACGTGGCACCGGACCGGGCCCTTGCCGACCACGCCTTCGGCCAGTCCCTCCTGGCCCGGGCCGGGGTTACCGTCGTGCTCGGGGCGGGACCCCTCGTCGTGGGCCCCGATATCGCCCGGGGAATGCCTTCGAGCCCGTCGTCGCGAGCCGGCCGCGCCCTGGCCCTCCAGCTCGTGGCCGCCGCGATCGCCCGAGGCAATGGGTTGCCGAACGATCAGATCATCATCGGCGGCCTGACCTCGTGGCTGGCCGGGGAGACCGACCCCGTCGCCTTCGCCGCGGCCGAGATCGTCCTCCGCCGGCGTCTCCTCCCGGACAACGACCTCGTCCTCGGCGAACCGCTGGCCGAGGGTCGGGCCGCGGGTGAGTTGTGGCCGGCGCTCGGCGTCGCCGTTGCCCCCCGCGGACACACGGCGGCGATCCTGCGGCGGGTTCCGTCCGCGGCCGACCTCCGGACGACCCGAACCGGAGCATCGGTCGCGGCGGCCCTCGCGGCAGCGACCGGCGATCGACCGCTGAGGGGTGCTGCGCTCGCCCACGCCCGGGCGACCGCCGCCGCCGCGCTTCGGACCCTCGAGCGTCTCGCCGACGACGGCTGGCGGGCGGTGATCGGCGACGGACCGCCGGATGCGGCCGATCTCCGGATCGGGGCGGATGCGGTGGCGGAGCGCTCCGATCCGTTCGATCCGCTCGGAGCAGAACTCGGCCGGGTTGGCTGATCGAGGACGGCCGTCGGCCGTGGCCGGGTCGGCTCAGCGCATCGGGCGGGGCCGGCGGTCAGCCGCCCGACACCGCCGGGATCACATGGACGGTTGAATCCGCCCGGAGCGGCGTGTCGAGTGATGCCTGTGTCCCGTCGACGAACACGTTGATGTGCTCGCGGAGGACCGGACCGCTGTCGACCAGCCGGTTGCGCACGCCGGGCGTCAGCTGGTCGAGCTGGTCGATCGCCTCTCGGACCGTGGCCGCGTCGACCTTCGTCGTGCGCTCCGTGCCCGGGATCAGCGACACGAGCGAGCGGGGCAGGATGACGGTGACCGTCATCGATCAGTCGACCTCGACCGCCTGGACGCCCCAGATCGGCGGCAGGTTGTCGGCGATCCGCTCCCAGGAGGCGCCTTCGTCGGTCGAGCTGTAGAGCTGGCCCGTGCTCGTACCGAAGTAGACCCCGGCCGGATTGCCGCGGTCGACCGAGAGGGCCTCGCGCAGTACGCCGACAAAGGCGTGGTCCTGGGGCAGGCCGGTCGCCTGGCGTTCCCAGTGGTCGCCGCGGTCGCGGGTCCGCCAGACCGCGAGCGCGCCGTCCGGCGCGTAGCGGCCCTCTTCGGGGTTGCTCAGGGGAATGACCCACGCGGTAGCGGCGTCACGCGGATGCGTCCCGATGACGAATCCGAACTCGGACGACAGGCCGGCGCTGATGTCCTCCCAGCTCACTCCCGCGTCACGCGAGCGGTAGACCCCGCAATGGTTCTGCTGGTAGAGGCTGTCCGGTTCGCCCGCGGCCATCACGAGCTTGTGGACGCACTGCCCGGTCTCCGGATGCGGATCCGGCAGGAAGCAGGCCGCGACGCCGCGGTTGCGGGCCTCCCAGGTGGCACCACCGTCCGCCGTGGCGAACGTCCCAACGGCGCTGATCGCGACCCACATCTTCTCGGGGACGGTCGGATGCGGCACGATCGTATGGCAGATCAGGCCGCCGGCGCCGGGCTGCCAGCCGGGGTCCTGGCGGCTCGGATGGTCGCGCAGCGCTTTGACGTGGCTCCACGTGGCTCCCCCGTCGTCGCTCCGGAACAGGCCCGCCGGCTCGACCCCGGCATAGATCGAGCCGTTCGCCGGCGTGACGTTCCAGACCGCAGGGATCTTCGGACCATCGTCGCCATAGGTCAGGCCCTCGGACGAGTGCGTCCATGTCGTGCCTAGGTCGTCGCTCCGGAAGACAGCCGCCCCGAACCATGGCGAGCCTGCACCGGCGTAGATCGAGCGGGTCGCGGGATCCCACTGCAGGTCGTGGATCGGCCAGCCCTCGCAAAGTGGCTCCGAGATCGCCCAGGAGCGGCGGTCGCTGCCGCCATCGAGGATGAAGGCGCCCTTGCGGGTGCCGACAAGGAGCAGCGTCCGGGTCATGCGCGTTCCTCAACGGTTGGTGGCTGTCGGTCGTTCAGACGACGGGCGGGTGCAGAACTCATCGACATCGCGGGCGGCGAGTGGGCGGGCTCCCCTTCACTGACCGGCCTTGAAGGGGTAGACGACCCAGCGGTCGGTGGTGACCGCGTGATGGTCCGGGGCGCCGGGCACCTTCGAGCGGGCCGGCTTGTAGTGGAGGACGGCGGTCGTCGGCTCGCCGCCGGCCTGGTGGACGCGCTCGGTGACGGCGTGGATCGTCGTCCCGCTGTCCCAGACCTCGTCGACGACGAGGACTCGCTGGCCGCGGAGGATCGGGTCGGCCGGAAACTGGAGGAACGTCGGGTGCGGGCCGGGCTTGCCCTCGTCGTCGTAGTACTCGACGGCCGCGACGAGGATGTTCCGGATGCCGAGCCGGTACGCCAGCATTCCGGCCGGGACGAGCCCGCCGCGAGTGATCGCGAGCATGACGTCGTACTCGCCTCTGACTTGGGTCGCGAGCTCCGCGACCATCGTCGCCAGGGCGTCCCAGGTGACGATGTCCTTGTCGGTTGCGACGCCCATCGTTCCGCCTGCTCCTCGCTGCTTCGTCCTTGCTGCTTTGCCCTCGCCGCGCGCAGTTTGCGGCTGCCCTCAGCCCTTGCCCGGCCCCGTCGGCCCGGCGATCCGGATCGCGTCGATCGTGGTCGGGTCGTCGAGGGCCGAGAGGTCGCCGGGGTCGAGGCCGAGCCAGGCCGCTCGCACGACACGCCGCATGATCTTGCCCGATCGCGTCTTGGGCAGCGCCGGCACGACGGCGATTGCCTCGGGCTTGAGCGTCTTGCCGAGGTCCTCGACGACCCGCCGGGCGATGGCAGCGCGAAGGGCGTCGTCGTCGGTCTCCCCGCGGCGGAGGGTACAGACGACGACGATGGTCTCGCCCTTGACCGCATGGGGAACGCCGATCGCGGCAGCCTCGACGACGCTCGGGTGGGCCGTGGCCGCCGCTTCGACCTCGGCCGGGCCGACCCGCTTGCCGGCGACCTTGAGCGTGTCGTCGGAGCGGCCGCGGATGTACCAGTAGCCGTCGGCATCGACGATCGCCCAATCGCCGTGGACCCACGTCCCTGGAATTCGCCTCCAGTAGGCCTCGACGTAGCGGTCTGGATCGAGCCAGAAGCCGCGGGTCATGCCCGGCTGCGGGGCGCGGATGACGAGCTCCCCGACCTCCCCGCGGAGGGGGCGCCCGGCCAGGTCGACGACGTCCGCGGCGGTCCCGACGCACGGCCCGTTGAAGGAGATCGGCTTGATCGGCGTGATCAGGTTGCAGCCCACGATGCCGCCGCTCACCTCTGTGCCGCCGGAGTAGTTCACGACCGGTAGCCGTCCACCGCCCACTTCGCCGAAGTACCACGACCAGCTCTCGGGATCCCACGGCTCACCTGTCGAGCCGAGGACCCGGAGGGCCGAGCGATCGTGGGCGTGGACGGGTTCCGTCCCGTGCGGGATCAGCGCCCGGACGACGGTCGGGCTGAGGCCGAGATGCGTCACGCCATGACGGGCGGCCAGCGCCCACAGCCGATCCGGGCCCGGGAAGTCCGGCGCGCCCTCGTAGAGGACGAGCCGGGCGCCGCGAAGGAGTGACCCGGAGATCGCCCACGGACCCATCATCCAGCCGAGGTCGGTGAACCAGAAGAGCGCGTCGCCGGCCCGCAGGTCGAAGGTGTGGGCGAGGTCCTGGGCGGCCTTGATCGGGAACCCGCCGTGGACATGGACCGCGCCCTTCGGCTTGCCCGTCGTGCCGGACGTGTAGATCAGCATGTAGGGCGTTTCGGGGTCGGTCTCGGCGACCGGTTCCGGGCCGCCCTCAGCGAGGATCGCGGCTCGCGCCGCGTCGAGCCCCTCATCCCACCAGCGGTCGCGCTCGGGGTTCCACGGGGTCGCGGGCGCTCGCTCGCCCAGGCGCCGGACGACGATCAGGCGACGGACGGTCGGAGCGAGGGCGGCGGCCTCGTCGGCGACGGCCTTCATCGATATCACCGCGCCGCGCCGAAGGAAGCCGTCGGCGGTCACGAGGATGCTCGCCTCGCAGTCCTGGAGCCGGGCGGCGACAGCCGGGGCGCCATAGCCCGAGAAGATTGGGCTGAAGATCGCGCCGATCCGGCCGAGGGCGAGAGTCGCGACCACGGTTTCCACGAGCATCGGCAGGAAGATGCCGACCCGGTCACCCGCCCGGACGCCCTGGTCGACGAACATCCGGGCCGCCGTCTCCACCTCCGCGAGGAGCTGCGCATTCGTCAGCCGCCGGACGTCGCCGTCCTCGCCCTCCCAGGCGATCGCCTCTCCGCCCGGGTCGCGGGCCGCGCGCGGGGCGGTCGACGCTTCGGCGTGGTTGAAGGCGCCGCCGCGCCACCAGCGAGTCCATTCCGGCCCGCCGCTGGCGTCCATCACCTGGTCGGGCTGATGCTGCCAGGCGAGGTCGAGGTCCGCCGCGGCGGCACCCCAGAACCAGCCCGGATCGCGGACGGCGCGCGCCTGGAGTGCCTCGAGATCGGGCTCGCGAGTGGTCCGCAGGAAGCGGGCGAGCCGCGCGTCGGCGAGGAGCTCGGCGCCGGGACGCCACGCGGCATCCGGGACGTCGCGGCCGAAGGTCGGGCGGTCGGTTGGCACGAGGAGAGCCTACGACAGCCGCCCACCGCCGGGTTGCCGCGTGGACCAGTCGCCTCGCGGCGCTACCCTTGCGACATGGCCGCGCCGCCGCCCCCGATCGACCTCCGCTCCGACACTGTAACCCGGCCGACCGCCGCGATGCGCGAGGCGATGGCCGGCGCCGCCGTCGGCGACGACCAGTTCGGCGAGGACCCGTCGATCAACCGCCTCCAGGAGCGAGTCGCGGCGATGCTCGGTCATGAAGCGGCGCTCTGGTTCCCGACCGGGACGATGGCCAACCAGGTCGCGATCCGGACCCTGACCCGGCCCGGTGACGAGGTTCTCGCGCCGCGCGAGGCCCACATCCTCTGGCACGAGACCGGCGCGGCCGCTGCCAACAGCGGAGTCCAGATCAGTGAGATCGGGCCAATCGGGAACACCGGCCGGTTCACGGTCGAGGAGTTCCTGGCCGCCCGCAAGGCGCGCGGCCACATGCTCCTGCCACCGACGACGGTGGTCGATGTCGAGAACACCCACAACCGCGCCGGCGGTGTGGTCATTGATGTCGCGACCGGCGCGGCGATCGCCGCGGCGGCCCGTGACCACGATGTGGCGAGCTTCCTCGACGGGGCGCGGCTGTGGAACGCTGCGGTTGCCCTCGGCGTCGACGTCGGCGAGCTGGCCGGCCCGTTCGACGTCGTCAACGTCGCCTTCTCGAAAGGACTCGGCGCACCGGGCGGCTCGATGCTCGCGGGTTCGCGCGCGTTCGTCGCGGCAGCGACCCGCTATCGGCGGATGGCCGGCGGGGCGATGCGTCAGGTCGGGATCTTCGCTGCTGCGGCCGAGTACGCCCTGGACCATCACCTGGACCGCCTCGCCGCCGACCATGCCAACGCCCGACTGCTCGCCGAGCGTCTCGCCGCGAGCCCGGCGATCGAGCTTGACCTGGCAACGGTCCAGACCAACATCGTCCTGTTCCGGCTCGCACCGGGGGTCCCGGATTCGCCGGCGGTGGTCGCGGCGGCCCGCGAGGCCGGGGTCCTCCTTGCCGCGTTCAGTGCCCGTTCAATCCGGGCGGTGACGCACCTCGATGTGACCCGCGAGCAGGTTGTCGACGCCGCCCAGCGCCTGGTCGCGGTCGCCGCGTCGGCTGTCAACGTCTGACCGCCGACGCGAGATACTTGAGTCATCCGCTCCGTTACGGGGCAGGGAGGGACGATGACCTTCGAACGAAACGCGATGCCACCCGCGGAACCGGGCCCGCCACCCGCGGTCGGTGGACCGCCGCCAACACCGACACCGGTCCAGGTCCGGCTCCAGATCCTCTCGACCGAGCATTGGTCACTGATCGCAGCGCGTGGTCTCGCCTGGAACGAGAACTTCACCCGCGTCTCGATGTATCTATCGACACTGTCGTTCAGTGTCGTCGCGCTCGGCCTGATCGCCGGCGTCGACAAGTTCAGCGACGCGTTCTTCGTGTTCGCCCTCGTGATCCTCCCGGTGACCCTGTTCGTCGGGATCGCGACGTTTCTCAGGATGGGGGCGGCGAACTACCACGATGCCCTCACGGTGATCGGGATGAATCGGATCCGTGGTGCTTACCTCGAGATCGCGCCCGAGCTCGAGCCTTACTTCGTGATGGGCGTCCACGACGACCCGGCCGGAGTCACGAAGACGATGGCGATCCCGCCCGGCACGCACCCGCTCGCCCACGTCATCTCGGCGGCGCCGTTCGTCGTCAACGTCCTGAACGGCGTCGTCGGCGGTGCGATCGTCGCGATCGCCTGCGTCCGGCTGCTGCGACTCGACGTCGCGCCAACGCTCCTTGTCGGGATCGCGGGCTTCACCGTCACCCTGATCCTCCAGATTGCCTACATCCGCGCCAACATCCGCCTTCTGCGAGGCGGCATCCGGCCGCGGTTCCCGACGCCGACCGAAGACGGCCCCGCGGCGCGGTGACCGCCGAGCCCGTCGCCCATCGACGCCGCGCGCGCAGGACCGGGGCCGGCATTCCCCAGCTCCCGTTCCGGACTCTGACCAACCCGTTCAGCCCGCTCGAGGTCCTGTCCCCGGACCACGTCGAGGACATCCATCGGACTTCGCTGCGGATCCTGGCCGAGGTCGGCGTCGAAGTTCTCGGTGACCGGGCGATCGACCTCCTCGTCGCGGCCGGCGCGACGGTCGATCGTTCGAACCGACGGGTGCGGCTGGATGGCGCCCTCGTCGAGGAGCTGATCAGGACGGCGCCCGCCGAGTTCACGCTTCACGCCCGGAACCCGGTGCGGAACGTCGTTCTCGGCGGCCGCAACGTCGTCTTCTCGTCGGTCGGTGGACCGGCCTTCGTCAGCGACCTGGACCGGGGCCGGCGGGCCGGGACGTGGCAGGACTTCCAGGACTACGTCTCGGTCATCTCGGCGCTCAACGTCATCCACCAGGAGGCTGGCGGGCCGCTCGAGCCAACCGATCTCCCGGTCGAGACCCGCCATCTCGACATGTACGCCTGCCTGGCGACGACCCTCGACAAGACGTGGCACTGCCTCGGGTTCGGAGCGCCGGTCGTCGAGGACGCCATCGCCATCATCGGTCTGGCCCGCGGGGTATCGCGGGAGGAGTTGGCCGGCGACCCGTCCCTGATCACGATCATCAACACCAACTCACCGCTTCGCCTCGACGGTCCAATGAGTGACGGCCTGATCGCGATGGCCGCGGCCGGCCAGGCGGTCGTGGCGACGCCGTTCACGCTTGCGGGAGCGATGACCCCGGTGACCATGGCGGCGGCGATCGCCCAGCAGAACGCCGAAGCCCTGTTCTGCGTCGCCCTGACCCAGATCGTTCGGCCCGGCGCGCCGGTCGTCTACGGGGCCTTCACCTCGAACGTCGACATGCGGACGGGGTCCCCGGCCTTCGGCACGCCCGAATACGTGAAGGGCGCGATTGCCTCGGGCCAGATGGCGCGCCGTTATCGGCTGCCCTGGCGCTCGTCGAACGCCACGGCCTCGGCGGTTGTCGACGTCCAGGCCGCGTACGAGTCGGAGATGGCGGTCTGGGGCGCGATGATGGGCGGGGTCAACCTGCTCTACCAGGGCGCGGGCTGGCTCGAGGGCGGGCTCACCGCCTCCTTCGAGAAGCTGATCGTCGACGCCGAGATCCTCCAGATGATGTCGGAGGTGCTCCAGCCCGTTGTCGTCGACGAGGCGTCGCTCGGGCTCGACGCGATTGCCGAGGTCGGACCGGGCGGCCATTTCTTCGGCTCGGCTCACACGCTGGAGCGCTTCGAGACCGCGTTCTACCGGCCCATCCTGTCCGACTGGCGGAACTACGAGACGTGGCTCGATGACGGCGCCCAGACCGCGACCCAACGGGCGAACGGGATCTGGAAGCAGCTCCTGGCCGAGTTCGAACCGCCGCCGCTCGACCCGGCCGCTGCAGAGGCGATCGCCGCCTTCGTCACCCGCCGCAAGCGCGAGATCAGCCGATCCTGAACGAACCCGGCCATCGGCTGATCAGGCGGCCGCTGCGAGCATGTCGGCGTACGTCGCGAGCGACCGGGCGACCTTGGCGAGCGGCTCCATCAGGGCCGGCGTGCAGGCTTGCCCGCAGCGGACCGCGAACGCGGCCGCCTCGCGCAGGCGTTCCTCCATCAGGATCCATGCCGCCTCGCGATGCGGGAGCAGGTAATCGACCTGGTAGAAGAGCTCGAATCCCGGGCCGGCTGCGATGCCCGGCCGGTCCATCCCGATGGGCAGGGTGGTGACGACGCTCCCGAGCGGCTTGATCGCCGTGTACATCAACCCGACCGACACATCGGCCAGGACAGCGAGCTGCTCCGGCGTCTCGTCCGTGTGGGCGAAATACCGAGAGAGGAGCTGGAGCAGGACCTCGTAGGCCACGTTGAGGAGGTCCATCGCTCGGGTGGTGCCCGGGTCCGTGATGAGCGGCATGCCGGGACCCGTCGCCTGGGGCCGGACATTGGCCGCCACGACCGGTCGAGCGGGCTCGAAGCCCGGGTCCGCCCGGCGGAGCGCGAGGTATTCGTCGAGGATGCCGAGAAGACGCCCGAAGTGGGCGTCGCGCCACTCCCCGCGAGCGCCCTCGCCCTGCTCGACGATTGTGTCGATCGCGCGCCGGGCAGACGCGAGGTCCGTGACGGCGACGAGCTCGTCCCAGCGGAAGTGGACCGCGGTCGCCTGCGCATCGGACGGCCCGACGAACAATCGCCCCGGGCCGAGACGGCGGTCGAGGTGCTCCAGGCCCAGCTGGATCGAGCGGTAGAGCTGGCCGATCGTGTCGAAGTCCTGAAGGTGCGGGACGATCTCGTCCGCTTCGTCGTGCGGCAGGGCGATCGCCTCGCCGAGGGCCTCGAAGCCTTCGGCATCGTCGACCGCCATTCCCTCGGGCCGCTCCAGGAATGCGAAGTGACGGAGCGCAGTCTCGCCGAACGGCAGCAGCTCGATCCGGACGCCGGCCGGGTAGCTGGACGCGGGCAGAGGGAAATTCGGCCGAGCAAGGCGCGGCGCCGCCCCGACTGCGGTCAGCAGATTCTGGACGAGCGCCAGGTGGAGCATCTCCTGCTCACCGATGGACAGGAGCGTCCTGCGCCACCCCTGGACCGCTGCGAGCGTCTCCGCGGACAGCCCCTCGCGGGTCGTCTGCCTGAGAGAGAACGCGGCGAACAGGTACTGAAGCATGATCAGGTGCTCGAGCTCGGCCGCCTTGCCGAGGGTGTAGATGAGCGCTTCCCGGTTCTCGAGGATGACCTGTGGACCGGCCGTCTTCCCCTCGCGGACCGAGAGGACATGAGCGAGGGCCCCATGGGGACCCGCAGAGAGATCGTCGTCCATGGCTACACGGTATGCCTGATCTGGTCATCGGGTGGCCCCATCCGTGACGCCCCACGGCATGGATCCCCGGGTATCGTGGGCGGAACGATCCGTCGATGAAGAAAGGCGCGGTGCCCGCATGACCCGATCCCAGCTCGCCGACGCGTTTGGTCATCACGTCTGGGCAACGCTGCAACTCGTCGACGCCTGTGCCGCGCTGCCTCCCGAGCAGCTCGAGACGACGGTTACCGGCACCTACGGCTCCATCCTCGAGACGACCCGCCATCTGGTCGGCGCCGACTGCGCGTACCTGTTCCTGGTCAGCGGCGGGGCCGTGCCCGAGATCGAGGAGGCAGCGATGGTCCTCGCTCAGCTTCGGGTCGCGATGGCCGCCAACGGCCCCGCCTGGTCGACGTTCCTCGAGCGGGATCTCGACCCCGACGCAGTGGTCGTCCGCCAGCGGGACGATGGGACCGCCAGCTCCGCCCCGCTGGGGATCCGTCTCGCCCAGGCGCTCCACCATGGGACCGACCATCGGAGCCAGATCTGCACGGCGCTCACGACGCTCGGGATCGAACCGCCCGCGATCGACGCGTGGGACTTCGCCGACCAGGACGGCCGGCTGGCCGTCGTTCCCGTCGCGTCCTGAGATGAGCGGAGTCGAGGAATATCTCGCCGCGCTCCCCGCGGACCGCCGCGCCAAGCTCGAGGCGATGCGCTCGACGATCCGGACGGCTGCGCCGGCCGCAGACGAATCGATCGCCTACCAGATGCCCGCCGTCCGGAGCCACGGCCGGTTTCTCGTCTCGGATGGATCCTGGAAGCGCCACATCAGCCTGTTCCCGGCGAGCGCGGCCGTCGTCGACGCCCTCGGCGCGGATCTGACGCCGTATCTGGCGGGCAAGGGAACGATCCGGTTCGAGGCCGATCGGCCGATCCCGCTCGCGCTCATTGCCCGCGTCGTCGAGGTCAGGCTGACCGAGGTCGCTACGGCGAGCGAGCTGTGAGTCATGTCCGCTGTCGGCCGTTTGCCTCATCGGAGCACCGCCCGTGAGCCGCCGGCCGGTGTCCGCGGCCATCCCGCTCGACGAACCGATCCGCGCTCTGTTCGAGCAGGTCGCCCGACACGGCGGCGAAGCAGCTCCCGACCTCGGAGCGATCGGCGCCGCCCTGTCCGAGTTGGCGGCGGACCACCACTACCTGGCCCGCTTCGTCGAGCGGCTGGGCAACACGGATGGGGCGTTGCCGATCCACGCCCCCGGCCGCGGTCCGCGGCTGATGATCGTCCATCGCTCAACGGGCAACATGAGCGCGGTCCACGACCACGGGACCTGGGTCGCCATCAGCCCGGTTGTCGGGATCGAGACCCATCGGCGCTGGCGAGTCGTCGGGGACGCCGCGGACCGGCGCCTCGATCTCGCCGAGGATCTCGCCCTCGAGCCGAGCGCCACCGCGACCCTCCTCCCGCCCGACGACCTCCACGATCACGGTCATCTCGTCGGGCGCGGCAACCCGGCCCACGTGCTGATCCTGCTCGGCGACGACCAGACCCGGTTCACCCGCAACGAGTGGGATCTCGCCAGCGGCCGCCATCGCATCCTGGGCCCGGGCGTGCCGGGCCGCTGGCTCGCCAGCGAGCCGATGCCGCTCGACTGACGCTCGCCTGGCCGCGGTCGCGCCGACCCGGGCATGGAACGGCCGGCCGCCGAGGGTTGCGACCGGCCGGAGAGGGGAGAAGAGGGGTTGTCGGTCAGTGGCCGGGACCGCCCCGGAACGAGCCGTTGGCCTGGTCGGTCGCCCGAGCGACAAGCTCGGTCTTCTCCTGGTGGGATCTCCCGATCGATCGATGCATCCGGCGCGCCGTTCGGCCGGACATGAATGCGTCCATGCCGGCAGTCTCGGGTGGATCACCTTGCGACCGGGTTACATCGCCTCTCGAGGTTCGCCAGACCCGAAGTCCGTCTCCTTGACCAGGCGGCCGGCGCGATCGAAGGTCCGCCAGGGGCCGATCTGGCGGCCGCGATCGAACGATCCGGTCCGCATCAGACTGCCGTCGAGCCGATACCACGCCCAGGCCCCGTGCATCTCGCCGTCGAGATGAAAGCCCGTCATCTTCAATTTGCCGCCTGCATACCGCTCGGCATGCGGCGCCGCCTGGGGAACCGGCACGAGACCCGCGCTCAGCTCGGGTCCTGCCAGATGACGTTGATCGAGTCGCCCAGCGTGGCCCCACCGACGAGCGGCAGCTTCGTCGGGTCGCTCGCCGTCCAGGTGCCCGGGCTATAGGCATTGGGCGGGAATTGGTCCATCGACAGCAGGCCCATATGCATGTAGGCGTCGGCGACCAGTTCGGCACAGAAATAGGTGCCGAAGAACAGTTGGATGCTCTTCTGGCCTGCAGCGAAGCCGCCGGGCATCCCGACCCACTCGCTCGGAAAAGGCAGTCCGTCGACGCGGTCGATGAAGATCCGGAGTGCAGCGAACTGGGCGTCGCCGATCGTCGGACTCATCAGATGACGGATCCAGAACTGGTCACCCGGCATCTGCGCGGCATAGTCCTTGAGGACGATGTCGAGGGGCGAGATCCGGAGGCCATCATGGCTGCCGTCCGGGCTTGTCTTGCCGTACAGGCGATTGTCCGGATCGCCGACGTACGGGTCCGCGTAGCAGCCGTTGACCCCGGCGCAAGTGCCGGGCCCCGGTGCATCGAACAGGTAGAGGCTGCCGCTGTCATTGATGATGATCCCGACGTGCGACCGGGTCGCCTCGCCGGCGATCTGGTCGACGTCCTCGATCAGGAGGTCGATCAGGTTCTTCGGGTCGCCCTGGAGGAAGACGAGATCGCCGGTGTTCAGCGAGCCGCGGATCTCCGGATAGGTCACCGGATTGTCCGCCGAGGCGAGCGCGGTCATGGTCCCTCCTGTGGGCGTGCCGATCACTGGGCTGACGGTTCCTCGTCCGGGAATTCGAACCCGGCGAGCTTCAGGCCTTCGAGGATCCGGGCCGTCACCGCGGGCGGCGCCGAGGCCATGTAGGTCCGGACATTCTGGAGCGACATCGTCGGCTGGATCCGGCGCATCTCGGCGACCGCCTGGTGGGCCCGCGGCAGGTCGCCCAGAAATGCCGACGTCGCCGCGATATTCGAGTGCGCCGGCATCGCCTCGGGCTCGATCGCGATCGCCCGCTCGGACGACTCGCGCGCCTCGGCGTCTCGCCCTGCAATGAACAGCACCGCGGCCTTGCCGGCATGGAACGTCCAGAGCGACGGATCGCGAGGGCTCAGCCAGATGGCTCGGTCGAGCTGCTTGAGCCCCTCCTCGGTCTGGCCGGCCATGCCCAGGAACTGGCCGTACAGCGAGCGCGCCGCGGGCAGGCTCGGGTTCAGCTCGACCGACCGGCGGAGGGCCACGAGCGCGTCCGGGAGCTTGCCCTGGACCGAACAGGCCAGGGCCCGGTACAGATGGCCATTGGCGTCCCGGGGATCGCAGGCGACGGCTCGCTCCGAGGCCTCGATCAGGTGCGCCACGTTCTCCGCGGGATCCGTGGTCCATTGGTGCTGGACCATTCGATAGTGGGCGTGGGCCAGGTGGGCCTGGGCGAAGCCGAAGCCGGGGTCCAGCTCGACCGCCCGGGTCAGCAGGCGGAGGGCCTGCTCGGCGCTGTCGCGGTCGTTGCGATAGAGATGGGCAAGTCCGCGGAGGGCATAGTCCCAGGCATTCAGGTCGGCTGGCGGCTGGCGCATCGCTCGATCGGATTCTGCCTTCAGGAGCTCCGGCCGCATCGCCACCGCGATCGCCTCGGCGATCTCGGCCTGCGTGTCGAAGACGTCGGTCAACTCCGTGTTCCAACGATCGGACCAGAGATGGTGCCCGGTCTGGCTCTCGATGAGCTCAGCAGCAATCCGGACCCGGGTCCCGGATTGGCGGACGTTGCCGACGACGACGTAGCCGGCCTCGAGCTCGGCCCCGACGACCTTCGGATCGACCGTCCGACCCTTGTATGTGAAGGCCGAGTTGCGGGCGATGACCGGGAACTGGCGCCACATCGCGAGGGTCGTGATCAGCTCTTCGCAGATCCCGTCGGCGAGGTAGTCCCGATCCGGGTCCCCGGTCAGGTTCTCGAATGGGAGGATCGCGAGCGTCGGCCACGCTGCGACGTGGCGGTGAGCCTCCGCCAGGACCTGGCCCGGCACCTCCACGAAGAAGGCGTGGATCGGGTAGGGAATGTTCTTGACGTGCTGGGGGCCGATGTCCTCGAGCGGCGGCGGGCTCTCAAGCTGATCGCGGACCAGGTCGGAGATGCAGATCCCGCCTGGCCGGGCGAGGCGCTCGAGACGAGCGGCCACATTGATCCCGCTGCCGTAGATCCGGTCGCCTTCGACGACGACCTCCCCAGCGTGCATCCCGATCCGGAACATCATCCGCTCGTCCGCCGGCAGCAGTTCGTTGACCGCCCGGGCGACGCCCTGGAACTCCAGTGAGGCGGCGAGCGCGTGCTCCGACTCGGCGAATTCGAACAGGAGGTTGTCGCCCGGCGAATCGACCAGGCGACCGCCGTGGGACCGGGCGATCTGCTCGCCGGTCTCGCGATGACGGGTGATGGCGCGAATCGTCGCGATCTCGTCCGTCGCCATCAGGCGGCTGTAGCCGGTCGCGTCGGCGCTTACGAGCGTCGCGGTTCTTCGGGCGACAGCCGTACTGGTCATCACGTCGATCCTGTCCTCGGCATCGATCATTGGTTCGCCGGGACGGACGTGGGTCGGGTGACGGTCGAGCCTCGCGTCCGGATGTCCGCAGTTTGCACTTCGCCCGTCCCGCTCGCATCTCGTCCGACCAAGGCCGCACCGGTCCGGATCGCTGCGCCGAACCGCGCCGCGACGGACGGCCGCGCCGCCGCGCCCGTCCCACCGTGCGACCCACCATTGACAAGTGGTGTGCCGAGGCGACACTTCCCGCATGTCGACGAATGTGGCTGATGCGCTTGCCAACGTGCCGATGCTCTCGGGCCTCGACCGCAAACACCTCGTGAAGCTCGCCAAGGATTTCACCGAACGGACGTTTCCGGCGGGGACGGTGGTCGTCCGTCAGGGCGACGATCGGGGGATCGGGTTCTTCGTGATCGCCGACGGCGAGGCGGTCGTCTCGGTCGATGGGGCCGAAGTCTCACGTCTGGGACCCGGTGGCCATTTCGGCGCCATTGCCCTGATTGCCGACCGCCATCGGAGCGCGACGGTCACCGCGCTCTCCGAACTCCACACCTACGTGATGACCCTGTGGGACTTCCGGTCATTCGTCCAGGGCGATGCCGAGGTTGCGTGGAAGCTCCTCGAGCAGCTCGCGGTGATGGTCCAGAAGCAGTCCAGTCACCACTGACCGCCGGTCCGCGCCTCGGCATCGCTGGACTCGACCCACCGGCCGCGAGGCCGCGTTGCCTCACAGCCGGCCGCGGATCTCCCAGAGGTCGGGGAAGACCGGCTTGAAGAGGGTCCGCCGGAGGTATTCCACTCCGGCCGAGCCGCCGGTCCCGCGCTTGGTCCCGATCGTCCGCTCGACCATCTTGACGTGTCGGTAGCGCCACTCCTGGAACCCTTCGTCGAGGTCGACCAGGCGCTCGGCCACGAGAGCGGCATCGGCGTCGTCCCGGTACACCGCGACGAGCGTGTCCTGGACCCGCTCGTCGGGCGCCGGCGGCAGCGCCGCGTCGCGCCCGAGCACGTTCTCCGGGAGCCCATGCCCGCGGGCCGCCAGGAAACGAAGGAACGATCCCCACACGGATCGGCGGCGCTGGGCCGCCTCGATCCGGGAGCGAGCTGCTGACGCCGAAGGCTGGGCGGCCGCCGCGGACGCGTCTCGCTTCCCGAGCACAGCCTCGACCTCGCGGAATTGGGCGGACTGGAAGCCCGAGGCCGACTCGAGCCGGTCGCGGAAGGACAGGAACTGGAGCGGAGTCATCGTCTCGAGCACGTCGATCTGGGCGACGAGCGTCTTGAGGATCTTCAGGATGCGGTTGAGGAGGTGGAGCGTCGTGTCGGTGTTCCCGGCCTCGAGCATCCGCTGGACCTCGGCGAGCTCGTGGAGGAGTTGCTTGAACCACAGCTCATAGACCTGGTGGATGACGATGAAGAGGAGCTCGTCGTGCTCGGGCCGGCCGTCCGCCCCGAGCGATAGGGGCCGCTGGACCGCAAGCAGCTCGTCGATCGCGAGGTAGGTCGTGTAGGTGACCGCGGCCTTCGTCACCCGCCCGCCGCCTCGCTCGCGGGATCGGCGGTGGAGGCAGGCTCGCGGAGGGCGGCGAGGACCTGGTCGCGGGTCGCGGCCATGTTGTGGATCTGCCGGCCATGCTCGATCGTGGCGTCGACGACCATATCCTCGGGTCCGCTGACCTCCCATCCGCAGGCGCAGCGGTTCGTGAATTGGCGGGCGTCGTCCATGGCGGTCGTCTCCTCTCAGCCGAGCGAGCGGAACGGTTCGGGGACGTAGGCGGTCAGGATCGGCCGCCATGCTGCCGGCAGTTCGGCGGCCACGACCGGGTCGTCCTGGACGAGCCAGGCGAGATGGCGCAGGCCGTGCTCGACGACGGCGCTCACGGCGATCTCGCCCGGAGCGACGGTCGCCTCCGAACGGGCAAGCTCGGCTCGCCCGATCGCGACGCTGGCCATGTCGCGCACCAGCTCCCGACCGATCACGACGACGAAGCTGAGAATCACCGCGTTGCGATCGCGCCGCCACGACGTCGAGTGAACGAGAACCGGTGGGCCGACGACATCGCGCACGAACCGGTCGACGATCTCGACCGGGTGCTCGGCCACGCCGAGCTGGAGGATCCATGGCTGCGGGCCATCCGGGCCGGTCAGCTTCAGGCCGTCGTCGTCGAGCCACACGACGAAGACCTCGGCCTGGACCGGGCTGTCGACGTCCCAACCGGCGGGTGCGCGGCTCACCCTCTCATCGTAGCCATCGGCGAGTCGATCATGCCGTGTCGGGGCGGGTTCGGCCCGTAGACTCGAGGACGATGACGAACGGCTCGATCGCCCAGGCCCGGCTTCGCAACAGCCGCCTCGCCGGGCCGGGGCTTGCGACGCCCGCGGAGGTGGTCGGATGGTTCGGCGCCGTCCAGGCGCAGGACGTCCCGGGATCGTTGTGGGGGATTGCCCAGCGGCTGGTGCCCGCAGCACACGCCACCCTGGTGAGTCTCGGCGCCGCCATGGATGACGGCCGGATCGCCCGGACGCATGCGCTCCGCCCGACCTGGCATTTCCTCGTTCCGGCCGAGCTGCGCTGGATCCAGGCGCTGACCGGCCACCGCGTGCACCAGGTGAACGCGGCGATGTACCGGGCAATGGGCCTCGGGCCGGAGGAGCTCGGCCGGGCGGAGGCGGCGATTCAGGTTGCCCTTGGGGGCGGTCGAGCCCTCACTCGGGACGAACTCGCGGCAACGGTCGCCCCGCTGGGGATCGACGTGGCCGACCCCCTCGCGATCACCCACATCGCGATGCATGCCGAACTCGAGGCACTGATCGTCAACGGGCCACGGCGTGGGAAGCAGGCGACGTATGGGCTTGTCGACGAACGGATCGTCGAGGTTCCGGCCCTCGACCCACCCGCGGCGCTCCGCGAGCTGACGGTCCGCTACTTCCAGAGTCACGGCCCGGCGCTCGCCCATGACATGGCCTGGTGGTCGGGCCTCACCGTATCGGCGGTCCGCGAGGGGATCGAGTTGGCGGGTCCGGCGCTCGAGGGCCGGCGCATCGACGGCATGGCCTACTGGGCGGCGGCGGATGCCTTCGACCCGCTGCCCGGCCTCGTTCCGGACGCCCACGTCCTGCTGCTGCCGAACTACGACGAGTACCTCGGCTCCTACGCCGATTACGGGCCGGTCTTCGACGCTGCCCTGCCGCGGGCGCGGACAACCTCCGACGTCCTTGGGACCAACCTCATCGTGCGCGACGGGCTGGTGGTCGGCGGCTGGCGACGGATGCTCGCGCGCGACCGCGTGACCGTGACCGTGACCCTGCTCCTGCCGTTCACGCCGGCGGAGCTCGACGCGCTCGCGGAGGCAGCCGAAGCGTTCGGTCGGTTCGTGGAGCTGGCAGTCGACCTTCGGGTCGGGCCTCGCTGACCGTCTCGGCCGATGCCTCCTGACCCGGGCATGGTCCTGGTCGGATGGACGAACGTCAGGCCGGGCCTGGCCGCTCCCGCCGGCGGTTGTGGCGCCGCCCTGGCCCGGCGTCCGACGCCACGGGTTCGGGTGCCGGCGCCACGACCGGCAGGACGACATCCGGCTCGACCAGCCCTGCCCGGATGATCCGAAGCAGCTCCGCCTCAAGGACCGGCTCGGTCTCGAGCTGGCGGTAGGCGGCGAGCCGGCGGTTCACCTCGTCGGTGGCCCGCTCGTCGATCTCCTTGGCGCCCGCTCGCGTCCACGCCTCGCGGTTGTCGCGGTCGATGAGCGGAGCGGGCAGGTACAGCTCGGTCGGCCAGTGCTCAGTCGTGTGCGGCGCCATGATCAGGTGCTGGTCGGCCATCAGGTGGTCGATCAGCTCGTGGACCGGCAGGTCGTTCCGCTCGCGGACGTCGCGGACGAAATGCAGCACCTGGCCGCACATGGCGTCATCGAACACGAGCTTCGGCAGCGAGAAGACGAGGAGGAAGTCGAGCATTCCCGGACCCGACACGGAGTTCACGCCCGCGAGCGCCGCGAGGAGGGCGCTCCCGAACGTCTCCGCGCCGGCCTGCGCATCGAGCGTCTTCGCGTCCGACAGGGCCATGTACGACTGGGTCGGCAGGTCCAACGACTTCGCGACCGCAACGTAGGCGACGTCGAGCTGGAGCGCCTCGATCGCCGCCATCGGCGACGACGCGACCTTCATGTGGAACGTCGCTGGCGCTCCGCCGAACAGGACCGGGGCGCCGGCTCGGATGATCTGGGCCATCACGATCCCGGCGAGGACGTCGATCGTGTGGAAGACCGTCGCGCCGACCAGGGTGACCGGCGCGATCAGGCCCATCAGGGTGACCGGCACGATCTCCACCGGGATCCCGGCCTCGACGCAGTCGATGAGGTTCTGGCAGGAGTCCTCGGAGTAGCGGAAGTTGCCGGTCGCGGTGATCGTGAAGATCGACATCGGGCGGGCGCGAAGATCGTCCGCGCCGTCCCGGAAGAGTTGCATCATCTCGGCCATCCGCGGGACGCCGTGCTCGGTGAAGGCGCCCGACACGATCGGCTTCATCGAGTTCATGAGACACAGGTAGAGACGCCACGCGTCCGAGACCTGCGGCTCGATCTCGCCCGTCGAGAACGCCGTCGCGAGATAGGGGATGTTCGCGAGGCCGTCGCCGAGCCGGATGTACTCGGCGAAGTCGACGCTTGTCGCGAGGCGTGATTCGCCCGTCCGATGGTCGAGGACCTTGAGCCCGCTCGAGCCCGGGATGAAGTGGACCCGATCCCCTCCGAGATCCGCCCGAAGCGCCCCGTCCCGATCGAACAGCTGGAATGACGACGGCGCCGTCCGGAGCGCCTCCTCGACGATCGCCCGCGGGAAGAGGATCCGGCCATCCTCGCGTTGCGGGCAGCCGGCCTCGATCAACCGTTGCCGCAGCCCGGCGCCGCGGATCTCGAAGCCGTGCTCGGCCAGGACGCGCTTCGCCTCGTCGACGATCCGGCTGATCAGCTCGGGCTCAAGGATGTTCAGGCTAGGTCGCATCGCCACTCAATCATTGCGGGGGGATGGTGCCGCCCAGATGCGGCCAGTGCCGCGAAGTTGCGCGCGATGGGCCAGGGCTCGCCCGTTGTCATTCGCCATCGACGTTCGTCCACGGCGTCGAGCGAAGGCGTTCGCAAGCGTCGGGTCCGTCCGCGTTCCGCCCCACCGCGCCGGGGACCGACCGACGAATCGAACGACCGCCGGTCCAACTCGGGACCGACGGTCGTCATCGTGTTCAGCCCGGGACGACCGGCCGCCATCGGGGCCGGTCAAGAGCGGACGTCAGTTCAGTTCGAGCTGCGGCCCATCCGGCCCGACACACCGGCGAAGCGGGCGACCGCGATCACGATGATCGCTCCGATCGTCGCAATGACGATGCTCTCGACATTGATCCCGTCGACCGAGCCGGTCTTCAGGACGCTCGTCGCGAGGAACCCGCCGACGAGGCCGCCGATGATGCCGAGGACGATCATCATGATCAGGCCCTCCTTGGAGCCCATCACCATGCTGGCGATGAACCCGGCGATGGCGCCGACGACGATCCAGGAAATGAAGCCCATTGGTGACGTTCCTTTCGTTGTGCGCGGTCAGCCCGACCGAGCGGTGGTGATGTGCGGACGGGGCCGCCTCGACTGGGGAGGGGTTGGGTCGGGCGATCGCGCCGCCCGGTTCGCGGTCAGACCGGTTCGCGCCGGAAGATGCCGACGGCCCAGATCACGATCAGCTCGATGACGGTCCAGCCGACGAATGCCACGATCGCGGTGATGTCGAGCGTCGAGCCGGCTGAATGGAGCGAGTCCGTCTTCAGGATCCCTTCGAATGGGGCCACGAACAACTGACTCGCGTTCAGGATCGCCGTCACCAGGCCGTTGGCCTCGCGAGCGTCGAGGAGGAGCAGCAGAATGCGCGCTCCGATGAGGATCTGGACGAGCCCGAATAGGAGGACGACGATCCGCCGGATCATCTCTGACGCCCCGGGTCCGGAGGTCGTCGTGGATCGCGTCTCGGTGCGGACGCCGGCCGGCGCGTCGGTCGTGTCGCTGGTCTCGACCGTGCGGTCGATGCGTTCGGTGGTCATAACTTCTCCTGTTGCCGTTCCGGCATCCGGGGAAGCGGGAGTCTTCGTCGACCCCCGCCGGGTTTCGCACCGGCCACTGCTGTCAGTGCATTCCATCACCGGACGCTGGGATTTCCGACTACAGGTGAGTCGATCCACTGTAGGAAACGTTACAAATTGGCCGCCACATTGGGGACGGCCCTTCGCGTTGACTCCCCTGACCCGCCTTGGACGCGACTGGAGGGCTCCGGCGACAATGCCGCCGAGAGCCGGGTCGGCGGACGCCGATTGGGCCAAGGCGTTGACCCGGAGGATCCAATGACGAACACCGATCGGGTCGTCCTGATCACGGGCGCGACCGGCGGCCTCGGGCGGGCGGCGGCCGCGGCCTTCGCCGCCGCGGGCGATCGAGTCGTCCTCTGCGGCCGGAACGAGGAGCGGCTCTCGACTCTCGCCGCCGACCTTGGCCTGCCGGCTGGACGCTGGCTGACCGTGGCCGCGGATCTCATCGATCCGGACAAGGCCATCGTTGCCGCCCACGTCGCGACGGACGCGTTCGGGCGGATCGACATCGTGCTCCACCTCGTCGGCGGCTTCGCCTCGGGCGTTCCGATCGTCGAGCTCGACCGCTCTGCGACCCAGGCGATGCTCGACCAGCACGTCGGGACCACCCTGAACATCGTCCGCGCGGTCGTCCCCGGGATGATCGAGCGGGGCTGGGGCCGGATCGTCGCCGCCGCGACCAGCGCTTCGCTCACGGCGCCCGCGAAGTCGGGTCCGTACGCTGCGGCGAAGGCCGCCCAGGAGGTCCTTCTCCGCTCGCTCGCGAAAGAGGTCTCGGCCGAAGGGGTGACGGTCAACCTGATCGGGATGCGGGCAATCGACGAACAGCACGAGCGGGAGATCGCGCCGTCCACGAAGAACGCCGCGTGGACGACCCCCGAAGAGGCGGTCAGCGCGATGCGGTTCCTGTGCTCGGACGAGGCGGCTGCGATCACCGGCGCCCGAATCCCGCTGGACGGCCGCACCTGACATGTCGACCGTCGACCACGCCCTCGTCCGGGAGCGGCGACCGACATCGACGTCGACGCCTATCTAAATGGCTGGCGTCCGCTGCCTGACCGACTCGGCCGCTGACTCGGACCGGCCGAGAAGCGACCTGACGGTGCGTCGAGGCACCGCATCTTGCCGAACGCCCGCGCTCGGCGAGCGGCAGCGAGCAAACGGTTCATCGAAGCAGTTGTATCGTCCGGGCATTGACCCCGTGTGCCCCCGGAGGAGGAACCGTGAAGGACCGAAACGGGCGGCTGCGCGCCGCCGTGACCGTCATTGCCCTGGTCTCGATCAGCCTGTTGGCGGCCGGGCCTGCCGCTGCAGCCAAGGACAAGGGTCCGCTCGGCAACTACAAGCACATCGTCGTCATCTACGAGGAGAACCACAGCTTCGACAACCTGTACGGGCTGTGGGGCGACGTCAACGGCCAGCACGTGATCGGATCCACCGACGCGACCGCGGCCCACACCACTCAGATCGCCCAGAACGGCGACCCGTACACCTGTCTCAAGCAGCTCGACGTCAACCTCAACACGGACTTCGCCGGCAGTGCCAGCCCGGCGTTCCCGGCGAACACGCTCTCGAAGCTGCCCCAGTGCAACCCCGAGACCGTGACCTTCCCGGACGCGACGACGACCACGTACAGCAGCCACTTCCTGAACGCGCCGTTCAACATCGACCAGTACATCCCGGCCGACGCCACGACCTGCCCCCGCCCGAACCAGGAGTTCAGCTTCGGGAGCGGGATCGTGAACGGGGCGGTGAACCCCTCGACCGGGCAGACGTACGGCACGCCCGGCGGCTGCACCCGCGATCTCGTCCACAAGTTCTACCAGGAGCAGTACCAACTCAATGG
Organism: Candidatus Limnocylindrales bacterium; assembly: GCA_038204565.1. GTDB lineage: Bacteria > Chloroflexota > Limnocylindria > Limnocylindrales > CSP1-4 > CF-46. Next base: position 71,886 of record JBBRCU010000011.1, read on the forward strand.
CGGCGCCCAGAACCGCTACGTCACCGGCAGTGACTCGGCGGGGACGGTCATGGGCTACTACGACACGACAGCCCTCCCGATCTACGACTACCTCCACGGCAAGGGTTCGCCGCGCTACGTGATCGCCGACCAGTTCTTCCAGGCGGCGTTCGGTGGCTCGTACCTCAACCATCAGTACCTGATCGGCGCCCAGCCGCTCCTGTGGCCCGGGGCAGGCGTCGACCAGGGCATCGCCAGCCAGCACGCGGTCCTCGATTCGGCCGGGTTCCCGCACGTCGGCTACCCGCTGTACCGCCCGGCCACCGGCGTCGTCGATGGCAACGTCACCCAGGCCTGCAACGCGTCGACCACCGTCGCCGGCTTCGCCTGTGGCGACTGGGCCGTCAACACCCTGCAGCCGGCGTGGGAGCCCCAGGGCAGCTTCGGGGCCAAGCAACCGGCCACGGACGACACGCACGTTGCGCTGAACATCGGCGACCGGATGAGCGACGCCGGCGTGAGTTGGGCGTGGTACGCCGGTGGCTGGGACAACGCCGCCGGGATTGTCGGCGGACCGGGCTGGACCAACGGCACGACCGCCGGAACGTGCTCCGATCCGCATGCCTCGACCGCCGATGGGCAGTACCCCTATTGCCCCGACTCGAGCTTCCAGTTCCACCATCAGCCGTTCAACTACTTCCAGCGCTATGCCCCGGGCACACCTGACCGGGCGGCTCACCTCAAGGACGAGGTCGAGTTCATGAAGGCTGCCCAGACCGGCAACCTGCCGGCGGTCAGCTTCGTCAAGCCGCTCGGCAACGAGAACGAGCATCCCGGCTACGCCAGCGAGGCCAATGGCAGCGACCACCTCGTCGACCTGATCAAGGCGATCGAGACCGGGCCGCAGGCCGGCAACACCCTGATCGTCGTGACGTACGACGAGTTCGGCGGGCAGTGGGATCACGTCTCGCCGCCCGGCATGGGCACCGCCGGCGCCCACGACCTGTTCGGCCCGGGCACCCGGATCCCGGCCCTCCTGATCGCTCGAAACTTCACCGCCTCCGGGGTCGACCACACCGTCTACGACACGACCTCGATCATGGCCACGATCGAGCACCAGTACCGGCTCGCTCCGGTCGAGGCGCGCGACGCGTCGCTCACGCCACGGGACAGCCTCGTCGCCGATCTCGGCAGCGCCGTATCGGTCGGGCGCAGGGGCCACTGACCAGAGGGCGCCTGTCGCCCAATCACGCAGAACAGTGATGCGGCCCCGATCGACGATCGGGGCCGCATCGATTCAACCTGTGCTCAGGCCAGGCGCCGCATGTCGAGCGGCGCTCCGTCCGGGGGTCCGCTCGGTCCGTCGGGCCCGGCCTGGTCGAGATCGAGCGATCGCAGGGACGGCACGAGCCAGGCCGTGGCCGCGACGACCGCGATCGTCAGGATCCCGCCGCCGACGACGCTTGGGACCGCCCCGAACAGCCGCGCGGCGATCCCACTCTCGAACGCGCCGAGCTCGTTCGAGGCGCCGACGAAGACCCAGTTCACCGAGGCAACGCGGCCGCGGATGTGCTCGGGCGAGAGAACCCGCAGGATCGTGCTCCGGATGATCACGCTCACCCCATCGGTGACTCCGGCCACGAAGAGGGCGAGCAGGGACACAGCGAAGATCGTCGAGGCTCCGAAGACGATCATGCTCACCCCGAACCCGCCGACGCACAACAGGAGGGTCCGCCCGGCGTGGCGGCTCGGCGGTCGGCGCGTCGCGACCAGCATGACCGCAAGGGCGCCGAGGGACGGCGCCGTGCGGAGCAGCCCGAGCCCGATCGCCCCAACACCCAGGATGTCGGTCGCGAAGATCGGCAGCAGGGCGATCGCCCCGCCGAAGAAGACTGCGAACAGATCGAGCGCCATCGAGCCGACGAGGGCCGGCGTCCGCGCCACATGGCGGACGCCGCCGAGAAGGCTCCGGATGACCGGCTCATCGGCAGTCTGGACCGGCGCGCCGCGGCGGGTGATCAGGGCCAGACAGCCCGTCGAGATCGCCAGGAGCAGCGCGATTCCCGCGTAGGTCCAGGTGATCCCGACGACAGCGATCGCGATGCCGCCGATCGGGGCACCGAGGATCATGCCCGCCTCGCTGGTGCTGCTCAGGATCGAGATCCCACGAGCCGCTTCCGCCCGGGGCACCACCTGGGCCTCGAGCGCCGTCTGCGCGGGACGCTCGAAGCCGCTGCCGATGCCCGTCACGAAGATGACGACGAGGATTCCGATCAGGCCCAGGACGCCGGCGGCGGACAGTGCGGCGAGCGTGATCGCACAGGCCGTGACGAGGACACTCGTGGTGACGACGATCGTCCGCCGATCGCGCCGATCCGCCACGTGACCGCCGAACAGGACCAGCGACAGAGCCGGGATCGCCTCGACGAGCCCGAGCCAGCCGAGCGCCAGCGGGTCGCGGGTGAGGTCGTAGACCTGGAACGCGACGACCGTCGCGAGCGCGCTGATCGCGAGGTTGTTGGTCGCGCGGGCCCCGATCAGCGCCCGGAACTCACGGCTGGCGAGGAGGCCGCGCGGCGATCCCGGGGAGAAAGGATGAGAGGCTGCAGAGGGCACCGAGGGATGGTACGCAAGAGAGGGCACGGAGCCGGCGGGAACCGGCGGACCGGTCACCGCGTCTGGCCGCCGAAAACGCGGCGCTGCCGCCCCATCCCGTGCATCGTGTGGAGTCCGGATGTCCGCTCGCCCTTCGCGCCTCGCGGCCATGGCCGCATTCGCCGTCATCGTCGCCGCCTGCGGCAGCAGCGCGAACGCTCCTGCTCCGCCGGCATCCGCCCCGGCCGGTTCGGTCGCTCCGTCCACGCCCCCGTCGATCATGCCCTCGCCCTCAGCGGCGGCGGCGACCGTTCTCCTGAAGGTCACGACCGAAGGCGGCTTCATCAACCCGGCGGCGACGCTGAACGCGCTCCCGATCGTCGAGGTCCTGAGTGACGGTCGGATCCTGACCCCAGGCCCTGTCGATGCGATCGCGCCGGGCCCCCTCCTGCCGGTCGTCCAGGTCCGTGATACCGGTCCCGCGGGCGCTACCGCGATCATTGCCGCGATCCGTGCGGCCGGCCTCGACAAGCCAGCGACCGGCGGCCCCGGAATCCCCGGTGATTCGGGCACGGACACGTTCTCCGTCACGATCGATGGCACGACGACCGATACCCGGCTGGTTGGTGGCGGCCCCGGCGTCGGCGGCCCCGGTGGACCCGGTCTCGGCGGCAGCCCAGATCCGGCCAGGGCGGCCGCGTTCGATCTGCTCAACCGCCTGACCGATTCGACCGTCGCCTGGGGCGATGCCAATGGCCAGCCGACGCCGTACCCGCCGTCCGGATACCGGGTCTTCGTGATCCCGGGAGCGCCGACGACGGACCCGGCCACCGCCCAGAAGCCGGTGGCGTGGCCGCTGGCGACGCCGCTCGACGCGTTCGGGACGCCGGCCGTCCCGGATCGTGGGATCGCCGGGCTGCGCCAGGGCGCCGTGCTCGGTCCGGACGCGGCGACGCTCGGCCCGATTCTGGCGAAGGCGACCGTCGAGACCGCCTTCACGTCCGGTGGTGCGTCGTACACGCTGATGGTCCGCCCGCTGCTTCCTGACGAGGCTGCCGGCTGACCGAGACGCGCGCGAACGGGTTCCGGCCCGAACCGGCGCAGAATGGGTCCGTCGGTCCGCCGTGGGCGAGCCGGACCCAGCCGAGCCAGGGAGCGGACCCGATCCGTGAGCGCCGCATGAGAGAAACCGGATGAGCAGGCGCGACCGCGCGTCCGTCGACGGCCGACCCCCGTCGGATCCGGGTCGCCCGGTCGTGACGGCCCTGCTCCCGGTCCGGTTCTTCTTCGGCGCGACGTTTCTCTACGCCGGGCTCGACAAGCTGCTCGACCCGCACTTCTTCGATCCGGCGAGCCCGGCGTCGATCATGTCGCAGATGGTTGCGTTCGCCCGGGTGTCGCCGATCGCCCCGCTGGTCCGGATCGGCGAGCCGCTGGCGGTTCCGATCGGGCTCGGCATTGCGCTCCTCGAGATCACGATCGGACTCGGAGCGCTGACCGGTCTCGCGTTCCGGGCCGCCGCCGCCGCCGGGGCGGTCCTTTCGCTCCTGTTCTTCCTCACCGCGTCGTGGGCGACCCGGCCGTACTACTTCGGGGCGGACCTGCCGTATGCCGTGGGCTGGCTGTCCCTCGCGATCGCCGGGCACGGCGGCCTGCTCGTCCCGCGCCGATTGCTTGACTGGGCGAGCAACCTGGGTGGCCTGGGCGGCGCGGGCGCGGCCGAGGTTCGTTCCGCGGCAGGCAGCAGGCGGCGCACCCGCCGGCCAGCATCCGTGACGGATCCGGCCGGGCCGCCCCTGCGCGATCGTCGAACCGTGCTTCAGGCGGGCGTGCTCGGCGGGCTCGCCCTCGTCGTCGCATCCCTGGCCGTGCCGTTCCGGCGGGCCGGGGCCGGGACCGGGGGGTCGTCGGACGGGGCCGGAGCCTCTACCGATCCAGGGGCCGGCGGGACCCCGTCAGCGTCGCCGTCAGCCGCGGCGCCGTCGGGCGCCGCGGCGGGCCTCGCCGTGGCCCATATCGCGGATCTGGCGAAGACCGGGGCGCGGGCGTTCACGATCCCGTTCACGGCGCCCGCGCCGTTCCCGGCCGGCGACCCCGGCGTCATCGTCCAGCTTCAGAACGGGTCGTTCGTCGCGTTCGATGCCGTCTGCACCCACGCCGGGTGCACGGTCCAGTGGGATCGGGCGGAGCGGCTGCTCTTCTGTCCCTGCCACGGCGCCGCGTTCGATCCGGCGCGGGACGCCGCGGTCGTCGGCGACGGTCCGACGAACCAGCCACTGGCGGCGATCCCGATCGTCGTCGATCCAGCGTCCGGGGTCATCTCGCTCAGCGCCTGATCCAACGCCGGCCGGGCGTCAGGGAGCCGGCGGTTCTGGTTGGAGGGTCGGCTGCGGCTCCACCGCCGCGTCTGGCGAGGGCTCCGGCTCCGGGACCGCGATCGGCTCGGCCGGCTCGAGCGGGCCCTGGCCGTGGAGCTCGACGAGAACGGTCCGCCCGCCGCGCGGCCCCTGCTGATCCGCGGCAAACCGGGCCTGCCCGGCAAGGAGCTCGCCGGACCGGGTCGAGCCGTGAAGGATCCCCTCGGTCGAGCCGTGGCCGGTCTTCATCAGGACGCGCGCCGTCCATTGCTCACGGCCGTCATCGTCCTCCCACGCGTCGATCGTGCAGCTGCCGATCGGCTGCGCATCGAACGTGACCTTGACCAACTCGAACCGGCGATGCCTGCGAACCACGGCTCCACGGTAGCAGGCCGGGACCGAACGGCCCCGGATCGACGCCGGGCGATGGCCGCGGGTCCCGCGCCGGCGCGATCCGGCGCGGCCGCCCGAACCGACCCTCGCGAGCCGGGCACAATGTGGACATGATGCGCAAGGTGCTCCTGTGGGCCGCCCGCAACCGCTGGCTCCGCGAGCATCTCTCGCGGATGCGCTTCACGAAGCGCGCCGTCCGTCGGTTCATGCCCGGCGAGGAGTTGGCCGACGCGCTCGTCGCGGCCGAGGCGTACCGCCGCGACGGGATCGGCTCGACGTTCACCCTGCTCGGGGAGAACCTGACCGCGCTCGCCGACGCCGACCTGGTCGCCGCCCATTACGACAACGTCCTCGACGAGATCGCCAAGAGCGGACTCGACGGGGAGATCTCGGTCAAGCTGACGCAGCTCGGGCTGGACCTCGATCCCGAGGTCGCGTTTGCCCATGTCGCCGCCCTCTGTCGTCATGCCGCCGCGACCGGCACCTGGGTCTGGGTCGACATGGAGGGGAGCGCCTACACGGATGCCACCGTCGACTGCTACGAGCGGGCTGCCCGCGAGCATCGCAACGTCGGGCTGTGCGTCCAGGCGTATCTGAAGCGGACTCCTGACGACATCCGCCGGCTGATCGCCGTCACGCCGTCGATCCGGTTGGTGAAGGGCGCCTACGACGAGCCCGAGACGATCGCCTGGCGTGGCGCGCGCTCGGTCGATGCGGCGTTTGCTGCCGTCTCGACGATGCTCATCGAAGCGCAGGCAGCCGGGCGAGCCGCCCGAGTCGTCCTCGCCACCCACGACACGAACCTGATCGCCCAGGAGCTCGCGATCGGCGCTGCCCTGGGGGTCGCGAAGGAGCGGATCGAGGTCACGATGCTGTACGGCATCCGCTCGGGCGAGCAGCGTCGGCTCGCCAAGGAGGCCGTCACGACCCGCGGCCTGATCGCCTACGGCAACTACTGGTACCCGTGGTACCTGCGCCGGCTCGCCGAGCGGCCGGCCAACGTCATCTTCGCGTTGCGGTCGCTGCTGCCCTGATCGACGCCATAACCTCCACCGCGGCCGCTCACGGGAGGGAAGTGGAGCGGGAGACGGGGTTCGAACCCGCGACATTCAGCTTGGGAAGCTGACACTCTGCCAACTGAGTTACTCCCGCTCGGGACGGATCGAAGTCTAGCGAACCCCCGGACTCCGATCAACGCAGGACGGCGCGAGGTGGGCGCCGGTTGTCCGGCTCGACCGCCGCGTCGCCCACTGGGAGGCGCTGTTGACGCCCGGTTTTGTTTGGCTTGACCGCTGCCCTGGCGAGCCGGCGCGGACGTGACTCGCAATCGTGCTGGGATGGTTGTGTCGGCGGTTTCGAGACGACCTCCCGATCATCAGTTTCGGGCGTTCAGCCGACCTTCAGTCCGAGTGGGTCGTGTCCGGCGGCAGGAGCGCAGCGATCATCTGGTCGGCTTGGAACGCCGCGAACCGATCCGCCGACCATCCTCGCCTCAGGACCAGCAACTCGTAGAACTCCGGAGACGAGATCGACCACAGGATGTCGCGTGTCTCCTCGAGCGCGATCCCTTCGCGGAAGTCGCCTCGCTCGAAGAGCGTTCGGGCGTTCTCCTCCATCCGACGCAGTCGCGATTCGTCGACCTCTGCCAGGAGGACGGCCATCTCGGGATCCGTGCCCTGACCCAGGTCGTGTCGCCGGATGCCCGCTCGATTGGCGTTCTCAGCGCCGCTCAGCTGACGGCCGAGAACGACCCCGGATCGGTCGACCTCTATCTCATCGTGAACCACGTGCCCCATCTCGCGTCGCGGGGAACGACGTCCGACCAACTGGTGGCTCGCTGGATCGCGGATGACGGCTCGCGACTGGCGTTCACGACGTTCGACAAGCTGGTTCCCGAGGATACCCACGCCGGCGCGGACCTGTACATCTACGCTCTAGCCGATTCGGGCCGGGTCGTGACACAAACCCGCCTGTCGTTCGACACGACACCGACCAGGGCCACGCTGCCGTCTCGACCGTGGAATGTCGCCCCTTGGCTGCTGGCGGTTGGCGTTGGCGCAGCTTGGTTGTCGATGCGCCGCTTCGCGCGACGGGATCAGGTCGGCTCGACCCGGAGTCGCCCGCAGGGGTCGTCGACGCCATCCGGGCCAGCGGCGACCGGTCGGCGCAGTGCCTCGTTGGCCGATTGGGCGGCAGGTTTCGGCCCGGCCCTAGATCCAACCGGCTGTGCTAATGGAACTTGCGCCTTAAAGTCCGCGTCCCATCACCTTGCTGGTGCGGTCTGCGGGAGGCCGTTGGATCGAGGTGACGGAGTTGTCGCGCGGGATTGTCGTGGTGATGCTGGCGGTGGTCGCCGCGGCATGCTCGACGGCACCTGGTGCGGCGTCGCCGGGGCCGTCGCCGCAGCCGTACGAGCGGACCTTCGGCCCCGACTACCCAGCCGAGCCACCGGCCGGCCAACGCACCCGCGTCGACGACGCGACGATCAGTGTCGACGGGCGCACCCTGACGCTCGCATTCATCGGCGGCGGCGCGTACACGCCGGAGGACTTCTGCTCGACCGACTACGCGCCGTGGGTGGCCCCCGACGGCCCCGACCTCGAGGTCGCGGTGGTGCTCGTCTCGCACCCCGACCAGGCGACGGTTCCGCCGAACTCGGCCTGCGGCACAGCCGGCCACGGGTACACCTTCCACCTCCTGCTGCCGGCTCCGTTCGCCGGCTCTACCGTCCACGACCGTTCGGGCGGGACCCTCTGGGTCCGGCCCCCTTCTGGCCTCGTCGAGCCGCAGGCCCTGCCCTCGGGATGGCAGCTCCACTGGTCCAACGACGAGCCGGCCGCCGAACCTCCGCTCTGGGTTCGCGTCTACGCCCCGGCCGCTTCGCCGGTTGCCCGAAGCAATGCCGGTCCGGGCCAGCTCGACCTCTACCAGGCGTTCGGAGCGGCGACCCAGATCGGGGGAGGACCGGAGCGCCGGGTCGTCCAGATCGGCGGCAGCCCGGGCGTGCTCCTGCGTGAGCCGGCATCGGGCGAGCTGCTGCTGCAGTGGATGGTCGGCCCGGACGGCGTAGCGCTTGTCGGCAACGAGGCGGATATGACGCTCGACCAGCTGCTCGCGATCGCCATAGCCATGAAGCCGGCTGGCGGCTGAGAGCGGACGAGCCCACCGAGCAGGTCTCGCCGTCGGACCTTGTGTGGGTCGACCGAGATCGGCTCCCCGGCAGGCGCGAGCGGCGGAGCAAGGCCGAGAGCGCGGTGCGGCCCCTGCCGGTTGTAGTGCTCCGTGGCGGTCACGAAGAACCCAAGCCGTCAGGCGTAGGGGCGCCGCCGGCGCACGACCAGGAATGCCGCCCCGACGCCGAGTAGGCCGACCACCGCGTACCCGGCGGTCTCCGCGGCGTCCCAGGCCGGGAACAGGTCGCCCGGAACACCGAAATAGAAGCGCACCAGGTGGCTGGCCAACCAGGCATCGGGATCCGGCGGCTCCCCTGGCGGGACCATCCCGAATGCCTCATCGTCCGAGATCTGACGACCCTCGGGGGTGAGCCAGCCGCCGCCCCTGATGTCGCCGCCCGGGAACGCCAGCACGTCCCCGTTGGGGTCAGCGACGACGACGTGATTGGGCGCCTCGGCCTGTATCCAGAGGCTCCGTGCCACGGTGCCCGTCCCGGCCAGCCCGATCCAGATCACGAACGTGGCGAGGATGACGGCCGGCAGGGTGCGACCGAGCAGCGCCCCGACCACCAGGGCCACGCCGTAGGCCGCGAGGCCCTTCGCCACCAGGATGGGCCCGTGGAGGCTGGCATCGTCGAAGTTGAGCCACGGGTTCGGCAGGTACGGCTCCCGTGCGAGCCACAGGACCTCCGACGCGGCCGCGAGCAGGGCGAGGACCGCCGTGGCGGCGACCAGCGACGGGAGCATCCGGCCACGCAGCCATCGCGCGCGCGACCGGGCCAGGACCCAGGCTGACGGCGCGGTGCCAGCCTCGATCTCCGGCGCGACCACGCCCACGCCCAGCACCATGCCGATCAGCAGGGGCAGGACCGCCATCGCCAGCATGACCGATTTAGCGTCCGAGTCGTTGAGTGCGTTGAACGCTGCCAGGGCGGCATCCCGGCCCGCGCCGAGCGAGCACGGCGCAACGGGCCCGGGCCCCGCCACGTACGGAAAGCATCCGCCCTCGACGTGCAGTCCGGTCAGCCTGAACCAGACGAGGAGCGCCGACCCGGCCAGCACGAGGCCCGCCGCGATGCTGGCCAGGATCTCAAACCGCTGGAGCCGGAGGCCGGCGCGGAAGCGCGCGCTCATGCCGCGGCCTCGGGCCGCCGGCCGGCGGCCAGGTACCCGAGCACGATGTCGTCCAATCGCGGAGGGTCGGCGACGGGGTCATCGGTGCGCACGAGCGCGGTGTGGACGCCGCGCCGGTTGGCGAAGCTGCCCACCACGTCCATGCCCGGCGCGTCCGCGAGGGGCACCAGCCGATGGTGTGCCCGCGCCCACGCCATCCCGGCATCGAGCTGGACGCGCGCCGGCGCGAGGACGATCAGCCGGTCGCAGACCTCGTCCAGCTCGCCGACGATGTGCGACGAGAGGAGCACGGTGGTTCCCCCCGCGACGGCATCGGCGACCGTGCCCAGGAACTCTCGGCGGGCCAGCGGGTCCAGGCTCGCGAGCGGCTCGTCGAGGAGCAACACCGGCGCCCGCGTGCCGAGGGCGAGGGTCAGGGCCAGCTGGGCCTGTTGCCCGCCGGAGAGCTGGCCGGCCGGCCGATCGTGCGGGAGACCGGCCTCTGCCAGTCGACTCAGCGCGCCATCGGCGTCAAAGCCGGGCCGCAGCTCCGCGGCGAGCGCGACGTGGTCGCGGGCGGTGAGCACGCGGTAGATCCCCGGCGCCTGGCCAACGTAGCCGAGCTGCCCCAGCGCCCGCGGCGTGTCGAGACGCACGTCGATCCCGAGCACGCGGGCACTGCCGCCTGTCGGGCGCTCGAAGCCCAGGAACGTGCGGATCAGGGTGGACTTGCCGGCCCCGTTTGGGCCGACGAGAGCGACGAACGCGCCCCGCGGCACCGCCAGGGTGACGTTCTCAAGCGCGGGCGTCCGCCCCCGCCGGTATCGCTTCGTGAGCGTCCGGGTCTCGA